>JAHIUA010000068.1 GCA_018817385.1 Pseudomonadota bacterium
AGTTATATGCATTGGCATATTGCCGGATTTCAAGTTACTTGCAAACCATGGCCAGTCAAGGAGTCAATCCGCTTGTTGCTATTCAGATAGCTTTGACAGGTAAGGCTTTGGAAGCTGAATCGGATAGGGGTGAGTAGTTACAAAATATGATAGCATTCTTTGTAATCAAGAAACAGCCATTACTCATTACTGAAAAGAGTTCTTAGTTGTTGCTATGTTGAAGGAGGCAGTACATGGAGGATCTGAACTGGGACAGGGAATTTGCCTTGGAACAAGCAGCCGAGGACGAAGAACTTTTACAGGAATTAATAGAAATCTTTAAAGAGTCGGCTGCTTCTGATCTGGCAAACCTGAAACAGGGTATCAGTAAGGGGGATGCCAGTCTGAGCATGGCCAGTGTTCACTCTATCAAGGGGGCGGCTGCGAGTCTTGGATTGAAAGGTCTCCAAGACCTGACTGCAATCATGGAGGCAGACTGTCGGCAAGGATCCTTACGTGTCGTCACCGAGAAAATTTCAGTCTTAGAGCAGTTGTTGGCTCTTTTGCAGAAACTGTAGATGATATCGGAATAGGAGTTGATTTCGCCCTGTCTTCTCTTGGAGAAGAGCAACGAGAGTTTCATTGTCATTGGGATGAAACTCTCGGCTTACCGATGAGGAGGTGGGTTCTCAGCCTATCTGCTGACTCCAAAAAAATAAAAGTATTGAGCAATACTCTCATCTGGAGCCCTGTGTCTCGGTACCCGCTTGTCCACGATCAGGCCACTTAGCACATTGATGGCTAGCTTGGGTGGCTTGATCGTGAATTTCTGAAGCAGCGCGGAACAATCTATTCCGTGGTGTCTGAAATGCAAGTGCTATTGGTTCAACGTGGGTATGCCTGTCTCTCCTAACGAGTGAGTTGACGGTATTTGATTCTGTGGGGCTGATCGGCTTCGCTTCCCAGTCGGGCCTTTCGGTCCTTTTCATAATCTGAATAATTCCCTTCAAACCAGACAACCTGGGAATCTCCTTCAAAGGCAAGGATGTGAGTGGCGATCCTATCCAGAAACCATCTGTCATGGCTGATGACCACTGCGCAACCACCAAAGCTATCCAGAGCTTCTTCTAAGGCCCTGAGGGTATTGACATCCAGGTCATTTGTTGGCTCATCGAGGAGGAGTACATTGCCTCCCTCTTTGAGCATTCTGGCCAGATGAACTCGGTTACGTTGTCCACCGGAGAGGAGTCCTACCTTTTGCTGCTGAGCGGACCCGGAAAAGTTGAATTTAGCCACATAGGCCCTGGAGTTGACCTCTTGTGTCCCCAGCCATACCGTTTCCTGACCTTCTGAAACGGCCTCCCAGATCGTCATTTCTGGATCCAGCACTTCACGACTTTGGTCCACGTAGGAAAGTTTGACGGTTTCACCCAGGCGGATGGTGCCAGCATCAGGGGTATCCTTGCCGGTGATCATTTCAAAAAGCGTCGATTTACCGGCACCATTGGGACCGATTACCCCGACTATTCCTCCTGCGGGGAGGCTGAAATTCATGTCATCAACAAGGATGCGGTCGCCGAACGCCTTGCGCACATGTTCGGCCTCAATGACAACCTTGCCCAGGCGTGGTCCGGGGGGAATAAAAATCTGCATGTCTCTGGCCATCTTCTCAGTTTCTTGACCAAGCAGCTGTTCGTAGGAGTTGATACGGGCCTTGGATTTGCTGCGTCTTCCCTTGGGAGACATCTTGATCCACTCAAGTTCTCTTTGCAGCGTTCGCCTGCGATCACTTTCCTTTTTCTCTTCATTGGCCAGGCGTTGTTCTTTTTGTTCCAGCCAGGATGAGTAGTTTCCCTTCCAGGGAATACCACGTCCTCGGTCCAGTTCCAGGATCCATCCTGCAACATTATCAAGGAAATAACGATCATGGGTGACTGCAATGACGGTTCCGGAATATTGCTGCAGGTGGTGTTCCAACCAGGCAACGGATTCGGCATCCAGGTGGTTGGTCGGCTCATCAAGGAGGAGAATATCTGGTTTTTTTAAGAGGATGCGGCAGAGGGCAACACGCCTCTTTTCACCACCTGAGAGGATACCACATTTTGTCTCTGAAGGGGGACAACGGAGGGCATCCATGGCCATTTCCAGTTTAGAATCCAAATCCCAGGCATCAAGGGTGTCCAGCTTGTCCTGTACTTCCCCCTGGCGTTCGATGAGGGCCTGCATCTCGTCATCGCTCATGGGTTCGGCAAATTTTTCATTGATGATGTTAAACTCATTGAGGAGATCCACGGTGGATTGAGCACCTTCCTCCACTACTTCTTTCACGGTTTTAGAAGGATCGAGTTCAGGCTCCTGGGGGAGGTAATCAATGCTCATTCCAGGGGAACTAATCGTTTCTCCGCTAAATTCCGTATCGATACCGGCAAGAATACGGAGGAGACTGCTTTTTCCGGAACCGTTAAGACCAAGGACACCAATCTTTGCTCCATAAAAATAGGAAAGGGATATGTCTTTCAGGATCGGTTTGTCGTCATAATACTTACTGACTTTAATCATTGAATAGATAATTTTTTTGTCATCAACACTCATTGGAATATCCTGCTTTGAAATGGATGGATAGGGGGGACTGGATAGACGAATTGGAATAATCACAATACCCTGAATACCATGAAAAGAAAAGATCGATATAGCGAATTCACTCAGCTTATTCAAGGGTCTTGTCGGAATGAGTAACTTATTGCTGGTAACTTGCTATGTTGTGAAAAACAGGTAATATGGGCTAGGGACGCAAAAAAACTTGCTGCCTGTTTATGGCCTGAACGAGGTGTACTGATTCTTCCAATATTTTTTTCTTTCAATTTGTATGAAAATACGTAGTGTTATCTTCTTGATTGTCATTGTTCTTGGCCTTTTTCCCCTTTTTATCATGGTCGCTCTCAATTGGCCACAGACCATTAATAGACTGGAATATGCCGCAGAATCGGAAACCCAGGCTCAGTCGCTTGTTGAGTTTGCTCAGCTAAATGCCAGAATTCGTTGCCTGAAGAAGAGTCTTATTCGTTCCGCCACGCTTCCCTCAGCCTTTGCCGCGATCCACGATTCGACAAATATTGATACCATGTCCGGGGTCTTGAAAAGATGGTTCGAGAGTGATGAGCAGGTTCAGGAATTCACTCTTTTCAATGCTGTCGGCGATGAACTGCTTTCTTTCCATCGAGTGGAGTCTGATTTACGGGCAGCGGTCTCTGCCGTAAATCATTTTGAACATAACTTTTTTCGTCAATCACTTGAACTTATAGAAAATCAGGTTCTGGTGAATCTCGTGGGTCAGAAAACGGATCCATTTCAACAAACTGGCAGTGATGAATACGAACTGCTTATGTCAACACCTGTAGTTGAGACGGGACGTGGTCCCATAGGTGTTATGATGCTGCGCATAGATCTGTCTGAATTTCTTAAGAACTTTAAGGAGTCATACTGGGTAACCGAAAACGGAAGTTATTTGCGTGGATGTGAAGTCGGGGTTGCAGGTCCTGATTCAGTTCAAGACCTGGGAAATGATTCCTGTAATGCCTTTGCCGACTTCCCTGGGTTACAGGTAACGGAAATCAGTGACCCATTGATTTTGTCAGGAAAAAACAAAAAAAAAATAGCCTGGATGCCACTTATTTTTAATGATGAACATCAGGCCGTCATGTGGGTAGGGAGCCAGGTTGATGAGAGTGCCATAGAAAAATGGAAAATGAGTTTGACCATGAATGTTGTTATGATCATTTGTGTCATGTCACTTTTGGTCTTTATTTCTGCGACCTGGATTGCCGCTAAAATCGAATTTATTCAGAAAGATCTGCTCGCTGGCCTCGATGATATCATCAACAATGAAAAAAGAACGAAGTTCAAGTGGCACGGCCCGCAGGAGATCAAAAATCTTGCTCTCGATCTCACGGCCCTTTCTGAGCGTTATAGTGATACCTGTGAGGCCAGAACCCTTGCCGAGACCTCTCTGCGGGAAAGTGAAGACAAGTTCAGAAGTCTTACCGCCTCCGCCCTTGACGGCATCATTCTCATGGACCACCAGGGGGATATTTCCTATTGGAATGAGGCGGCAACCACGATTTTTGGCTTTACCTTCAATGAGGCGTTAGGGAACCCTGTTCATGTCCTTCTTCAACCCCGCCGTGAAGGGGAGGCTCTGAGTGTGGAACCTTTGGCACAGGCAAAGTCCGGGAGAAATGTCGCCCACACCGTTGAACTTATAGTCCGAAATAAAAACAGCAATGACGTCTTTGTGGAGCTTTCTCTTTCCTCTACCAGAATCAAAGGGCAGTGGCATGCAATTTGGATTGTTCGTGATATTACCGAGCGGAAACGTAATGAAGAGGTTGCCAGGATTCAGCAGCAGCAGCTTCTCCATGCTGACAAGATGATTTCTTTGGGGCTTCTAGTCTCCGGTGTTGCCCATGAAATTAATAATCCAAATTCTATAGCCCTGTTAAACCTTCCCATTCTCACCCGTTCCTGGGAGAGTGTGAAACCGATTTTAGATGAGTTTTATGAAGAAAATGGTGATTTTAGCGTTGCTGGAATCGAGTATTCCACGATGCGCCAACAACTCCTGCGTACCTGTACGGAGCTTGAGGAGAGTGCTGCCCGAATCAAACAGATTGTTGTTGATTTGAAAGATTATGCCAGACAGGAAACCAGTGGCCAGATGACCCCGGTGGACATTGCAGCTGTGGTCCAGTCAGGAGTTCGTCTTACCGCAAACAGTATTCATCGGGCCACCAATAGATTCAGCACCCGTTATGGAGCTGATCTGCCGCAGGTCCTTGGCAACAGGCAGCGTCTTACGCAAGTGGTGATTAATCTGATCCAGAACAGTTGCGAGGCCCTGGCCAGCAGTGACCTCTCCCTTACTATTTGCACCAGGTATAATCGGGAAAATGACGGGGTAGAGATCTCAATTCGTGATGAAGGCACAGGCATTGCCGCCGAAGACTTGAAGAAGGTAACGGATCCCTTTTTTACGACCAAGCGGAGTATGGGAGGGACCGGTCTCGGGCTTTCTGTTTCGGTTGGAATTGTCAAGGAACATAACGGGGTCATGAATTTCTCCTCAGAGCTTGGCAAAGGGACCGAAGTGGTTATTGTTCTTCCTGCTTTACCTAAAACACACTAATTGATTATTGCTTAGCCCAAAGATATCATGACAAAAACACGCTATCCTATCCTTCCTGTCCTTCTTGTTGATGACGAAAATGCCTGGTTAAACAGCTTTGGTCTTACTCTTCAGGCAGCCGGAATAAATAATGTCATCACCTGCAATGATTCAAGAAAAGTGCTGGAAGTTATAGGGATGCAGCCGATCAGTGTCCTGGTGCTGGATCTAACCATGCCTCATCTGGCAGGAGATGAACTCTTGCCGCTGGTAGTAAAAGACTATCCCGAGATTCCAGTGATTATCATGACCGGCCTGGATCAGGTCGAAACAGTTGTTTCCTGTATGAAGCTTGGTGCCTATGATTTTTTCACCAAGGTCACGGAAGAATCACGACTGGTCACTGGCGTTCAGCGTGCCATTGAGCTTGGCCTGTTGCGAAGGGAAAACAGCTCACTTAAAGAACATTTTCTAAAAGATCAGCTGGATAATCCAGAGGCCTTTTCTCATATTATCACTCACAACAAGACAATGCGCTCAGTCTTTCAGTACATTGAAGCCATTGCAACCACCAGCGAACCTGTATTGATCACTGGCGAAACAGGTTCGGGCAAGGAACTGTTTGCCCGCGCCATTCACCATCTATCACAGAGAAGTGGCCATTTCGTAGCAGTGAATATTGCCGGTCTGGATGATACCATGCTTGCGGACACCCTCTTTGGCCATACCAAAGGTGCTTTTTCTGGTGCTGAGCAGAGTCGTAAGGGATTGATTGCAACTGCCACTGACGGCAGCTTGTTCCTTGATGAAATAGGTGATCTTTCCCCGGGATCTCAGATCAAACTCCTGCGTCTCATCCAGGAAAGAGAATACTATCCCCTGGGATCCGATGTCGCTCGCAGTACCAATCTGCGCATGATCTTTGCCACCCATCGAGACCTTGATTCCCTGCAGGCATCCGGGGCCTTTCGGCAGGATCTTTTTTTCAGGCTGCGTACGCATCACGTTCATGTCCCTCCTCTGCGCGAACGCTTAGATGATCTGCCACTGCTTCTTGATTATTTTCTGGAGGAGGCTGCCAAGCGCCTGAATAAAAAGAAACCCGCCTATCCCAATGAGCTTCCCCTCCTGCTCGGGACTTACAGGTATCCAGGAAATGTTCGTGAACTCCAGTCCATGGTTTTTGATGCACTTTCCAAGCATAGGAGCAGAACCCTGAGCATGGAGGTTTTTAAAGAGTACATTGAAAAACGCAATGGGAACTGTGAAGCCATTATGGAGGATGTGACGGGTGAAACGGTTTTCAGTATTCTCAGTACTCTGCCAACCTTGAAGGAATCCGGTCGTATTCTGGTGCACGAGGCTCTGCATCGTTCGCAGGGCAATCAGGCCATTGCTGCTCAAATGTTGGGAATTACACGGCAGGCATTGAACTGGCGGCTGAAACAGGAGGCAGAAAAGGAATGAAAAGCAGTGTCGTGAGGTCAAAAAATGAAGAGCATTTCATGTAATATCAATGGATACAGTGTAACCTTTGCTCAGGCCAAAGCACTGGCCAAAATGATAGCAGAAGCCGACAATGATTTCGCCACTCTGGTCTCCTGGTGTGACCGTGATAAGGGAGTCCATTCGCCATGTTGTTTGAAATGCGAGTTGCATGGTGAACCGGGATGGGAAGTCTATGGGAGAAATCACGAAGGACGTTTGCGGATTTCTGTTGATGATGATCGTTTTGTCTTTATTTATTCCTGAGGACAAAATTGTTTCTTTCCAATGCCTCTAAGGTTTCTCCTCGCTTCTTCTTACTATTTGGTGTAGAGGGAATAGCGACATGTTCGTTCTGATCCCATGGGCGCTTTGCCCCATGTTAGCAAGTGGATTTTTCAGAAAGAATAGAGGTATGACAGCGGTAATGCACAGATAAAGACCTCTCTTGCGATTCGGTTTTGTCTGCTGTGAATTTCGCTATGAAAGAGAAAGGCAGGGTCACTCGGGGACAGAGAGGGAGACCATATATGGAGAACAGCAATGGTGGTCGTTCCCCACAGCTTCTCCTGCAGACACAACAAGTAATAGTTTGTGAATTTTACATGATCTTAAATTATGCGTTCTGAATTTCTTCCTTTTTCCCAACCGTCCATCAGTGAGGATGACATCGCTGCAGTTGCTGATGTGTTACGCTCAGGATGGATTACCACAGGAAAATGGAACACACAGTTTGAAGATGAAATCTGTCAATATTGTGGATGTGGCGGTGCTGTTGCTCTTTCTTCTGCAACCGCCGGAATGCATCTTGTGCTGAAGGCCCTTGGTATCGGTCCCGGAGACGAAGTCATTACCCCAGCCATGACCTGGGTTTCGACGATCAATCTTATTGTCCTCGCCGGAGCCACCCCTGTTTTTGTGGACGTGGATAGAGATACGCTTATGCTTGGCGTCATGGAGGTGCAAGAAAAAATCAGCCCCAGAACACGAGCCATTATTCCAGTCCACTTTGCTGGTGCTCCAGTCGATCTCGAGCCATTAAGAAATCTGGCGTCCGAACACAATATCCCGCTCATCGAAGATGGGGCCCACGCCATTGGCACCTCCTACAGAGGCCAGAAAATTGGCCAGACCGGTACAGTCATCTTCTCCTTTCACCCCATCAAGAATATTACCAGCGGGGAAGGGGGGATGGTCTGTTCAGATGATGAGCAACTCCTGGATCGCATCCGCAGTCTGAAATTTCATGGTCTGGGAGTCGATGCCTATGATCGCTCCGGTCAGGGGCGCTCTCCCCAGGCCCAGGTTCTTGAGCCGGGCTATAAGTATAACCTTCCGGATATCCTTGCAGTGCTGGGTGTGAAACAACTCAGGCGGATAGAACAATTTAATCAAAAACGGCGTTTTCTTGCCTCACTGTATCTTGAGTTGTTCAGGGACGTGAAAGAAATCCAACCATTGACTTTTCCCACGTATCCTCATCTTCATTCCTGGCATCTTTTCATTGTTCGGTTACTGGCAGAAGACAAAGGTATTGACCGAGACCTTTTTATGAAAGAACTGAAAGAAAAAAATATCGGTACCGGCCTCCATTTTCGAGCTGTTCATCTCCAGAAATTTTACCGTGAACAGTTAGCAATGAAGGAGGGCATGCTGCCCAATACCGAGTGGAATTCAGAGAGAATCTGTTCGCTGCCGCTGTTTCCGGATATGGGTGAAGGAGATGTGGCAGATGTGGTATCTGCCGTGAAAGAATGTTTGAGATAAAGGTATGAACGAATTGGAAATCAATACAGGGGAAGACCCTATTGTTTCGATTGTTATCCCGGTGTACAACGAAGAGGCCTGTCTGAGTGAACTTATTCCCCGCACCCTTGCCGCCTGCCGTGAAACCGGAAAATCATTTGAAATCCTTTTGGTGGATGATGGTTCCTCTGATACCTCGGTTGCCCTTATTAAAGAGGCAGCAGAACGGAATGCGGGCACAGTGATAGGGGTTTTTCTCAATCGGAACTATGGCCAGCATAATGCGATAATGGCCGGATTGTCCAAGGTCCGTGGAAAAATAATTGTTACCCTCGATGCCGATTTACAGAATCCTCCCGAAGAGATACCCCGCCTGGTTGCCATGGGCGCAGAGTATGATGTGGTGGGCACTGTGCGAGCCCATCGCAATGATTCGTTTTTCCGTAAATTCTCCTCATCCCTGGTGAACAAGGCGGTACAGAGGGCAACCGGGGTGATGATGCATGATTATGGCTGTATGCTGCGAGTTTATAAGCGTCATATCGTTGAAGCCATGCTCATGTGCCAAGAGCGATCTACCTTTATCCCCGTACTCGCCAACAGTTTTGCCAGAACGACCACAGAGATAGAGGTGGAGCATGCGGCGAGAACACTGGGAGAATCAAAGTACAGTTTCGGAAAGTTGATCTCCCTGATGTTTGACCTGGTCACCACCATGACCACATATCCCCTGCGTCTGCTTTCCATTGTCGGTGGGATTATATCAGCCACTGGATTTGGTTTTGGTCTCCTGCTCCTTGTTCTTCGCCTCATTTATGGGGCCGAATGGGCTGAGGGTGGGGTTTTTACCCTCTTCGCTCTGGTCTATTTTTTTATTGGGGCCCAGTTTATTGCCATGGGCCTGCTGGGAGAATACATCGGCCGAATTTATCATGATGTCAGGGCGCGGCCCAGATATTTTATCCAGGAGATTATCGGTTCGCAACCTGCGAAGAAAGAGGCCATGCGAGAAGATCAATCTTCCCATTGATGTTAACACTTTTTTTTATAAGCATATTATGAAAGCTATAGTTCTTGCCTACCATTCCATAGGTTGTATCGGTATCGATAAGTTAATTGAAGCCGGGTTTGAAATTCAGGCCGTTTTTACCCATCCCGATGATCCCAATGAAAACACTTGGTTCGATTCGGTTGCTGAACGGGCCGCTCTCCATGATCTTCCTGTTTTCGCACCTGAAAATATCAATCACCCCCTCTGGGTGGAAAAGATCAAGGCCATGCGGCCTGACATTATTTTTTCTTTTTACTATCGGAATATGGTGGGCAGAGAGGTCTTGGCCATACCTGCACAGGGCTGTTTGAACCTTCATGGCTCCCTGTTACCCGTTTATCGTGGACGTTGTCCAGTCAACTGGGTACTGGTCCATGGTGAGGAAAAGACTGGGGTTACCCTCCATTACATGACCCCGCAGCCAGATGACGGTGATATTGTCGGTCAGGAAGTGGTGTCCATTAGCCGGGACGATACGGCACTTACCCTCCATCGAAAAATTGCTGCTGCCAGTGGTAAGCTATTGGAGACGGTGTTATCAGGCATTCAAGATGGGAGTGCCGCCCGTACGCCTCAGGAGCACTCGCTTGCCACCTACTTTGGCGGCCGTAAACCCGCTGACGGTGAGATAGACTGGACAAAAAGTGCTGAAGAAATCCGAAATCTTGTTCGAGCGGTTACCAGGCCCTATCCGGGGGCGTTCAGTTATCTGGGGACGAGAAAGGCAGTGTTCTGGCATGTAGAGACCTTGAATGATAATCAAGGAGCAAAGCCGGGTATGGTTATCTCGGACGCCCCCTTTATTGTAGCCTGTGGTAAAGGAGCCGTGGAGATCAAATCCGGACAGGCAGGTGATAACGGATTGATGCTCAGCGGCAGGCACCTGGTTTCTGCCATGTCGCTGGTCAAAGGCATGCAGCTTGGTCCTGATGTAAAAAAGAAGCTTGCCGCCCGCCGTAAAAAATCTGTCCTTATCCTTGGTGCCGATGGTTTTATCGGCAGCCATCTCTCTGAGTACCTCCTTGATACCGGACGCTACGAGGTGCATGGGATGGATCTTGGTTCTCACTATATCAGACATCTCCTGGGGCATCCCAATTTTCATTTTTTCGAAGGGGATATCTCGATTCAGAGAGAATGGATTGAATATCATGTACGGAAATGTGACATTGTTCTCCCCCTGGTTGCCATTGCCACCCCAGCAGAGTACACCAAAAACCCTCTCCGGGTTTTTGAACTCGATTTCGAGGAAAACCTGCGTATCGTTCGCTACTGTGCCAAGTATGGCAAACGGGTCCTCTTTCCCTCGACCTCGGAGGTCTATGGGATGTGCCAGGACACCAATTTCGATGAAGACAGCTCGCAACTGGTCCTTGGACCTATCCGCAAGCAGCGATGGATTTATTCCTGTTCCAAACAGTTGATGGATCGGGTGATCTGGGCCTATGGTTCTACCAAGGGACTCGATTTCACCCTGTTTAGACCCTTTAACTGGGTCGGCTCACGCCTGGACAGTCTGGCCTCTGCTCGGATAGGCTCTTCCCGGGCCATTACCCAGCTTATCCTCAACCTGGCCGAGGGAACTCCCATTCAGTTAGTGGATGGAGGATACCAGAAACGCTGTTTTACCGATGTGAAAGATGGTATAGACTGTCTTTATCGTATCATCGAGAACAAGGAGAATATCTGCGACTCTGGAATATTTAACATTGGCAACCCGTATAATGAGGCATCAATCCGTTCTTTAGCAGAAATTTTGGTGGAGAAGTTTAAACAACATCCCCTTGCTCATAAATTTCCCCCCTTTGCCGGAATGAGAGAGGTGGAAAGTCGGACCTTTTACGGGAAGGGCTATGAGGACGTCAATTTCAGGAAACCTTCCATTAAGAAGGCAGAAAAACTGCTGGGCTGGAAGCCCACTGTGTCTCTGGAACAATCTGTTGAAGAGACCCTGGATTTTTTCCTGAAACAGGCAGTCGACACCGGAGAGTTTGAGATCAGTCACAAAGATGATTTCTGATACCGGTTCAGATAGCTGATGCAAAAAATCGGTTTGCGCATCGATGTTGATACCCTGCGGGGAACACAACTGGGAGTCCCTGAACTTTGTCGACTGTTGGCAGAATATAATATAAAGGCCTCTTTTTTCTTCAGCGTCGGTCCCGACAATATGGGCAGGCACCTCTGGCGCTTGCTGCGCCCCTCGTTTGTGGTCAAGATGCTGCGGACCAAAGCGGCGAGCCTTTATGGGTGGGACATCCTCCTGAAAGGGACTTTTTGGAGAGGGCCCTCTATTGGCAAAGGCGGTGCGGCGGCCATCCTCCAGGCAGCAGTTGAGGGGCATGAAATAGGGGTTCATGCCTGGGATCATCATGGCTGGCAGGCCGGTGTTGACAACTGGTCGACTGCCCAGGTGCAAACCCTGCTCGAGAAGGCCGGAGATGTCTTACAGCAACTCACAGGAAAGTCCCCTGTCTCTTCCGCAGCTCCTGCCTGGCGGTGTACCGACCATGTCCTCCTGGCCAAGGAAAAATTCAATTTTTCCTATAGTTCTGATTGTCGTGGTTACTCGGTTTTTATTCCAGAAATAGGTGGCAAGCGCCTCCATACACCACAGATCCCCACCACCTTGCCGACCTATGATGAACTCATAGGCAGTCAAGGCGTGACAGATACAAACTATAATGATCGCCTGTTGTCATTTGTCCAGCCAGGACAACTCAATATCCTTACAATCCATGCCGAAGTTGAAGGCATAGTCTGCCATTCGCTGTTTCGACGATTTCTGGAGAAGGCCCGTGATGAGGGATACAGCTTTTGTCCTCTTGGTGATTTCGTTGCCAATGCAACAGAACCTTTGCCTTCAGGAAAGGTGGTCTCAAATGAAATTCCGGGGAGAGACGGCTGGATATCGATCCAAAGATAATTATGATTCCTCCAGCATATATTGGCCAGGGAAGCTTCTCTGGTCGCAAGGCGCCAGCAAATTGATAGAACTTCGATAAACTGTTACGAATAATGATCCAATCTCAAGGGAAATCAGTGATGCTGAAGTGGATGCCTTTCCTGGCATTGTTCCTCTTTATTGTCCTTTATATTCTGCCTCTCGGCAGCAAGCCTCTCTTCATGCCCGATGAGACCCGCTATGGCGAGATTGCGCGGGAGATGGTGGCAACGGATGATTGGATCGTCCCTCGCCTGGACGGTCTGCGCTACTTTGAAAAACCGATCATGGGCCACTGGCTGAATGCCCTCTCGCTTATGGCTTTTGGTGAAACAGAGTTTGGTGTCCGTTTTCCCACTGCGCTGTTCACTGGTCTCACCGGATTTTTTGTCTTCTGTTTTGCCAGACGAAAAAGAGGTCTGATAACAGGAGGGCTGGCCACTGTCATCTATCTCAGCTTTACCCAGGTCTATATTATGGGTACTGTGGCCCTTCTCGACGCCATCCTCACCTTTTTTCTCACTGGAGGACTCTTTTTCTTTTTTTTGTATAGTGAGGCAAGATCTCGGGCCGGGCAACGAGGCTATCTGTTTTTCTTTGGTCTCTTCTGTGGTTGCGCCTTTCTTACCAAAGGCTTTCTTGCCTTGGCCATCCCTGTTATTGTCGCTGTTCCCTATATGCTCTTGCAGAAACGGTTCAGAGATCTTTTTCTCCAGCTTCCCTTAATCCCTATTGTCTCAGCCCTGCTGGTTATTGGACCATGGGCATTTTTTATTCATCGGGCAGAACCCGATTTCTGGCATTATTTTTTCTGGGTGGAACATATCCAGCGTTTTACCGGGGCCGCTGCAGGACAACATCCGCAGCCATTCTGGTTTTATCTGCCTGTTCTTTTGCTGGGGGCATTTCCCTGGACAGTTTTTTTACCGCTCCTCTTCATCGGCGGAAATTGGACAAGAACAGATAGAGGGGAAACTCAGTTCCTCTGGCTGTGGTTGTTCCTCCCTATCTTTTTCTTCTCCCTTTCTAGCGGGAAATTAGCCACCTACATCCTGCCTTGTTTTGCACCGCTGGCCATCCTTTTAGGGAAAAAAATTGGAGCTGATTTCCTCACAATGAACAAATGGTGGTCCAGAAGTTCTTTCCTCCTGGCATTGCTATTTTTTCTGATCCTTGGCGTGCTTTTTCTTTTCCCGCTGTTTACAAAAGAGACAATTATTTATGCGCTTGATGAACAGAAGAAGCTTTATCTGCTATATGCCACTCTCGTGATCAGCAGTCTGGCCATGGGAGGGGCCTGCATTTTCCAAAAGGCAAAGAGAATCCCCCTTTTTGTCTTCGCCTCTTGTCTTCCTCTTTTGATGAGTAATTTTCTCCTGCCCCAGGAACTCTTCCGTTCTAAAGCACCAGGGGATTTCCTCTCTAGATTTGAGGATCGGGTGGATGAAAAGAGTATTCTTGTTTCTCATGATGATCCCCTGCGTGAAGTATGCTGGTATTTCAAGCGTAACGATGTCTCCATATTTGTGGCCCCAGGCGAAGTTCGTTACGGCACATCCTATGTTGATGCCAGAGATCGTCTGATTATGGATCATGCCGCTACTCCACCGGCAGGACTTGATGAATTTATCCAATTTGTTGAAAAATGGAACAAAAAAAACAGGACAGTAGTCCTTGTGGTCCCCGAGTTTATCTACACTCTGTACCGAAAATTGAATGCTATTCCGGAACCTGATCGCTTAGAAAGCAATGGTAAATTTGTGTTTGCTGAATTTTTGCCCTAACCGATTGTTTGTCTCATCCTTGGGTTTGGAAGGGGAGGGAAGTGCTGGGTGGGGATCTAATTGATAAGCACAAAAAAAAGGCCCTTTGTCGTAACGACAAAGGGCCTTTTTTGGGTAGTCTTCTGACTCTACTAATTACTTACTGTTCTCATTATCAGAGAGACCTTTGACAAGCATGGCACCGGCCAATCCGAGGATGCCGAGGTCTTTTGCTTTTCTCATCGCCGGTTTCACCATGGAAGCCATCATGGCGCGGCGTTTAACGCTGCCCATGTCTGCCATTTCCGGGGTGTAATCAGCAAAGAGAAGTCCCATATCCCTCTTGTTTCCATAGTAGCGGGAGTTGGTGCCGAGATGTCCGCCTTTCGGTTCCAGTCCCTTGGCACCCTTTTTGACGTACTGAGAAACCTCTGAGTTGGGATCGGAGAGGTCACCAAAGATCCGGGCGTTGGTGATACAGGTCTGAACACACGCAGGAATAAGTCCTGCTTCGACACGAGGTTTACAGTAAGTACATTTGTCTACCTTTCCCTCACTGTTGTCATCGGCGAGATCGGGGTTGACATAACGGGCACCGTAGGGGCATGCATCGGCACAGGCTCCGCAACCAATGCAGCGTTCTTTATCAACCTGGACGCTGCCATCAAAGGGATCTTTCCACGTTGCCGCCACTTCCATGGTCTTGGTTTTTCCGCTTTTGTAGTCGGTAAAAGTCATCTCCACCGGATCAGCAGGGCACTCATCAACACAAGGCGGTTTATCGCAGTGGTTGCAGAGTCCTGGATAGTAGGTAGAAGCCATGCCGTCAGCTGTCATGGTTGGGCCTAGACGTTTGACCCAGTTACGCTGATAGGGAACTGGAACTTCCCACTCTGCCCGACAGGCAATGGTGCAGGCGTGACAACCCACACATCGTTCCAGATCTATGATCATTCCATATTGCATCGAATATATCCTCCTGAAAAGAGCTTAAAGATGGGATCAGGCTGGAATGTCCAGAACCTTTCCATTTTTAATCAGTTTAACAAAGTTATTTCTCATTCCATTACAGCCGGTTTCAGGATCAATAGCCAGCTTGGTAATAAGGCTCTGATCATCAACACCAGCGCCAACACCGATGGTCAACAGGGGATTGGCACTGCCATAGCCATGATACATGTATACACAGTCCTTCCTGATACCTGGTGTTACCTTGACAGTTGTCGTTGTAAGAGCCTTCACTCCATCGCTGTTCACAAGACCAACGACGTCTCCGTCAATAAGACCGAGATTCGCCGCAACCTGGTCGTTTACCCAGACTGGATTGTCAGGCATGGCATTGTGCAGCCATACGTTATTCTGACTCCTGTTAAAGGTATGTACCGGCGCACGACCGTACAGCAGTCGGGCAAAACCCTTGGGAGGCTGGTCTACTGGCTTGTAGGTTGGTACACCGGGATGGCCTGCATCTTCGATATCTTCATTATAGAGAAGAACGGTAAAATCTTCCGGGACTCCGTAGGGATCTTTTCCGGGCTGGATGTGAATGCCATCCGCTGCCTTGAGTTTCTCGATGGAGAGGTCGACAGACGCCAGGTCCTTCTCAACCATTTCTTCGATGGTTTTGACAGGGATCTTGGCCTCATGGCCCATGCGCTTGGCAATCTCGTTGGTGATATATATCTGATCCTTACGCTCAAACATGGCAGGAATAAAAGGCATACGAGCAGAGATATACTGCTGGTGCTCTTTGGAGAAATCCCACTGCGTTCCTGTTTTGATATAATCGAAACGCTCAAGGTAGCTGGATTCGGGGAGCAGGATGTCGGCCCACATAGTGACGTCGGTGGGCATGACATCGACACACATGACAAAATCCATGGCGCGGAAAAGATCTTTCATCTTCTCCTGACCGGGAATGGTCTGCAGAGGATTTTGGCCCCAGACGACACAACTCTTGATCGGATATGGCTTGCCGCTAATGGCGCAGTCACGAATCAGCTCAGTGGGGGTTCCTGGAGGATTGAAGGCATAAACCTTTTCATCTTCCTCGTGATCAAAATTCAGGTCATATTTGTGACCATGATCTTCTTTGGCCCAACTGGTTCCCTTCACCTTTGGTCCCTTGGCAGGCACCCAGCCACCCTTGACAAAGTAAGCGCCCAGAATACCAGTCAGGCAGGCCAAGGCACGTTGGCGTTGGAAGTCGTTCCCGTACCAGGATACGTGCCGACCAGGGTGGATCGCGACATGAGGGGCATTGGTGGCAAGCATTTCAGCAACTTCTTTGATCTGCTCAGCTGGGATGTCGCACTCTTTGGCAGCCTTTTCCAGGGTCCACTCGGAGATGGCCGCAGCGAACTCCTCAAAACCTTCGGTATGGTCTTCAACGAATGCCTTGTCGTATTTGTTGTTTTTGACAAGGTAGTTGGCGATGGCCAGTATGTAGGCAGTATCGGTACCGGGCTTGATTTGTACCCAGATATCAGCCTTGGCAGCAGATGCAGAAAAACGGGGATCAGCAACGATCAGTTTAGCGCCGTTTTGCAGACCCTGAATATAGGCTTTGATGTGAGAGACATGGATATTCTCACCAAGATGGTCTCCAATGAAAAAGAGGACCTTGGTATTGGGCATGTCGATTTTCTCACCAGGGGCCTTGCCAATGGTGGCAACATAGGCAGCATCACGGATACCACGACACTGGAAGAAAGATGCCTCACTGACATTGTGGGTTCCCACAGCACGCTCGAAGTAGTGCATGGGATACTTGGCAGAAGAACCATGGGGAAAAACGCAGATGCCCTGGGCACCATATTGATCGACAGTGCTTTTCAGCTTTGAGCCACACTCGTCCAAGGCCTCTTGCCAGGAAATTCGTTTCCATTTTGGGGCGCCACGCTCACCCACATTTTTCATGGGGTATTTCAAACGATCTATGTCGTAGAGGAGCTTGACACCAGCATTGCCGCGGGCACAAATTGAGGTACCGTTGTCAATGGATTTGGGGTTTCCTTCCAGTTTCATCAGGCGGCCGTCACGGACCTTACCGACCAGCTGGCAGCGCCAGAAACACATTTCGCAGATTCCGCCAACTACGGTCTGGTCGCCGTTGGTTCCTTTGGCGTCAAGTGGAGCCTTGGTGACACCGGTGCTTGCGGAAACAACCTTGGACAGTGGAACCGAGGCTGCTGCCAGGGATGCTGTCTGAAGGAATTTACGTCTCGTTAGGTTGAAAGCCATCTTTGTCTTCCTCCTTAGTGAAGAAATCAATTAACATTACAACCACCCTGAAATAAGGATGATGAGCATCTTTCGTCACCCGGGTATGGAACTGTTGATACCAGGGGCGAAATAGTTTTTTCAGGAATTCCTCTTCCCCGGCAAAATCTTTTTCTTCTACCAGAAGTGAAAGAAATTCAAGTTCATGAATAAGATGATCAGGAAGATCTGCGCCTTGGTCCATGGTAAAGCCTTTTTGCCGGTAAAAGGCCAGTGTGTTACCGGCAAAGGTGCCCTGGAATGATTTGTCCATGTAGACTGAACCGTAGGGAGGAGCAACTACATGGGGCACACCGTTAATGAAAAGACGGGTATATTCTACCTGTAGATCTTCTATGTAGTCTTTGGCATTGTTGATACTTTTGCGAACCTCGACGCCTTCTTCAATTCCTCCAAGTGTCCCGAGGAGGTTGTAGAGGACATCGAAAAAATCTTGGTTCATCCAGTCTCCATCAGGATATTGCATACACTGAGCGAGAAATCTATAAACAGCGGCAATATCTTGAGAGGTGTCGGGAGATGGCATAGTGAAAATTGGAGAAGTATTGGAGTAACGAGGTGGAATAGAGCCTTTCTCGAGACTTGCTTTTATCGTGTATTGGTTTTGGCAACCATCCAGGGAAACAGATGTTAACAGGAAACGGAATGATCATAGCCAAATGATTCTTAGTTGTCAATGAAATGCTCAGCCCTAGCCTTGAAAAATCAGGTAGTTGAGAACCATTTGCATCTGTTTTGGGGTAAATTTGTAGGAGTTTTTTGGAAAATATCAGGGAAGGGAGCAGAGAAATATAGTTTAAAAAACAGTTGTGATTGAGCAAAAAAATGTTCTCTTTTGGGTAACGTAGAGAGCATATGTTTTCTATTATTTCGAGTGGTTCAGAATAATAAAAATAAAATATTAATTATTTCCGTTGGTTGTTTTTTTATTTTCAATATCGTAACAAGCACTATCTGATTTGGCATTATCAATCACATATGTTAATAAATTCAAGTTGTTGTATTTTTGTGGCACCTGTTTTTGGGGGGGGGAGCAGAAGGCCGCTTTTGGAAAAAAAATAAAAATTCTCAGGGGCTCCTTTCCGAAAAAAAAATGGATAAGAGATGCTATGAAGGGGTTGATTGTTCTTTTCACCTCCAACTCTTTTTGGGAGAAAATCATGCCTATGATAACACACCTGGCCAGTTTGGAGAGTATGAGACCCATTTTCTATTTCAAACAAGACGTCCCCTGTATCTTTTAGTGGAATACCCTTTTACACACTTTCTTAGCTGGATAAGGTGTCGGGCGGTGGGGAGAGTGATAAAGAAGTTGTGCTTTTTGGGCTTGAGGTATTTTATTCGTGAACAGAAACAAGAGCGATGTGCTTGTCTCTTTGAGGAGCGGGGAGCTTCCTGTCTGCCTCTGAGCCACTCTTCCCTGGAGAAGACTCTCTCATTGGTAACTCATCAATAGTGAGGATCTTCTCTGATCCGGGAACTGGCTTGGCCTGATATTTGATTTCAGTGCCTGGCGAATGGGAATGTCGCGTCGTTTAATAGGCAGACTTGTCCACCGTGATATTGTATCTTTTGAGTTGCTTCCAGAGGGTTACTCTGGAAATCCCTAGGATTCGAGCCGCTTCGGATTTGTTACCATTGGTCTTGTTGAGGACATGCAGGAGCTGCTGGCGCCTGTCTGCAGGGGATTGGGACTGAGTCGTGGCATGGACATCCCCTGAAGAGGTTTGAAATTGCTGGGGGAGATGTTTCGGGGTGATCTCACCTTGGGGACAGATCACAAAGGCATATTCGATGACATTGATTAATTCACGAATGTTGCCTGGCCAGGAATAACTGAGAAGAAGATCGAGGCCATTCTTGCTGATGGAGGTAATGTCTTTTCCTGTTTTCAGGCGGAAGCGATTGATAAAAGTTTCGACCAGAAGAGGAATATCCTCTGGACGTTTCCTGAGAGGAGGGAGCTTGATAGGAAGAGCCCTGAGCCTGGAGTATAAATCTCCTCTAAAGCGGTTTTCAATCAGCAACAGGTCGAAATTTTTATTGGTTGCCGAAATGATACGGAATGGTAAGGGGAGAGATTGGTGGCCTGCAACACGCTTCATTCCCTGTTCCTCGAGAATATGCAACAGTTTATTCTGTGTGGTCAGGGGCAGATCTCCTATCTCGTCAAGAAAAATAGAGCCTTTAACTTCATCCTCAAATGGTCTGGGTTTTACCGGCTCTGCCTCGATAACGGTTCCTTTACCATGCCGGAACAGTTCGTTCTCCAGCATAACTTCGTTGAGGGCTGCGCAGTTTATCTTGATAAAAGGGGCTCCAGTTGGTGTGCTGAGTTTATGGATGGCATTGGCCACTAACTCTTTTCCTGTTCCACTCTCACCATAGATTATTACAGGTCCTCTGACTTGGGCCACACTTTTGATAAGTTCATGAACCTGTGTCATGACATGACTATTGCCGATCAGTCCGTAAAATTCATTTTCCAGGTTAAGCTGTTTGCGAAGGGCACTGATAACGTTTTCTTTATTGACCACGGCAGTCAGGTCGGTCAATGTCTCAAGTCCTGCTACTACAGCGCCGTTGTTGTCGGTAAGAACTATGGCATTTTTAATAACTTGGATTCGATCTCCATTTTTCTGTTTAAAGGAACAGTGAAGATCATGTATCTGTCCTTTTTGAAAAAGGGCGCATCGTTTCCCTTCCCGCATCAAATTTTCTCCAAAACAGGCGTCGCATTCAAGAATATTACAGGGTTGTCCCAGCAGCTCTTCCATGTCGAACAGGAGCAGTTCTTCCAGGGCCTTATTTGCATATAAGATATTTCCCTGGACATCAACGAGTATGAGTCCTTCTTTCATCCTGTCGACAACGACTTTCCAATTATCACAGAAATAATCTTTTATTTTTTCTTTCTGTATCATGAGGAGTCCTATCGTTAGTTATTGCTGGTACGCTACGGTATTATTTTTTTCCACAACAATATAAACATATGCTAACATTAACTCAATGTTAAAACGAGTATTAATTTTATAGAAGTGTTCTTCGTCACACAGAAAATTAACGGGGCAGGGGATACTGAACCCAAGGTCAGAAGAGTAAAAACCGATTGGGTTACAATGACTGAGGAGAAGTGTGCTGGAGGAATGAGGTGAGGGGGCGGATGAAAAGTTGGCTTTACAGGGATGAAACTATTTATGTTCTCTGTTGCTGATGAGGGTAAAGAAGAGGTCAAGATCTCATACTCTCAAGGGAGAAGACCACTCTCCCGATAATATAAAAGGGCGCCGGGATGGAGGGGGGCTTCGTTGTCTTTGATCATTTCTTTTTTGCTAAGGCCTGAATATGCCGGATGGTAATTTTTAAAATAGTCAAAGTTTTCAAAAATTGCTTTGGTGACCGCATAAACGATTTCTTCGGAAACCTTGGCTGAGGTCACCAGACCCGCTTTGACAGCAAAGCTCTCCACATCAGATGTATTAGTGGCTGCCGGATAGTGCGCAATTGGGATAACTGCCTTCTCATAGTATGGCTTATCAGTGAAAAATGTATCGGTTGTGGGAATTGCCACAAAATTGACCTTTCTTGAACCGCTGCTGGCCTTGTTGCTTGAGTTGTTAGGATGCCCCACAGTGTAAAAAAACGCGTCGATATCTCCATGTTGCAACATCTTATTTGCCCGATCGACCCTCTGGTCAAAGGTTGTAAGGTCTGTCAGGGGGTCAAGCCCGGCTAGGGTGAGGGCATCCAGGGAATTTTGTCGATATCCGGAACCAAGAGGACCAATATTGACTTTTTTTCCCCGTAGATCTGAAATTGTCTTAATTTCTGAATCGGCTGCCGCTACGAGAGTGACGATTTCCGGGTAAAGGGAAAATACCGAGCGGAGATTCTTTTGGGGGCCACGTTTAAGCCAGTCAGCTGTGCCAGTGACGGCCTGATACTGGCGGTCTGATTGAGCCAGGCCAAAGAGCAGGTGTCCTCCAAGTATGGCATTAATATTGAAGACAGCACCGCTCGTCGGTTCCACGACAGCTTTCATCACTAACGTCCCCTGGGACCGGTTGAGGATCTTAGTGATGAGTGCACCTGTGGGATAATAAACGCCAGTAATTCCGCCAGTCCCTATATTGATGAAAAGGGTTTTGGCAAAGCTTGCAGAGGAAGCGAAAAGTGCGAAAAAGAGGATAAAAAAAAGGGTTACAGGGCGCATAGGAAACAACTCCGCTACAGAATTTACAGGGACTATTCTTTAGCATATCAGAAAAAAGAAAGCGGCTCAAAAGAAGAATACGAATGAGTCAAAAAGAGTTGTTTTTATTCTTAGCCACTGACAATTATTCGCAGTGATTTTGTGCTCCATCCCCAGCAAGAGATGAAATAAAGTCTTTCAAAATTGAGAAGGTTCCACAATCGTGTACCGATTGTCGTATTCGAGAACTTCCAGCAAACTGGCTAAAATAGCGGCCGATCTGATTTTTGATATAGGCAAGTACTCTGTCGGTTTCAAGATATTGCTCCATGAGCTCCAAATGGCGTGTGACCCCGGCAAGGATCTCAGGCAGACTTTGTGGTCTTCCTTGTGGACTGAAGACCCATGGATTGCCTAATGCCCCCCGTCCAACCATGATTCCGTCACATCTACTTTCCTCCATGCGGCTAATTCCCTGGTTGTAACTGCTGATGTCTCCATTGCCGATAATCGGAATAGCTGCGAGTTCTTTGACCTGCCTGATTAATTCCCAGTCGGCATTTCCAGAAAAGCCTTGAGACCAGGTTCGACCATGAACGGTGAGGGCGCTGACCCCGGCCCCTTCACACATCTTGGTGAATTGCACAGCTGTCATTGTCTGTTGGTCTGTACCTAGACGTGTCTTTACAGTCACCGGCACCTTTGATTTTCTCATCACCGCCGAGATGATTTGTTCAGCAAGCCGGATATCCTTCATGAGGGCCGATCCAGCCCCGCGTTTAGTCACTTTTCGTACCGGACAACCCATATTGATGTCGATTAAAGATGGTGAGAAATCGTTGAGAATGGCAGCAGCTTCGCCCATGATTTCAGGATCAGCGCCGAAGAGTTGAAATGCTACAGGTTGTTCTGCTGGGGAGGAAGCAAGCATTTTCAAGGTCTTGGTCTGTCGGTAAAGAAGTGCATGGCAACTGATCATCTCGGAAACAACGAGGCCAGCGCCGTATTCGCGACAGAGTAGTCTGAATGGCAGGTCGCTATACCCGGCCAGAGGGGCCAGGATAAATGGGGAGTTCAGGGAAAGTCCTGCTATCTGCAACATATTTTTACAGCTGATTTTTTTTGTCAAAAGAGGTAATATGGGGAATTTCTGTATAGTTTTTCCAGTAACGTTTCAATATTATTTATAATGCGAAAAATAGAGCTGTTTTTTGAATGGGAACAGTTTAATCGGGTACTCATATTTTTGTTCACCCACCCTATTGTAAGAGTTTGCCCGTACCATCGGTTTGTATGATCAGACTGGCGAATCTATAGCCCGTTATGAGAACCAGCTTGCGCATATGAAGCTGAGGCTCTTGCTTAACTCTTACTTCATATCATGGAGATCTTAATGACATTGCAACTTACTATGCAATCCAGTGAATTGTCCAGTGAGGAATTACGCACTCTGCAGGAGATGCGGCTTCGTTGTGCCAAAAATATTTTGTTATCAACGACTTTGGCCGGATCTGGACATCCCGGCGGTTCACTCTCTTCTCTGGACATGCTCCTTGTGACCTATGGCTGTATTCGTCATAACCCCGCAGATCCAGCAATGGAAGAGCGTGATCGGGTGATTATGAGCATAGGACATGTTTCCCCCGGGGTCTATTCTACCCTTGCTGAGTATGGTTATTTTACGGAAGAGGATTTCCTTACCGGGTTTCGACGTACCGGGTCCGGATTTCCAGGTCATGTTGAACGAATTGTTCCAGGTGTCGAATGGGATACAGGGAATCTTGGTCAGGGCCTGTCCACAGCCGTAGGTATTGCTCAAGGGTTCAAGATACAGAATCGTGCCAATAAGGTCATCACCTTTATGGGTGATGGTGAACATCAAAAGGGGCAGGTGACTGAGGCCATACGTTTTGCCAACAAATATGATCTCCACAATTTGATTGTGGTTGTGGATAGAAACCATCTCCAGATCTGTGGATCAACGGAAGATGTGATGCCTCAGTCCATACGATCCCTCTACTCCACCAATAACTGGGATGTCAAATATCTTGAAGACGGCCATGATTGTAATGCCTATTATCAGGCATTCACCGAGGCCTATGCCAAGAAGAGTGGAAAGCCCACGGTCATCATTGCCCGCACTACCATGGGCAAGGGAATTTCCTTTATGGAGAATCTTGCTAAATATCATGGTTCACCACTGAGTAGACAACTTCTTGCAGATGCCATGCAAGAGCTTGGGGTGGAGGATGAATTTGATAAGTGGAGTGAACTTCGCACCCAGCCGGTAGGTACCAGAACCATCCAGCAATTTTCACCTGTGAATGTAGAGGTGACTGGTGGCCAACCTATCCTTTACAAGGCTGGAACCATGACCGATAATCGCTCTGCATATGGTAATGCCTTGCAGAGCCTGGCCGAAGCCAATAACTGCAATGACAAGATAGTGATAGCTGGAATCTCCTGTGACCTTGAAGGCTCGGTCAAAATGCAAGGATTTCACAAACACTCTCCCACGGCCTATATCGAAGCCGGTATCCAGGAACATCATGCAGCAACAATGGCCGGAGGGATAGCAAGTGTCGGCCTGGTACCATTTTTCAGCACCTTCGGTTCTTTTGCTGTCTCGGAGGTTTACAACCAGAACCGGCTCAATGACTTTAATCATGCCAGCGTTAAGGTGGTTGCTACCCATGTGGGCCTGGATGTGGGGGAAGATGGTCCCACCCATCAGTGTATTGATTATCTTGGTCTGTTTCGCAACTATTTCCGCTCTTCTGTCTTTATGCCTGCCGACCCGAATCAGACCGATCGGATTATCAGATATGTGGCCACCGAGCCTGGTAATATTTTTGTGGGAATGGGCAGATCAAAACTCCCGGTAATCCTGAAAGAGGACGGCACAGAATTCTTTGATGAAAACTACCAGTTCCAGGCAGGAAAAGGTGACTGGTTGCGTGAGGGCAGCGAAGCCACAATTATTGCCTATGGTACAGTGGTACCGGCAGTGATGGAAGCCTGGGAAATTCTGCAGAAAGAGGGACGATCAGTTGCGGTTCTCAACATGGCTTCCCTTTGCCCCATAGATAGAGAGAGTGTGCTCAAGGCGGTCCAATGTGGAGTGATCTTGACCGTGGAAGATCACCACATAGAAACCGGTTTGGGAGCTATGGTCGGAACCTTGCTTGCAGAAGCAGGGAAGGGGATTACTTTTCAGCGCTGCGGCGTACAGAAGTATGGTGGCTCAGGAAAGCCAGCAGATCTCTATGCTGATCAAGGTCTGGATGCGAACTCCATTGCCGAAAAGGTGAGGAAGATGTTGGCGTAAGGAAAAAGGTATAGAGAGATCGAACAAAAAAAAGGCCGTTCCGCAAAGGAACGGCCTTTTTTTTGTGTTGGTATCTATGCGATGATATGGACGGTATAGGTCTACAACAGAAGAAGAGTCTTTTTTACGATAGCATCTTAAGCTTATTTTCTGGACAACTTGGTCAAGGTCTTCAGGTAGATTCTTTCAGACAGGTCGTCAATGATAATGGCAAGGGCTTCTCGTTCATTGTCTGAGCTTACCGAAGAACTGGCACCTACAGAGTATTCTTCAGTCCAAGTCTCTTTTGGGACCTCTATGAGAACTTCTCCAGTTTTGATATCTTTGAGGATGTAACGAACTGTGAGCAACACCTTGACTTCAGTGGCGTCATTGTTAACCCCGTATGAGAGGCTGGGTAAATCAATGGAGATGATTTCCCCGGCGAGGATGAGATCAGCACCCGTTTTTTCTTTGGTGACCGTGATTTGTCCGGATTTTTGATACCAGCGGACCAGTGACTGATATATCTTGGCATCAAGAAGAAGATCATTGGTTCGATTTTGCCAGTTTGTGATATAGAGTTCACGGTCAGGGCCTGTATAGACATAGGGATTGTGGTATCCACAAGAGGTCAGTATGAAAAGGATCACCAGGACAAAAGGGATAAAACGTTTTGCTGTTTTCAACTGTTTACTCCGCAATGATTTGTGATGATTATTGAAATAATAATTAAGTGATTGCGACGGATAGTAGCCTCAAATCACAATATTGACAAGTTTCTTCTGGATAACAATGGTTTTTTTGATTGCCTTTCCGTCAATAAACTTCTGGGCATTTTCGTCGGCCAGAGCTAATTCCTGCAGGCTTTCCTCATCAATATCTGCCGATACCTGAAGTCTTGAACGTACCTTGCCATTGACCTGAATGACAATGGTTATTTCATCTTCTCTGACGGCATCCTCGTCCCATTGCGGCCATTGTTCACCGTCGATGGCCGCTTCGTTATGGAGACTTGCCCACAGCTCAGCACAAAAATGGGGGACCATCGGAGAGAGGAGGAGGAGGAGACTGTTTACTGCCTCGGAGATGAGAGAATTGTTCACGGTTTCTTTGCTGTTCTCTCCGGTGAGGGCAGTGAGACTGTTGACAAGCTCCATTACTGCACTGATAGCCGTATTAAAATGAAAATTCTGCTCAATGTTCTGAGTTACCCGTTTGATGGTCTGATGGGTCTTGCGATGGAGCTCTCGCTCTGTATTGTTTAATGGAAGAGGAATCGATTGCTGTCCAGCGATGATCGATTCTCTGTTAGTCAGAATATAGCGATAGATACGGTTGAGAAAACGGTAACAGCCTTCAACGCCCTTACTGTTCCATTCCAGGTCTTTCTCTGGAGGAGCGGCAAAAAGGCTGAAGAGACGGGTGGTGTCAGCACCATATGCATGAATAAGGTCATTGGGGTCTACAACATTGCCCTTGGATTTAGACATCTTAGCGCCATCTTTGATGACCATCCCCTGAGTGAGTAAATTGGTAAAGGGCTCGTCAATAGTGATATAGCCGAGATCGCGCAGGACCTTGGTGAAGAATCTGGAATAGAGGAGGTGGAGGATGGCATGTTCCACACCGCCAATATATTGGTCAACAGGAAGCCAGTGCGAGGCCTCTTCTTTATTGAGGGGAGACTCGGTAAATCGTGGACTTGTGTATCTGGCAAAATACCAGGAAGACTCAACAAAGGTGTCCATTGTGTCTGTTTCCCGACGAGCTTCTCCCCCGCAGGCTGGGCAGGTGGTCAGAAAAAAAGAGGAGCGCTGGTGGAGAGGAGCACATTCACTCTGCTGCGAATCTCTGTCTTCTGGAAGGGTTACCGGCAATTGATCCACAGGCACGGGTTGAACCCCGCATTTTCCGCAAGTTACCATGGGGATGGGGGCTCCCCAGTATCGCTGGCGGGAAATACCCCAGTCACGCAAGCGATAGGTCGTGTGAGCAGAGCCAAATCCTTGCGCTGTCGCAAAGTCAATAATAGCCTGCTTGGCAATTTCTGAATCAAGTCCGCTAAATGTTCCGGAATCCCTCAGGATACCAGGTAAGAGAGAGGCCTCTGTCAGTCCTTCTGTCTCCAGATTTAAGCCTTTCGGAAAGACCACGGGTTTAACCGGGAGATCATATTTATGGGCAAATTCAAAATCACGTTGATCATGGGCCGGAACGGCCATCACCGCTCCTGTTCCATATCCCATGAGGACAAAGTTGGCCACGAAGATGGGTACCCTCTCACCATTAAAGGGATTGATACAGTAGCAACCAGTGAAAATACCTTTTTTTTCAGTATGGTCCTCATTGGTTTGCTGCTGCTTCTCATCGTCAATATGCTGAATAAAATCGAGAATTTTCTCGGCTCGGGGGTTGTCTTGGAGGAGAATCTGGAGCAGGGGATGCTCGGAGGCAATGGACATGAAGGTGACACCGAATATGGTGTCAGGACGGGTGGTAAAGATGCTGAGTTTCTCCTGGTGCCCGTCTACCTGAAAATCACAATGCAGGCCGGTGGATTTGCCTATCCAGTTGCGTTGCATGGTGACCACTTTTTCCGGCCAGCCACTGAGTTTTTCAAGATCAGTCAGCAGCTCTTCGGCATAGGCAGTAATCTTGAAAAACCAGCCATTCATCTTTCTGGCCTTTACGGTCTGATCGCAACGCCAGCAACTCCCTTCTATGACTTGCTCATTTGCCAGGACAGTCTGGCAGGAATCACACCAGTTGACGGTGGTGGTTTTCTGATAAACCAGCCCCTTTTGGTACATTTCAAGAAAGATCTGTTGTTCCCAGCGATAATATTTTGGATTACAGGTGGCAATTTCACGTTCCCAGTCATAAGAGAGACCAAGTTGACGAAGTTGATTACGCATGTAATCGATATTGTCATAGGTCCATCTGGCTGGATGGCTGTTGTTTTTGATGGCCGCATTTTCAGCGGGCAGACCGAAAGAATCCCAACCCATGGGATGGAGGACGTTATAGCCGCGAAAACGTTTGTAACGGGCTACCACATCTCCAATGGAGTAGTTACGCACATGGCCCATATGGATGCGGCCGGAAGGATAGGGAAACATCTCCAGGACATAATATTTTTCCTTGGAACTGTCTGTGCTGACCCGGTAGGTTGCATCTTTCAACCAATGATCCTGCCACTTTTGTTCAATGAATTTAAAATCGTATACTGATTCCTGGTAATCATTTGCAGACATGGGTCTAGCCTCACAAGATAAAGCTTATTTGGGTAACCAGTGTCTGTCCCTTAATGGTTCTTTTAGCCTAATTCTTCCTGACTCACAAAAGTTACTCATCGGAATATGCTCCAGATGCCTGTGGTATACTTCTGTGGGTACCTCGATTTAGCACAAAACATCTCATTTCTGGACAGAGACTAACTGATTTTCGAATATGATGTTAACAATGAGTCTGACTATTCCGCTTGAAAACCGTCAGGTTCATCATAATTGCTCAGGTTTTCAAACATAGTGAACTCTTTGATGAATGTCAATTTGACAGTGCCGGTTGGCCCATTTCTCTGCTTGCCAATAATGATTTCGGCGATACCCCGGTTGGGGTTGTCATCGGCTTTGTTATAAACCTCATCACGATAAATAAAACAGATAACATCGGCGTCCTGCTCTATGGCACCGGATTCTCTGAGGTCGGACATCATCGGCCGTTTGTCGGTCCTGCTTTCCAATCCCCGATTGAGCTGGGAGAGGGCGATAACAGGCACCTTGAGTTCTTTGGCCATGGCCTTGAGAGAGCGTGAAATTTCACTGATCTCCTGAGTCCTGTTTTCTGAGGAGTTCCGTCCGCGCATGAGTTGCAGATAATCGACAATAATCAGGCCAAGAGGATATTGAGCAGCAAGTCTCCGGACCTTGGCTCGCATCTCCAGGACTGAGATCGCAGGGGTGTCGTCGAGGTACATGGGGGCCTCGGTCAGCATACCCACGGCACGGGTAAGTTTTGGCCAGTCCTCATTATGGAGTTTTCCGGTTCGTATGCGCTGGGAGTCGATATGGCCTGCGGAACTGAGAAGGCGCATGGCAAGCTGCTCCTTGGACATTTCCAGGCTGAAAATGGCAATCCCTGTTTTTTCAAGAAGAGCGGCGTTCTGGGCGATATTCATGGCAAAAGCCGTCTTACCCATGGATGGCCTTCCAGCGAGGATAATGAGATCCGAGGGCTGCAGGCCAGCGGTCATTTTGTCAAGTTCGGAAAAACCTGTGGGTACGCCGGTGATCATTTCCTTTCTTTTGAAGAGCTGTTCAACTGCTTCAAAGGCGCCGGGAATAATTCGTTTGAGAGGGGTAAAACTCTGATTGGATTTAGAGCGGGCAATCTCAAAGATGGCCTGCTCGGCCTCATCAACAAGGATATCAATATCTCCCTGTTCTTCATAACAACGGCTGGCAATCTCGGTGTTGACACTGATGAGACGTCTGAGCACTGACTTCTGTCGTATTATCTGGGCATAGTAGAAGAGGTTGGATGTTACCGGAACAATAGACGTCAGTGTGGCCAGGTAGGCGACATCCCCTGCTTTCTCGAGACTGTTGATGTCTTTGAGTTGGTTGGCCACAGTGATGATATCCTGCGGTTCGTTCTTCTCAAAGAGGGTAACCATGGCCTCAAAAATGAGTTTGTGGCGATCCTGGTAAAAGTCGCTACTCTCAAGGGTTTCAAGGACTGCAGAAAGAGAGTCATCAGATAGGAGAATAGTACCAAGTACAGATTGCTCCGCTTCAATATTCTGGGGTGGAATTCTGCCGCTGGTGACAGACGGATGGTTGGGGGCAGGTGCAGGTGAACTCATAGACAATGGGGCAATGGTTAAAAATAGGAACTGAGGAGACCTGTAGGAGTTCAAAAACAGAACACACTGTGCAGAGTAACCCCTGACAGTGTGTTCTAGATCCGCTGGTTAAACAGACCGCAATGCAAGAAGGCCAAGGGGGGCAATCCCTTGGCCTGAGTCCCTGAATAATCAGGCTGCCATGGTGTCCATCAAGGGAACGACCAGAACAGTGATTTCAACGGTTTTCTGAAATCCGACCTTGATTGTTACCGTGGTTTCTCCAAGATTTTTGATGGCATCCTGCAAAACAATCTGCTTTTTGTCGACATCAATATTGACTTCTGCAAGTTTCTTGCTGATGTCACTGCTGGTAACAGATCCAAAAAGCCGCTCATCACTGCCAGCAAGCATGGCGATGGAAATGGTAGTCCCGGCAATTTTTTTTGCCAACGCATCCGCAGCTTTTATCTCTTCTTCGATACGAGCCTGGATGGAAGCCTTATTCTCTTCGAACATGGCAATATTTCGCTCATTGGCAAGTACAGCTTTCATTTGAGGAAGCAGGTAATTTCGACCATATCCTGGTTTTACGTTTACGATATCGCCTTCCCGGCCAAGGGTGTCGATAGTCTCTTTTAAAATAACTTCCATTGTGCTCTCCTTACGTTCGTTCGTATGGCGACCTTGCCCGGGAAAATGATCCGAAGCAAAGTTTATTTGTTAAATATCAGTTTCGTTTTCAGTGCTGTGCAAGCGCCTTAAGTCAAACCAGATGTCAACCACTCCCAGGATGGCAAGAAAAATAGCCCCAAAAGATTGGAAGAAGAGGATGACATAAATTATAGCCCTTAAAAAATGAGGGATGCTCCATTTGTAAAAATAAAAAAGTACTATTGCCATCCCTTGAAAACAATAGAGAAGCCCGGTAACCAACAGCAAATTCAAGCCTACCGTCCTGCTCGGCTCCATGGGGAGCGCTACCAGGATGGCTGAGAGAATAAGCAGCCAGATAAGTTTGTCCGGTAAGGTCCAAAACCTGTATTGAGGCCAAGGACCATGACCGGTCTTTCTGGACAGCAGTTGGTTCCCGGCTACCATGGTAAACCAGACAACCAAAAGGATAATGCAGCTTAAGATGGCTGGCATCACCCTGGGCAACAGAGTTTTCATCTCCTGGAAAGTGGTTTCCAGGAGATAGATAGTCTCTTCCGGCAAGGAACCATTGGCTCTATAATAGCTAACTGCCTCATCCATGCCCTCATTAATAGACATCAGTAAAAGGGTGTATGGGTGATGTTCAAGGCCCGTTGCCAGAATCGTTGACAAAAGAAGCCATGATCCAGCAAGTGCGGCAGCAGTTTTGATTCCAGACAGGTATTTACTGTCTCCTCTTTTTATGGAATCAGCAAGAAAAAAACCTGCTGGCAGCATTGTCAGTGAAAAAAGGAGCTGCTCCACAACCTGGAACATGAGGCATGCTATTCCAGCTAGTAGACATCCCAAAAGGATATATCTTCCTCCCACCTTTTTGCCGTATCGATGAAGTAGATAAAAAACGATAAGAGGAAGAAGGCCATGTACCCATCCGAACATGGCCCCAAAAAGTCCAGGGAGAAGAATAACACCGCATACCAGTAAAATATGATAATAAAATTTTACTTCGTCTGGTTTTTCAACATCTAGACTCACTGGCGGACAACCTTATCTGAGGTGTTCACCTCTGGTTAGTTCCTGAGTATGGCAGTAATGCAATCTGTCGCGCACGTTTAATGGCTTCACAGAGTTGTCTCTGGTGGGTCGCGCAGGTTCCATAAATACGACGGGGAATAATTTTCCCTCTTTCAGTGACAAAATTACGAAGAGCTTTGACATCTTTGTAGTCTACTTTTGGTTGTTCGGGATCGCTACAAAAACGACAAACCTTTTGTCTTTGGAAAACTTTTTTTTGGGGACGCATAGTTATCTCCTGAATGAACTGTTCAATGATATCGGATTAGTCATTTTCATCCGCATCAACTGTTTCTGAATCTGTTTCCTCGTTTGTGTCATCACTCGTTTCGTCACTTGCAGCGGCTTCTGCAGCTTTTGCCTTTGCAATTTCGTGCTCGCCTCGGGCAGTTTCGATCTCTTCTTCAGTGATGGCGTCAGCGAGTTTTACCGTCATATATTTCATAACAGCGTCATCGATTCTGAACTTACGTTCCATTTCTGCAACATTTGCCGTATCAGTGGCGAAATCGCAGTAGATATAAAATCCCTGAGATTCCTTTTTGATCAAATAGGCAAGTTTACGTAATCCCCATTTGTCGAGGGAGATAATCTGACCATTACCAGTACAAATTATCGTATTGGTATTTTTAATGATTGTGTTGATCTCATCCTCACTTAATGTTGGACGAAGGATGTAGATCGTCTCATACCTACGCATGTGTTCCTCCTCTTGGACTCACGATAGCTGGGGGGGTTAACCCATTTTTTTTGGCCCTTGTCTCAGCTGTGACAAGAGCGAAGAGGTACTGTTCGGCACAATGCAGAACAGCGATGCGGTATTATCGCATCTCTATAGTAAAACATGTCACCCTACATTGATGGAGAAAATGTGTCAATTTGTTTTTTTGCTCTTTTCCTGTGATTTGATTTTTTCCCATTGCACTTTGAGTTCTTCATCGCTGCTGACGCTGGCATCAGCAAAAACATGAGGGTGGCGCCGGATCATTTTCTCTTCGATGCCAGTGATGGCGTCGTTTATTGTGAAATGGCCAGATTCTGAGCTGATCTCACTGAGTAAAACCAGAAGAAAAAGAACGTCTCCAATTTCTTCACAGAGGTGGTCGGGGTTGTCAGTATCCATGGCCTCAAGCAGCTCATCGCATTCCTCTCGGAGGTATTTTTTCAGGCTCCTGATCGTTTGTTTTCGGTCCCAGGGGCAACCATTCTTGGCCCGTAAGTGAGAAATTGTCTTGCAGAATGCTAAAAAAACATTTTTGTCGCAACTCATAGGAAAAAAATAGGGTTTTTCTAAAAAATATTAGATTCATTTAGTTAAGAGGACCATGGGTCAATATTGCCCCATAGTCCTTTGTTATCAAGCTCTCCAGCGAATAAAAAACTATTGACATGGCCTGACAGAATAAGTAGTACCAATACTAGAGGTATCAAAACCCATTCTTGTAATAGGGGTAGTCGTTACTGATCAGGCCCTGATGCCTTTATGTACATCGTAACCAAAGTTTTTACCAATATAATGCATTATGAAACAAAGACGAAAAAAAGGAGTTAAATGATGGAAAATCGAAAAAAACAAAAGTTTATGCTGGAGAAGCATAAAGACATTGCCCGAATTGATCAGGAAACAAAACGGACCCATGGCTGGTATGTTCGTGTTCGCTTTCAAGGAAAGACCTATTCTAAATTTTTTTCCGATAGAAAATGCGGTGGCCGCTATTCAAGTCTTCTTTCCGGGATTTCCTGGAGAGATACTACGGAAAAAAAGCTTGGCAAGATACGAACTAATAAACATTTGGTTACCGTCAGTAACTCTGGTACCGGAGTGGTGGGTGTACGGCTCAATGATAAATTTAATCGTTATGAAGTGAGCTGGGTGACGACTGTTGGAAAACAGGGGAAGACATCAGTCTCTATCAGGAAACACGGAAAAGAGAACGCTTTCATTAAGGCCTGTAAAATTCGTCAGGAAAAAGAAAGGACCCGTCTGGGAGTGTAGCCCTTCTTCATTAAGAAAAAGTTGGCTGAGGCAGTTTTGGTTGGGGTTTCGCGGGAAATCGAAAACTCGACCAGACTGCCTTTTTTTATGGGGAGTGCAGCTAAATCTGTTGACATTTTGATGAAAAAAAGGTTTTATTAGAGGTTCTCTTGTCATTAATGCAAACTTAATTGCTGTAATATATCCAATGAGGACTCAAGAATGTATGCAATAGTAAGAACCGGCGGCAAACAGTATCAGGTTACCAGTGGTGACAGGTTACGCGTTGAGAAACTTGAAGGCAACGTAGGTGATACTGTTGAGCTGACCGATGTGCTGATGGTTGTTGATGGGGATAAGACTCTGGTTGGTCGCCCTGTTGTGGAAAGTGCCAAGGTTGTGGCTACCATCGCCGAACAGGGCAAAGCAAAGAAAGTTATTATTTTCAAAAAGAAAAAGCGTAAGGGCTATAGGCTTAAAAAAGGGCATCGTCAATTTTATACTGCTCTGCAGATTCAAGAAATAAGCGCCTGACCTCTTTTTTATAAGGACAAGGATCGAGAAAAACACCGGTGTCCACAGAGAAACCGGTGATAAGGAGTAAGAAATGGCACATAAAAAGGCGGGCGGTAGCTCAAGGAATGGTCGCGATAGTCAAGGGCAGAGACGGGGCGTAAAACGCTTTGGCGGTGAGAATGTTACCGCTGGATCTATTATCGTAAGGCAGCTTGGAACCAAGATTCATCCAGGAACCAATGTTGGCTGTGGCAGAGATTATACTCTTTTTGCCAAGGTTGACGGTGTAGTGACCTTCGAAGATTTCGGACATAAGAAAAAAAGAGTGAGTGTTTATCCTGCTGCCTGAGTAAGGGTAGAAAGGAATCTCTCATTTTTTTCCTGGAACCGTGTAATACGGTTGATCGTAAACCAGGTATCTACTCGACCTCAATCCTCAGTATTGACGGTCGAGTTTTTTTTTCTTCTATCCAATCCTCTTCCTAATCCCTTGAGGTCATAAAATAATTGAGAAAAGGATTGGTGTAATCATTATGGCATTTGTAGACGAAGCAAAATTCTTTGTGAAGGCAGGAGATGGTGGAAATGGCTGTGTCAGTTTTCGGAGGGAAAAATATGTTCCCAGGGGAGGACCGAACGGGGGCGATGGTGGTCACGGTGGGAGTGTCATAATCGAATCTACCTCCAGGCTGCAGTCACTCATAGATTTTCGTTATCGATCCCATTTCAAGGCAACAAATGGCAATAACGGCATGGGGAAAGATATGCATGGCCATAAAGGGAATGATTGCTTGATGAGCGTTCCTGTTGGTTCTGTGATCAAGGATAGTGAAACCGGTGAAGTACTGGCTGATCTCTGTAACGAGGGCGATCGATTCATCGCTGCCAGGGGTGGCAAAGGGGGACTCGGTAATCGTCATTTCGCATCAGGCACCAACAGAACACCCCGTATTGCCACCAAAGGCATCGAGGGTGAGGAGCAATGGCTTCGCATTGAACTGAAACTTATTGCAGATGTTGGCTTGGTCGGCCTGCCTAATGCAGGCAAATCAACCCTTCTGTCCAAGCTTTCAGCAGCCAACCCCAAGGTGGCCAGTTATCCATTTACCACCTTGGAACCTCAGCTTGGTGTCCTCCATCTTCCCCATAAAGAATCGTGTATTATTGCTGACATTCCAGGACTTATTGAGGGAGCACATGAGGGTGTCGGTTTGGGCTGTACCTTTCTTCGCCATATAGAACGAACACGAATTTTGCTCCATGTCCTTGATGCTTCCAGCGAAGAGGCGATGAACGATTTTCTTGTGGTAGAAAAGGAACTGCAAAGTTATAAAGAAGAACTTCTTCTCAAAACAAGGCTGCTGGTATTGAATAAAATCGATATTGCGTCTCCTGATTTGGTGCAGCAACTCCAGAGTCAATTTGCTGACCTGGGATTCGAAACAGTGGCCATTGCAGGACTGACTGGAGAAGGCATTGAAAATATAAAGTCGTGGTTAGCAGATATACTTGCAACATCGAAAATGTTGAATACCGTTCAGTCCGGTGCAGAAGAGGAGGAGACTTCCCCAATTTCTGTGAACAAGGATTTGAATGATATTGAGTGAGCTTGGTTATGGGTAAGGATCTAATTGAAATCAGCAGAGAAGATGGACTTTATTTCCGTCAGACTTATTTTGATAATGCTAAACGTGTTGTGGTGAAGGTCGGTTCTGCGGTACTTACCGATGAAAGTGGCATTAACCAGGCGGTAATAGACAACATAGCCAAGGAACTGAGTTTCCTCAGGAAGACTGGAAGAGAAGTGATTCTGGTCAGTTCCGGAGCAGTGGCTGCAGGCAAGCGTAAGGTTATTATTCCCGATGGCGTTGAACTTGGCCTCAATGACAAACAGGCTCTTGCTGCAATTGGGCAACCGATCTTGATGCAATCCTATGAAACGGCCTTTGATCATTTTGGACAAACCGTTTCCCAGGTACTGCTCACCCATTCAGATCTGGCCGACAGAGACCGCTATCTGCGGGTGCGAAACACCATCCTGGCCCTGTTTCGTTATGGTGCCATCCCCATTCTCAATGAAAATGATACGGTTGCCGTGGAAGAACTGCGCTTTGGCGATAATGACACCCTGGCCGCACTGATCAGCAATCTCATAGAGGCTGATATGTTTCTCTGTCTCACCGATGTGGTTGGATTGTACACCGGTAATCCTCAGACAGATCCTGATGCCCGGCCTGTGTATACGGTTACCGCTGTAACTGAAGAGATAGAGGCCATGGCCGGAAACGTGAAAAGTGCCTTAGGGACTGGAGGGATGCAGTCAAAAATCAAGGCAGCAAAGATGGTTTCTGTGGGGGGGGGCTGTTCGTTTATAGGACCTGGCAGGGAAAAGGGGATTCTTCAGCAGCTCTTCAGTGGAGAGATGGTGGGAACTTTTTTTCTCCCTGCTCAGGACAAGATCACACGACGAAAACAATGGATTGCCCATGTCCTTCTGCCCAAAGGATATCTTGTTCTTGATAACGGTGCCTGTTCGGCCATCATCAGCCAAGGGCGCAGTTTGTTGCCATCTGGTATTCTTGAGGTTCGCGGTCAGTTCGGCATTGGTGATGCCGTTCATTGTCTTGATCAGAATGGCAAAACGATTGCGGCCGGATTAATCAATTACAGTTCCATTGATGTGGCCAGGATCAAACAGCATCGTTCTCAAGATATCGCTGATATCCTGGGGACGAAAGATTCTGACGAGGTCATTCATCGCGATAATCTTGTGTTAGTCTGATCCTAAGGAACTTTTTCAATCCCCCCTATATGTCAGAACTGTATTAACCCTGGGTGATACCTTAAAAACGTATTGTTTTTTTGGTTTGTTATCTTACAAAAGAGATTATTCCTCAGAGGGTACTAAAAGAATAAAAGGAAGAATTATGAGTCATTCAGAAAAGCTTGCTGACGATATCCGGAAAATGGCCAAACAGGCGAAAGATGCTGCAAGAACATTGGTAACGCTGTCCACCGAAGCCAAAAATAACGTCCTCCTCCATATGGCTGATACCATCAATGATAAACGAGACTATATCCAGCAAGAAAACTCCAAGGATCTCGCTGCGGGAAAAGAAAAGGGCTTGTCTGCGGCCATGCTTGACCGCCTAGAGCTATCTGATAAAGTTATCACTTCTATGATGGACGGTCTTCGAGAGGTTGCAGCCCTGCCGGATCCTGTGGGGGAAGTTGAAAAACTGGTGAAGCGACCCAATGGCCTTATGGTTGGACGTATGCGTGTGCCTTTGGGAGTAATTGGTATGATTTATGAGTCCAGACCTAATGTGACAGTGGATGCAGCTGCCCTCTGCCTTAAGGCGGGCAATGCCATTCTGCTCAGGGGCGGCTCTGAGGCCATTCATTCCAACAGGGCCCTTGCCTCTGTCCTGCAAGAGGCCCTGCTTAGCCAGGGAGTCGCAGCAGAAGCCATACAGGTTATTCCAGTGACAGACCGTGAGGCTGTCACTATCATGCTCAGCCAGGAAGAATATCTGGATCTTATTATTCCTAGGGGCGGGGAGGGGCTTATCCGTTTTGTCTCCGAGACCTCTCGTATCCCTGTGCTGAAACATTACAAGGGCGTTTGTCACATCTATGTGGACCGGGATGCTGATCTGGAAAAGGCAACACCGATCATTCTTAATTCTAAGGCCCAACGTCCTGGAGTCTGTAATGCCCTTGAAGGACTACTCGTTCATAAGGATATTGCCGAGTTATACCTGCCGGAACTTGTTGACAGCCTCAGTGCGGAAGGGGTTCGGCTGCGCGGTTGTAAGGAGTCCGTACGAATCGTACCCGCAATAACAGCTGCCATGGACAGTGATTGGGGCAGCGAATTCCTCGATCTCATTCTCTGTGTTCGGGTCGTAGCTGATATGGATGAAGCATTGGATTATATAGCCCAGTACGGCTCTCAGCATACGGAGAGCATAATTACTGAAAATTATAGCAATGCCCAGAGATTTCTGGCTGAGGTTGATGCCTCAGCTGTAATGGTTAATGCTTCCACCCGGTTCAATGATGGTGGGCAGCTCGGCCTTGGGGCAGAGATCGGTATAAGTACAACCAAACTGCATGCCTATGGTCCCATGGGACTGGAAGAGTTGACCACGAGAAAATTTATTGTATATGGACAGGGGCAGGTCAGGAGTTGATCCGCAACACTGGCATTCTGGGCGGCACCTTTGATCCGGTTCACAATGGTCACCTCGAACTCGCTGAAGCAGCGGGTACGCTCTGTAATCTCGATGAAATTATTTTGCTTCCCGCTGCGGTTCCACCCCATAAACAAGAAGTGGTTGCTGACTTTTCTGACAGAGTTGCAATGCTTGAAGTTGCCGTGAGCAACAGACCGACCCTGAGTCTTTCTACCATTGAAAAACTTCTTCCTACTCCCTCCTATACCATTGATACGCTTCGTTACCTTTTGCTCCACTCCCTTCGTCCAGTGGAATATTTCTTTATTACTGGAGCAGACGCTTTTCTTGATATACTTTCCTGGAAAGAATATAAGGAACTTTTGCGTACAACCCATTTTATAGTTTTTTCCCGCATGGGCAGTGATAACATTAAGCTGTACAAGCTGTTCGAGGAGCTTGGGTATCATAACAAAAGAGATGGATGGTACAACACAGCTTTCCAAAAATGGATCTATTGCTCTGCTTCTACACCGTCGCCTGTTTCTTCTTCCGAGATACGAAAACGGGTGGCAAAAGGCCTTCCTATAAACATGCTTGTTCCTGGAGGAGTTTTTGAATATATCAGCCGTAACAGTATCTATGCTGTTCGATAAATCACATTGTATTTAGTAAGTTATAACAAAATACCCCCTGTTCCCTGGCCAGAATAAAAAAAGAGAAAAGCTTGACTTTCTCTCCTTATCTCATGCTATACTGAAAGACAATATCAGTATACTTTTCTCTCAGAAAAGACTTTTTTATCATTTTCTTCAGGCAGTAACATATGGTCCAGCATAACTCCATCAATTCTCCAGTAAAACTCCTTATTGTCGACGACTCTTGGGTTTTGAGGAAAGTTCTGCGTGAGACCCTTGCCCAAAGGGAAGATATAAAGATCGTGGGAGAGGCTGCCAACGGTATAGAGGCTCTTGGTATAATCCTCCAGGTAACCCCTGATGTTATTTTACTGGATGTGGAAATGCCAACTATGGATGGCATGACTACCCTGCAGCATCTCATGATTCAGACCCCTACACCCACCATTATGCTCTCGAGTTTGAGTAAAGAGGGATCGGCCCGTTGTTTCGATGCCTTGAAGTATGGGGCGGTGGATTTTATTAGTAAGAACAATTTTTTCAAAGGAATGGATAGGGCTGATCAAGGCCAGTTTGTTGCAGAAAAAATTTTCGTTGCAGCGCACACAACCGTTCACTCTATTGATCCCATGCAGCAGGCCTTTGCAGCCAATGCCTTGACGAAAACACAGGTGAAAGTCGTTTTTTGTGAGGACTGCGGGGCGAGGCATATTCTTCAGAACCCGCTACAGGCCGTTGTCAGTGTGAAATGTGACAATTGTGGTGATGATATTTCTCTGGTAGCGGAGAAACGATTCAGAAGAGTGAATTTTGTCACAGTAATCGGGTGCGGGGAAGGCGGGTACGCTAATCTCTTAAAAATCATTCCTGTCTTAAATCAAGACATAGGAGGAGCGTTACTTGTTGTCATTCGAGATGAAGTGGAACATGTAGAATCCTTTATGAAATATCTTGATGCCATCAGTGATTTCAAGGTCTCTCTGGCTCAGGACGGATTAACTCTCGAAGGAGGCGGCTGCTATATCTTTTCAGGGAATGAACATGTCGAGCTCTCTCCCTACAGTGGAAACTACACCTTACAGATGGAGGCAAATCCGCTGTCTGGCAACATTGGTGGCATCGATAACTTGATGATTTCTACAAGTAGAACCTTGAAAAACAGGGTAGCTGGTATCCTCCTGTCAGGGGCTGATGACGATGGAAGCAAGGGTATGGAAGAGATTTTGAAAAATAAAGGCACCTGCTGGGTGTTAAATCCAGATCACTGTCTGCAAAAGACAATGAGCCGTGGAGTTGTTGCTAAATACAATCTTTCAGCCGATCTGGATGAACTGGCTGTTGTCACTCAGATCCAGGAGATTCATATCAGCCATCAAGAGCATGTAACCACTGCCTGACATAATCAAACAGAATCATATTCAAGGAGAGGCAGGAAATGGAAAGCGGTGACAGAGGCGAAAGACGAGAACATTCCCGTGCCCTTTTAGATATTGCCCTTGAAGTCTGTCTTCTAAATGGCGAGGACTCAGCTAAAGATTTTTGCCTTCTTCCATGCAGTGGCAGGGATATCAGTGGGGGAGGCATTTCTTTTTATGCACCAAGGAGATATCCGCCCGAATCGCTTCTTCGCCTCTGTATTCCTTTGCCCAACACCATGGCGTTGGGCCAAAACGGACACAACAACCCGCTTAAAGTGATGGGAAAAGTGATGTGGTGTAAAAGGAATAGAGAGGCTGACACCTACGTCGTTGGAGTTCAATTCCTCAATATTTATGAAAAGGATTATCACTTCCTCAATGACTATGTACAAAAGCTTCTCAGGAGTTAGTCCCTTTTTATCTTGTTTTCATTGATGGTGGAAGGCAGTACCAGCAAGGTATGGTGTAAACCGGAATGCACCGCACGGGTCATCTCTCTGCTCTGTTTTTTTTCACCTATCCTTCTTTTGTCATGCGATTTATAGCTGACCTCCATATTCATTCACTCTATTCCCGCGCCACAGCAAAGGATTCTCATATTGCCTCTCTTGCGGCCTGGGCGCGCATTAAAGGGGTGCATGTTCTAGGTACTGGAGATTTTACTCACCCAATCTGGTTTCAGCAATTAAAAGAGACTCTCCAACCTGCGGAGCCAGGGTTCTTTCGTCTGAAAGAGACCACTAAACGTGATTTTTCCTCTCTCTTGCAGACTGATATCATGACAGAAGCCATCCTTACTCGTTTTGTGCTTACTGCTGAGATCAGTTCCATTTATAAAAGAGGTGGCAAGGTCAGAAAGGTACACAATATTCTTTTTGTCCCTGATTTTGCTGCAGCTGAACGGGTCAATAGAACACTTGCTTCCATCGGCAACCTTGAGTCGGATGGACGACCAATTCTTGGCCTGGATTGTCATGATCTGCTGGAGATCCTCTTGGAAAAGGCTCCAGGGGGCTTTCTGATTCCAGCGCATATCTGGACCCCGTGGTTTTCACTCTTTGGCTCAAAGTCCGGATTTGATTGTCTGGAAGACTGCTTTGGCGAACTGAGTCCGCATATCTTTGCCCTCGAAACAGGGCTTTCCTCTGACCCCGAGATGAACCGTCTGATCTCTGCTCTCGATCGTTATACCCTTGTTTCGAATTCCGATTGCCATTCTCCTTCCAGACTCTGTCGAGAGGCCAATATTTTCGAAACCAAATTCGATTATTACTCTCTGCAAGAGGCTATTAAGAGTCCATGTACCAGTGCTGGAGAGCAATGCTTTGCAGGCACAATAGAATTTTATCCAGAAGAAGGAAAATATCATCATGACGGTCACCGCAAATGTGGATTTTGTTGTGATCCGTATACAAGCAGTGAACTGTCCGGTATCTGTCCGGAATGTGGTAAACCGATGACCATAGGTGTGCTATCCAGGGTGATTGAGCTGGCTGATCGGAGGATTCCCCAATTTCCAAAGGGATCTCCAGCTGTATACAGCTTGATCCCTTTGACTGAGATTCTTTCCGAAATAGTCGGTGTTGGACCGAATAGTAAAACTGTTGGTGGTCATTATGTAAAATGCATTGAACGATTTGGCTCGGAACTCAATGTCCTTCTCCAGAGTCCCATTCAAGATCTCGCTGCGGGATATTCACCGCTCCTGGCCGAGGCAGTAGACAGGGTACGGAAAAGGCTTGTTATCCGTCAGGCCGGTTATGATGGTAATTTTGGCACGATTTCCGTTTTTCATCCTGGAGAAAAAGAGATCCTGGCAGGAAAGGACGATATTTTTAGAGGAAGAATCAAGAGATAAAAAAGAAAAAAGAGATACGATCAAGAGTGAAGGATAGGCCCTTGCTCTCTATTGGCAAAAAGAAGGTGGTAACTCCTGGCCAGACAAAGAGGTGACTCAATGTCACCTGCTAAGAGACCTGCGTACCTCTTTCAAGGGTTTTGAAAAATGTTCAGGGGGGCTCCTGGTCGCTGTTTACCTGGGAAAAGAACCATCAGGCCCTAAGATGGAGAAGACTGTGTATGCACTCCGGCAGTCTATCACTCAGCTCAGTTGCGGTGTAGCCGAAACCATATCGTTCGTAGAGACAATCTCCGGCCATGCCATGGAGAAAAACCCCGGCTGCTGCGGCCTCTTCACAGCCAAGGCCCTGGCAGAGGAGGCCTCCGATAATTCCGCTGAGGACATCACCCATTCCTCCGGTAGCCATTCCCGGATTCCCACTGGTATTGATAGAAGTGTTGCCGCCTGATGAGGTGATGATGGTACCGGCACCTTTCAGGATCATGATGTAATCGTTCCTCTCCTTGCTGTAAATTCTACATGCTTCCTGAGCAGCACGCATTCGATTTTCCTGAACCTCTTCCACGCTACAGCCAAGGAGTCTTGCCATTTCGCCGGGATGTGGAGTAAGTATTCTCGGGCCCGCGGCCAGTTTCAGTGTGGCACGGTTTTGTGCCAGAATATTTAATGCGTCAGCATCAAGAACCATGGGTAATTCAACGGTCTGATACAGCCTGAGAACAAGATCCGCTGTGGCCTTTTCTGTGCCTAAGCCAGGCCCAAGGACGACAGCTTTCTTGCCTGTCAGGTCCTGTTCAATGGTAAGAATGTCATTGATATCAAGAAAATCAGTAGAGGACGGCAGGGGGATGGTCATCGCCTCAACAAGCAGAGTTTCAAAGATGGAATTCATGGATTTTGTGGTAAAGAGACTGACAAGGCCGCTCCCTGTTCGCAAGGCCCCTTTCACTGCAAGTATTGCAGCGCCTGTTTTTCCGGTGGATCCGGCCAAGACTGCGAGATGACCATGGCTTCCCTTATGAACATTATCGATGCGTTTCAAGGGGGAAACCAGCTTCGTCGCAGTGTTACGATCAAGCAGTTCGGTGGTAATTCTGGCGCGTTCTAAGGCTTCGGGAGGAATACCGATGTCAATTACATGGAGCTTGCCGGTGCTCTCAGGGCCATGATGGAGGACATGCCCCGGTTTGGCACATCCGTAAGTAGCGGTATGGTCGGCATGGATACAAGTTCCATGGACCTTTCCATTGTCAGAATCCATACCTGATGCAATATCGACGGCGATAACCGGGATTCCTCGCACCAGTTCAGAATAGTTGATGAGGTTAATAATTTCTAAAAACTGATTCTTTACGGTTCGAACGAGACCAGTACCAAAAAGGGCATCGATAATGGCATAACAGGGCTGGCCACGACTGACAAACTGTTTATAGAGAACAGGAAGGGTTTGTACCCGTGCCTCGCTGTCGATGATATGAAAGGGGAGGCGAAGTTTGCGGATGATATCCATATTGGCTGCAGCGTCCCCTTTAAGTTGGTCTGGGTTGACCAGGAAAAAGAAAATCGGCTGACAGCCACGTTGATGGAGATGACGACCAATGACGAGACCATCGCCGCCGTTATTGCCTGGACCAATGAACAGTAAGGCAAAAGAATTTGTGGCCGGCCCCAACTCCTCTTCCATCATTCGGACTGTTCCCAGCCCGGCATTCTCCATAAGGACAATTCCGGGAATGAGATATTCGTTGATAGCGGATTGATCGAGACTGCGCATTTCTGCAGCATTAGGTAATTTCATAAGAGTTATTTGCAGGTAAAAGAAAAGTTAGGAAAGCCCTTTCAGGAAGGTTAGAATAGAACCGGCCAGGACTTGTGGGTCGCTGTCTGGATGTTTGATAATTCCGAGATAGTAACGTCCAAGGGAAAAAACAAGAATATTTTCCCCTGACATTCGCTCTACACAGAGATGGAGATAACGTCTTCCGCCAAGGTTTTCTGCAAAACTGTCACAGTATTTGCCGCTGCTGACAACGATTGAAGAGAGAGAGACGGCGTCAGCAAAATTTTCGCTCACCACGTGTCCGTCATTGCGAACGAGAAGAAATTGGCCAACGCCTTCAATACTCCCTAGTCTGGAAAAATCTTTTGCAGTCGCCATCGTCTTACTCCTTTCCTGAAAAGGTTTCCATGGCCTTTTTGAATGTTTTGCGGTCATTGGCATTGTCAATTTCTTCTGCAAGGACACGAATGAGCTCGGGAAGATTTTCCGGCGTTGGGGAAAATTTTGTTTCCCATTCTTCTCTGAAATCCTCAAAAATCAACTCTGCCACTGGACCGATATACTTGGACAGTTCATTTTTAAGGGTATTCAGGGGGCCGTTCAGCTTAGATTCAGGAGCAATGCCTGTATTCCGGGCCTTGTTTTCAGGGGTGATGGAGGTGGGTGTGGGCTCTGCCAGGGGGGGCGTTATCTCCAGGATGTCCTTTTCTTCTTCGTCGTCTGATTGAATATTCAGCGCTAACTGAACCGTCATGTTGACCATGCTGGGAGAAAGGGAAGGACGATAAAATAAAAACAGCCATTGTCCTTGCTCAAGAACCGTTGCAAAAAGAACAAGATCTTTAAAAGTCACCCGGAAATTTCCTGTGTCATGGAAATGAACGGAGAACTGGGAAAAGATCTTGGAGAATTTCAGCGCAACCTGCAACAAATCGTCCACATTGGTTATTCCTGTTGCCTGGTTGCCGTAAACTCCTCTCTCGGGTGCAAAGAGAAATCCTCCTTGGATTTCAGGAAGACTGGCTATAATATCACTGAGTTTTGCCTCATAATTCATTGAGTCCTCGCTGTACTGTCTGTATAATCAAGAGAATCGTAACAGAAATCAGTGATCCGCTGCACGAATAAACAGAATCGGAGTTTACCTGATAGAATAATATTGTCGTCTTGCAAAAAGGGAGGGAGGGAATTCACCACTTATGTTGCAATGTTTGAGCATACTGTTTACTTTGATGAAAAAGGAATATCCTTTTTACTTGCCCATTTCATTATTGTTTTTAGTATATTACAAATAGTTTATTTTCCTCACGGTCCCAAAAAATAAAGAAATGAATACCTTCTCAAATTGTCACTTGCTGTTAGGGGAATTATACTCTCCAAAGGGGAATTTATAAGACTCTATACTGGTTAGTCTATAGTTGTGATTTTCCACTGTCAAGGAAAAAGAATATTGTATTCAGCATCTTGCGTATTTTTTCTTGATTCTATTACCAAGAACGACTGCGTAGGGAGGAGAGATGGAAATAATCGTTTTTCAGGAACATGGATCTGGTGAAAAGAAGATAGAAGGCGTTCAACAATTCGGTCAAGGGATAACTATCACCAGGATTTATTCGATTGATACATTTTTGCCTGACTTCATAGAGGATCCAGGCGTTTTCATTAATGAGAATTTTTTTGCAGACCTGGTTTTAAACTATTTGAAACATCCGGATCTTGTTTGCCATTTGATTGAACTGTGCAACGTCAAAGGCATCCCTGTGGTTTCTGCTGGCAAAAAAGGGGGCGGTTTCACTCCATTCACCTGTTGTGGACTTGGCAAAAACCCTAAACTTGGCGTATATGGTGAAAAATTTGGCCTGCCTGAGTACAAGATCGTTTTCGAAAATGAGAGGATTGCGGCGATCGAGGTCTTGCGAGGTGCACCTTGCGGTGCTACTTGGGATGCGCTGCAGGAGTATGTTGGATGTTCTGTGGAAGATGTACTCACTCGTTTGCCCCGCCAGGTGCAGTATTTCTGTTCAGCAGACCCCAGTGGTTTTGATCCTGTGAGTGGCAAGAGTCCGGTTCATTATGCTGGCTATGTTCACATTGCAGCCTTAAAAAAGGCCCTTGAAGAAGCAGGCGCTATAATACCTTAACAGACCTCGTTGTGAGAAAGAAGTTGAGCTTGCAAAGAGGCTAACTGCAATGAAGGGAAGACGAGTGATTTGGAGCTTTCTGTCCAGTCCAGAGGACAACCAAACAACGGGTATTCTGGAACGGTCTGCCTTGGGTGCGAATCATTCCCCTCTGTCTTTTTCTTCTTCCAACAGAGGCTTACAAAAACGACAGGCTTCGAATCCTGATTGTTCAGCCACCTCGACGTTTTTGAATTCTATTGTACACTGTTTACAGAAGTAGAACTCACAACCGGGAAGATGGAAGACATGACTTTTTACATTCCCATGTATGGTTCCCTCGCTGAGATAATGAGGACCGAGTTGACTCCTTGACAGATCTTGAACCACAGGAGAAGGCTTCGTCAGGAGTGGGTCAGGTCGTATTTTCTTGACCTCCTTGATGAAGACGTCTTTCACTTTTTGCAGGTAAGGTGAAACGCTTTTGTCATAGATGGAGAGCAAGTTGTTTTTTATCTTTTCCGGTATGATTGGACGTTCATTGGCTGCCTGTCTGATAAGATAGGCAGTAATGATCAGAAAGATACTATTGGGAATCCACATGGCAATGAGGACCGAGGAAGCATTTTCCTCAGCTGATATTTTAGCCAGGGTAAAAAAGATATAATAGAGGATAAAAAACCCCAGACCTAAGGGAATCCCTCCACCTTTTTTTCCGGGACCGGCCTGCAGTCCAAGAGGCAGGCCGAGAAGGCTGAGGATAAAGCAACCAAAGGGAAGAACGAGGCGTTTATGATACTGGAACAGGCATTCACGTCCCCTTGGGGTGTCTCGACCGACGATTGTGGCAGTTTCCTGAAGTTGAGACAGGGTCATTGATCCGGTGGAGAGCTGCGTTACGTCTTCTCCGTCCAAAATTGTCGGAGGTTGGAGGGGGATATTGATGGTGTAATGAGCAAAACTGATAATCTGGGAACGGCGCTCGTCAGGGCGATGGAGACTTCCGTTTTTGAGGGTTATGCTCACCAGCATGTTATCAATCTCGGCATTCATGGTTCCGGATTGAGCCATGGTTATAATTGGGTTCACCTGTCCTCTCATGTCTGATACCCAGACATTTTGCCATTCACCTGTGTCAGGATCGATTGAGTCGACGAAGACTACAAGGTCGCCCAGGGCTTCGGTAAACTGATGTTCCTTGATACCTTTGTTGATTTTTTCTTTTGCCAGCTGAAACATGAGTTGTTTCATGGCGATTTCAGCCTTGGGAATTAAGGTGACTGAAAAATATCCGGTGAGCAGGGCAACGGCTACGGAAACAAGAATAACCGGTGGAATAATCTGGTACAGGCTGATTCCACTTGCCTTAAAGGCGAGGATCTCAGTGTCGCTGGCCAAGCGCGTAAAGCCGATGATAACTCCCATCATCGCCGCCATAGGCATGGAATAGAGAAACATATTGGGGAAGAGATAGAGAAAAAGACGGACAAAATCACTGAACCCTATTTTCAACTCTAATACAACATTCAAAAAGGGAATGAGCTTGACCAGAAAGAAGACACTATTCATGATGAGAAAACTGGCAAAAAAGGGCGCCAGCATCTCAGTAGCGAGATAGCTGTAAAGCAGTTTTGGGAATTTGATAGATCGAAACATTATTTTAAAATGGTCGGGGGTGAGGGGGCAAATCCCAATTGGTTCGCATTGCGTAATCGAATTTACAGAAAAATGGAAAAGGTCACAAGGAAGAACTGGTACGGAGAAAGAAAAACAGTTTTTCTTTTCCCCTGGTGGTGTTGCTATGAACAGTTACACGTACTGTAATCCTTGTTAAAAGAGATGAGATAGGGTAAGCAACGACCAAAGTGAATCAGTACAAGAGGAGAAAATCATGCACTTATTTGAGACAGAAGAGGGCGACATCTGGGTTTGTATTGCCTGTGGTCGTGAACGTGAAGAAGAGATTAAGGCAAAGAACTGGGAGTATATCTTTGACAAAGAAAATCCCATGTTACGTTGCAAACTCTGTGGGAAACCGGATTACGAGATAGAAGATTAGGGACACGAACAGAGGGTGTGGATATTGCTCTTATCCCTTGTCGTCATTTTCTTCTAACTCTCTGCATTCTCAGCAGCAGAATACGTTTTCCATACTCCTTGACGAGCGATAGACATCGACTTTAAAAGCGTACAGTTGAGAGACTGCAGCCTACTTAAGGTAGGCGCAGTCTCTCAACCTTCCTCCCAGCGGAGCAGGTAAAGAGGGTTTCACCGCCATTAAAATTTTGCATTACTTACTGGTTCATCGATGGTAACAGTGATCCAGTGTTGATCCCACCACTCTTTAGGGGTGACGAAAATACCATTGATCAGCATGGAAAAATGGAGATGATCGCCACCGGCCATACCACTCATACCCGAATAACCGAGTCTGTCACCCTGGTTCAGACTGGTTCCTGGTGTAACATTGGTCTCACTCAAATGAGAGTAGAGACTATACACTCCCTGACCATGGTCAAGCATGACCATATTGCCGTATATACCAATATAATCAGCAAAGATCACCGTTCCTGTCCCAGCGGCCTTGATCTCTGCATGTTGGGTTGAGGCGATATCCATTCCCAGGTGAACCTGCTGATCTATTGCCGTTTCATTATAATAGTAGGTGCGGTGATCGGCAAATCCAGCCCTGCTGCTTCCTGGCATGCGAAGAAACCTGCCTGACCAGAGTTGTTTTGGCGTCTGGTTCATGCACAGGTCATGGATCTTCTGATTGTTCATTTCACGTACTTCACGATTGGCATAAAGATATTTTTGCAGTAAATCGCCCTTCATTTCAGGGTAGTGTTCTTCGAATTCAGGGATTTTTCTGGAAAGGAAACTGTCAGGAATATTGATACGATCTTTTTTCTGGTGGGGATCTTTCAGCTCGGGAATAAAACCTTTAACAGAACGGTTTCCTGCCGCGTCCTCTGCGAATACTGTTGATTCGGATATCGTTTTCGCCGAATAGCGCAGGGCAATATAAGAGATATATTTATTGTCAGAACCATCGGTGAGAGGAAAGCCGGGATGAAAATCTCCATTGAACATAACACCATGTTTGACACTGTCATCTACTCGGTAAATGACGATACCGGAACCTCCAGGTTCAATATATCGTTCGCTATGGATGATGCTGAGTTGCGGGGCTTTCGTATCGATAACTATTGGTTGGGCAAATTCGCTCAGGTTTCCTTTAAGCAGGCCGCGAAAGGAAAAATCCCTGACCTGGGCCTTGAGAATAGCTTCTCCTTCTTGTAAGCCGAGGCTTTTGGGGTCAAGCTCCACTAAAACTTTTTCACTTTTCGGACCGGCAATGGGACCGTTCCCCTTGCGGGGAAACTCTTTGCTGAAGACTTCTTTCTCCGTGTCGCCCTGAGCGACCACTATTCTGATATTGCGAAGACCACTTTTCTGGTCAGCTATGGAAAGCGAAGCAACCGTCTTGCTTCCTATGTAGGCAGGAAGGTCTTTCCCCTGGATTGTCGGTATTTCACCTTCAAAATAAGTGACATATCCGTACGCAGCTGCAGCTAAAAAGAGCAGACTGATGATCAGAAGAAAACGGGTTGATAGAGAATTTTTATTCGATTTCTGTTTCAAACGTACCATAATCTCTTAATCCTTGTCTTACGGTTAGTATGTAAAAAAAAATGGGCCCAATAAGGCCGGGAAAAGAAAAGGAACTACGCTTCCCAGCTGATTTCATATTTTTCAATGTGAATATTTTTGGCAGGAACAATGCTGATTCTTTTACCGATATCCCTTTCCAGTTCATTGGTAATGGCCCCTTCTTCGTTGAGGAGCATATCTGCCACCCGAGGGTGGACTGTGAGGGTGATATGAGTACCACTATTGCGTGGGGCATTGCGAGAAATCTTCCTGTAGATTTCATAGCAGATTGTGCGCCGCGATTTGAGGACTCCTTCTCCGGAACAGCAATGACATGGTTCGCACATCAGCTGGTTGAGATTTTCACAATTGCGCTTCCGGGTCATCTGGACCAGACCAAATTCAGTAAGCTTGAGGATGTTGATTCTACTCTTGTCTTTTTTGACCGCTTCTTTAAAAGAGGTGAACAGTTCCTCTCTGTGCAGTTCATCCTCCATATCGATAAAATCAATAATAATAATGCCCCCTATGTTACGCAATCTGAGCTGATAGGCAATTTCTTTAACCGCCTCCATGTTGGTTTTGAAAATGGTGTCTTCAAGATCATTTTTACCAACAAACCGTCCGGTATTGACATCGATGACGCTCAGTGCCTCAGTGGTTTCAATGATGATGTATCCGCCCGAACGGAGCCACACCTTTTTTCCCAGGGCCCTTGAGATCTCCACTTCAATCCCATGGGCCTCAAAAAGTGGCGCTTTCCCTTGGTAAAATGAGATTCTATCCCGCAGTTTGGGGGCGAATGTCTGGACAAAGCGAGACAGCTTTTTATAGGTCTTATGATCATCCAGAATAAGATTGTTGACTTCAGAGGTGAAGAGATCGCGGACAGCGCGGAAGGTGATGTCAAGATCTTCATAAATGAGGGCAGGAACCGTGCAGCGATTTGAAATATCTTGAATCTCGTCCCAGAGGAGAAGGAGAAACTCCATGTCGGCCTCAAGCTCTTCCATGCTGGCGTGCTCGGCTACGGTACGGACAATAAATCCTGTGCCAGCAGGACGCAGGGTCTCAATGCGTTCCTTCAGGGTTTGGCGAATCGTTTCATTTTCGATCTTCCTGGAGATACCGATGTGATCAGTCAGGGGCATAAAGACCAGATTTCTGCATGGCAGGGTAATATGACAGGTGAGCCTGGCTCCCTTGGTACCGATGGGATCTTTTCCAACCTGCACCGTGATTTCCTGTCCCTCGGTCAGGAGGTCTTCTATGTTCATTCCGGGTAAGCGGTATACCTCTGTGTCCGGTATGTTGGAATTGATTTCCATTTTGTCATAGGATTGCTCTTTTTTCATCAGCTGCGTATCAAGGTCGGCAGGGGAGATATAGACATCATCAACATAGAGAAAACCGGTTCGTTCCAGACCCACATCAATAAATGCTGCCTGCATGCCGGGAAGCACCCTGACCACACGGCCGCGGTAGATATTTCCGACTAGACCCTTTTCCGTCGGCCGTTGGAGATGAAATTCAGCCAGTTGTCCATTTTCGACCAGGGCTATTCGTATTTCATAGCTCGTGGCATTGATAAGTATTTTGCTGCTCATAATGTTTGATTCTATTGGATGACCATCGCGAAGACGGTAACTGAAGTTGTAGTTATCTTGATAAACACAAAATTATACAGTATCCCTGTGTAAAAATCCTCTTCTAATTCAGATTATTTCTTTTCATTATGTTCCATACGATTGACCATGGCTAGTATTTCTGTCATTATTCCATCCTACAACAGGGCCTCCCTTCTTGTTCGAGCCCTTGAGTCAGTGCAAGGCCAAACTCTGGACTGTGTTGAAGTTATTGTCGTCGATGATGGCTCGACAGATGATACAGCTTCTCGTGTATCAAGTTTCGCTTCTCAATGCAGCTTTCCACTTCGTTATATCTATCAAAAAAACAGTGGCCCCGCAGCAGCCAGGAACAGAGGGATTGAGGAAGCTCGTTTTCCTCTCCTGGCCTTCCTTGATTCCGATGATCATTGGCAAAAAAAGAAACTTGCCAGTCAGGTTGCCGTCCTTGAAAAAAGGCCTGATATATTGATATCTCATACCAGAGAGCGCTGGCTGCGGCGCGGTGTGCATCTGAACCAGAAAAAGATTCACCAACCTGGAGATGGTGACATTTTCAGACATTGCCTGCAACTCTGCGCTGTAGGAATGTCCACTGTCATGGCCCGAAAAGAACTCTTTTCTGAGATAGGGCTGTTTAACGAGAAGATGCGATGCTGTGAAGACTATGACCTTTGGCTGCGTACCAGTAGTCGTTATCCTTTTCTTCTTGTGGATATTCCCCTGACCATCAAGGAGGGGGGCCGCGAAGACCAGGTTTCCTGGCAGTATCGGGTGGGGATGGACGTATTACGAATTGGTTCTATCCTCAATCTCATGCGCGAGGGGGCTTTATGTAGAGGGCAGGTTGTTGCTTCTTTACAGGAGTTAGAACGAAAATGCCTTATCTACGGCCAGGGCTGTGTCAGACATAAACGGATTGAAGAGGGCAGATGGTACTTACACACCGCAGAGTGGGCGAAAACACTCCTTGACAGAGGACCTGTGATCCCCTTTACTGTGCCGGCAAACCCTCCTCACCTGACAGGGCTGCTGGTGACCAAGACTGATGAGTGATAGATCTGCTGTTGGCTGGTGAGGGGTGTTGGCAGAGATCAGCTCGTCTCAGGCCCTAAGGTATGTCGGGGCCCGAGATGAGTCTTGTGATTGACATGGATAAATTGTTTTTTTTTTACGAACGCAGAGCCGGCCTTTGCTTCGTAAGGTAATTGATTCAGGAAGGATGGTAAAAACGTGACCCAGATAAGATCGTGGAAAGACCCTTCGCGCTATGTACGGCAGATCCATGTGGAAGCGTCCTGTCTTGAGCTGGACTACACCCGTGAAATCCTGGATCGGGCAGGCCTTCCTTATACAGTGGTTGCAGATCGGCAGGATCCCGATGGAATTGGAGGTGAATATCCAGACAATTTAACAAAAGGCAAACATCACCTGCTGCTGTGCAGAAATCGAGGCCAGTTCTTTAAACCTTGCCCAGGCACCCGGGAGTATCGCTGTTGTGACTATCAGGTCTTAAATATTGGCATGAACTGCCCCATGGATTGTGTGTACTGTATTCTCCAGGCCTACCTCAACAAGCCGTGGCTGACCTTCTTTGTCAACACCGATGATATGTTTCAGGAACTCAAACATGCGTTTAGCGGAGAACCAGATCGTTTTTTTCGAATTGGCACAGGCGAGTTTACCGATTCAATGGCCCTGGATCGACTTACCTGTCTCAGTCCTAAGCTGGTTGAATTTATGGCCGATCAAAAACAGGGGGTTCTTGAGTTAAAAACCAAGAGTGGAGTGATTGAGAACCTGAAAGGATTGCGGCATAATGGGAGAACAGTGCTAGCCTGGTCGCTCAATAGTATTCCCATTATGGAAAAAGAAGAGATCCGCACTGCAACTCTGGATGAACGACTGGCTGCGGCCAGGAAATGTGCAGAGTGGGGTTATAAACTGGCCTTTCATTTTGATCCAATCATCGATCACTCCGGTTGGGAAGAGGGGTATGCGGAAACTATCAGAAAACTCTTTCAGGCAGTTCCCGCTGAGCAGATCGTGTGGATATCTTTAGGGGCACTTCGCTATTTACCCACCTTGAAAACCATCGGGAGTAGGCGCTTTCCTGGGACACGGATCTATTACCAGGAGTTTATAGAGGGCCTCGATAACAAGAAACGTTATTTTCGTCCTCGTCGGGTCAGTCTCTATAAACATCTGTACAAGCTTCTCAAACGATTTGCAGATCCATCAACATGTATCTATTTCTGTATGGAAAGTGATGAGATCTGGCAAGAAGTTATGGGCTATACGCCGGAAGAACGGGGAGGAATTCCAGCTATGCTGGACAGGACGATCTGGAGTTGATAAAATACCATTAAAACAGAGTAATAACAGAATGATACTGAAGGATAGGAGGGGGATTTCAGTATTTTCTTGTGGATAAATGGAAGGCGGCTGTGGTATTAACTAACGATTTCATCGGTAGGATTTTTCCTGACGATAAGTTTTCATAACCATCAGAACATCACTACTCAACATCATAGATTAGCAGGAGGAAACATGCTCAATAAAGCAATGATTATTGGTAATCTCGGGGGAGATCCCGAGCTCCGTTATACCCAGGCTGGTGCTCCAGTTGCAACCTTTACAGTTGCAACGACCGAGCGCTGGACTGACAAAGAAGGACAAAAACAGGAGACCACTGAATGGCATCGTGTGGTTGCCTGGCGTAAGTTGGCCGAAATCTGTGGAGAATATCTTCATAAAGGCTCGAAGGTCTATATCGAAGGAAAGATTCAGACCAGGAAATGGCAGGATCAAAATGGTAATGATCGCTATACCACTGAAATTGTCGCACGTGATATGCAGATGTTGAGTCCAAAGGGAGGTGGTATGGGGGGAGATAGTGGTGGATATAATCAACCTCCAATGCCAGAGCCTCCGTCTGGAGGGTTCGGCGGTGGTGAAACCGGAGACGATGTCCCGTTTTAGTATTTTGAAAAATAGTCTCGCGGATGAATAAGAGGAGTGACGTGTAAGCTGCTTCTTTTCTGCTATGGCTATTTTTTCAGGTAGCGAGCAGTTTTTACTGAAAATCTCCTCGCTGCCTTCTCCGAAAATTCTCTTCCATCTCCTTGCTTCCTCTTGACTGCATCAACCGTGATTCCTATTGTTGATGACACGTTTGATTATGTTGCAGGTCTGTTGGCGGAATGAGATCGAATGCTATTTGTGAATATCGAATTCGGTCAGACCCACTTGGGTTAATGTGATGGGAGAGGAAATTTAGACATCAATGGAATATTACGAACTATTAGGGCTCAGCAAAAATGCTTCGCCCCAGGAAATAAAAAAGGCCTATCGCAAGCTTGCCTTGAAGTATCACCCGGATAAAAATCAAGGGGATAAGGCAGCTGAGGAGAAGTTTAAAGAAATCAGTGAGGCCTATGCCGTTCTCTCGGACCCGAATAAGAAAAAGCAGTATGATACTTACGGGTCCACTGGATTTCACCAGCGCTATTCCCAGGAAGATATCTTCAGGAATTTTAATCTAGACGATATCCTCAATCAATTCGGTTTTGGCGGACGGAGTGGCGGCGGGGGTTCTTTTCGTATGAATACGGGAGGGGGAGGGGGACATTCCTTTTTTAACCAGGGAGCTCCTGGGGGAGGATGTGGCTCTTGTCATCCTCCTGCCAAAGGGCATGATCTGACTTACCAGATTTCAGTGACACTCGAAGATGTCCTCCATGGCACAGAAAAAAGCATTGCCCTTCGTCATAACGGCTCTTCTCAAAACGTCAGTGTCAAGATTCCTCAGGGGATTGAGGCCGGGAAAAAGCTTCGTTTAAAAGAGAAGGGCGGGCAAGCGCCTCCCGGAGGGATATCTGGAGATCTCTACTTGAAGGTGGATATAGCCGCCCATGATCGTTTTGTGAGGGATGGTGATAATCTGATTCTGGAACAGAAAATTCCCTTTAGTCAGGCTTGTCTTGGTGCCAAGGTGGAGGTGGAGACCCTTGATGGGAAGAAATTTATGGTCAATGTGCCGGCAGGGATACAGGGAGATGCCAAACTGCGACTAAAGGGGCACGGTCTGCCTGGTGGACCGCTTAGTGGACGTGGCGATCTTTATGTGAAATTTGGAGTGGAGATCCCGAAAGAACTTGACGAGGAACAACAGAAAATTATAGAGAAACTGCAGGATATTGGATTGTAGTACCTTTTTTTAAACTCTTCAGCTATGGCCAACAATTGGCAGCTGACCGCTCTGTTACTGTTCAGTGTACTTTTTTTCTTCTCAAAAAGACTGCAAGGACATGACGACAGATTCGTGTCATGTCCTTGCAACAGTGGAGAGGGAAAACTTCTAACACCGGTGATGAACGGTAAGCCGGCACTCAGTACAGTACCCCCTTAAGGGGTGAAAGTGCCTTCACGAAATTTTTTCAAAAAAACACAAAAACAATTTCTAAGGTACTAATAGTTGGCGTCGGCAAAAGCGAGCCAGCCTCCAGCGCTCACCAGGTTTTTATCATAAGGGTTAAGCACAAAGGAGCACTGCAGAGGATCTTGTCCTGGATCACTGGATGTTGCTGTCATAATCCCCTTTTCCATATCCACCTCTATGCTGAGCTCGCCGGAGAGGGCAAAGATGGCTTCAATATCGCTCTTGGCCAGTTCCATGGCCAGGATACCGCAATTAAACATGTTTTGCCGAAAAATCCGGGCAAAACTCTCGGCAATGACCACGTTAATGTCATTTACCTCAAAGGCCCAGACCGCATGTTCGCGGGAAGAGCCACAGCCGAAATTGGCTCTGGCTATTACCACCTTGGCCTGTTTCATTGCCTGAGAGTGGTTGTCAAAAGGTTTGCCGTCTAAGAGCAGGTCTTCAAGCAAATGTGGCTTGAGGGCAATTTTTGTGATTTCGGTGAGATATTTTGCCGGGATAATCTCATCGGTATTGATATCATTTCTGTCCAGCAGGACAGCAGGGCCTCCGAATGTTTTCATACCGTTATACCTCTTCTGAAACGAGAAAATGTCTGGGGTCAGTGATGGTCCCTGTCACGGCGGCTGCTGCAGCTGAGAAAGGGCTCATCAGATGAACCATGCCGCCTTTACCCATACGGCCATTGAAGTTTCTGTTGGTGGTCGAGGCACAGACCTCTCCATCAGCAAGGACTCCTGAACTCATGCCCAGGCAGGCCCCACAGGTGGGATTCAGGACACAGAATCCAGCATCCATGAAAATCTTAATGATTCCCTCATCAAGTGCCTGTGAGAAAATTGCTGGTGTGGCCGGCGTTACAATTCCTCTCACACCTGGGGCCAGTGTCCGTCCTTTTAAAATAGAAGCGGCATCACGCAGGTCCTCTATCCTGCCATTAGTGCAGGAACCAATATAGATCTGATCGACAGGGGTTCCTTCCAAGTCCATGATGTCCTTCACGTGGTCGGGTTTGTAGCCATAGGTGACCATGGGGACCAGCTCGGATACATCAAGTTGAAGCGTTTCTATGTATTCGGCATCCGGATCAGAGTGCCATGTCAAGAAATCTTTCACTGCCGCATCAATTGTTGTGTAATCGCCTTTGATAAAGGGCCAAAGATACTCGGCGGTTACCCGGTCAGGATAGCAAAGTCCACTGGTGGCGCCAGCTTCGACGGCCATATTGCACAGGGTCATGCGGGCCGCCATGCTCATCGAATCAACCACTGGACCGACAAATTCAATCACTCGATCAGTGGCACCGTTGACCGTTAATTTTTTAATGATGGCCAGGATGACATCTTTGGCAGTGACTCCCTGCTGGAGTTGACCGCTTATCTCGATCTTCATGGAAACAGGAGCACGAAAGGTACAGACACCCTTCAGAATCCCCACTTCAAGGTCTGTTGTGCCAACGCCTGCAGCAAAGGCACCAAACGCGCCATGGGTGCAGGTGTGGGAATCTCCCATGATTACCGTGTAACCGGGACGAATAAAACCCTTTTCCGGGAAGAGGGCATGGCAGACGCCATTTGCACCAACATCAAAAAAATCCTTGATATTGTGGCGCTTGGCCCAGTCGCGCATGATCTTTCCCTGAGCGGCAGTTTTCGAGTCTTTGGCCGGAGTGACATGATCAATAACAGCCTTAATCTTGGCTGGATCATACACTCGGTCCATTCCTTTTTCCACTAAATCCATGATGGCGATGGGAGTGGTGATTTCATGACATAACACCACATCCAGATCGAGAACCATGTTCTCCGGAGATGGGGTGTCCCGCAGATGGGCGTCAAATATTTTGTCTGTTATGGTCTTTCCCATGAATGTACTCCATACAGTTCCATTGTTATAAAAGGAAATAATATATTTCCAGGTAGATGCATATTCCTGCTGCTCCATGACATTCTAAAAATGGAGCATCGTCGACAGGAAAATCTGACATACTACCTGAAAAATGCTACTGTTGCCAGCAGATAATAGAACGGCAGAGGTGAGGATTCCGGCACCTTCTTGTCACTATCCAGTATCAATAGCGGAGAACTGAAGAATGCCCCTTTTTGTTTCTTTTTTTGTCAGCCTTTTCTTGTTTTTTGTCAGCGTTATCAGTCTGCAGGCCAGCCATGGAATTTCCATTGACGGCAGTCTGAAATATCCTCCCGACTTTAAACAGTTTGCATATGTTTCCGGGAAGGCCGTAAAGGGAGGAAAACTGTCTCTCCATGAAATCGGCAGTTATGATAAAATGAATCCCTTCACCCTCAAGGGTACTGCGCCCTTTGGCTTAGACATGTTTGTCTTTGAACCTTTGGCTGAAGGGAGTCTCGATGAACCTTTTGCCGAATACGGCTTGATTGCCAAAGATATTGAGGTGGCAGAGGACCGCATGTCGGTAACCTTTACCATAAATGAAGAGGCACGATTTTCAGATAACACAGCAGTGACTGTGGAAGATATTCTTTTTTCCCTGAACATACTCAAAAGTGACAAGGTACACCCTTTTTATCCCTATTACTATCAGGATATCAAGGAAGCCAAGGTGTTGGATAGGCATCGGATACAGTTCCTTTTCAATCGCCCGAACCGAGAACTGCATATGATTGCTGCTCAGATTCCAGTGATGTCCAAGGCCTTTTATGAGAAGCATGCCTTTGCAGGAGGAGGCGACGAAAACATGGTTGCTCCAATTGGTTCAGGACCCTATGTGGTAAGCCAGGTAACTCAGGGAAAATCGATAACTTATAAGAGAAATCCTCATTACTGGGCACGTAATCACCCGGTCCGCAAGGGGATGTACAATTTCGACACCATAGTCATCAACTATTATAAGGATCAGGTTGTGGCCGTGGAGGCCTTTAAGGCTGGTGAGTTTGATTTTATGATGGTTAATGTTGCCAAGCAGTGGGCCCGGGATATGGTGGGGAAGCGTTTTGAGGCAGGTGACCTGATTAAAAAGAGTTATCCTCACCAAAATAATGCCGGAATGCAGGGATTCCTGATGAATAGCCGCCGGCCAGTTTTTCAGGATGTACGTGTGCGTCAAGCCTTGGGACTTGCCTTTGACTTTCAGTGGACCAATAAATCATTATTTTATGATCAGTATACCCGAAGTACTTCTTTTTTCAGTAACTCGTATCTTGCGGCAACCGGCCTGCCTTCTGGACTCGAGCTTTCCTACCTGGAACCCTTTCGTAAGGATCTTCCCCCTGAGGTATTCACCACTCCGTTGACTGCTCCCGATTCTACAGATCCGGGGGGATTGCGCAGTAACCTCCGCAAGGCGCTGAAATTGCTAGAGGAAGCCGGATGGAATGTTCAGGAAGGTGTATTGCGGAACAGGGAAGGGAAAAAATTTCGTTTTGAAATTTTATTGGCGTCACCTTTTTTTGAGAGAGTTATGGCACCATATGTTCGTAACCTGAAAAGACTCGGCATGGAAGTGGATTATCGCACTATTGATCCCGCCCTGTACACGGACCGGATACAGAATTTTGATTTTGATATGATTGTTCATGTCTATGGGCAGTCCATGTCGCCAGGCAATGAACAAAAAAATTTCTGGCATTCCGAATCGGCTGATCATTTAGGGTCTAAGAATCTTGCCGGAATCAAAGATCCTGTTGTCGATAGTATGGTGGATAAAATAATATATGCCCAGACTCAGGAGGAGTTGACTGCGGCCTGTAAGGCGCTGGATCGTGTCCTGTGGTATGGCTATTACCTTGTCCCCAACTGGTATTTGAATGTTCATCGCCTTGCCTATAGCAACAGCTTTGAACAACCCGCCGTCCTCCCTCGGTATTACAATTATTTCCAATTGTTGATGACCTGGTGGAGCAAGGAACAGGAGAATACTTAAAAAGAATCTCCATTGGAAACCAGGTAATGATTCTGCCAGGCCTGGTCTTTTTTATTGCTGTTTTTTTGATTTTTATCTGCCTGTATTCTTGGTTGAATTGAAAATTTGTCTTGACTCTATTCCTTTTCCTTCGATAGCTTTTTATTACGGTCCTTTTGTGTCAGGGACCGCTGGCTGGCTGGATTTATTCTATTTTCTAAGAAGCTCTTAAATGAAGGAGAGGAAGATGTCGGAACAGGTAACTGGGAAGGTCAAATGGTTTAATGCAAGTAAGGGGTATGGGTTTCTGGAAAGATCAAATGGGGAAGCTGATGTCTTTGTTCACTACAGTGCTATTCAGGGGGATGGTTTCAAAACGCTTGACGAGGGACAGAATGTCATGTTTATAATAACACAGTCTGAGAAGGGTTTGCATGCTGAAAATGTCAGAACTGTATAATCTTGTTTTCCTTTGAAAACTATCCCGTAACGATCCTGTCGTTCCGGGTTTTTTTTTGCAGACCAAAAAAAAGGTCTTCTTGAAAAATATCCAGAGCTGGGTATGCTACAGAAGAGAGGGGCGTTCCGGTTGTTTTTTTCTATCCAGGTCGTGAAATAATAAAATGAAACCGTTTAAAATTCTTTTTGTTGATGATGAGGAAATCAATCTTCTGAACTTCAGAATGATCTTCCAGGGCAGATATGACATCATCACCGCTCACTCTGGAGAAGAAGGTTTACGTTGTTTCCGGAAAAATGATGACATTGGACTCATTATTTCTGATCAGCGTATGCCCGGGCTCAGTGGCACAGAAATGCTGAGCCGAATCTATGAAATAAACCCAGACCCAATTCGTGTTATCCTCACTGCCTACAATCAGGTGAACTATGTGTTGGATGCAATCAATCGTGGTCGCATCTACCAGTATATTCTCAAACCTTGGGAAACCAGAGATTTAACACTGGTGATAGAACGATCTCGGGACCTCTATCTGCTCAAAAAAGAAAACAGTTCTCTCACAAATGAACTTGCAAAAAAGAACCGAAATCTGGAGATGATGAATCAAAAATTGGTCATTGTCAACCAGGCCCTGCAAACAGATGTGCAACGGAGGAAAAAGCTGGAAAGATCCCTTCGAGAGAGTGAAGAAAAGCTACTGAAATTTACCCAGGCATCTCAAGATATGACTATACTTGTTGATTCTGAGGGGCTAGGTGTCTATTCCAATCCAGCCACCAAAAATCTTCTAGGCTATGGTACGAATGATGATTTTATGAGATTTTCCTTGACCGCAGCTCTCCATCCAGACGATCAGTGGATCATCAAAGCCGAGGTCAGCAGACTCCTTCATGATTCTAATCCTGCGCCTGCCAAAGAAGTGCGAATGTTGAAAAAAGATGGTCGCTATCTCGATGTGGAGATGAACTTTTTTTGCATAGATCTAGAAATTGGAGAGCGTCTTCTCGGATCCATTGTCCGCGATATTACTGAAAGGAAGATAGCCGAAAGAAGCCTCCGCTTATCCGAAGAGCGGTTAGGGGATCTCTCTGCTATGTTGATCACTGCCCAGGATGATGAACGTCGGCGTATTGCCATGGAACTGCATGATGAGTTTGGTCAATCCCTTGCTGCCCTCAAATTGCAGTTGCGCGCTCTGGAAAACAATCTGCACAGTAACCAGGAAAACCAGAAAGAAAAAACTGTGGAAGGACTTCAGGAGTTAAGGCAATATGTCAATGTCCAGATAGAAAATGTTCGTCATCTCTCCCGTGAACTCTGGCCCATGGTTGTCGATGATTTGGGCGTGGATGCCGCCTTTGAGAACCTGTTCAGCGGATTTCTTGAGTATAGTGGGATTGAGATCGATCTTGATATGGAGCAGGTGGGGGCCTATTTCTCAGTGGAGGAGCAGCGGCATCTCTACCGTCTCCTGCAGGAATCTCTCAACAATGTGGTGAAACATGCTGCTGCGGAAAGGATACAGGTCTGTGCAAGGTTCATAGAAAATTCTCTTGTCTTTGCTGTTCATGATAATGGCTGCGGTTTTGACGTTGAAGCCGTCTCCAACTTTACTGGCAAGACCAGAGGGATGGGGTTGCAGGCAATGGCCGAACGGATAAAAATTCTAAACGGACAAATGGAAATTAACAGCAGTCCTGGGAAAGGAACCTCGATTGTATTCACCCTTGCAACTGACCGGAATCAGTAATGGCAACTTTTGCCTTTGTCTTAAAAAATCTTGACGAGACCAAGGGCTTTGGACGTTACCTTGGTGTACGGGCTCAGCCAGGAGATATCATCTGTCTGAACGGTGACCTTGGTGCTGGGAAAACTGCCTTGACTCAAGAAATCGCCAAAGGTCTGGATGTACCGGATTCCTGTTATGTAACCAGTCCCAGTTTCTCAATTCTCCAAGAATATCCTGGCAGAATCCCGCTTTATCATATGGATTTTTATCGACTAGGCGATGAGGCTGAAGTGGAAGAACTCGGGTTTGAAGAATTCTTTTACCTTTCAGGCCTAACGGTGATAGAATGGTCAGAGAGAGCAGGGGCACTCATTCCAGCCACCCGACTACGCATTCGAATGACCATTGACGATGATCTGTCAAGAAAAGTCGAAATCGATTTTGGCTGTGGAACTTGGAAAGAGCGTCTTCAACACTTCTGTGAAGCAGTTACTTCTGTGAGCAGATAATAGTTTTTATCCGGGATCCTATGGATGTTTTCGTCGCCAGACAGCCAATTTTTGATCGTCACAAAAGAATTTTCGCCTACGAACTGCTTTTTCGGGCAGGGATGGACAACGCCTTTCCCGATCTTGACGGAGATACCGCCACCTCCAGTCTCCTCTCTTCTTCATTCTTTACCGTCGGAATTGAACAGATTTCAGGTGGCCATAAGGCCTTTATCAATTTTACCGAAGAACTTCTTCTTCGAGGAACCCCTGCCATGTTTCCGTCTGGGAATATTATGGTGGAGGTCCTTGAGAATGTCACTCCAGATGACGACATCATAGCTGCCTGTAAAGAGCTTGTTGCCAAGGGATATGAACTTGCCCTTGACGATTTTGTGTTCACTGAAGCCTGGCTGCCGCTGGTCAAGCTTGCTAAAATCATTAAAATTGATTTCATGCTCACGAGCCAGGAGAAGATTGAAGAAATAGTAGCTGTAGTCAAGCCTTACAATTGCCAGTTGTTGGCTGAAAAAATAGAAACCTACCAAAAGTTTCAGCAGGCAAGGCAATTGGGCTTTGTCTATTTTCAGGGCTATTTTTTCTCTAAACCAGAGATTCTTAAAAATAAAGACATCCCTTCCTCCCAGTTGAGTTATTTCCAGTTGATCACAGAGGTGGCTAAGGCAGAATTTGACGTTTCCTCTCTAGAACGTTTGATTAACCAGGATGTTTCTGTTTCCTTTAAACTTCTCAAGTATTTGAATTCAGCATATTTTTCCAGGTTGCAGCCCATTTCCTCAATTCGCCAAGCCATTGCCTTTCTTGGAGAAAGAGGGGTTCGACAGTTTGTTTCCCTCATTGCTGCCAGTAAACTTTCCGAATCAAAACCCACTGAACTGCTTCGGATCTCGATTATTCGGGCCCGCTTCCTGGAACAGGTTGCCATAGAGTTGAAGGAGGAAAACAGCAGTAATTTTTTTATGCTTGGACTCTTTTCTCTTCTTGATGCCATGCTCGATAACAGTATGGAGTATCTCATGGCCCAGTTGCCACTGACGGATTCAGTCAAAAACAGCCTGACCGAAAGAAGAGGTAATATGTTCCTCTTTCTCCTGGCTATTGAACAGTATGAGATCGGAAACTGGGAACACTTTGATCAGACCGCCAATGCCATCGGTCTGGATCAAGAAAAAGTAACAGGTTTTTATCTTGATGCAGTCGGTTGGGCAGATAGCTTTCAATAAGATTTCCCTCTTGAATGAGCGTCTGGGAGTCTGTCGGATTTAGAGAATCGTAGTGGAAATCAGAGAAATTGAAACCAGATTTTCATGGATTTGAGGCGAAGAGCAGGACTCTTGACGAAAAAGCTCATTATTGACAGAAACGAGGGTGTCCGTCTCAGGTTTGTCATTCCTTCCTTTGCAAAAAAAACCATTCTCTGTATAGTGTTCTGTTTTGCTCCGACTAACAAATAATAATCTGTTTACTTGGAAGGCATGGGCAGAGCTTTGTCCAGCCTGTTATCCAATTACTGTAACTAACAAAGGAAACATGGATAAGAATATTATTCGTCTTCAAGAGTGCCGGAAGGCTTTTACAACTGATCAGGACAAGGCTATTTATCCGGAAGATACGGTTAAGATATTCAAAGAAAAACTTGCTCACCTGGAACTCGATATCCTCAAAGAAGTCAAACGGATCGACAATGGTCGCTTGGGTATTCCTGTTTATTTCTCGGTCTGTGGGGAAGATGCTCGGGCCATGACCGGAACCAAAAAGCAGATGGGAAAAGGGGCCTCAGAAATTCAGGCCCAGGCCTCTGCCTGTATGGAACTTGGCGAGCGTTTTTCCTTTTTTACTTTTAAGAATAATCCGGAAAATTTCCTCACAGGTGATTATCAGGAGATGCGGGAAAAGGGCTACCCTGTCCTTGCACCGGAATATCTCCTGCAGTCGGTCCATGATACTGTTCATGACGTTGCCTTTGTGGAAAATGTTCTCCAGGGTATTCCCATGCAGTGGACCTGGGCGACTCAACTCAGTAACGGAGTAGCTGTTCTTGTTCCTTTCTCCTGGTTTTTTGCCATCAATGAGTTCAATGGCCCATCTGCTGGTAATACCCTTGAAGAGGCAGCCCTACAGGGAATTTGCGAAATCGTTGAACGACATGTCTGTTCGCTGGTCACCCACGAACAGATCAACACGCCTGCCATTGATCCTGAGAGTGTCTCTGACCCTGTGGCCAGACATCTCCTCGATATATTCAAAGCAAACGATATTGAACTCTATCTCAACGATTTCAGTCTCGACACAGGGATCTGTACCGTAGGGGCCTTGGCCATAGACCGTAGTACGTTTCCGGAAAAGAGCGAAATCGTCTACACTGCTGGAACAACACCTGATCCCGAGAAGGCCTTGATACGCGCTGTGACAGAAGTGGCTCAACTGGCAGGAGATTTTAACAGCAGCTCCAATTATGTGGCATCTGGACTGCCCAAACCTCTTACCATGGAAGAAGTGGAGCATGTTACCAGGCCCCAGGTGAGTGTTCGCATCTCAGAAATGGCTAATCTGTCTGATGCTGATATTCGGGTTGAAGTGCAAAATTGTGTAAAAGTATTGGCTGAAAAAGGGATGGAAACCTTTATGATCAACGTTTCCCATCCACAGCTGCAGATCCCTGCCATCTATACTATTGTTCCCGGAGCTCATTTTCGGGAACGTTCCATGATTCAAGATGTGGGCCTTTTTGCCGCAAAGCTCTTGGTGGAAGGTGTAGAGGCCCCGCAGCTTCTAGAAGAAAAGCTGGCCAGACTTGAAGGGTTGATTGCAGATACCTACTATCTTGATTTTTATCGAGGCCGGAACCTCTATGCCAATGGTGAGCCATCTGCCGCCCTGACTCATTTCGAAAAATCCTTGACCCTTTCTCCAGAGCAGGAAGACCTCCCCTATATTTACTCATATATGGGGAATTGCTTGAAAGACCTTGAACGTTACGATGAAGCACTTGCTGTTTTGGAAAAGGGTCTGGCCGAAGACGAAGAACGACCCGATATCTACAATATGATGGGTGTCTGTTTTTTCAAAAAAGAAGAGTATGCCCTGGCCGTGAAGAGTTTTGAACGGGCAGTGGAACTCAATCCTGCATCTGCCATGGACTATGCCAATCTTGGTGTGAACCATCGCAGGCTCGGCAACAAAGAGAACGCGATTCACTTTTTCACCCTGGCCCTTTCCCTGGACCCGAGTATCGAGTTTGCCCAGCAGCAACTTGCTGACTTGGTTGTAGAAGCGTAACTCATTACTCGGAGGTTTTTGTATGTCTGCCCAGACGCCCTTAACAGAGTTGAACCCAAAAAAAATCCTGATTCGATCCACAAACTGGATTGGAGATGCGGTCATGACCACACCTGCTGTCCATACCATCAGGAAAAATTTTCCCGATGCAGAGATTACGATGCTTGCAGTTCCCTGGGTGGCAGACATTTTTGAACTCAGTCCTGATGTTGACAAGGTGCTTATCTATGACAAAAAACTCCTCTATCAGGGAAAGATCAAGGGACCGCTGAACCTGGCAAAGGACCTCAAACCGTTGGGTTTCGATGTTGCTATTCTCCTCCAAAACGCCTTTGAGGCCGCCTTCCTGGCCAAGATGGCAGGGATTCCGGTGCGGGCAGGTTATAAGCGAGACGGCAGAGGCGTTTTATTGACCCACGGTGTCGATATCAGTGCTGCGATCAGGAAAAAGCATCAGGTACACTACTATCAAAACATGCTGGCCGGTCTTGGTCTCACCCTTGGACCGGATCATTTACGCCTGCCGCTTTCAGAAAAACTGGAGAGTTGGGCCCAGGGGTTTGTCGATTGCCTCAAACAGGAGAATCCGATTTCACTGCCTGACCAGCAAGATGGAAATGAAGCTTCGGACCGGCCTGAACTGAAGCCGCTCAACAATAGCGGGGCCGCTATACCTGTTATTGGTTTAAATCCCGGGGCCGCCTTTGGACCTGCTAAACGATGGCCTACGGAAAAATTTGGTCAACTGGCAGCGCTTATCGCCCATAACTACGGAGAGAGTGGTTGTCTTATCATAGTTTTTGGAACTGAGGCTGACACAGCGGCGGCCCAGGAAATCAGGCAGTTTTCCATGCGCACTCCCTCACATGTAATTGACATGACGGGGAAGACCAATCTCAAACAGGCCATGGCCCTCATTAAGAACTGTGATGTTTTTGTCTCCAATGATTCCGGTTTGATGCATGTCGCTGCGGGTCTTGCAACTCCTACCATTGCCATTTTTGGTTCCACCAATCATATTACCACAGGGCCTTACTCGAAAAATTCCATTATCCTCCGTCGTGAGATGGACTGCAGTCCATGTCTGAAGACCCATTGTCCGCAAGGACATCTCAACTGTTTAGAATCTATCAAGGCCACAGATGTGTATGAAGAAGTGACACAATTGCTCTCATCCAAACTCCTCCCTGACGCCTGACCTGCCATGACAGACCAAAAACAGAACAGTGCTCCCCGAGCCGCCGTTTTCCTTGATCGGGATGGAACCATCAATGAACAGATGGGATACATCAACCATACGTGTCGTTTTCAGCTCCTGCCCGGGGCTGCTGAGGCCATAAAAAAGCTCAATGACGCTGGGATACCAGTGGTTGTTGTCAGTAATCAGTCGGGACTGGCCCGGGGCTATTTCCCTGAAGAGTTGTTGCTGGCAGTCCACGAAAAGATGGCGCGGCTGCTTGCAGAAAAAGGGGCCCATGTGGATGGAATTTATTACTGCCCCCATCATCCCGAGGCCAAGGAAAAAAAGTTTCGGGAGGTCTGTTCCTGCAGAAAGCCTAAGCCTGGTCTTATTCTTCAGGCAGCAGAGGAGATGAACCTGGCCCCGGAACGCTCCTTTGTGGTCGGTGATCGATGGTCAGATATAAAGACAGCAGCAAATTGTGGGGCACGATCCATCCTGGTCAGGACCGGCTACGGGAGGGGAGATGAGCTCTATATTGGTCCGCATCAGGAAATCCAGCCGGATTATAAGGCTGAGGACCTTCTTGAAGCGGTGGCTTGGATATTGCATTCCTGACAGGTCACCTGGCCTGCAGTGGATGACCTTCCCTAGGAGCCTGTCAGACTTAGACATAAATCTGCTGCAAATTTGACAAATCGGCGCATATTTCCATAGGTTTTCGTTAAATAGGCCTGCTATTCGCCTCAAATCCATGAAAATCTGGTCTCGATTTCTCTAATTTTCGCTACGATTCTCTAAATCCGACAGACTCCTAGCAAAAAGAAAGGGTGGCCTGGCGACTATCCATGACTGCTTCTGCGCCGTGGGGCAGGGTATGGTTGTCCCGACCATGGCCCACAGGAAAATCGCCCCACACCGGAATCCCTGTTGACTCTGTCAACTCAAGGACCCGTTTCCAGATCTGTTCGTGAAAGCGGAGTCTTTCCAGGTGATCTTGATCGCGTGTCAGGGAAAAATCTCCGAGGATAATTCCTCTGACCTGGCTCAGCTTGCCGCAATGGGCGAGCTGGGTGAGCATCCGATCGATTCGGTAGAGGGGCTCTCCGACATCTTCCAGGAAAAGAATGGCATCTGTCCAGTCCCGTTCCCAGGGAGTGGCAAGCAGGCTCATGAGACTACTCAAGTTGCCGCCAAGAAGTGTTCCCCGAGCAGGGTGTCCTCCTCGTAAAACCTCAATCATCGAGCTGTGCACAGGGAATTTCCAGTTTCCCCTGAGGCAGGCGTAGAGTCGTTCCACACTTTCGCGGCTGCTGGAAGAGAGTGTGGTGAGCATGGGCCCATGCAGACTGATCATCTGTGTTGTTTGGTAGAGGGCCTGATGCAGTATGGTGATATCGGAAAACCCAATGAGCAGTTTTGCATGTTGGCGCAATACGCGCCTGTCGAGAAGATGGAGTAGCCGGAGGCAGCCGAATCCACCTCGTAAGGCCAGGATGACAGAAATTTCAGGATCGGCCCACATTTTGTGAAATTCCAGGGCTCGGTTGCGATCAGTGTCTGCAAGATAGCCCGTTCCGGGCCAGAGTCGACGGGGGAGTCTGACCTCAAACCCCATCTCCTGAAGAATGGAGATCCCCTGTTCAAGGGGAGGCAAGTTTCGAATTTGACCCCCTGGGGCAATAATACCGATACACTCTCCTGGCTGCAGAGAAGGAGGGAGGAGGGCAACACTCATATCATTATTGCCGGTGATAAAGGGAATGGAGTCCGCTCAGGGTCAACAGGGGATCTACCTCTTCTATGGCCTTGGAATAGGGGGCAATCAGATGGGCCATGCCTCCGGTGGCCAGCACTTTCAAAGGTTCACCCAAGGGACAGAGTTCTTTGCGAATCTGTTCGCTGAGGCCATCGACCAGCGCTCCGTATCCGTAGAGAATTCCGCTCTTCATGGCGTCGATAGTATTGCGGCCAATGACCTTTTGCGGAGGAGTAGAGATGTCGATCCGGGGGAGCTTGGCGGTACAGGCGGCCAAGGCATCCAGGGATATGGCGATACCCGGCAGTATGGCTCCGCCAAGATATTCGCAGGAGGCAGAAACACAGTCAAAGGTGATGGCTGTGCCAAAGTCGATAATGATCAGATTCTGCCTGAAGCGTTCCCAGGCAGCAAGGGCGTTGACCAGCCTGTCGGCACCCACCTCTTCTGGATAGTCGGTGGAGATGGTGATTGCAGGTGAAATAGTTGCAGATGAAACCACAAACAGAGGTTTTTCCAGGTGCTTGGAAAAATACTTGCCACAACAGGAAATCCAGGCAGCCTCAAGGGAGGGGACAACGCTTGCCAGAATGATTCCGTGAATCTGTTTCTTGTCGATTCCTGCCATGGAAAAAAGGGCATGGTAACGAATGGCCAATTCATCATCGGTTCGTTCCCGATCAGATTTGAGGCGCCAGTGGCCGATGAGTTCTTTGCCTTCGAAAAGCCCCGTTACAGTATGGGAGTTGCCGACATCTATGGTAAAAAGCATGGATTTTCCTTAAACGTTGTATTATCTTTGAGAAGATATGTTATCATTAATCTAAAAATAAGAAAGGAACAAGGTCTTGTTCCATCATCCTCTGTCATGAGTTCAGGAAAGTCCATGTCCGATGCCCTAATCGTTACCACCACCTTTGCGCGTAGAGAAGATGCCTTGATCCTTGGCAAACTTCTGTTAACAAAACGGCTGATTGCATGTGCTCAGGTCAGCGGGCCTGTGCAGAGCCTTTATTGGTGGAAGGGAAAAATTGAGGAGGACGAAGAGTATTGCCTGATAATGAAAAGCAGTACCGCCCTGTGGAAGACGCTGGAAGAAGAAATTCGTCTTAACCATCCCTACGAGGTGCCTGAAATAGTAGCGATTTCTCCTGCAGCAGTGAGTGCTGATTACGGACAATGGCTGCTGGAGGAACTCCACCAATGACTGAAAAAAAAGAAAACCGATCCTATCGGCGCAGGAAACTGGGAAAATATGTCTGTCATTGCTGCAAAAAGGAATTGCCTTACTGCCTCAGTTGCCCTTGTGGATTTATGATCTGCGAAGAATGCTTCAAGGAAAATATGTGGGGAATTTCCAACGGACCTACCTGGGTATGCCCGGACTGTGAACGGATTCGTATGACCTGAAGGATATGCTCGCTTGTTGCCAGTGATGCGAGCCTCACCCTGTTAGACGATAGTGGGAGAGCGGGCCATTGTTGCCGCTTTTAACCAGACAGTCCTGGCTTCCGGCCTGGATAATTCTGTCCATGTAGTCTCCAGCCCCTTGAAAGGCTGCAACCATATCCCGACCAAGGCAGAGATAGGAGGCAAGGGCTGAGGCGTAGGTGCAGCCTGTGCCGTGCAGGTTACAGCTCTTGTGTCGTCTTCTCTTTGATTCATGGAGTCTTCCACCGCGCTGGACCAGGAAATCCTGAATTATATCAGTGCCTGATTCGAGATGCCCTCCTTTCACCACCACTGCCAGGAGCAAGGGAAAATCTTCCAGGAGCAGTTCTGCGTTCTTGAGAGCCTCCTTGGTGGAGTTAATCGTGTTGCCGGTCAACTGTTCCAGTTCTCCGATATTTGGGGTCAGGATGGTGACTCGTCTCAGAAGAGTCTCTTTGAGGACAGGGATGCCTTTATTTTGGAGAAGAGATTGGCCAGTGGTGGAGGCCAGTACTGGATCGTAGATCACTACTCCAGGAAAAGACTCGAGGAGCTTTCCCAGTGCCTCTATGATCTCCATTGTTCCTGTCATTCCAATCTTGATGTGGGTGACATGGTGGTCTTCAAGAACGGCCTTGATCTGGTCACGGACGAAGACTGGGGGGAGGGGATGAATTTCTTGGATACCTCGGGAATTTTGGACCGTGAGGCAAGTGATGGCTGCCGCTGCGTACACTCCTAAGGATGTCATGGTCTTCAGGTCAGCCTGGATTCCAGCCCCACCGGAAGGGTCTGATCCAGCTATGGTGAATAGCGTTTGAGTAACTACAGAATTTCTTTTCACTTATTATTCACAATCTAATATTATCCCTGTGTTTTGGCCTCTTTTGTCCTGCTCTTGCCAAATATAGTAAAATACAATAGTATTGCAATGTCTCTTCTTATTAATGGCTCACAACAACCTCATGTAATACATTAACTAATGGTATCAACACATCCCGTTTACGATGAAAGTAAGGTAAAAACCCTTAGTTCTCTTGAGCATATCAGGAAACGACCGGGAATGTATATCGGTCGTCTCGGCTCAGGAAACCATCCAGATGATGGAATCTACATCCTCCTCAAGGAAGTCATCGATAATGCCGTAGATGAATTCATCATGGGGGCTGGAAAGAAAATAAATGTCTCTATATCCGAGGAGGGGAGAGTCAGGATTCGGGATTTTGGACGGGGAATCCCCCTTGGCAAGGTTGTAGACTGTGTCTCTCGCATTAATACCGGCGCCAAATACAGTACTGACGTCTTCCAGTTTTCCGTTGGTCTGAATGGGGTGGGAACCAAGGCAGTTAATGCCATGTCAGAATTTTTTAAGGTGACCGCTTACCGTGAAGGCAAGTTTGCCTCTGCTACCTTCAGGAATGGTACTCTTGAGGAGCAAGAGGAGGGGGAGAGTGAAGAAACGAATGGCACCCTTGTCGAGTTTCTTCCTGATGCCGAACTTTTTCCTGATTTTACATTTGATCTTGTTTATGTGGACAAACGACTTTGGCGCTATGCCTATCTCAATGCCGGTCTGAAGATCTATCTGAACAAAACCTGCTATTACTCCACCAACGGTCTTCTCGATCTTCTGGAAAAGGAACTTGGTGGTCAGAATATCTACGACCCCATCCATTATCAGGATTCCACCCTGGAGTTCGCTTTCTCCCATACTGAAGGATACAGTGACACCTATTATAGTTTTGTCAACGGGACCTACACCAGCGAAGGTGGTACCCATCTTTCCGCCTTCCGGGAGGGGCTCCTCAAAGGAGTGAATGAATACTCCAATAAGAAATTTACCGGTGATGATGTTCGTGACGGCGTGGTCGCGATCCTGGCAGTGAAGATAGTCGAACCAGTTTTTGAGTCACAGACCAAAAATAAACTTGGCAATACCGATATCCGTTCCTGGATCGTCAACAAAGTCAAAGATGCCGTCTCCAGCTCCCTGTACAAGGATACGGATCTGGCCGATCGTGTTATGGAAAAGGTGCAGCGCAACCAGAAGGTGCGGAAGGAGCTGCAAAGTGTTCGTAAGGAGGCCAAGGCCAAGGCCAAAAAAGTAGCCCTGAAGATCCCCAATCTCAAAGACTGTAAACATCACCCTGCCCGGAATAAGGCCTCGGCCACTGGCCAGGAAAATATGATTTTCATCACCGAAGGCCAGTCAGCTGCCGGTTCTATTGTCTCTTCCCGCGATCCTATGACCCAGGCTGTTTTTTCGCTGAAGGGTAAACCCATGAATGTACTGGGTCAGAAGCTTGCCATGCTCTATAAAAATGAGGAGATGTATTCCCTCATGCGAGCCCTCAATATTGAAGACTCTGTTGCCGACCTGCGTTTCGACAAGGTCATTCTGGCCACTGATGCGGATGTGGATGGTCTCCATATCCGCAACCTGCTCTTGACCTTTTTCCTCCACTATTTTGAACCGCTGGTAAAGCTCGGTCATGTCTACATTCTGGAAACCCCCATTTTCAGAGTAAGGACAAAGGTCGAGACCGTCTACTGCTATACCGACAAAGAACGTGAGGGGGCAATTCGCAAGCTGGCAGGAAAGGGCAAAGTCAAAAAAGCAGTGGAAATCACCCGCTTCAAGGGGCTTGGTGAGATATCCCCCAAGGAGTTTAAACAGTTTATCGGCCCGGAGATCATCCTCAAACAGGTGGATATGGGGTCGGTCAGTGAGCTGTCTGAGGTCCTCTCTTTTTATATGGGGAAAAACACCCCTGAACGAAAAGCCTATATCATGGAAAATCTCATCTAAGGCGGCTGCTTCCATTTGCTGGGCAGAATTCATGATCTCTTTTAAAACCTTTTACACTACAGACGCAATTGGACTCACAGTACGGTAAACTTCGACAGCTTTTTGAGTATAACTTCCTGGAATACACGTCCTACGTTATCAAAGAGCGAGCCATTCCAGATATCAACGATGGCCTCAAACCGGTGCAACGTCGCATCCTGCAGACCCTTTTCAATATGGACGACGGTCGTTTTCATAAGGTCGCCAATGTGGTAGGCGCCACCATGAAACTGCATCCGCACGGCGACCAGTCGATCTTTGCGGCCTTGGTGAATCTGGCCAATAAAGGATTCCTCATTGATCGTCAGGGAAATTACGGCAATATCTTCACCGGTGACCAGGCCTCTGCACCCCGTTACATAGAATGTCGTCTCTCGCCCTTGGCTCGCGAGGTCATGTTCAACAAGGATCTTACCGATTTTATAGATTCTTATGACGGAAGAATGCAGGAACCTGTCACTCTGCCATGTAAGATTCCCTTGCTCCTGCTCCAGGGGGCGGATGGAATTGCGGTGGGTATGGCAACCAAGGTGATGCCCCATAATTTCTGTGAACTCCTGAAGGCCCAGAAACAGATGCTGAAGGGAGAGGAAGTGACGCTCTACCCTGACTTTGTTCAAGGGGGAATGGTGGATGTCTCGTTATATGATCACGGCAATGGTAAAATACGTTGTCGAGCAAAGATGGAGGAATCCAACGAAAAGACCATCCTTATCAAGGAGATTCCCTATACCACCACCACGCAATCTTTAATTGATTCCGTGGAAAAAGCGGCCAAGGCCGGAAAAATAAAAATTATTTCCATCAACGACTACACTGCTGAAGAGGTGGAAATTGAAATCAAACTTGCAAGAGGTGTCTATGCCAAGGACACCATCAAGGCTTTGTATGCCTTCACTGATTGCGAAGTACCCATCAGCCCGAATTTAACCCTGGTCCAGGACGGAGTTCCCCGAACCTCTACGGTTGAAGAGGTGTTACGTCATAACACCGAAAAACTTCTTGGCGATTTGACCAGGGAACTGAATATTGACCTGAATCGCTTACAAGATCGACTCCATGCGAGACTGCTGGAACAGATATTTATTGAAGAACGTCTCTATAAGAGTATTGAAGAGAAGACCAGCTTCGAGGCTGTGATCAAGGGAGTAGATGAGGCCTTGCTGCCTTTTATCCAGGAACTGAAGAGACCTGTTGTTACTGAAGACATCGAGAGACTTCTCGAGATCAAGATCAAACGAATTTCCCGATATGATATCAATAAGCAACAGAAGGAAATTCAATCTATTCATCATGATATCAAGGTTATCAAGAAAAATCTCATGGATATGGTGGGGTATACGACAAGCTATATCGATTCATTGTTGAAAAAATATGGAGGGGATTACCCTCGTCGCACTGAGATTAAGGAGTTCACCGAGGTCAGTGTTCGTAAGGTGGCCTTATCCAATCTCTCTGTCTGGTATAATAGAGAGGAAGGCTTTCTCGGCCACCAAATCAAGGTCAACGACTCAGAGACAGATTTTTGCATAGCCTGTTCCGAATATGACCGCTTGCTGCTTCTCTACGCTACAGGGATGTATAAGGTGATCCAGGTGCCTGACAAGCTCTTTGTCGGTCATAATATCCTCTGGATTGGCAAGGTGGAGGAGGGGGTGATCTTTAACATGGTGTACCGGGAAGGGCGAGAAAACCTCTGTTATGTGAAACGGTTTGCCATGCCAAAGTTCATTCTCGACAAGGAGTACAGACTTTTTGACGAACATAAACGGTCCGCAATTCTCCTCCTCCTTTTTGGTCAAGAAAAGAGTGCCAGGGCAAGCCTCATGCCTTCAGCCAGGGCAAAATCCAACGTGGTTGAAATCTGTTTTGACGAGTATCTGGTAAAAGGGCCCGCAGCCAAAGGAAAACGGGTTTCTTCTCGCACGGTAAGGCGGGTGATTGATACCACAGGGAAAATGCAGAAGGCAAAAAAGGTAAATCTCACTCTGCCCGGATTGGAGGATATAGCTGTTGACCCACCGACAGGAAAAAAAGGGGAGGGGACTGAGAAGGAAGATTAGATAATGCCTGTCTAGAAAAAAGAGTCCCCTCGGCCAGGGGGGACAGCTACAAGTTGTCTACAAAGCGCTTCATATTAGCCCTGATCTGGTCGTATTCCCTACTTGTCAAGCCTGCCCCTAAGGCAACCTTTCTCGCCATTTCAGCAGAGAGAAAATCGCCAGGGTCATGGGCATCGGCATTGACCACAAGCCTGGCCCCAGCCTTCAAGGCCAGGCGAGCCACATGACCGTTGGTCAGAGAGTGTCCCTTGCGGCCGGAAAGTTCAAGCATGACACCTTTGGCTGCGGCCAGACGCACCTCCTCCTCACTGATGAAACCAGGATGAGAAAGAACATCCACCCCAGCCTCTATGGCAGCCAGGTTTGTTCCCGGGATCACTGGTTCGACCGGGGTCTCACCGTGAACCACAACCACGAGCGCTCCCAGCTCCCGTGCCTGTCTGGTTAGGGCGGCGATCAGGGCAGGGGGGACGTGGGTCAGTTCAATTCCTGGGAGCAGGCGGGTGGTGGAGTGGGGATTGAGGTCTTTGGCGGCTTGCACCATACGGGGAATAATGAAATCCAGGTTGGAACTGTCGGCGTGGTCGGTTATGGCGACAGCCTGGTATCCAAGAACCTCCACCCTGCGAAGATGCTCTGCTGGGACCAAGGCTCCGTCACTGAAAAATGTGTGTGTATGCAGGTCTATCATATTCTCTCGCTCTATTAAGGTGATATTTTCTGTCGTTAAACTTGTTCAAGAAGCTTTCCGCGTAGGGAATGTTGTCCGGCGTGAACAATGTGGACCGAAATGATTGCTCCGGGGAGGGAATTACAGGGAGTCTCTGCAATATGAACCAGGTGGTTCGTTCCTGTCCGGCCGACAATTGAATCATGGCTAATCTTTTCTATCATCACCGGAAAGGTTTTCCCCACATAGCCTTGGTTGTGTGCGAGGCTTATTGCATCCTGCCTGTCCTGGAATATTCGCAGTCGTTCTGACTTCACTGTCTCCTCAACCTTATTCTCGAATTTTGCAGATCGAGTACCGGGTCGGTCGGAATATTTGAAAGAAAAAGAGCCGTGATAATGGACTTCCTCGAGAAGTGACATGGTTTCTGCAAAGTCTTGATCGGTTTCCCCTGGAAAACCCACTATCATATCTGTGGTCAGAGCAATCTCAGGACAGTAGGAACGCAAGGTCTCGACCTTCTCCAGATAGAGTTCCCTCGAATAGTTACGGTTCATCAGGGAAAGGATCCTGTTGGAACCGGATTGGACGGGAAGATGAAACTGGGGGCAGAGGATATCAATTTCCGCAAAACAGCGCATCAGATCATCGGAAAGATCCTTCGGGTTGGAAGTAGTAAAGCGAAGACGCTGAAGCCCGGGAATGAGAGCCACTGCCCGAAGGAGGTCGGCAAAACTGTAATCATTGACCTCTTTACTGACCCTGTTGGTCTTTCCGTAAGAGTTCACGTTTTGTCCCAAGAGGGTGATTTCCTTGATCCCTGCTTCAACTAAAGAATGAGCTTCTTCAAGTATGTGGCTTACTTCACGTGATATTTCCCGTCCTCTGGTGAAGGGCACAACACAATAAGAACAGTAGTTATTGCAGCCCTGCATGATGGTGAGGAATTTTTTAAAGGGAACGGTTGCTGGTGGTTTCTGCCCCCTGCCAGCTCCTAAATCGGGTATGAAGGGAGGGATCTGGTAGTCATCGCTGAGCGTGGTGACCACCGGCTGATCGCCCAAGTTATCGAGGAGTTCTGTTAACTGGTAGATGCTCTGGGTGCCAATAACCAGATCTACGTGGGGCATACGTTCAATGATCTGCTTTCCTTCTTGCTGGGCCACGCAGCCAGCCACGCAAATTTTCAACTCAGGGTTTCGAATTTTCTGTTTTCGCAACACCCCAAGGAGACTCATAACTTTTTGTTCTGCCTTGGCTCTGATGGAGCAGGTGTTGAGAATAATGAGATCAGCCTGCTCGGAATCGTTTGTTTCGATGTATTCTCTTTCCGCCAGGAGCTGAGCCATGATTTCGGAGTCACGCTCGTTCATCTGACAGCCGAATGTCTTGATAAAAAAGGATCTGTTGGCCATTGCTAGTTATTGACTTTGAGTTATTGAAAAAGTTTTTACGGCCTGATGGAGCAGGCCAGATTTCCAAGGAGACGGAAAACTGTTCTTGTTCGTTCTGCAGGGTAGCGGATGACGACACATCCACGGACGCCAGGAACTGTTGATAACAGACAGAGGCCGTCGTAGCCCTCAAGGATAAATTTAAGATAATGATATCTTTCCGGGGCGATGCGGAGATAGAGTGCTTGGAATATCACAAGGTACCTTTTTCTAAAAAGTCATCCCGATTAAACGGAGAGAGAAGAGTCAACTTCTCCCATCTGATCTTCTCGAGCGGCAAGGAGGGGAACAACTACTTCCCGGATATACTCATCGGTCTGAGCTGAAGCCCTGCCAGTGAACTGACGATAATCACCAACGAGTGCCATAATCTCACTAAAAGAGAAGGGGATACGGTCATCCTGAGCCAATCTCTCCAGCAAATCATTATCCAGACCCTGCTCTTTGACAACCTTACCCGCAGCCAATGAATGCTCTTTGACGACCTCATGCATCTCCTGCCGGCTTTTACCTTTTTCCACGGCCTCCATGAGGATTTTTTCGGTGGACATAAAAGGGAGTTCCATGCGAAGGTGCCGCTCTATCTGTTTTGGAAATACGACCATTTGACTGGTGATGTTGATGTATAACTTGAGTATTGCATCGGTGAGCAGAAAGGCCTGAGGGATATCCATGCGACGAATGGCAGAGTCATCCAGGGTCCGCTCGAACCATTGATTGGAAAAGGTCGCTGCAAAATCTGCCGGAAGTCCCATCAGCTTCCGGGAGAGACCTGTCATGCGCTCTGAACGCATGGGATTTCGTTTGTAGGCCATGGCTGAAGAACCTGTTTGCTGTTTAGCAAAGGGTTCTTCCTGTACCTTAAGATTTGACAGCAAGCGCAGGTCCACTCCAAACTTATGGGCAGAGGCGCCAATACCAGAAAGCGTTTCAGCAAGTTTCATATCAAGCTTGCGAGGATATGTCTGTCCGGTAACGGCAAAGATCTTATCAAAGCCCAGCTTTTCAGAAACCAGGGCATCGAGTTGACGTACTTTCTCGTTATCTCCATGGAAAAGTTCAAGAAATGTAGCCTGGGTTCCCACAGTTCCCTTTGCCCCCCGGGCTTTCAGCTGCTCAAAAAAGGTATCTATGTATTCAAGATCCATCACCAGATCCTGAATATAAAGAGTATTCCTTTTGCCAACAGTGGTCGGCTGGGCGGGCTGGTAATGGGTAAAGCCCAATGTGGGCAAGTCCTTATGTTCAAGACAAAATTTGGCGAGATTAGAGATAACCTTGAGCAGGGCTTTGCGAATGAGAACCAATGCTTTTTTCTGAATAATAAGGTCTGTATTGCAGACTACAAATTGAGACGTGGCGCCCAGATGAATGATCCCCTCGGCTTTGGGACATTTCGTCCCGAATTCATAAACATGGGCCATGACGTCATGGCGGATCTCTTTTTCTTTGGCGGCTGCCAGGTCGTAATCGATGTTTTCAATGTTTGACCGCATTTCGTCAAGCATCTCTTTTTTAACAATATCAGTGAGGCCAAGTTCGTACTGGGCTTCAGCCAGGGCCAGCCAGCATTTTCTCCAGGTGGTGAATTTAGTCTTTTCAGAAAAAAGCTCCTGCATTTCACGACTGGTGTAACGACTGACAAGGGGTTCCTGATAAATGTCTCTATTCATAGTCAACTCAAACGTTATGATTTTGGGAAAATGGACAGCATGGCTTTATAACCTTAGGATGGCCGTTGTACCATTTTTACCCAAAAATGGAAAGGGCCGATACGGAAAGCACAATCAGCTCACCCAAGTGGATTCTTAAGAGGCATGAATTGAATCAATTCTCCAGGGAGTATTCGGGCAAATATTTTATGTGTGGCGAAAGAATGGCCTGAGGAAAAGATAGCGATCAGACTCCCCATAAAAGAGCCCGTATAAAACACCACAGGAACAAACGTCGCATAATGTATATTATGTATAGTTTTTTATTAATTAAAAATACTAGGATGTTATGTGTTATTTACCTTGATGGATGTTATCCTCACTTCCCAGTTGCAACGGCCTCTGAAGAAATTCTTTGTGGGAGTGTATAAAATTTCTTTCACGCCTTCACTCCTGTACTCCTTGATTTTATTTCCCAGGCCAAAGCCCACGCCCTTGATTTTCCTCTTCCCGTTGAGGATGCTGAAACGTAAATGTTCATTACCTGCTCCCATAGCGCTTATTTGTTCTATGTCTGCGTTGAGATCACGAAAAATCAACTGAGGATTACCTTCACCAAATGGTTCTAACAGGCACAACTGATCCAATATGTTGCCGGTAAAAAGTTTTGTGATCTCTAAATCACAGTCCGCTCCTATGTTTTTGCGATATGGCTTCCCCTGGGTCTGTTTATAGATTGCATCATCGAAAGACCTTTTGAAATCCTTTAAGTTTTCTTCCTGGAGAGTCATTCCACCTGCCATTTTGTGGCCACCATAAGCAAGTAAGAGTTTGCTGCATTCTTCCAGTGCCTGATAAAGATGAACTCCTGGTACCGATCGAGCAGATCCTTTCAGCAATCCTCCTTCCTGCCTGCAAAGAACAATAGCTGGTTTGCCATATTCTTCCGTCAAGTTCGCAGCGACAATGCCGGCAACACCAAGATGAAACGTTCCTGCAATAACGAGCGAACTGTCGTCTTTTTGTCCACCTTCCAGTCCTTGTTTTTTTGCTTTTTGATATTCGTTTATGCTTATGCGTTGTCGCCTCTTGTTGTCCTCTATAAGTCTACTTGCAAGCGCAGTGGCCTCCTTTTGGTCCTGGCTCAAAAAGAGTTCTACTGCTTTTCTGGCATTTCCCATCCTACCTACTGCATTGATCTTTGGTGCCAACTGAAAAGAAATATCTTCTGACCTGATATGCCTCTTGTCGATATTTGTCAGCTGACAGAGGGCGGTTAAGCCATGATTCATCCCTTCGGCTATGGTTTCCATGCCGGCTTTCACCAGGAGGCGATTGATGCCAAGGAGTGGCACCATGTCGGCGATGGTTCCAACTGCCACTAAATCAAGGAGGAGTTTGAGGTTTGGTATGGTGCTCACATCTTTGAAAAAATCGTTTTTGCCAAGATGGCTTCTCACGCCCATCGCCAGATAAAACGCCATTCCCACCCCTGAGAGATTTTTATCCGGAAAATGACAATCGTGTTGTTTACTGTTGAGTACAGCATCTGCCGCTACTCTTTCTTTTGCCGGGATATGATGATCAGTGATTATCGTCAGGTATCCGAGATTTTGGGCAAAAAGTACTTCTTCAAAGGCGGAGATTCCATTGTCAACAGTAATGAGCACCCTCTTTTTATCTTGTTTGACCTGAGATAATGCAAGTAATGTTTCTCTGTTGAGACCGTAGCCATCTGTCAAACGATTAGGGATATGGAATCTGATTTTTTTATGGCCAAGTGTTTGTAAAAAAAGGAAAAGCAGAGCCGTGGCAGTGGTTCCATCAACATCGTAATCACCCCAGATAATTATTTCCTGATTTTCTTGTATTGCTCTTTCTATGATTTCTACGGCTTTTTGCATGTCCTTCATAAGAAAAGGATTCGGAAGATCGTGGAGTTTTGGTTCAAGAAATGAGCGAATGGCTTCGTTACCGGTAATTCCTCGCTGCTGGAGTATGTTTCCGATAAAGGGCGCAAGGAGAGTTCCCCCTGCCAGCCTGAATGGATTCTCGCCTCTTGCTTCTCTTGTATTCGTTGGGTTCATAATGTTACGATGCATTCTGGAAAAAATGGATATGAAGTTGATTTAGGGTGATTGTAAGAAGATCCCGACTCGATCTGCCACAGCCCCTCCCCTGCTTTTGTCAAACCAGAGAAGCCCTTCGATTCCATTAAACCAGGTATACTGACGCTTGGCATATCTTCGCGTATCTCGAATGAGGTTTTGAGACATCGTCTGGTAATCCCATTCACCCTCCAGATATTTGAGCATATGTCTATAACCAATAGACTGCATAGATTTAAGCTCAGGTCCGTATCCTCTTTCCAGCAACCCTACAACCTCTTCTTTTAAGCCACCGTCAAGCATAGCCTTCGTCCGTTGTCCAATCTGTTGATAGAGTGTTTTTCTTTCACAGGTTAAACCAATATTAAGGACATTGGGGAAACGAAGACTACTTTTTTCCCTATGCTCTTTCAGCAGTGTTGACCAAGGCTTTCCTGTACCGTGATAAATTTCAAGGGCCCGGACAAGTCGATGCCTGTCGTTCTTGTGTATTCTATTTGCGGATATACAATCACATAGCATGAGTTCTTCATGCATTTTGTCACTGCCTTGTGCCTCCAGTTGTTCCTGGAGCTCTTTGCGAATCTCTGGAAAATCAGGTAGCTTTTGAGAAAGACCTGTTACCAGGGCCCGTAGATAGAGACCTGTTCCACCTGTCAGAAGGACCCTTTTGCCCCTGGAAGAAATATCCAGCACTGCTTTTAAGGCAAGGTCTTCAAAGAGGCCGGCATCAAAGGGAACATCGGGGGCAACTACATTAATCAAGTGATGGCGAATACCAGCCATCTCCCCTTCTGAAATCTTTGCTGTACCGATATCCATGTATTGATATACCTGCATGGAGTCGACACTGATTATTTCACAATCAAACTGTTGCGCGAGCTGAATGGAAAGTGCGGTCTTCCCAATGGCCGTCGGCCCCACCAGGATGACGAGAGGGGCGAGAATGGGAAAGAGGTCAGTGTGTTTCAAGATCGCGGATAAAACTCAATTGAGGAGAAAATTGTTGTAGGCGTATCGGTCCTATGCCATTGACCCGGAGGAGATCTTCTGGATTCATGAATGGTCCGGCATGTTCTCTGGCAGCAATAATTTGCTGCGCCAGGGAGGGGCCAATTCCTTTAATGGTCATTAGCAGTGACTGATCACTGTAGTTTATTGGGACGGGTTGAAAAAAAAACGGGGTGATTTTATAATTCTCTTGTGTAATCCGGCCCACTGATTCTGTTTGTTCTGCTCCAGTGGCCCTGGCGATAAGATGTAATGTGTGGGCCTCTGATGCCTGCAGGTCAAAAGTGGGACGGGTAGAATGAGATGCGAGGCGAGAGAAAAGTTGAAAAGAGAACAGGAGAACGCAGCAACAAAGAATTACGCCTGTTGCTGCGTTCACAGGTTGGCTTCTCACCTCAGTATTACTGACTTTTCGCCTGACGCTGCTCATCACGCATGAGTTTAAAATTGATTGAATCCACCAGGGCCTGCCAGGAGGCGTCAATGATGTTCAGTGAGACGCCGACTGTGCCCCACTGCTCATGCTGGTCTTTTGATTCAATGAGAACTCTGACTTTAGCTCCAGTCCCATACTCTCCTGAAAGAACACGAACTTTGTAATCGATCAGTTCAATTTCCTCCAGGCGGGGATAAAATTGAATAAGCGCCTTACGCATGGCCCTGTCAATGGCATTCACAGGACCATCACCCATGGAGGCCGTATGGACCTCCTGACCACCAACTTCAAGGCGGACTGTGGCTTCAGTCTCAGGAGGTTTGTCCAGTCTTCGTTTGGAATTAATAGCTCTGAATCCCTTCAGGGTGAAATAATTTGGTTGCACACCTGTTGCACGACGCATGAGGAGTTCAAAAGAGGCCTCAGCGGCTTCATATTGAAACCCTTGGTTTTCAAGTTCTTTCAGTTCAGAAACGATGGCCCCGGTAATTGGACTGTCGGGCTTCAAATCAATGCCGAATTTTTTGGCTTTGTGAAGAATATTGGACTTTCCCGCCTGGTCAGATATCAAGATCCTTCTGACGTTACCCACCTTTTCAGGTTCGATATGTTCATAGGTCAGAGGATTGCGCTTCACCGCAGAAACATGGATTCCACCCTTATGGGCAAAGGCAGAACGTCCGACATAGGGCTGATATTTATTGTGGGGAAGATTGGCAAGTTCATCGACAAGCATTGCCGTGTCGTAAAGGTTGCCGATATTACTCAGAGCTTTACTCTGGTATCCCATTTTCAGGGCCAAGGCCGGAATGATGGAGGTGAGGTTTGCATTTCCACAGCGCTCGCCATAGCCGTTCATGGTTCCCTGCACCTGCTTCACGCCAAGGCTGATGGCGAGGAGGGAATTAGCTACAGCTGTTTCCGAATCATTATGGGCATGAATCCCCAGATCCACGGTTGCCCCCCGATCTTTGATGAAGCGCTGAACAGTTTCAATGATAGGCTGTACCTCATGGGGGAGCGTGCCGCCATTGGTATCACAGAGAATGAGGCATTCAGCACCTCCAGTGATGGCCTTTCCTAAAGTGGCCAAGGCGTATTCGCTGTTTTTCTTAAATCCATCAAAAAAATGTTCGGCATCATAAAAAAGATGCTCGACATGGGGTTTAAGATAGGCGAGTGATTCTTCTATGATCAGCAGATTGTCTTCGAGCTCAATACGTAACGCATCGTGGACATGGATATCCCATGATTTCCCAAAAATTGTGATAACAGGGGCCTTTGCTGCCAGCAATCCACGAAGATTTGCATCTTTTTCCACAGGATTGGCAAAGAGTCGGGTGGAGCCAAAGGCGACCAGCTTGGCATGTTTCAGCTCCTCATCCTGCATGGCCTTGAAAAAATCGACAGCAAGGGGATTAGAACCTGGCCATCCGCCCTCAATAAAATCAACACCGAGGTCATCTAGTTTGTGGCTGATCCGAATCTTGTCCATCAGCGAGAGATTGAAGTTTTCTGCCTGTGTTCCGTCGCGTAAGGTTGTGTCGTATATCTGTACGGTTCTTGTCATTATTTCACCGTTCTTCCAGTTTGTTCATGAGGGGGGGCGAACTTCTGTTAGAGGGTTTCTGCTTCAGGGACATTGGCCTTGTCCAGTTCAAAAGCATCATGCAGGGCTCGAACAGCCAGTTCAGTGTATTTTTCTTCAACAACACAGGATACCTTGATTTCTGAGGTGGAAATCAAGGAGATATTAATCCCTTCACGTGCGAGAACCTTGAACATGGTTGAAGCGATACCGGAGTGATTGCGCATACCAACTCCAACAATGGAAATTTTGGTGATATTTTCAGAACCATGGACACCACCTGTGGCGCCTATTTCTTCAGCAACTTTTCTAAGAATTTGCATTGTTCGCTGGTAATCTGAGCGGACAACGGTAAAAGTCATATCAGTCAACCCGTTGCCTGTATCCTGATTTTGGATGATCATGTCGACCAAGACGTCCGCATCTGATATGGGGGTGAAAATTTTGGCTGCTATTCCAGGCTGATCGGGAACTCCTGAAATAGTGATTCGTGCTTCGTTCTTATTATACGTTACCCCGGAAACTATCCTTCCTTCCATCTCTTTGTCCTCCTCGACAACCCAGGTCCCTTCAGTTTCAGTGAATGTTGAACGAACATGGATTGGAACGTTATATTGTTTGGCATATGTTACAGACCGGATATCAAGTACTTTGGCCCCAAGGCTTGCAAGTTCAAGCATCTCATCATATGATATTCTGTCTATTTTTCTCGCCTTGCTGCAGATATTGGGGTCCGTGGTATACACTCCTTCCACATCTGTAAAAATTTCACAGGCATCGGCATGTAAGGCTGCGGCCAGGGCAACGGCTGTAGTGTCAGATCCTCCCCGGCCAAGGGTGGTAATATCTCCGTTGGCGGCAACACCCTGAAATCCAGCCACGGTAACCACCTTTCCATTAGCCATTTCTGCCTGTATTCTTTCAATATCTATGGAGGCTATACGTGCCTTTGTATGGGAACTGTCAGTATTAATTCGAACCTGATCTCCGAGAAAAGAAATAGCATCTTCTCCCTTTGCCTTGACAGCCATGGAAAAAAGAGAAACCGTTACCTGTTCCCCGGAAGAGAGGAGGACATCCATTTCCCGGGGGTCGGGAATGTCCTGCATCTCCAGGGCAAAATCTGTTAGACGATTGGTCTCTCCTGACATAGCAGAGAGCACAACAACCATCTGGTTTCCCTCTTTTTGCTTTTTAATAACGCGCTCGGCAACGGCTTTTATCTTATTGGGATTGCCAACCGAAGTGCCGCCAAACTTCTGAATAATTAACGCCATTAGTTTTAGCTCCTACGTGGTGTTCAACACGGTATGAAAAACTAACGGCAGACTCTGACAGTCTGCCGTTAATGATACCCTTTTATAATATTGTCTGACAAACCTGACTGTCGAGAGAAAAGCTGTACGCTGGTCCTGACTTTCGAAAGTCAATACTGAACAAAACAATTTAGTCTTTACAGGCAAAAAAGCAACATTTTCTTCTTTTCAACTCTCTCTCTTCTTGAAATTTACTAAATTCTCTATATTGTCTTTGCTGCAAAAAGTCCTCGGGGGCTGAGAGAATGATTTCCTGACACAGGGTGTCAGGTTCAGAAAAAAATTCCGTTACTGAGTTGTCAGGTATAAATCAGGGTTCAGAAAGTTGCATCTGCGAAATATGCATATGGAAAGAAAGGAATGCGGCTATATTATCAGGATGCCGTAGTGTCTGGAACATTCTCCGCCAAGGAAGGAGATGAACTTTTTGGTACGACACCATCACTATCGGACAACAAGAAAAAGGATAGCAAACAGATGGACGATAACGAAGTCTTTCATATTGTGTTGGTGGAACCAGAGATTCCTCCCAATACCGGTTCCATTGCCAGATTGTGTGGGGCCACCAATACTGTTTTGCATTTGGTGCACCCTCTTGGTTTCTCAACAGATGATAAGCATCTCAAGCGGGCCGGACTTGATTACTGGAAGTTTGTAGACATCCGTTACTGGGGTTCATTGGATAGCTTCCTTGAGGCCCAGGAGGAAAAAAGATTGTTTTTTCTCACTACCAAGACCAGCCGATCCTATATTGATGCCCCTTTTCGTCCAGGTGATTATCTCGTTTTTGGTAAAGAAACAAAGGGGCTTCCTGAAGATATACTGGCCCTTTATGCTGATCGCTGTTTTACCTTGCCCATGGCTAACGTAAATATTCGTAGTCTGAATCTGGCCATGACTGCAGGAATTGTATTATACGAGGCCCTGCGTCAGAACGAGAAGATCGGTTCACAGGAGTAGTCGATGAGAATCCAGTCGTAACCAATGGCATAGGTGTCGCATCCCTTGTCCCGAGCGCTGTACAGGCCTGTTTCCACCCTGGCAAGCAGGGTCTGGGAGCTATCGGTGGAAAGCATCTGGGCAACGCCGATACTTGCAGTAACCTTAATGGATTTGCCGTTGAGGGGGCGTCGTTGTTGACGAATTTTTTCCAGGATATTGGCTGCCAGTCGGCAGGCATCCTTTTCAGGGCAGTCTTTGAGGATAACGAGGAACTGATTCCCCCCCCAGCGACATGTTGTATCTGACGCCCTGAGAACTGACTGAATAGACCTGCTGAGCAGAGTCAGGAGTAAATCTCCTCTGACATGCCCATGTTCTTCGTTGATAAGCCTGAATCGATCGATATCAATTATGACCAAAGACAGGGGCTCCAGGGTTCGTCTGGCCTCCAACAAGGCCTGTTCAAGGACCTGATTGAAAATCTGCCGGTAGAGAAAGCCGGTTAAGTTGTCTGTTCCCTGGTCATCCGCAGCCTGTTTGCGAAGTTGTCTAAAAGCAATATGAACAACTGCCAGAAGAGTGATAAGGAGCAACAAACATGCAAGAGAGAGCCGGAGCAGGATTTGTGTCTCAGGAACAGGAGTACCATAACGAAAGAGCAGGAAGCCCATAATGGAGCTGAGCAGGAGAACAAGGAGGATGATTCCATTAATGAGGAACCGGAACAGGGTTGAATCACGAGGTGCCTTCATAGATTTCTTCAGGTGACGAAGGGCGGGGAATATGGTAACACCAGCCCACGACCGTAAACGGTACCCTTTGTCATGAGAGCACCTGTTTTCGTCTGGTTATTTTTTTATATTTTTGGCTGAAGTTTCTTGCTCTTTTTTTTATAACGTAGAAATTTGTGGATATTCTTCTTAACAGTTTTTTGTCAATACAGGTATTTTATTTTATCACATAAGGAGTAAAAAAGATGGTTGATCGAGTATATAATTTTAGTCCCGGCCCTGCTACTCTACCCTATGAAGTGTTACAGCAAGCAGCCAAAGATGTTGTGAATTTCAAGGAAACCGGGATTGGTCTCATTGAAATGAGTCACCGCTCCAAAGAATTTATGGCTGTTACCGATGAAGCAGAAAGCCTTCTTCGGGAGCTCATGGAAATTCCAGCCAATTATAAAGTCCTCTTTCTCCAGGGAGGTGCTTCCAGCCAATTTTTCATGGTTCCGATGAACCTCCTTGGAAATGGCAAAAAGGCCACCTATCTCAACACCGGCACCTGGTCCAAAAAGGCGATCAAAGAAGCCAAACTCTTTGGTGAAATAAATGTAGCCTTTTCCAGTGAAGAGCAAAGTTTCAATAAAGTTCCCACTCAAGATGAGTATACAGTTGATCCTGCTGCCGAATACCTCTACCTGGTTTCCAACAACACCATTTATGGAACTCAGTTTCCTGGTTTTCCTGTGACAGACAAGTTGCTTGTCTCTGATATGTCATCTGATATCCTTTCCAGGAAAGTCGATGTCAGCAAATTCGGCCTCATCTTTGCTGGTGCCCAGAAAAACATGGGGCCGGCAGGTGTGACCATCGTTATCATCAGGGAAGATCTTTTGGATAGAACTCCGGAAAACACCCCGACTATGCTTTCCTACAAAACGCATGCCGACAAAGGGTCCATGTTCAACACCCCACCCTGCTTCGCCATTTATATTGTCGGTGAAGTCCTCAAGTGGCTGAAAAAAGAAGGTGGCGTTGCGGCAATGGAAAAAAGGAATAAAGAGAAGGCGGCTTTGCTCTATGATTGTATTGACGGAACAGATTTTTACCGGGGCCATGCAGAAAAGAATTCCCGCTCCTTGATGAATGTCACTTTCAACCTCCCCACCCCGGAGCTTGAATCCCAGTTTATCGCCGAGGCGACAAAGATTGGGCTGAACGGGCTCAAGGGACATCGTTCCATTGGTGGTTGCCGTGCTTCTATCTACAACGCCTTCCCCCGTGAAGGCGTTGTAAAATTGGTGGAATTCATGAAGGATTTCGAAGCAAAGAACAGAGGATAATCGTTCCTCCGGGTACTGCTATGAATTACGAAGGAGATATTATTCGCCCGCCGAGCGAGGCTGATGCCATTATCATTCAGGTAACGGTGGGTTGTTCTCATAATCATTGTACTTTTTGTGGGGCATATAAAAACAAATCCTTCCGTGTTCGCAGTGATGAAGAGATAGAGGAAAATATCGCTTTTGCTGAACAGTACTGTCGCAGGCAGAAACGGGTGTTTTTGGCAGACGGTGATGCACTGATTCTTTCTCAGAGACGTCTTTTGAAAATTTTCAGCCAAATCAAAGGGCGTCTTCCCTGGGTGAAGCGCCTTGCCATGTATGGAAATGCCAAGGCCATTCGTTCCAAAAGCAGAGAAGAACTCAAAGAGCTGAAGGCCGGTGGTCTGCGCCGTATCTACATGGGACTTGAGAGTGGAGATGATACGATTCTGGCAGCTGTGAGAAAGGGTGAAACGGGTGAGTCCATGATCCAGGCGGCAGAACAGGTCAGGGCAGCAGAGATTTTTCTCTCGGTCACTTTCCTCCTTGGTCTTGGCGGCATCAGCAACAGCCTGCAACATGCTCGGGAAAGTGGACGGGTTCTCAGTCAAATGCGACCAAATCAGATCGCTGCCTTATGCCTTATGCCCTTGAATAACACCCCGCTGGGCAAGGAGTATGCGGCAGGCAGATTTCGGCTCCCGGATGCCCAGGCAATGTTGCTGGAACTCCGGGAACTGATTATAAATCTGGACTGTGATCGAGTGCAGTTCATGGCTAACCATGCGTCAAACTATCTGCCCTTAAGCGGCCGATTGATGCGGGACAAAGACAGTATGCTCCACAAGATAACACTCGCTCTACAGGGGAATCATCCCCTCGTTCCCGAACAGTATCGAGCCCTTTAATATGACACAAAAAACAGATCTGAGAAACTTTACCCAGAATGAACTGATTCACTATGTAGAGAGTCTTGGTCAACCCGCTTTTCGCGGAAGACAAATCATGGGTTGGCTCTATCGTCCAGGTATTACAGAATTTTCGCAGATGACGGACTTGGCAAAGGTGTTCCGGGAAATGCTTGCCGAACATGCTTGTATTTCCCGCTTTGAAAATCCCCTTATCCAGCGTTCCCAGGATGGCTGTGTCAAATTCGGATTTGTTCTCGATGATGGTAATATCGTCGAATCTGTTCTTATTCCGGAGCCTGATCGCAACACGCTCTGTATCTCCTGCCAGGTTGGTTGTGCCATGGGCTGTAATTTTTGTCTCACTGCCTCCATGGGGTTTACCCGCAACCTCAGCCCTTCTGAGATCGTCAATCAAGTTTGCGCTGTCTCGGATTTTATAGGGAATGAGCCAAAAGGACAATTGACAGGTCCTGAGCGAGTGACCAATCTCGTGTTCATGGGTATGGGCGAGCCCTTGAATAATCTGGAAAATCTAGTCAGGTCCATTTCCATTCTTACTGAACAACGAGGACTTGACCTGACCAACCGGCGAATAACCGTCTCCACCTGTGGCATAGCGCCAAAGATACACCTGCTTGGTGAACAGACCGATGTCAACCTGGCCATATCCCTGCATGCTGTTGATAACGAAACCCGCAGTCGTATCATGCCGGTTAACAGGCGCTATCCCATAGAAGAACTCTTACAGGCCTGCCGCGACTTTCCCATGCCCAGCCGTAAACGGATAATGTTTGAGTATATCCTTCTCCAGGGGGTCAATGATTCCGACAAGGAGGCCCATGAACTTGCCCGTATCCTCCGCGGTATCCCCTGTAAGATTAATTTGCTGCCATACAACGAATCCCCTGGGATTCCCTTTAAGAGTCCTAGCCGTAACCGGGTTTATGCTTTTCAAAAGATCGTACGTGACGCCGGATATTCTGTTTTTATAAGGAGTAGTCGCGGATCTGATATCTCGGCCGCTTGCGGACAACTAGCCAAAGACCAAAAAAGCGAGGAGTGACATGCCGGAGTTAGAGGAATGTTCAGGATACATTTACCTGAAAGAAACAGTTTATAAGCGAGCGACCATAAGAGCAATCAAACGTCCTGCCATTGCCCAGGTACCCACTTTCAAGACATATCCAGAAGCAGAAAAGGTGGAACTGCCTCGCAACTGGCGGCTGGCTGAGGCCAGGATTACGCCGTTGCTTCAGAACAGGCGCTCGTTAAGACGTTACCTGGCGGAGCCAATCAAATTTGAAGAATTGGCATTTCTGCTCTGGGCGAGTCAGGGGATCACAGCAAAATCTGGAGTGTATTCTTTTCGCACGGCTCCTTCTGGAGGAGCTCTCTATCCGGTGGAAACCTATTTCAGCGCCAACTTCGTAGAAGATTTGGCTCCCGGTCTGTACCATTTCGATGTGGAAAATTTCAGCCTGGACAGGCTGAGTAACGAAGACAGTGCCGCGGCTGTTGCAGCCGCCTGTCTTGATCAGAAGTTTATGGCTCAGTCTGCAGTCAGCTTTCTCTGGTCATCTATCTTCAGACGTTGCATGACAAAATATGGGAATCGTGGGCTCCGTTACGTCCTGCTCGATGCCGGTCATATCTGCCAGAACCTTCTCGTGGCAGCAGAGGCCATAGGCTGTGGAGGCTGTCCGGTGGCCGCATTTTACGACGACGAGGTTAATGATCTGCTCCAGCTGGACCCCGGAGAAGAATCGATAGTGTATGCTGCTGCAGTGGGTAAAAAGGAGAAAGCAAAGGGGACAAAGTGCAGCTTGTGAGTGACCCTGAAATTAGATCGATTACTTAATTTGATCTCCGTAACGTTCTACCGGGTCTTTGTAGTATCTGTGGCTTGGTTCTTTCTTGACGGCCGGCTCGTTAAAAAAACTATTGATGTCGCTGAGAATAGCAGAAGGTGATTTGCCTGTGAAGAAATAATAGGCCCCTCCCAAGCCAATCACAAGGAGAAGAAAGATGAGTCCTTTTTTGAGCTGAGCGCGCAGTGTTTTGCAGGTCAGGGCAAGCAGAGCAAGGAACACTAGAAGAGCCAGCCCCACATAGAACTTTTGTTCAAGTATCAGAGCAACAACTGTATCCATCCGCATGTCCTTGTGTTATAATTCGTCATCCCAGTCAGAGAGGACCGACCTGGGCAGCAGGTCGAGATTAATCCTCTTGGCCTCTTCAATTCCTGCCTGTAAGGCTTCGGAGTTCATCTGCTCCGTTCCCTTTGGCACCCGAGAAAGAAGGGCCTGTTCAAGGCTTTCCAGGGAAACCTGGTTACAGAGGTATCCCACCGCGCCAAGGGCAACCATGTTAGCTACCAGTTCTCTACCGATGTCTTCTCGGGCAATACGGGTAAAGGGGATGGAAACAGCACGACTGGTTGGAAGCTGCTGTACCAGGCTGCTATCCACCACCAACAGGCCTTCGGGCTTGATGTCAAAAAAATAGGCATCGCAGGCCGTCTGGGTCATGGCCAGAAGAAGGTTCACGCTGAGGGCCTTCGGGTAGTCTATTGGAGAGTCGGAGATGACCACCTCTGCCTTACTCTTCCCTCCCCTGGCCTCGGGTCCGTAACTCTGGGTCTGGCAGACATACTTATTGCTGAATGAACCCACGGCATCAGCAATTACCACGGCTGCAGTGATAATACCTTGGCCACCAGAGCCGCTGAATCTGATTTCGTAGCGTTCATCACTCTTCATAACGTTTGATCCCGTTTTTTTCTTTTTCGCTGCTGTTTTTGTGGCTATTTTTCCTGGCCTCGACAATGACTCTTTGGTACTGTTCTGTGGAAATAGGTTTTTTTACGTTGGCCAGTACCCCGATGGTGAACTTTCCTTCCAGTTCTTCCGGGCTCATTTTGGCTGCTTTTCCTACCAGCACCGCGTTTTCTTTATAGCTGGTGATCATCTCAACGGCTCCGCCCAGTTTGTTCCTTCGACCATGCTGGACATGACAGTTGGAAATGACTTCTACCACGGAAAACCCTCTTGTTCTGATAGCCTGTTGGATCATCTCTTCCAGGTGAACGGCATGATAGACGGTTCCTCTGGCGACAAAAGAAGCACCAGCGGTAACTGCGAGTTCTGCAATGGAGAAGGCATGTTCTACGTGTCCGTATACCGAGGTGGTGGATTTAGATCCGAAGGGAGTAGTTGGTGAGTACTGACCACCCGTCATTCCATAGGTGGAGTTGTTGATAATAATGGCAGTCAGGTCAATATTTCGTCTGGCGGCATGAATAAAATGATTGCCACCTATTGCCGTGGCATCTCCGTCCCCCATGACTGTAATCACGGTAAGCTCTGGTTTAGCCAGCTTGATGCCTGTGCAAAAGGTAAGCGCACGGCCATGGGTGGTATGGATGGTGTTAAAATCAATATAGGTTGGCATCCTTCCCGAGCAACCGATACCAGAGGCCAGGACCACCTCGTCTTTGCTGAGATTCAAGCCATGTATTCCCCGGAGCAATGCTCCCATGACAATGCCGTTGCCGCAACCCGGGCACCAGACGTGGGGAAATTTTTTATCATGACGCAAATATTCCTTACGAATAATTTCAGCGCGTTCAAGCATGGTAGCTCTCCTTTCGGCTGCAGGTGAAGAGGAAATCAGACCGTGGCCAAATGTTTCAGAATCTCATCAGGGCTGATCAAGTGACCGTCGATCCTGTTATGTTTGACTATTCTACAATTTGCCTGATTTACTCGGCTGACTTCCCTGCTAATCTGACCCATATTCATCTCCGGAACAATGACTGCCCGACACTGACGTAAATAGATGTCAACACATTTCCTGGGAAAGGGAAAGAGGGTAATGAGTTGCAACAGACCGGCTTTAACCCCTTGATCTCTGGCGTCACGTACAGCCTTCAGTGCCGATCTGGCCACCGAGCCGTAGGCTATAACGAATAGTTCGGCATCCTCCATCAGATAGGTTTTTGTTATCTGGATTTCCTGAAACCCCTTACTGATTTTTTCATGAATTCTCTTGTAAAACTTTTCCACTTCCTGCGAAACCTGGGTTGGGTATCCTCGGTCATCATGGATCAGACCCGTGATATGGTGACGGTAGCCATCGCCAATGGCTGCCATGTCGGGAACTCCACGATTGTTGTCGGCGTAAGGTGTGTACCATTCAGGAGGAACACCAGGTGTGATTCGATCAATGATCCGTATCTGATCTGCATCAGGCAAAGCAACCGCTTCTCGGGTATGGGCAACCACCTCGTCAGAGAGGATAATGACCGGGCTGCGATATTTTTCAGAAAGGTTAAAAGCCTTCACGGTGACAGAAAAGCAATCGGAAACAGATGATACCGCCAGAACGATGATTGGATGGTCTCCATGAGTACCCCACCTGGCCATCTGCACATCGCCTTGGGAAGGACTGGTGGGTAACCCTGTACTGGGGCCTCCACGCATGACATTGACAATTACGCAAGGTGCTTCGGTGATACAGGCGTAGCCGATATTTTCCTGCATGAGAGAGAATCCCGGGCCACTGGTTGCGGTCATGGATTTAGTCCCGGCTAGAGATGCACCGATAACAGCGCCCATGGAGGCTATTTCATCTTCCATTTGAATAAATGTGCCGCCAAGTTCAGGGAGTTTTAGCGAAAGCAGTTCACTGATCTCAGAAGCGGGTGTTATGGGGTAGCCTGCAAAAAAACGACAGCCGGCTGCCAGGGCTCCGGCGACTATGGCCTCATTTCCCTGGAGAAGAACCCTTTTTTGTTGTTCAGCCATTGTCATCTGTACTCCTCCTTACCGGATGCCTGTTTTTTATGGTGATGGCAAAATCAGGACAATGGATTTCACAAAAACGGCAGCCTGTGCAGCTGTCCATATCCTCAATGTACGGTCGCCCGGTTTCATCCTTGAGAATGATTTTTTTAATACAGAAGGCAGAGCAGAGTCCGCAGGATTTGCACCAGTTGTGAAAGAATGTAACCGTGTACAGTTTCCTTTTTTTCTTTGCAGATTTGGGTGTGGAGGCAGGAGGTTCCTTTTCGGCATTTGTGTTTTTGTCATTATTGGTCATAAAGGTCTCCGCAGGTTAGCAACTTTTATCCGATTATCATTTTGAGTTATAACCAAGCACAACATGGTGTCAAGAAGATACGCCATTTTCTTTTTTAAAAAATATCATCCTGTTCCATCTATCCTTCTGTCTGCACCATCCTCTCCTCTCAACATGCCAGTATTACTTGCCTTGGGAAATTGAATATGGTATGTTTTTAATCTTTGGAAATCCAATGGAGGCGTCGACAGCCTTACCCCATCGACCCACCCCCCATTTTCAGGTTTTTCCCCCTTAGAATTATTCACCAGAAACACTTTTTTTTAACACCCTTTGACTTACTACAAGGAAGGAGTTGCTTTGAAAACGAAAATACTCGTTGCCAATCGAGGGGAGATCGCCATCCGCCTCATCAGGGCCATCCAGGAATTAAAATATCATGCAGTGGCAGTTTACGAATCCCCTGACAAAGATTCACGGCATATCCGTATAGCCGATGAGGCCATCTGGTTAGGTAAGGGACCCCGCTGCGACTACCTTGATATATCCAAGATTATTAAAGCTGCAAAAAAAACCGGGGCGATAGCGATTCATCCGGGCTATGGCTTTCTTGCAGAAAACCCTGATTTTGCCAAGGCCTGCGAAGATGAGGGACTTATTTTCATAGGACCCCCCTCAGAGGTAATTTCCAACCTCGGCAATAAAGTCATTGCGAGAAAAATCATGGCTGAGGCAGGAATTCCCATGGTTCCCGGTACAGACAACCTTCCTCCTGGAGAAGAAGGGGTTGCCGCAGCACTGGCATTTGCGGCTGAATTCAAATATCCCATCATGCTCAAAGCAACCTGTGGTGGAGGTGGTAGAGGTATCAGACTGATCAACTCTGATCAACAGATGCGCGAGGAGATCCCTGTTGCCAGGGCTGAGGCCCAGGCCGCCTTCAATGACGACAGGGTGTACTTGGAAAAAGTTGTGGTTGAGCCAAAGCATGTTGAAGTGCAGATCATGGCTGACAGCGATGGTAAGACAGTTCATCTGGGAACCCGTGACTGCTCTATTCAGCGCCGGAACCAGAAACTGATTGAGATCGCTCCTTCCATGATCGGTGACCAGGGGTTACTCGACACCATCTGTGAAACTGCTGTGAAAGCCGCCAGGGCGGCAAACTATTTCAATGCCGGCACGGTTGAATTTCTGATCGATAAAGATTTCAACTACTATTTCATGGAGATCAATACCAGGGTCCAGGTTGAACATACTGTGACCGAGATGATCACCGGCATTGATATTGTTCGTACCCAAATCAAACTGGCCATGGGGAAAAAGCTTTCTTTTGAACAAAAAGATATCCAGATGCGGGGACATGCTATTGAGATGCGCATCAACGCTGAAGATCCCAAAGCTGATTTCATGCCTGAGGGTGGTAAGACTGTCACTGTCTATCGTTCACCAGGTGGGTACGGGGTTCGTCTTGATGGTTTTGTTTATCAAGGGTACACTATCCCCCAGGTCTATGATTCTCTGCTGGTCAAAATGACGGTCCATGGCTATACATGGAATGAGACCGTAGACCGCCTGCGGCGCTGTCTTCAGAATTTTGTCATAACTGGTCCCAAGACCACTATTCCATTCTATCTGAACATTGCCAAGGATGCTGACTTTATTAGCGGCAATTTTGATACCTCTTATCTGGACAAGCATCCGGAGTTGTTCAATTATGACGACAATGCCAATGAGGCCAGCAAACTTTCTAACCTGATCGCAGAGATTCATCATCGCGGGTACAATCCGTATGCCGCTTGAACCGAGAGAACAGAGTCAATTGATACTTTCCGCTACCCTGGACAAAAAAATTTCTCTTTAAAAAGGTAGCAATTGATAGAGAACAAGGAATGAATATGGAACGAATTGTACAAGGAACACCTCCTGCTGAGGTGGTAGCCAAACTGCAAAAGGCAAATGGGTACTACATCACCAACACTGCCCGTGACCTCTCCCAGTCCGACTACAAAAATAGGATTCTCCTCCACACCGATCTTCTGGCTGCTGATGCCAGGGAGAGGGCCGGGTATTTTTCTCTGGAAATTACCGGAGGGGCCTCTGTCCATGTGGATATCCTGCGGAAACAGGTTGACCCGTTTCTGAAACTGGAGATTCTCCGTGAAAAGATGCCGCACACCATGTTTCAGACCCTGTGTCGCGGAGTAAACCTTTTCGGCTACCGCCCCTATCCGCAAAACATTATCCGTTTCACCGTCAAAGAGTTTGCAAAGTACGTAGATGTCTGGCGTACCTTTGACTTTATGAATTATGTGCCCAATATGCAGGCCGTCTTTGAAGAAGTTGGCAAAGCAGGAAAAATCAATGAGCCTTGCATCTGTTTTTCAACTGGACCAGAGCACACCGATGAATATTATCTCAAAAAAGTACGGGAAATTCTCGATGTTACAGGTGAAGAGATTATCCTCTGTATCAAAAATCATGGAGGCCTTGGCACACCGCAACGCATAGGGCAACTTGTGAATACCATTCGCCAGAAACATCCGGATCTGCCTATCCATTACCACGGGCATAACACCGATGGCAATGACATCGGACGGATTGTGGCAGCCGTCTTAAATGGTGCTACTATCGTGGATGCCTCCGATCACTCATTTACTGGGTTTTATGGTCCTCCTCCCATCCTGACCATCGTCCAGACTTTGAAGGACCTGGGCCATACTGCTATTGGTATTGATGAAGAGGCTGTTATTGAGTCCTCTGATGTCATTCGCGATGAGCGCCAGTATTATGCCGATTTTGAATCCCAGATAAAAGGATTTCAGCCCACTGTCCAGATTCATAAACTCCCTGGCGGCGCCATGGGTTCCAGCCTGGAGCAGGCCGTGAAAGGTGGCTTCCTGGATAGGATGCCAGACATTCTCCATAAAGAGCTTCCCCGCGTCCAGAAAGAACTGGGGAACTACTGGTCCGTTACCCCCGGATCTCAGATCCTGTGGACGACGGCTGTATCCAATGTGTTGGGCGGAGAGCGTTATGGAAATCCTTCCGGCGATCTGCGTAATCTCCTCCTCGGGAAATATGGTCCCTTTCCTTTCTATGAACCAGATGCCTGGATCTATGAAAAGGTCCTTGGCGAAGACTGGAAAACAGTCCTTGCGGAACAAGGAGGGGTGGAAGATATTGGCGATATGGATATCGAAAAGGAAAAAGCAACCCTTGCTGAAAGAATTGGCGAGGATCCCACGGATCAACAGCTGACCCTCTATCTTCAGCATCCCAATGATGCTGTGGAGTTCTTCAAGTTCCAGGCCAAATTCGGACAGGTCCATGTCCTGCCCCCTTCCATCTTTTTTCGAAAAGGTGGATTTGACCCCAGCGAGACCCTTATTTTTACCGACTATACTGGAAAAGAACATATCGTTGAGGTTGGTCCATCCAGCGTTTCTGAGTCTGGTGAAACCAGTGTCTATATCAATGTTGATCACTATCAACGTGTCTACAATTTCGAGCCGGATGTTCCTGAAGGGGCTGTGGCCAAGGCTTCTGCGATGTCTAAAGAAGAAATTATGGTCCTGGCCAAGGCCGGGGATATGCGCGCACCATTTTCAGGAAACATTTGTGATGTCTGCGTGGAAGAGGGGCAGCAAGTGACCAAAGGCGACAAGCTTGCTGTTATGGAGGCGATGAAGATGCAGACTCCTATCAGCTGCGAAATGACCGGCATTGTGACTTCTGTTTTTGTCAAGGTTGGTGGTTCCTTGCAACCAGGCGATAAAATTTTAAGAATAGATAAGGATGAATAAATAATTTCATCCTCCTTGCATGCAAAAAGGCCCTTTCGTATCTCCTGAAAGGGCCTTTTTTCGTAGAGCCTTAGCGGTTTAATGCCTTTCCAGGTAAACTCTACGTTTTTTTCTTCCAGGCTGAAGAGATATAAAAGAAAAAGAGGGAAACAAAGATTTCTCTTTATTTCCCTCTTCGGTGTTGGAGCCGACAAGCGGGATCGAACCGCTGGCCTACGCTTTACGAGAGCGTCGCTCTACCAACTGAGCTATGTCGGCAAAAAATATTGAATCTCTGTGGAGTAGAGTTCCTGACTTGCCTGTCTCAGCAGGTAAGTCAGGAATCCAAGATGTATATGGTCAGCGTGTCTGTTAACTTACCGGCACACCTGGACCATTTGCTAATAACGAAGGGAGAGCGAGCTGCAATGGCTATCCCTTGTGACCGATTCTGACTGCATATGCTACCGTTCCAGGCGAAATCTATAGCAGGCTCGTTTTGCAAAGTCAAATCTTTTCATGTTTTTTCACAGGTCAGAAGCGACGCAGTATATCTTATGGTGCAAACTCTCTTCATACTTTTCTTGACAATCCTCCTCTCCTCCTGTTCCGCAGAGCATGAGGAGCCACAAACAGATGGTTCAGAGCAGTCCCAGACATCACAACATGGGCCTGAAAATGGATGCCGCAGCTGTCATCTCATGACCCTTGATACGTCGCATAATTTGCCCTGTACCACTTGCCATGCCGGTGTTGACGAGAGAAAAGAAAAAGACACGTCGCATGAAGGGCTCATTGCTCGCCCGGCCCATCCTGACGCTATGGAGAAAAGTTGCGGTCCCTGCCATCAGGAACAGGTGGAAAACTCCCTTCACTCTTTGCATTTTACTCTCCAGAAAGAAATTAACCAGGTCCGCCTCGCTTTTGGAGCAACCGATCCCCTGAAGGCCTTAACAGATATTCCGGTAGTTCAATATCCGCAAACCATTCTCGAACTCACCGATGACCTCCTCAGGCGCAGATGTCTCCGTTGCCACCCATACAGTTCTGGTGACAGATATCCTGCCGTTGCTCGGGGAACTGGTTGTGCGGCCTGTCATCTCCAATTTTACGAGGGAAAAATGGTGTCCCATTCTTTTCTGGAAACTCCTGGAGACAGTCAATGCCTCCAATGTCATTATGGAAACTGGGTGGGCTACGATTACTATGGACGCTATGAGCATGACATGAATGATGAGTATCGCACTCCGTATACCACTCGCAATGACTATTTTCGTCCTTTTGGGGTAGAATTTCATCAATTGGTCCCTGATGTACACCAACAGAAAGGAATGGTCTGTGTGGATTGTCACTCTGGAAATCAACTCATGGGAAAAGAGGAACAAGGCCTAAGTTGTGCTGGTTGTCACAGCAGGGAAAAGCTTCAGAGTGAATCACTGCCAGCCAATGTCAGTGAAAAAGAAAATGGTTATGTTCTTCTTTCTGCCAATGAAAAAAGACTCCATGAAATTCCTCTCTTGAATCATCCTGCCCATGACCTCTATGGGAAAAACGTGAGTTGTCAGGTATGCCATGCCCAATGGGCCTTTAATGATCAACAGACCCATCTCCTGCGCAGTGACATTACAGATTACGACCCGTTTGCCCGACTCACTGTTCAGGGAAGTTCTGAAGTTGAAAAATTACTGAACAACAATCTGGATTTTGATGCAGAGGAACTTCCCCATGGTATGACAGATAAAATCAGCGGTGAATTTCGTACTGGAGTCTGGTATAAAGGTTTCGTGACCAGACGTTGGGAATCAATCCTTCTCGGGCGTGACGAGTCCGGCAGAATACGGGTCATGCGTCCCCTTCTTGACTTACATCTGTCATGGATAGATGAGGACGAAGAGGTTCAATTTGATGCTGTCCCGTCCAGTGCAGCAAATGGTGGAATGGCTCCCTATGTTCCACACACCACAGGAAAAGCAGGGATTTTTTACAAAGAACGTCTTGACAATTTTGTTCGATCTGAAAGAATGAGCAAAGAATAGAAATAAAGGGTTCCTTTTCACATGCAGGTGTATTGTATCCCATGAAACGATTTTCACCAAAAAACAGAAATGAGCGTCTCTCGTTTTATCCTTTTTTTCTATTTTTTCTGGTGTTTTTTCCCTTCTGTCTGCTTCCTGTCTCAGGATTAGCCTCCACAACCCAAAAACAAGAGTACCGTATTCCGGGCACCCAGCGTCCTTACGTTATCAACGATCGTACCTATTGTCCCCTACCCTCCTCTCAGGGCTATGAGGAAACAGGTGTCGCCTCCTGGTATGGCAGTGATTTTCATGGACGTGCCACATCCAATGGGGAAACCTATGATATGTATGACATGACTGCAGCCCACAAGCTGCTGCCCATGCATACTATGCTCCTTGTTACCAACCTCGACAATGGCCGGAAAACCATTGTTCGTGTCAATGATCGCGGCCCGTTTGTCCAAGGGAGGATAATCGACCTCAGTTTGAGTGCAGCCAGAAAACTGGCCTTATGGGAGAAGGGAACGGCCAGGGTAAAAGTGACTGCCTTAGGTGAAATCGAAAGGAGAGGGAACCGGCAGATGTTTGCTCAACATGCTGATTTTAACAAAGGAGAGTTCTACGTTCAGATAGGGGCATTTACCATGGAAAGCAATGGCCTCCAGTTGCAAAAACGATTTCTTGATGCAGGGCACAAGGCAGTAATTCGCAAGGGCACGGTGAACGGGGAGACATTTTATCGAGTGCATGTCTATGTGGGCAGTTCGTTGGATAGCGCCAGGCGCTCTGAGACAGCACTCCTGGCAAAAGGATATGATGGCTCATTTATTATTGCACGCTAGGAACTTGTCCGAAAACAGGCATTCCTTCTCGAGAAAAATAGGTTTTCAAAAACTTAGTGCAACCATCTCTTTGATATTGTGAGCATTGTTTTTTCGCAATATCAAAGAGTGGAGAGAAAGGGCATTCTCGAAAAGGCTCCTGAGGGGGCTCAGCCAAGAAACGCTATCTGTCTTTCAGACCTGCAAGTCTGTCTGGCGAACCTTGCTGACAAAATCATACAGTTTGCTGTGATCTTTGATTCCCGGCTCTATTTCCACACCGGAATTGACATCGACCCCGTAGGGGTTTGCGGATTGAATAGCCTGGACTACGTTTTCAGGGGTTAAGCCGCCTGCCAGAATCATCGGACGCTGGAGATCCAGGCCTTGAACGATATTCCAGTCAAATGTCTTGCCGGTCCCTCCGGCATTGTCTTTGACGTAGGTGTCAAGGAGATACCCGCGGACCACATCATCATAGGGCGTAAACTCAGAGGCACTGCTTGTCTTCCCCACTCGAAACGCCTTAATTACCCGGCAGGGTGAGGCGAAACGCTCGAGGCGTTCGCAGTATTTTGGATTTTCACTGCCATGGAGCTGAGCATGGGAAAGTCCACAGTATTGGATGATTTCCTCAACTTCCTCCGAATCACGATCAACAAAAACGCCGACACAATCAATAAAAGGCGGTACTCTGGCAACAACTTCCCGCACAAAGTCTGATGTTACGTTTCGCGGACTTTTTTCGTAAAAAATAAATCCGAGGGCATCAAGACCTGCTGCAATCCCGGCTGCCACATCTTTTTTGCGGGTAATGCCACACATTTTAATGCGTGTCCTGCCGTACATGTTTTTCTCCTGTGATTTTGATGAAGGTGAGTAAGCAATTATGAGCGAGGAGTTTGTCCAAGAATAGGCATTATATCCAACATCGAGGCATTGCTAAAAAACAACAACAGTCATATAGCTAATATTACTACTATTACTTTTGTGAAATAACGAAGAGTTTGGGGGAAAGGGCATTCTCGGACAGACTCCTAGGGCCTTAGCTCCTGCAAGGTATTGCCTCCATTCTCTCCGCGCATCAGCGTCTCGCCAATGAGGGCGGCGGTGACTCCTGCCTCTTGCAGCCGTTGGAGATCAGCTCTGGTTTTCAGGCCTGACTCTCCAACCACAGCAATGTGATCGGGGATAAGCTTTTTCAGACGAAAAGTAGTTTCGGTATCCATGGAAAAATCCTTGAGATTGCGGTTGTTGACACCGATGAGAGTGGCCCTGGTCTTAAGAACGCTCTCTAATTCTTTTTCATCATGGACTTCAACCAGACAATCAATGGAGTAGCCTGCGGCCTGATCTTGGAAATCTTGCAACTGATAGGCATCAAGGATAGAGGCCATGAGCAGGATGGCATCTGCTCCGCACAGATGGGCCTCATCAATCTGCAATGGATCGATGATAAATTCCTTGCGCAAGACAGGGAGACTCACAGCTTCGCGAACCTGGAGAAGGTAGAGGAGCGATCCCTGAAAAAAATCAACGTCTGTCAACACAGAAATGGCCTGAGCACCATGGCGTTCGTAATTTTTGGCGATTGCCACCGGGTCGAAATCGGGACATATCAATCCTTTTGAGGGAGATGCCTTCTTGGCCTCTGCGATTATGGCAATACCAGGGTAATCGATCAGGGCCTGGCGAAAGCCTCGAGGAGGAGGAATCTCTTTCTCATTATAGGGTGTAGGAATCTGTACTCCTTGCCTTCGGAGAGTGGCAACTTCTTCCTTTTTTCTGTTAACGATTGTTTCTAGTATGTGCGCCATAACAATAGGTTGCTGTGGAAAGTTGATGTTGTTTCTCGCGAGCTATTTCTTGCTGGAGAAGGTCACCAGGCTGTTAAGTTTCTCAAGGGCTTTTCCAGAATCAATGATTTCGGCTGCTTGAATAACACCTGTCCTGAGGTCAGCGCAGAGCCCGGCGGCCATGAGTGCTGCCCCACTATTAAGAAGGACCATATCTCTTTTGGCTCCCTTCTCACCCGCAAGAACTCCGCGCAGCTGTCTAGCAGATTCTTCAGCAGTCTCCCCCCCCTTCAGAGCGTCTATGTTTGCCCTGGATAAGCCCACCTCTTCCGGGGTGACAGAATAGGAAGTAACCCGACCCTTATCGAGGTCTGCGATATGTGTTTCCCCGGTAGTCGTCAACTCGTCCAAGTTCCCCTCACCATGGACCACCAGTGCCCTTTTAGATCCCAGCTTTCCAAGGACCTTGGCCATCGGTTCAATCAGTTTGCGATCAAAGACACCCAGGACCTGAACATTGGCACCGGCAGGGTTGGTCAACGGTCCCAGGATATTAAAAATAGTTCGGATACCAATTTCCCTTCTCGGACCAATGGCATGTTTCATGGCTCCGTGCAATGCAGGGGCAAAGAGAAAACCGATTCCGATCTCCCTGATGCAGTTCCCCACCTCCTCTGGGCTAAGATTCAGGGAAACGCCTGCAGCCTCAAGGACATCTGCACTGCCGCAGTGACTGGATACCGATCTATTCCCATGTTTGGCCACAGGAATTCCGGCCCCGGCCACAACAAAGGCAGTGGTCGTTGATACATTGAAGGTTCCGGAGCCATCCCCTCCTGTGCCGCAGGTGTCTACAAGAATTCCACCCCGGGTGACATCCACTCCGGAATCAATGGCAGTAGCCTTTTCACGCATGACACGAACGGCCCCAGTGATCTCTTCCACTGTTTCTCCTTTCATGCGCAGGCCAGTGATAAAAGAACCGATCTGGGCAGGAGTTGCCTCCCCTCCCATAATCTCATTCATCACCTCAACCATTTCCTCTTCACTCAAGTCCTGTTGGAGGACAACTTTACCAATCGCTTGTCTGATATCCATATCTTTTCTCGATATCCTTATTAACGTGTTAATCTCTGGTCATAAAATTGTTCAGGAGAGTAATTCCTGCGGGAGTCATGATCGATTCTGGGTGAAATTGCACCCCTTCCACGTCCAGCTCTTTATGCCGAAGCCCCATGATTTCTCCTTCTTCAGTCCAGGCACTCACTTCCAGACAATCAGGAAGGCTTGTCTTCTCAACAAGAAGGGAATGATAACGCATACCATCAAAAGGGTTGGGAAGTCCTGTAAAGACCCCTGTATTGTCATGATAAATGGGCGAAATTTTGCCATGCATAATTCTTGCAGCGCGGATCACCCTTCCACCAAAGGCCTCGCCAATGGCTTGATGCCCCAGGCAGACACCAAGCAGTGGTATTTTGCCACTGAAATGGCGGATGGCTTCTATGGAAATCCCTGCCTTTGCAGGAGTACAGGGGCCTGGAGAGATAAGAATCCGCTCGGGCTTGAGGGCTATAATCTCGTTGATCGTTATCTTATTATTACGAAATACGCGAATATCTCCCTGCAAGCCCTTTTTCTGAAGATTTCCGGCAATGGTCTGGACGATATTGTAGGTAAATGAATCGTAATTGTCTATTATAACAAGCATAATCTAAAACCCCTTCTCTGCAAGTTCGACAGCTCGTCGCAAGCCCATAGATTTGTTGATAGTCTCTTCGTATTCCTTCTGCGGGTCAGAGTCAAACACCACTCCGGCTCCTGCCTGGACCCAAAGGTCCTCACCCTGCATGATAAAGGTTCTGATAGTGATGCAGAAATCCATATTTCCGGAAAAGCCGAAGTATCCAACTGCTCCCGCATAAGGGCCACGCCCTTCCGGTTCAAGCTCATCGATTATCTCCATGGCCCTGATCTTCGGGGCTCCGCTCACCGTTCCTGCAGGAAAACAGGCCTTCATCACATCAAACTGGTTTTTTCCCTCGCCAATAATGGCATGGACGCCGGAGACGATATGCATGACATGGCTGTAACGTTCTACGACCAGGAGGTCTTTCACCTTCACAGAACCGTCGCGGGCTACCCTGCTCACATCGTTGCGACCAAGATCGACAAGCATGAGGTGCTCAGCTCGTTCCTTGGGATCTGCAAGGAGCTCAAGCTCTAGAGCCTTGTCCTCTTCCTCCGTCTTTCCCCGAATCCTGGTTCCGGCAATGGGCCGGAGTTCAATGACTTCGCCTTCTTTGCGCACGAGAATCTCCGGCGAGGAACCGATCTGAATCAGTTCGCCGAGTTTCAGGTAAAAGAGATAGGGACTGGGATTAATATGGCGTAGGGCGCGGTACAGATCCAGAGAGGAAAGATCTGTTTTCGTATGAAAACGCTGGGACAGAACCACTTGGATAATATCACCGGCTATAATATACTCCCGTGCCTTTTCCACCATAGTGTGAAATTGCTGCGGATCCATGTTGGAATGAAACTGGTGCTGTTGCTTACTGCCCCTGCTGCTTGACCCCAGAAAAGAGGCGGGAACAGGTGCACGCAACAGCGACACCACTGAATCAATTTTTGTTGTGGCTGCCTCGTAACTGCTACGGCTGGTAACATTTTCTTCGGAGGCAACCCAGCATACCACGGTCACGGTTTGCTTGAAACTGTCATGGATCAAGACAACTCGAGGGATCATGAAAGAACAATCGGGAAAGTCAAGTTTAACGATATCACTGGGCAATTCTTCAATGAAACGAACCATGTCGTAGCCGAGAAAACCGACGGCTCCACCGCAGAAACGAGGTAAGTCAGCATTTTCGGCGGCCTTGATTTCTTTGAGGATTTTCTCCAACACCTCCAGAGGATTCCCTTTTTTCTCATCGTATTTCGACAGGCCGTCTGAAAATGAATGCATATCGATGTGAGAGTCTTTAGAGGAAAAGGTCAGCAGGGGGTCAAATCCAATAAACGAATATCTCCCCCACTTTTCTCCTCCTTCCATGCTTTCAAAAAGAAAGATATGACTCTCTTCACCTGAAATTTTAGCGAGGAGGGTGAGAGGCGTATCGAGATCAGCAATAATCGTACGATACACTGGGATAAGTCCAGCAGTTTTACTGGTCTCCAGAAAAGTCTCATAATCGGGAAGATGTGTTATTGATGGCATGTGTAAATTACGTACAGAGATGAACTGGTTAGTGGTGTGAAAACCACAAGCAATTGTAAATCCTTGACCATGTTAGCCAAGAAGGCTGAGCTACTCTACCATAAAGTAGCGAAAAAATATCTGCTTGCCTATGTAAAAAACAAAAAAAGACCATAAAGTCTTATGACTTTATGGTCTTTTTTTGAAACGTCCAGATAATGCGGTGACCCGCGTCCTGCAGATACGAATCAGGCAGAAGCCTGCATCTTATTTACACGTTTGGTTAGACGGGAAACCTTACGGGAAGCATTTTTCTTGTGAATAGTTCCCTTGGATGCAGTTTTGGCTATAACGGGAATGGCTATCTTCAAAGCTGACTGAGCATCCTCGATGGATCCAGAGGCGATGGCAATATCCACGTCCTTCATAATATGCTTCATGCGGGTGGTAATTGTACGGTTTCTCAGGCGACGTACCTGGGCTTGACGATTTCTTTTCTCAGCGGATTTGTGATTGGCCACGAATTTCTCCTGTATATTTTTACCCTGATATATTCAGATCCGATTTTGCATCGGAAATTAATTTATAACGACCTGGCTCTCTGATGACAAGCAGCCAGCAAAACAAATATTTTTAATATGATGTTCACGTAAAGTCAATAATTATTTCCTTTTCCTTGCAAAAAGAGCAGAAAACACTTTCTGTTTGACTTGTCATACTGCAGCGAGCTAATCTGTTAGTATATGCTTTCCTTTCTTAACATTTCTCTTTAGCACATGGTTCGGATATGGGTTTTCCAAAAGTTACCTTCAAGGTTACTGAGACAAAAAAATGTCCACTCTATTCCTTTGCCGACGTTTTCACCGTTGCCGGAATAACGATCTCAATGAAATCCAAAGAAGAAAATACATTCATCACCACTGTCATTATCCATTCCCCCAAGGATAAAGAGAAATGTAAGATTCTCAGTGGTGACCTGACAAGAATTATCATCCAGTATGAACGTGCCGACAAACTTCCTGTCTGCCTTATCAGTTGCAGCGGCTGCACAGGCTCTCTCAGGCTGGAAAATACAGGTGAACTCAACCTCATTGAGAGTGATGACAAAGAAACATATGCCAATGAGCTGGCTTCCATGCTTCACCTTCTTTCCGATTTTGCCTTTTTTAGAAATATCGATGACGCCAACCTGGAAAAGGTTGTCAAATTCTTCAAACTGAACAAGTTCAAGAAAGACGATATCGTCATTCGTAAAGGCGACCCGGGAGGAAATTTCTATATCATTGTCACCGGCAGTGTCAACGTCATAAATGACCGGGGGATGACCATCTCCACCCTGAGCAAAGGAGATGTCTTCGGGGAAATGAGTCTCATCTGCAACGATTCAATTGGGGCTACCATTCAAGTTCGCGAGCCTACTTCCATCCTCTATATTGATAGAAGAAATTTCCAGAAAATCCTCAATCAATATCCTTCGATCCAACTCTATTTCACCAGACTGATGGCCAAAAGATTGACCAAATCCAATATCATCCGCACTGAAGATCTTTCTTCGGGCATGATAGGCAATCTGGCAGAAATTCCAGCAGAGGCCTTGTTTCAGACCCTGAACATGAACAGCAAAACTGGAATTCTCACCATCAGTGAACTCGTTCATGGCACGGCCCGCTTCTCCTTTCGGCAGGGAGCTTTGATCAAGGCCAAATATCATGACCAGGAGGGTGAGGAGGCCTTTTATGCAATTTTGAAGGAACAGGAGGGGCGCTTCCGATTCACGCCCGGTATCCCAACTGCTGATTTTGAGATCCCTGAACTTGGTTACTTTATGAAACTCCTCATGGAAGGTATGCGTCGTCTTGATGAAATGCGTGAGCGTAAGGCCCATTAAAACGAGAACGTTTGGTGTTCGTCTGGGGAAAACTCACTCAAGGGTTCCCAGGTAATTGAATGTAGGTAACTTCGCATATCTCCCCTTGCCACTCAACCTCCCTTCCAACTCTTCCATTTCCTTCTTTTCTGCAGGAATATTACTCATATCTATAACCACATAATCAAGTCCCAGTGCCTTTAATTCATGCAGGTAGGGGAGGAGCGAAAAAGGACGGACTGGGATAGTGGTGGTCACATTTTCTTTTTTCAGCAAGACAAACTGCTCATCATGGGGACTGTTCACTGTCTTGTTGTATTGAAAATGATCCGCGTCGAGTCTGGCAGTGAACAGGGCTGGTGCTCCGTAAACTGTTAAGCCCAGACGAATCGTGAAGTTATTTTGACGAGAGATGGCAACAATGTCACGAATAATACCTTTATCGCTCTCAATGGAGAGCTGTGCCTCTTTAATCCGCCCATTTTCGACCATGGCCACGGCCTGGCTATTAAGGAGATTTACCGTATAGTCACAGGAAAGAAATACGTGCTCCTTGCCAAAAAAAACAAGCTGACTGATATGCCCCAACTGAAAGCTCCTGAAGCCGGAGCGGATGAGCGACTGTATCTGTTTTGTTACCCTAGGCAACTCTCCCTCGAAAATAATAGCCGGCAGGCACCAAGTGAGATCCCGGCTTCTTTTGCCAAGAAAACGCTTGAGCTGACCGGTTTGACTGAGATTGTATTTGGTTATGGGAAGAAGATAACGATCAGGATTAAAAGGCAGCTTAGAAAACAGAGTCTTGGCGGAATCCAGGCGCAGCCAGCAATCCAGAGGCAATTTTATTTTGTTCCCCTGAGTGTTCGTAAAAGGAGTTGTCTTTACCTTGATTTCTTGTGTCCTCGGAGAAAGCATGTCACTTTCTGGAGGACAGACAATTCTTTTGATTGATTGAAGTCGTTCTCTGTTCTTCTCTCGAACATCATCCAATACTTTACGACCTGTCTCAACATGCTGCAAAGAACGTGGCACTGAGACAGTTTCTTTTTTTACATCTACTCTGTATACGTCAATATGCCTGGAACTCGAATAATATTCCCAGTCAGGAACCAGTATCTGAACCTTTTCTCCGGCAGCCGCTATCTGAACCTCGTTGTTTCCCATACGTAATTCTTTGAGAGTAAATGACAGACGTTCTCCCGAAGGTTCTCCATGAAAGCGTAATCTGTCGCCTTGACCAAGAGTCCCTTTGAGACTGAGCCTCGCATATTGCTTTCCCTCATACGTCTTAATCGCACCGAGTCTTCCAAGGTGATCTCCCATGTTTCCAGAATGATAGGGGGTAATGGCGTCGGCAGGTTGGGGGGTGAAAAGATACCCGCTTGCTGTCTTGCGCCCCATGGCCCTGTCACTGAGAGCCGTAGCTTCTTGCAAGGCCTTTGCGAACGTATCAGGTCCTGCATCCATGACCAGGCGATAGGCCTGGACAATATGAGAGACATAGTGAGCAGAACGAAGACGTCCTTCGATTTTGAGAGAGGTCACCCCGGCTGCCTGCAGATCAGGGACGGCCTGCAGGGCTGAAAGATCATTCATGGAAAAAAGATATTGTCCTTTCCCTTCCTTGGCTTTGGTCTTCTGGCCATGGGATTTTTCTCCTTTCTTGGTGCTCCAATGGTAATGACGTCGGCAGGGCTGAACACACTTCCCACGCAAGCCACTTTTGCCGCCAAGAAAAGAGGAAAAAAGACAAAGTCCGGAATAGGAAAAACACATGGCTCCGTGAACAAAGACTTCAATCTCGATATCACTTTTTTGGCAGAGACTGCTTATCTCTTTAAGGGTAAGTTCGCGGGCAAGGACAACCCGCTCAAACCCCATCTCCTGAAAACCCCGAAGTGCTACTGAATTATTTGCTGCCAATAAAGTTGAAGCATGAAGTGGGATGGAGGGAAAAAACTCTTTGATCAATTTGACCAGACCAAGGTCTTGCACGATGAGGCCGTCAGTTTCCATGGCTTCAAGGAGTGTCAATGTCTCCAGGACCTGAGAAAGATCCTGTTCGCGAATCAGGCTATTGGCGGCAAGATAGATTTTTTTGCCAAGATCGTGGCAGTGACGAACCATGGCCAGGATATCTTCCAGACGCAAATCGCGGGCCAGATTCCTGGCGTTGAAGCCAGGAGCACCCACATATACGGCATCAGCACCTGCATCGATGGCAGCAAGAAAGTTTTCGGTGTTACCGGCAGGAGCCAGGAGTTCCATAAGAGATCAGGGAGTAGAGGTGGAGGATCAATTGTGAGTGATTGTTTAAAAAAATCAAATCGTTGAATGGTAAACATTCAAGTTCGAAATGAAAGAAAAAATAAACACACGAGGTGTACGTAGTTGAAGAATAAGGAGTAGATAAGATAGGTCGCGGTGACGGAAGGTCAACAATAAAGAAGCAAGACAAGCGTTTTCACAGTTCCTGCGTATCTATGACACCCTCAAATTCAGGTTTTCAAGAACAACCTCATCCCGGCCCCCATGTTCTTTCAGGATGACCTTAATGCGCTCATCTGCCATAATGGTGGTACTAACCCCCACATAATCAGCCTGAATGGGCAATTCCCGCCCTCCTCTGTCAACCAGTACCGCAAGCTGAATGGAACAGGGACGGCCATAATCCATCAGCGCATCCATGGCCGCACGTATGGTACGACCTGTAAAGAGGACATCATCTACCAAAATGACATCCTGCGCCTCCACCGTGAACCCAATATCTGTGGTTTTGACTACAGGATTTTGGCTGATGAGACTCCAATCGTCACGATAGAGGTTGATATCAAGACTGCCATAGGGGAGCTCTTGACCTGTCTGCTCCTGGATAAGTTTTCTGATGCGCCGGGCAAGAAAGACTCCACAGGTATGGATACCGACAATTGCCAGATTTTCTATGTTGTGATTCCTTTCCAGGATTTGGAGACTGATCCTGTTCACGGCGAGAGAAAGATCATTTGCGCTCAGTAGTGTCCGTCGTTCCATACTTATCCTTTAACCCTGTCCCAAAAAAAAGCAATACCCCTTGCATCGACCCGGTTCAGGGCCTCTGGAAAGGCTTCACACTCGGCAAAAAAGACTTTGCTGGCAATGACATCAGGAGAATCATCATAATCGAGATCCACACTCTTCTGATAGATGATAGGGCCTTCATCGTATACTTCATTGGCGAAATGAACAGTACAGCCACTCACCAGACAGCCGCGTTTTTTTACAGCCTTATGGACCCTGGAACCATAAAAACCATCGCCACAAAACGAGGGTATCAGGGAAGGGTGGATGTTGATGACCGACTGGGACAGTGCGGCTGGCGGCTGATAGAGTTTTAGATACCCAGCAAGGACTATGACATCGATAGCATAGTCCTTGAGAATAGCATTGATCTCTTCGTTTCCTGCTCCATGAAAAGCAGGGTAACCATAATTCCTGGCTTTGCTCAAACCCAGGGCATCAGCAACATTGGAGATTACCACCTGTACCTCAGCGTGCAGGCTACCGTTCTGGATTCTTTCGTGAAAATTGTCGAGTGTTCGTCCGCTGCCGGAAAGCAGCACCGCCATTTTCAGCATATCTTTGCCCTCTTTTGGGTGAATGTCTGTTCTAAAAGGAAATATCTTGTGATAGTAAAGAGTTGCCTGCCTGTCCTCAGTCGATATTAACACAAAAGGTAATCACAGCCTCAGTCTGATATTCCCAAGATAGATTTTGTCAGCAACAGAGAAGTCTTGTAAATCAGCCTGTTATGGACAGACACCGGTTGACAGATTCCGTGGATGTTTTTGTTACGATCCTATCCTACTTGAAATACTCATTCGACTCCACATCTACTCTGTCAAGCCATTTGGAAATGGTGGTATCGTAGGCAGAGGTCAGAGCAAAAACCTTGGCAGCCAGGCGGAAACGTGTTTTTAAGGTAGTATTTCCGGTGGCCTTCATTTCTTTGAGAACCTGTGGATAATCGGCAGGGTCAACGATCACTGTTACATCATGAAAGTTTTTGGCAGAGGCACGAAGCAGGGTCGGGCCACCGATATCGATATTTTCAATGGCATCGCCCAGACTGCAGTGAGGATCTGCTACAGTCTTTTCAAAGGCATAAAGATTTACTGCGATGAGATCGATATTTTTCAGTCCGTTTTCCGCACATTGCCTTTGGTGATCGGCATTTTCTCTTTGATTAAGAATGCCACCATGCACTTTAGGATGGAGGGTCTTTACGCGACCATCAAGCATTTCAGGAAATCCGGTAAACTCGGAAACATCCATAACTTTCAGGCCAGCCTCACGTATTTTTTTGGCCGTTCCACCGGTGGAGAGAATCTCCACTCCCAGGTCGACGAGCTCTTTGGCAAAGCCTTCAATACCGGATTTGTCAGTCAGGCTGATCAGTGCCCTTTCGATTTTACTCATGGTCTTCCCTCGTTAGCTTTTAATATTATTTATCTTTACGAATAAATTCTCTGATCTTACGTCGATCCCGCTTTCCGGGTCGTTTTGCAGGACTCCCCTGTCCTGCATGAAAGAGAGATCGTAATTTCTGCTGTTCTTCTCTCTTTTGAATAGATTGTTCTGTTTCCTGATAGAGCATCCTGGCCATGCTTGCCGGTCCCCGTTTACTGGAAAGGGCAAGGGCTGTCACCGTCTGTTCAACTTCGCCTTTATGGATGACCAGTATATCATTAAGGCCTACAACCTTGGAAGGTTTACAGCGCAGTCCATTTAAGAAAACCTTGCCACCGCTGACAGCCTTGGAGGCCATGCCTCTTGTTTTGAAGAAACGGGCGGCCCACAGCCATTTATCTATTCGTACCTGCTCTTGTTCATCAGTCATTATTTTCTATCCTAGAATGAGATGTACAACTATTTTTCGATAAAGAGGGGCATTTTACACTGAATTGGGAGAAAAGCATATAAAAAGATGCGTATGAGCAGGGTCAGGAAAAGTCACAAAACGATTTGTCGGTTGTCGAACAGCTCAAAAAGGTGTAAAGACTTTTCATTTAAAAAAATCTGCAAAATGCACCTGTAGCCCATTGCGCCCTAAAATGTAAAGCCCTTAACAGTCTGTTAAGTATCTCTGGATACAATCTCTATTTTTAGGGTTTTTGTTAAAAAAGTAAAAAATTACTTATAAGGCATTAAGAGAGACTCCCATGCTCGTCAAAGACCTTCTCAACAGCCATAAAACCACCTTTAGCTTTGAATTTTTCCCCCCCAAAGAAGACGCAGCCGCTGATCGCCTGTTGCAGACTATATCCAATCTTATGCCCTTGGGTCCCTCCTATGTAAGCGTTACCTATGGGGCCGGAGGAACCACCAGGGACAGGACTCACGATCTGGTGGTCCGGATCAAAGAGCAGACCAACATCACGGTTGTATCCCACCTGACCTGTGTGGGGAGTACCCGTGACGAGATCCATACCATACTGGAAAAATACCAAGAAGCTGGGATCCAAAATATCCTTGCTTTGCGTGGTGATGCTCCGAAAGGAGAAACGGATTTTGTCGGACCTAAAAACGGTTTTACTTATGCCAAAGATCTTGTCGCCTATATCAAAAAATATTTTCCCGAAATGTGCGTCGGGGTGGCAGGTTTTCCCGAAGGCCATCCAGGGACGCCAAACCGTCTCACTGAAATTAAGCACCTGAAAGAGAAGGTAGATGCCGGAGCAGACTATATTGTCACCCAGCTCTTTTTCGAAAACCGTGACTTTTATGATTACTGTGAACGCTGTGAAATTGCCGGTATCCGTGTTCCGAACATTGCCGGTATCATGCCAGTGAGCACGAAAAGTGGCCTCATACGAACTGCGGAGTTGGCAGGTGGGGCAAGGATTCCTGCCCGGCTCCTTAAGGCCGTATATCGTGCCGAAAACGATGAATATGTTGAAAAGGTAGGCATTCATTGGGCAACGGAACAGATCCGAGATCTCCTCGATCATGATGTCCGGGGCATCCAGTTTTTCACCCTCAACTCCTCCGAAGCCACCCAGGAGATCTATAAATCTCTTGGTGTTCGTGATTCTACCCAGCTGAGGTGCTGATCCGGAAATGAAGATTCAATCTGTTGGGATCAAGGATATCCAGATTCCTGTTCGTATCCGGGAAAAGAACGGCGGCCTGCAAAACAGTGTGGCCTCCGTCTCCCTTCAGGCAAGTATGCCTGGTGAGTATCGAGAGAGTTGTGTCCATATCTTCACCTCTGTGCTCAATAAGTATATGGATGAGATGAGTGTCACCATCTTTCCCCAGCTGCTGGCGGAAATACAAGAGGGACTGCGCGCCAAAAGTGCCCGTCTGGAGATGTCCTTTCCTTATTTTATTGAAAAAAAAGCCCCTGTTTCCAAGACCCGGAGCTTGATGGAATACGAGTGCACCTTTAGTGGCGGGATTGGCACAGAGGATGACTTTATTCTCTCAGTCAAGGTCCCTGTTACTACTCTCTGCCCCTGTTCCAAAGAAATCAGCAGCGCTGGAGCCCATAATCAGCGTGCCGAGGTGACCCTCAATGTGAAGTTCAGAAAATTTATCTGGGTGGAAGATCTTATCCGCATGATTGAAGAGTCTGCCTCCTGTGAACTCTGGGCCCTGCTCAAGCGGCCCGACGAAAAATACGTGACCGAAAAGGCCTACAAAAATCCAATGTTTGTGGAAGATGTTGTGCGCAAGGTTGCTGTAATTGCCTTGGCCAATAAAAATATCACCTGGTTTTCTGCAAGTGTTGAAAGCTTTGAATCCATTCATAAACATAGTGCCTATGCCTATGTAGACTCCAACGAAATCCGCTGAAGTGGTGCGGATCCATCCCTGACCTTTTTCCTAAAAGAGTTCCCTCCCTCCCCTCCCGCCTGATCCAGACATATTGCACATTGTTTTGATAGCGACCACTTTTTCTTTGAATTGATCCGAATAAGTTATATGATGAAGAAAAAATAATCTTGTGAAATGCTGTAATTGTAAAGAGATAGAGTTACACAAATACCTGGTCAGGTAAAAAAGGTAATGCGGGCAGGTTTGGTATGTTGGAAGTAAGGTCTTCTTCAGTCAAACGTATGGTAAAAGTTGTGGTCACCCCGTGTTGGGTCTGCCTGCTAACCACATTTATTTTCCCGGTGTCCCACGCCTATGCAGTCCAGACCCATGGCGGCGCCGAGGGGCTTGTTTCTCATCAACTGGGACATTTCCTCTTTACCTTTGCTATCCTTGTTCTTCTCTTCTGCTGGAATAGATCTCACGTAACTAAGCCAGGTTGCCAGGAATTCAGGGGATTTCTGTGGATGATTGTTGTTTGGAACGTACTCACCTTTGCTGGCCACTGGATGGGAGAGATGGTTGAACCTCAATATCTTTTTGACCCCGAAGGTCGTATTACATCTTTTCAGATCAATCGTTTTTCTGATTTGATTTTCTACCTTACAAGACTTGATTATCTCCTTTTGGTTCCGGCTTTTTTTCTCCTCTTTCTTGCCATCCAGAAATGGGGACGTACTTCATGATACTTTCCTGGTCGCCTGTTATCTGGACTAATATACTGGGGTCCATTGCACTCCTGGTGCTTTCCGCTCTCTGTGTCATCTATTCCTTGCGAATGCTGAAAAAGAGTGCCGACCAGACATTTCATTATTATCTTTTTTTACTCACCCTCTCCTTTATCTTTTTTGCAGTTGCCCGCTCTTTTGGTCACTTATGCAAAGAAGCCTTGTTCTTTTACAATCTGCAACACCTCTGGATTTTGCTTGCTCCCTTTTCCGGATCCATTAATACTGCAGCCTTTATTGTTATCTTCTCCTTTGTTATCTATTTTAACCGCTCCTGTGAAATCCATAATGAACTTGAACGCCATAAAGCATATCTTACAGGACTCGTTTCTGAAAAGACCAGGGCATTAACCGAAACGAATCAAAAACTTATTCAGGAGATCTCTGATCGGACTCGTACTGAAAAAGAACTGGAGAAGACTGTTGATGAATTGAGCGCCGTTATGAATACCATTAACTGCGGTATACTCTTTATAGATGACCAACTTCATTCCCGAATTGTTAATCGCACTTTTTGTGAGTTGTGGGGGGTGCCGATGGATTTTGAGGATAGTCATCCCAGCATGCGGGAAGTGATAGAGTACAACCGCTACAACAACATGTACAAGGTTTCAGATGATGATTTTGAGCGATATATGGATGAGCGTGAAGCTCAAATACGGCAGGGATCGATAGCACCTGTAATCCTCGAACGCAAGGATGGTATCATCCTCCAGTATCAGTGCGTAGTTCTGCCCGATGGCTGGCGGATGCTGACCTATTTTGATATCACAGAACTCAAGAAAACCCAGGAAAAACTTGCCCAGTCTCAGAAGATGGAAGCCATAGGTCTGATGGCAGGCGGGGTGGCCCATGACCTCAACAACATCCTTTCCGGTGTCGTCAGTTATCCTGACCTGTTGCTCAATAAGTTTCCGGGAAACAGCGAATTGTCTAAGACACTGCGAATCATCAAAGAATCAGGTCAGCGTGCTTCTGAGGTGGTAGCTGATCTCCTGACTGTTGCCAGAGGAGTCGCTGGTAGTCATGAAATACGCTCATTGAACGACCTGATTATTGAATACCTCGAGTCACCAGAGGGCAAGAAAATGAGTTCCCTGCATCCAGAGGTACTGGTCAAGACTGACCTGGAGCCAGACCTGCACAACATCTCCTGCTCCGCGATCCATATAAGAAAATGTATTATGAATTTGTTAATCAACAGTGCCGAGGCCATTGTCGGCTCGGGGATTATTCATGTCGAAACAAAAAATCAGTATATTGACACGCCGGTAGCAGAAAATCAATACATGCCAACTGGTGAATATGCGGTTATCCGTATCACAGATACCGGCCAGGGAATAGCCAAAAATGACATTAGTCATATCTTTGAACCCTTTTACAGCAAAAAAGTCCTTGGCCGAAGTGGTACTGGGTTAGGTCTTGCTATTGTCTGGAATACGGTACAGGATCACAATGGCACCATTGTTGTCAACAGCACCGCACAGGGGACAAGTTTTCTCCTCTATTTTCCAGTCAGCAGTAAAGTACCCAGCAAGAAAAAAGGGTCGGTAGGGCTTGCCCAACTGCAGGGCCATGGAGAACGCATCCTGCTCGTAGACGATGAGAAGCAGCAATGCGATATTGGCTCTCAGATGCTGTCAGTTTTGAATTACAAGGTGGAAACGGTTAGCAGCGGTGAAGAAGCCCTGGCCTTCGTTCGAAATCAAGCAGTGGATCTTATTATCCTTGATATGATCATGGCTCCTGGTATCAATGGTCGTCAAACCTACGAAAAAATCATAGCAGATCGACCTGGTCAACGGGCCATTATCGCCAGTGGCTTTTCGGAAAATGCAGAGGTGAAAAAGGTCCAGGCGCTGGGAGCCGGATCTTTTATTCGAAAACCCTATACCATTGAACAGCTTGGTCTTGCAGTGAGTGAAGCCCTGGCCTGACTGTATGCTCAGACCAGCCAATATTCTCTATTTCTTTTACTCTCCCGAAGAACTAAAATTCTTTTCACCTACCTGAAAAATCGTGCCCTCTGGAGAGCCAGAAGTCTGTCGGACTTAGAGAATCGTAGCGAAAACTAGAGAAATCGAGATCAGATTTTCATGGATTTGAAGCGAATAACAGGACTGTTTAACGAAAACCCATGGAAATAGGGGCCGAGTTATCAAAATTGATGGAGATTGATATCTCAATCCGACAAGCTCCTGAATAAGGGAGTCCGTCACCGGTTTGTTATTGCAATTTCTTCCCAACTGTGAAAGATACACATTGTGGCACTACGATTCAATTCAAATAAATGTCAGCACAAGGAAGCCCAATGAGACTCGAAACCATCGCCCTCCATAGTGGACATGTTATAGACCAAGACTCCCTTTCTCGAGCTGTTCCGCTCTATCGAACCAGCTCATTTCTCTTTAAAGACACAGTCCATGCCGCTAACTTGTTTAGCCTCAAGGAAATGGGAAATATCTACACCAGAATAGGCAATCCGACCCAGGATGTTCTTGAGAAAAGGGTCGCAGCCCTGGAAGGAGGTGCTGCAGCCCTGGCCCTGGCCTCCGGCACCTCTGCCATCTTTTACAGTATCATTAATATCTGTGAACAGGGTGATGAAATCGTAGCGGCCAACAATCTCTATGGCGGCACTATCTCTCAGTTTGATTCCATACTGCCGCAACTGGGTATAACCGTACGGATGGTAGACCCCATTGATCCGGAAAATTTTAGAACGGCCATCACCCGTCGTACCCGGGCTCTTTACTGTGAGACCATTGGCAATCCCGGTTTGACCATGACCGACCTCCAATCAGTGGCCGATATTGCCCATGAAAATGGTCTGCCTCTGATCGTCGATTCCACCTTTACCCCACCTACCCTGTTGCGTCCCATTGAGCATGGAGCCGACATTGTTATCCATTCCCTGACCAAGTGGATGGGAGGGCATGGAACCTGTCTTGGCGGTATCGTCATAGACGCAGGGACCTTTGACTGGACAGATCCCAAATTTTCCCTCTATAACACGCCGGATAGATCGTATCATGGGATGCGCTATGGCCATGATCTCGGTGATATGAATCCCATTGCCTTTGCCCTCCGTATGCGGCTGGTACCGCTGAGAAACCTTGGTGCCTGTATATCTCCGGATAACTGCTGGATGTTTCTCCAGGGGATTGAGACCCTGGCCCTGAGAATGGAACGCCATTGTGAAAACGCGATGACAGTGGCAACACATCTGCAGAATCATCCTCAGGTGGATTGGGTCAACTATCCTGGTTTGCAGGACAGCCCAGGATTTGCCACAGCCGAAAAATATCTTCACAACGGATTTGGCGGTATGGTGAGCTTTGGTGTCAAGGGAGGCCTGGCCGCAGGAAAACGTTTTATTGAAGGACTTACCCTCTTTTCTCACCTGGCCAACGTGGGTGATGCAAAATCACTGGCCATCCATCCTGCATCCACCACCCACTCCCAGCTTTCTGCTGAACAACTGGGAGCAGGCGGTATCACCGAAGCAATGATCAGGCTCTCCATCGGTATCGAACATATTGATGACATCTGTGCAGACCTGGATCAGGCCCTGGAAAGATCAATTGGAAAATGACAGCCAGTAAGCATCAATCAAGGCTGGTGGTGAAGCAGCATTTTTACACCTTTGCCGAGCCTCCAAGGCAGATGCTTCTCGAAAGCGGGGCCAGGCTGGGACCAGTGACCATTGCCTATGAAACCTATGGACAACTGAGTGCAACCAGAGACAATGTCATCTTGGTCACCCATGCCTTTTCCGGCGACTCGCATGTTGCCGGTTATCTGGCCACGGATAAAGAGGGAGCCAAGCCCGGCTGGTGGGATTCCCTGGTCGGACCAGGAAAGGGCATCAACACTGATAGATATTTTGTCATCTGTTCCAATATTCTTGGCAGCTGCATGGGTTCCACAGGACCTTCCTCCATCAACCCTGCAACCAACAAACCCTTCGGCCTGGACTTTCCCATGGTCACCATCGGTGATATGGTGGACGCGCAGAAGGCTTTGTTGGATCATCTGCAGATCAAAAGCTTGCTGGCCGTGGTCGGGGGATCGGTTGGCGGTATGCAGGTTCTTGAGTGGTGCATCCGCTACCCGAAGATGGTTCGCTCGGCCGTCCCTCTGGCTACGACCATGCGTCACTCGGCATTGGCAATTGCCTTTAATGAAGTGGCTCGTCAGTCAATCATGGCCGATCCCAACTGGAACCAGGGGGACTACTATGGAAAAAAAGGCCCTGACCTGGGTCTGGCCATTGCCAGGATGATCGGTCATGTAACCTACCTCTCGGACGAAGCCATGCGGCAGAAATTTGGCCGTCGCCTGCAGAACAAAAAAGATTTTTCTTTTGGGTTTGATGCGGATTTTCAGGTGGAAAGTTATCTCCGCTATCAGGGCTCAAAATTCGTCCGCCGCTTTGATGCAAATTCCCTCCTCTATATTACCAAGGCCGCCGACTATTTTGATCTGGTTGACAACCTGACCACCAGTGAATCCATTCGGGACCTGTCCGACGCTGCAATCAAATTTCTGGTTATCTCATATACCTCAGATTGGCTTTATCCCACATACCAGTCAAGAGAACTGGTCCAGGCCCTGAAACGATGCGGTCAGGATGTGAGCTTCTGTGAAATTAAAGCAGACTGCGGCCATGACGCCTTTTTGATCCCTGACAAACGCTTGAGTGATCTTATTCGCGGCTTTTTAAAAGGTGTGGCCAATGACTGAGGGAATGCGTTTTGACCTCCAGATCATTGCCTCTTGGATAGAACCGGAGTCAAGCGTTCTCGATCTTGGCTGTGGTAGCGGCACCCTGCTCTCCTGGCTGAAAAAACATAAAAATATCCACGGAACCGGCATTGAACAGGACCAAGAAAAGGCTGCTGACTGTATTGCTCGTGGCCTTACAGTCTTACAGGGCGATCTGAGCGTGGAGGTGCAGGACTATCCAGACAACAGCTTTGACTATGTTATTCTCAGCCAGACACTGCAGCAGGTCTATGAACCGGCAAGCCTTCTGAGCATGCTTGCCCGAATCGGTAAACGTGTCATTGTCAGCTTTCCCAATTTCAGTCACTACACAATTCGGATGCAACTCTTAATCAGGGGACAGGCGCCAAAAAATGAACAACTTCCCTACTCCTGGTATGACACGCCTAATATCCGTGTCATCACCCTGGAGGATTTCAGAAGGTTTTCCCGCGAGGTGGGATACAGGATCATCAAAGAAGTGGCCATCAACACCCATCACCATGACAAGCAGGGCCATATCGTCCACTGGCTGACTAACCTGCGGGCCACCTATGGAATTTTCCTCATAGAAAAGCGGACCTTAGAAAAAGATCAGTATTGAAACAAATACAGCTATGAACAAAAGGAGATACATCAAGGTTGGATGGCTGGTCGATGGCAGCGGTAGAGCAATACAGGAACAAATGTTGCTGACCGTAAAGAATGGCGTCTTTACAGATATTGACAGATATGAAGAGCCTAATGGGCTGGACCCTGCAATAGTAACAGATCTGTCCCTGTGCACCATCCTCCCCCCTTTCGTCGACTGCCACGTCCATCTCTGTATGTCAGGCACTACAGACCAGGATGCCAGGAAGCAGCAGCTCACTGCCGACTATGCCGCCATTCGTCCCCGCATCGCAGAGCACCTACATGATCACTTTTCTCACGGCGTCCTTGCCATTCGTGATGGAGGAGATCGCCAGGGACACGCCCTTCGCTACAAAAACGAAACAGTTGCGGCCAGAAAAGAACCGCTGATTTTGCAAGTAGCGGGAAGAGCGTGGCACAAGAAAGGTCGATACGGTGCCCTGATCGGACGCTATTGCCAAAACAACGAATCTCTCTCTTCTGCCTTTTCTCGAGAAAACGATTCTATTGACCATGTCAAACTGGTCAATTCCGGTCTCAACAGTCTGAGAGTGTTTGGCCACCAGACTTCCCCGCAATTTTCAGCTGATGAAATAAGAGAGCTCATTATCCAGGCCCATTTGAGAGGGAAAAAGGTAATGGTCCATGCCAACGGCCAGCTTCCTGTCCGTCTGGCTCTGGAAGCTGGATGTGATTCCATAGAACATGGCTTTTTTATGGGCAGAGATAATCTGAAACTCATGGCTGAAATGAAGACAACCTGGGTTCCGACAGCCTTTACCATGAAGAGTTACGCCGATACTCTTGAACCGCACGATACCCAGATAGAAAGAAGCGTTGTGGAAAAGAACCTGCAGCATCAGCTCAAACAGATCTCCTTAGCCCGGGACTTTGGGGTTCCCATCGCCCTGGGAACAGATGCAGGAAGCAAAGGTGTCCTTCACGGAGAATCAGTTGGAGAAGAGTTGAAGCTGTTGATGAAGGCCGGTTGTTCAATGCCGGAGGCGGTACGCTGCGCAACCTGCAATGGTGCGAAACTGCTTGGCATAGAAGAGATTGGACTGATCGCCAAAGGCAAACCTGCCAATTTTCTGGTTATCAGGGCAACGCCTGCAATGCTTCCTGAAAAATTTTCTTTCCTTGAAGCGATTTATCTGGATGGCAGGCCATACAACATGGAATAATTCTTCTCGATGTGATTACTTGCCCCTTTTGAAGAAGTCACAGAGGGATGTCCTGTGAAGAGGGGCTGAAATTGAGGGATTAGACTTCCCTTTAAAGGGTTACCATGGTATACTCACTGCAGTTTTGTTATCACTGCTCCAAAAAAATCCGACAAACTAACAGGGCATGTCGCAATATGTTATTGCTTTGATTTCTGCAACAGATCAAAGTGGATGGTGATGATGAAAAAACTGCTGACTTGCCTTGTTTTCTGACAGTTTCGTCTTACTTTCCCAATTGACAGATTTAAAAAATCATTGTGCTAATCTGAGTGAGAATTCTGATATCAGGATACCAACTTTTAACCCCGACTTGTATCTTTCCGGTCTAGAGTTAATCAGTTCTATTCCCATTTCACCTGCAATCCGGCAGTACTAATCACCCTTGAACCAGTGGTGCGTCATTACCGCACACGGCACATATAATTGTTTCATTCTCCGCAAGAGGAAAATGGAGCCGATAAGGAGTTATCATGAGTTTTACCCAGTTTAATTTTTCATCACAGATTGTCACCAATATCCGTAATTGCGGTTATGAGCAGCCCACTCCCATCCAGGAAAAGGCCATTCCCAAGGTCTTGAGCGGCAGCGATCTTCTGGGGTTGGCTCAGACCGGAACCGGTAAAACTGCAGCCTTCGCCCTTCCCATTATTCAACGATTAAGTAAAGGTCCACGCGGCAAGGTTCGCGCCCTGGTGGTAGCGCCAACGAGAGAATTGGCTGAACAGATTAACCAGAGTTTTCTGGATCTCTCCGTAGGTACCGGACTGCGAACGGTTACGGTATATGGTGGAGTCGGCAAGGGGAATCAATTGCAACAGTTCAAACGCGGGGTCGAGGTAGTCGTTGCCTGCCCAGGCCGCCTCCTTGATCATTTAAACAGCCAGGACCTCAATCTCAACAAGGTGGACATTCTGGTCCTTGATGAGGCGGATCAAATGTTTGACATGGGATTTTTCCCCGATATTCGTCGTATTCTCAAATACCTCCCCAAGCATCGTCAGACCTTGCTCTTTTCTGCCACCATGCCTGAAGATATCCGGAAACTTGCCGATGAAACACTTACCCATCCGGAAGAGGTGCGAATTAACCTCGAACAACCACTTAATTTGATCAGTCAAGTGCTCCACCCAGTAACGAAACCACAAAAGACAGCTCTGCTCCTTCATCTTCTTAAAGAAACAAATGACGGTTCAACCCTGGTCTTTACCCGTACGAAATACGGCGCAAAAAAACTGGCCAAAAAATTAGTCACTACAGGGTACAAGGCTACAGATCTCCAAGGGAATATGTCGCAGAATCAACGACAACGTGCGCTCACTGGTTTTCGTGACGGTGATTTCACCATACTGGTAGCCACCGATATCGCAGCCCGCGGCATTGATGTCTCCCTGGTAGGTCAGGTGATCAATTTTGACCTGCCTTCGACGGCCGAGGCCTACACCCATCGGATCGGTCGTACCGGACGCGCTCAGCGTAGCGGCCGCGCGGTAAGCTTTGTCTGTCATGATGACCAGCCTATGGTTAAGGCCATAGAACGATTGCAAGGAAAATCCATCGAACGGCTTACCATTACCGGTTTTGCCATGGATGCGGAAGCGGATCAGCTGGAAGCACCACGTAAACAGACCCCTCGACGCAGCACAAGGAAAAAGACCATCGCAGCTCCTCGTTCAGGTCAACAGACACGCTCAGGGGGCAAGGAAAAGAGCAACAAGCCTAAATCGAAACCCCGCCGCGCTGGTAATATCTTCGGTCTCGGGAGTGGAAACAAATAGACGGTAGCGGTTTGTTCATGCATGCAATCCCTTCAGGGAGGAGATTGCAGGGGCACCCAAGGGAACACCTGCATCTTCTCTTAAAAGGTATCATTTTTACAAAGAATCCCTCGCTTCCTTCAGTGGTTGCGGCGAAAAATACAATGAACTACCCGGTAGCACTCCATCTTCGTCCATTCAAGTCTTCTCGAAGAGCACGAGTATGCTTCGAAGGTCTGACTGAACGAATATAAAGCAGTGTCAAACAGTTACAGAGCAATAGTTCGCCAATTATCAGGCATTACCTGAACAGGTATGATAAAATTAAGTGTAAAACAACAAAGGATGTCTGTCCGACCTACGCTGTCTAGCTCTAACAGCAAACCATACCTTCTCTGTAACCAGTATTCCTTTGCCTGAGTGGAGCCCCCGTTATAAAAATGGTAGTCCTCTATCGTGATGAAAAATGGCTGGTGGTGAATAAGCCATCAGGCCTCTCCACCCACCGCGCTCATGAAGGTGATCTGGGCGTGGTGGAGTGGCTGCACCTGTACCATGACCTCCCGGTCCATATCTGTTCTCGACTGGACAAGGGGACCAGCGGTGTGCTGGTCTTTGCGCTGACTGCAGAGGCTGCTGCCGAGGCCCAGGCGATTCACGAAGAGGACAAATCAGAAAAGACCTATTTTTTCATAGCCAACAAGAGTTCTCATACCTCCTGGATCTGTTCCCAGCCCCTGGAGAACAAACCCTGCGAGACCCATTTCAACAAGGTAAGGGAAGGGACTGTCTATGCCCTGTATCAGGCCGTAATCCATCGTGGAAGAACGCACCAGATAAGACGGCATGCAGCCGCATCGCATATTCCGCTTCTTGGAGATGAGGAGTATGGTGGTCCGATATTTCCCAGGCTGTGTCTGCATTGTGGAACAGTGAATTGGCCAGGGATTGAGCATAGCCTGGAGGCCGGCCTTCCTGAGTGGTTTGCCGCCTGTCTGGACGGTCCCTCAGAAGAGGTCACAGCTCAGGCACTAGCCGAAAAACGATGGCCTTTTTTATCCTCAGTCACAAATTGCTGCAGACTTATCCACCGTGGTGAATATGGCACGGATATAGCTATCGACAAGTATGGGGACTGGCTCTGTGTGACAGGTTTTGATGAATCCCTGTCTGCTGCCCAGCTCCTGGACGGATTGAGAACGCTGCTGGCCACCCTTTCTCGGCTCTGTTGTTGCCGTGGCGGGGTCATAAAGACCAATCGACGTGATCCCCATAAAAACAAACTCTTTGCTGACCTGGCCGCCTGGGGTGAACCGGTTCCGGAATCTTTTGTTGTCCAGGAAAATGGTCTTCACTTTCGTGTCAGCCTCAACCCTCATCAGCATGTTGGCCTCTTTCTCGATCAACGTGACTCCCGCAGCCGCATTTGCAGGGCCGCAAAAGGAAAGCGGGTTGCAAATCTATTTGCCTTTACCTGTTCTTTTTCTGTCTGTTCCTTGGCTGCTGGAGCGGAAGTGGTTTTTTCTGTGGACCTGGCTGCCGGATGTCTTAACCGGGGTAAAGAAAACATCGCTATCAATCAGTTGCCGGACTTAGAAAATGGGAAGTTTGTGAAGGAAGACGTGCGTAAATGGCTGGCTAGACAATTGCGAAAAAAACATAACAAACCAGAGAGTTATATCCATTTTGATCTTGTTGTCTGCGATCCTCCGGTATTTGCCTCTGCCGGACGTGGAAACTATTTTCATGTGGAAAAAGAGTGGCCCACCCTGGCCCATGATGTCTATGAAATTCTAGGTGAAGGCGGCAAGGCCCTGTTTGCCAATAACCATCAGAACGGCCCGGAGCGCTTTTATTATAATACCTTAACAAAATTATTCCCCCAGGTTACCCGGTTCAATTCACCCTTGGATTTTCCCCAAATGCCAGGTCGGCAAGCCCATGTTCATATATATTGGTGCCAAAAATAGCGGTACATGTTGTGTCAGTCTTCTTCTTATCCTGAGTGGTATCTCAAAAAAACAACACTGAATTACAGCTGATTTTTGCGTCCCAACTGCAAGAAAATTTCACCTGACAAGCTACATTTTTCGGTCTTCTTCTGTCTTTTCCCCTTGATCATATCTCATTTCAGTACTACATTGTAATATGAGTTAGTCCTCCTATCTCCATTTGTATTGGATAGTCAGGAAAGGCTGTTGAAAACAGAATCCATTGCACTCGACGAACATTGAACATCCCGAGAAAAGATGGCTGGAGAAACCGACATGACAACACAAAACCCCATAACCAAAATAAAAAGTAATTTTGTTTCCACCATCACTGATCGCCTTATGGAACAAGCAAGAGCTGCGGCCGCTACCCAACAGAATCCAATTACCGTAATAGAAAAGAAGATTTCCTCTATCGTCAGCGACGAGCTTATTGAGCAGGCCCAAGTCGCTGCTGCCATGCAGACAGCTGAATATGCAATTGGGGAACGGAGAGAATTGCTCAACGAAATAAAATCCTTATTAAAAGAAAAGGATGCCGTTCTTGTTGCCCATTTTTATACGTCATCTGATCTGCAACAGCTTGCAGAAGAAACAGGCGGCTGTGTTGCCGACTCTCTGGAAATGGCCAGATTTGGTGCTGAACATCCCGCAACGACTCTGGTGGTGGCAGGTGTCCAATTCATGGGGGAAACCGCTAAAATCCTTAGCCCTGAGAAACGAATTCTCATGCCCGACAAGGAAGCCACCTGCTCCTTGGATATGGGCTGTCCAATTAATCTATTCTCCGATTTCTGTGATGCCCATCCCGATCACACGGTAGTGGTCTATGCCAATACCAGCGCTGTTGTTAAAGCGAGATCTGATTGGGTGGTTACCTCGGGAATCGCTCTGCCGATCATTGAACATCTTGCAGAACAAAAGAAGAAGATCCTCTGGGCTCCAGATAGACATCTGGGTTCCTACATTCAGAAGAAAACCGGCATCGAAATGCTGATTTGGCCAGGCAGCTGCGTGGTTCATGAAAAATTCAAAGCAAGTGGAATTCAAAATCTCAAGAAACAATTCCCCGATGCCTGCGTATTAGTCCATCCGGAATCACCCGAAGAAGTTATCGCACTCGCGGATGTAGTCGGATCGACATCTGCTTTGATCAAGGCAAGCATAACAAGTAAGGCAAAACAATTCATCGTCGTCACAGAACCAGGTATTTTTTATACGATGAAACAGGCATCACCGGAGAAAGTTTTCCTGGAAGCCCCGACTGGAGGTATCGGTGGCACCTGTGGAAGCTGTATGCGTTGTCCCTGGATGGCCATGAATGGATTACGAAACCTGGCAGAGACCTTGAAAACCGGAAGCAATGAGATAGTTGTTGCAGAAAGTATTCGCCGCAAGGCGGTGATTCCACTCAAGCGCATGATGGATTTTGCAAGAGACAGGGGTATTGCCATGAAAGGAAAAGGGAATGCCTGATTTGTCGCCAGGGCCACAGATAAAATGATTACATTTTGAGCTGTTGACTCTGTTCCGAAAAGAAGATGTAAGGTAAAAAGAGGGATAGTCTTTCTTACAGAGAATTCCCTCTTTTTTAACTCCTTGTTACATCTACCAAAGAAGAAAAGTTTCGACCTTAATCTATCACTACTTTTTACCCCGTCGAAATAATCGTTTGATACCCTCGCAAACGATGCTGATGACCACAAAGCCAACAGTGCCAAGAAGTACCCAGCCAAGATAATCGGATGCACCATTCAACGGTTAACCCTCCCTAGGAGCCTGTCGGACTTAGACATAAATCTGCTGCAAATTTGACAAATCGGCCCATATTGCCATGGCTTTTCGTTAAATAGACCTACTATTCGCCTCAAATCCATGAAAATCTGGTCTCGATTCCTCTAATTTTCGCTACGATTCTCTAAATCCGACAGACTCCTAGATAAATTAGTTGCTTCATTCTCTCAAAACGTCTCCGCCTTCCCTCTTCTAAAACTGAAAACAGGTTCTTTATTAGCATTTCCCGCGACTGAAATCAAAGGATAAAGTGATACCATTCCTCCACGACTCGTTTGCCTTGGGGAAAGAGATTGCTGGTCAGGCTGATTTCAGCCTCCAGAATCCAGCAGGATTGACCTGTCAAGAGAGAGAGGAGGGAAAAGAGAGGGAAAACGTGCATGAAAGAGCAGAGGTTGATTGGCGTAGAACGCGACTTAGTCTGGCACAGGGAAACTCCAAACAAGGAATCCTTATACCAGACATCATATCCTACTTGATCAGGAAGAGGCGTGCCGAGAGGCTTCTATTTTTTTCTTGGGGGTACGCAAAAGTATTTTAATTAATTGACCCACAACACTGATAGTTATAAAGCCAAGAATAACCAAAATTACAAAACCAAGACTTTCGGGTGTATCATTCATTGACTTATCCTCTCTTTATCATGTTGATTGTGGTTACAGTAACAGTCATAGCTTACCTCTTGCAAAAAGAGTAGATTTCTTAGCATATTTTAATTTTGATTTCAAACTCCTTTTTCAAATAAAACAAAATCGAATCAGTACTGATCGTAATGAGTTGAGACAATGTTCGGTCACCACCCCGCTGAGAAATACCACAATGCGGGAGGACGGCAACGTGTCCTTTTTTCTGTCCAGGGGGAATGAATCTTCTCCTCTTTTGAAGAGTCTGATTACCTCTTTCGCGTTTTAGTGAAGTTATGGAAGACTAAGGAAAAAAGAGAGGAATATCCAGACGAGAGAAGGGGAGGTTTTTATGCAGGGATGACATTTTTTGGCACCACTTCCATTGATTAGCTTTCTCCCTCCACTCTTCCATGGATTCACTTTGACAGTTCTGATTATGAGAGCTTGAAAAAGCAGCCTTTCGAGGTTATTTTACTTTCTTTGCTTCTGGCTTTTTCACAGGTGGTGGCGTCGTCCCCCATGTCTTATTTTATTGATTTCGGCAATAGAATTTCTGTCAGCGAGAAGCCTATCGCACCGGGAAGTAACAGAGCAAGAGGGAATAAGGATGTGTGAATTCTGCAGCGAACATGGGGATGGGAAGGTGTGGTTTAAAAATGCTGAAAACTATGGCAAAGATCTCATGAGTGATCTTCGCCGTCGACAGTATATCAATGATTTCTTCACCTCCACCATCGAGCAAGGTGTTGTGACCATCGGTCGCCTGGAAACTCTATTTGGAAAAAAGAAACGTCTTCCAGATCGGTTGGTAAAACAGATGGTGGACAAGGCCAAGGTGGAGCACTTCGGACAGGTGGTAACTATTGAGGATATCAGAGAATTAGTGGGGAAAGCAGCCACTGTGGTCAGGTTGCCCTGTGCCTGCCGCTGGGCTTCCATGAAAAAGGAAAATCGCTGTTGTTATTCGGTCAGTTACTGCGCCGAATCCTGGTACAAGGATCTTGACATGGGCTATTTTGGTCTTGCTCAGGATCAGGGCTTAGAATCATTAACCCCGGCACAAGCTATTGGACAGATGGAAGAACTGGAACGTCAAGGATCCGTGCATACTATCTGGACCATGATGACGCCTTTCGTCGGAGCTATTTGTAATTGTCAACCTGGTGATTGTCTGGGACTTCGCACCCTGGCAATAGATGTGGAAACCATGTTTCGTGGCGAACAGATGGCCACAGTAGATGAAGATCAGTGTAACGGTTGTGGTGCCTGCGAGGATGCCTGTCATTTCAAGGCCATCAGCAGTGTAGAGGTATCTGGCGAACACAAGGCTCATATCCACCCTTCTGCCTGTTTTGGTTGCGGGTTATGCCGCAATGTCTGTCCTGCTGAGGCCATCTCTCTGCTCAGCAGGGAGTGAAGATGTCGACACGTCCAGGACAGGGAAAAAGGTCGAGAATTTGCTGCAGGCGGGCAAAAAAAAGAATCCGATCACTAAGCCAACGACTCCTTACTCCACTCAATCATGGCGATAGTCATTGACTAGCAGACAGCTGCCTTGCTAATATACAATGGGCAATCGCTCTTGAATAAGAGAGCTTTTCTCGGCTAATGGGTATTGTCAACCTAACCGGTCACAAACCGTTTTCGGGAACGTCTTTTTCCGAAATCAGCTTTACAACGTCTCTGTTTTCATCAACTGACTGTTGGGTTTCAAGCCAGTCAACAACACAACTGTAATGAACAAAGTCTACGAACGAATCACATGGATTTTTGATCCCCTGCATCAGTTTTATGAACATGAAAAAATGCATCGCAAGATCTCTATCCTGCTGGTGCTGCTCTTTGTCTCCAGTCTCTTCGTTATAGAATTAAAACGACGCCACCTGCTTCCTGATTTGCTGAGCCACATGATCCCGGGGAACCATTTTTACGCCATTGGTGGGGCCTTCACGGTCATTCTCATCCTTGAAGTAATTAGTCTCATTTTCACCCTCCCCTGCTCTTTTTCCCGTTCTGTAGGAAAGCAATTTGAGATTCTCTCTTTGATTTTAATGCGGAATGCCTTTAAGGAGTTGTCTCATTTTCAGGAGCCTGTCACCTATCTCGGCAATGAACAGGGTATCCTTCATATCTTGTCGGACGGTTTCGGCGCAGTTGCCATCTTTACCCTTCTCGGCGTCTATTACATTTTACAGAATAAGGCTCAAGATGAGCGCGATCGTGTTGACGATATATATAGTTTTGTGGCAGCAAAAAAAGGTATCGCCCTTATTCTTCTCACCTCCTTTGTCGTTATGGGATTCCGGGCACTTTATTTGACTGCAATCGGCGTTGAACATACTGATTTTTTTCACGACTTTTATACGATCCTGATCATCACGGATATACTGGTGGTTCTTATCGCCCAATGTTTTCATCCTTCTTTTTATTCGGTGTTTCGCAATTCCGGTTTTGCCCTTTCTACCATGATTATTCGTATTGCCCTGGTGGCCCCAGTCTACTTCAATGTCCTCCTCGGTCTGGCTGCAATTGTTCTCGCCATTCTGTTGACGGTAGTTAGTGGGAAGCTATTCCCCCTGCAAAAAAGAGGGTGGAAATAAAGTGGCAGATTGTATAGGGAGAGAACCTTCGCTCCTCTGCCGGTATTTCCAGGAGTGCATTCACAGCAGACATTCCTGGGCAGGACAAGGAACAAATTCGGATGACAAGAGACATGACACACAGTAAAACAAGCCGACCTGGCTTTGATCGGCGGATGAGCAAAGATGAGATAAACGCTTGCCCCATGGCCCAGTGGACAGGGCCGGTGCTCGTGGTGCGAACCAATGACCAGATGGCCGAGGCAGTTCCTCGGCTTGCCAGTCAGACCCTGCTCGGCTTTGATACGGAAACCCGCCCCGCATATACAAAAGGCGAAAACTACCTCCCTTCACTTCTGCAGCTGGCAAGCGAGACGGAAGTCTTTATCTTCCAATTTAAACACCTGAGCCTGGCCGGCCCCCTGCGTGAAATCCTCGCCAATCCTGCTATCATCAAGGCCGGGGTAAGCCTGCAGTACGACATTCGCGAGCTTAAAAAGATATCCCAATTCAAGGCTGCAGGCTTTGTGGACCTAGGCAATCTTGCTAAACGGGCAAGCATCAAGAACCACGGTCTGCGTGGCCTGGCCGCGGTACTGCTGGGATTTCGTATTTCCAAAGGGGCGCAGACCTCTAACTGGGCCCAAGACACACTTACTGCACGCCAGGTCCAATACGCGGCCACCGACGCCTGGGTGGGCAGAAAACTCTACCAGGCCCTGAAAAAAGAGCCCCTGAACAAGGACGCGACATGAGCAAGCCCCAGAACAAGACCCCATTACAAGGCCTTACCCTTGAGGTGATCCTGACCCGTCTGGTTGAACAGTATGGCTGGTACCGACTGGGTAAAAAGATCGATATTAATTGTTTCACCAAGACTCCCAGTATCAAATCGAGTCTTAAATTCCTGCGCAAGACACCGTGGGCCAGAGAGAAGGTGGAGACCCTCTATCTGAGGACCAAGTTTTCCGCAAAGGTTGTTAAAAAAGATGAAGGAAAGGCCGGAATAACAGCAGAAAATCCATGGACAAAAAAGCGTAGTTGATAAGACAGGGGCGGAATTGAGCAGATCACCGTCCCCGAGAGAGGTGAAGCCCTTGAACTCATACACCAGAGGCCGTTTGAATATTTTTCAGCAAGCCCCCACTTCTTTCCCCACTTGCCCTTCTCAGGGACAGCAAAGGCATCAGGCGTAAGGAAGATGTGACAGCATGCATCGTCATGTTCCTCTCATCTTCTCTGTTTGAAAACATTCTCCATTGTTATGAAGATGTACGACTATAAAAACCGTGTGCCAGGTTCAGTACCCTGCCCTGCTGCTTCAGGCGGGTAAGGATGCTATACAACTTTCTGGCCGGAAATCCAGTGGCCTCCTGCAGATCTTTGATACTGAGAGTAGTCTCGCTGGCATCTATGCAGTGGGCAACCAAGGCAATGGCCGTGGGCTGCCCCTGTAGGTTGTCTTGGGGAACCATCTGCATGGATTCCTCTGGGTTCTTCTGCGTTGCAGACCGGCGTCTCTTTGTTTCTTCCTTTACTGTGGTGGCGAGATCGAACGTATCCATGCTGATACCGAACAGATCTGCCAGCTGATCATCTGCAATCACTTTATTGCCCTTTGTCTTCTCCGCCTTCAGTATGCTGGTCATCTTGCCCTGTACCGCCTCACTGACCAGATCGTTCAGAACTGCTTGCCGCAAGGTGAAAAACAGGGACGGATCTTCATCGAGTCGCGCACCGACCCCATACAGGGTGGCGGCAATATGCTTACACATGGACGCCCAGTCCGGGCAGCTGCAGTCAAATGAAATTTCTGTCGGTGTTGGGAAGAGGCCTTTTCCCTGAACCATGAAAATTTCCTGCAGATCTTTAGGCAATTTTCCGGCCAGCAGATCAGGCAGGGATGAAAGTCTGGACTGGCACTCTTTTTTGATAGTCTGCCAATTCTGCTCTTTCATTTTGTCAATGTGTATCAGGACATCATAGGGCTTGCTACGGGAACCCTGGACAAGTGCTTTTATCGTGCCCGGAGTAATCTGCAGATCGAGCACGGCCCCATGTCGGACATAGCTACTGCCCCGACCAATGCGGTTGCTATAGTCGGCATAGCTTTTTAGATTTTTGTTCCAGGCCTTGCCCCACCAAGTTCTGGCCAGTGCTTGGCCTTCGAGGATTATCGGACGCAGGTCAGGGTTCTTTTTACGCAGCTGTTTTATTTTTTTTTCAGCTTTGGCTCTTTTTTCGGCCACATTGATATATTTCGGATAAGATCCGTAGCTCATCGTCAATTTCCTCTAGCTTGTCAGACTAAACAGATTGGTCAGTTCATTGTTCTCCATCTCCGTGAGCCAGGACTCACCACTGGCAGCCACAACATCGTCCGAGAGTTTTGCTTTTTTAGTCAACATTTCATCAATTTTTTCTTCCAGCGTCCCTTTAGTAATGAATTTATGGACCATCACCTTTTTTTGTTGGCCAATGCGGAATACTCGATCGGTGGCCTGGTTCTCCACGGCCGGATTCCACCAACGGTCAAAATGGATGACATGATTGGCACGAGTGAGATTGAGGCCTACCCCGCCCGCCTTCAGTGACAGCACCATAAAAGGTATATAATCGTTGGATTGAAACTGTTCGATGATTTTTTTTCGTTTGCCCACTGACACACTGCCATGAAGGATAAGGCCAGGCCCCTCAAACACTGTTTCCAGAAATCGTGCCAGGGGTTCGGTCAGCTCCTTGAACTGCGTGAAGACCAGTACCCGTTCACGTTTTTCGTAGATAATGGTGCAGATCTCTCGTAATCTGGCAAATTTACCGCTCTCCTTTTCACCATAGCCATCCACCCCGGCATATTGATCCGGGTGATTACAGATCTGTTTAAATTTGGTCAATGCCGCCAAAATCATACCCTTGCGCTGAATACCATCCGCCGTTTCCAGCATCTTGCTTATGTTATCAACCAGCTGTTGATAAACGACTGCCTGTTTACGACTGAGGGAAGCCCAGGTTTTCATCTCCACCTTGTCGGGGAGATCGTTTATGATGGACTTGTCACTCTTTAATCGCCGCAGCATAAAAGGGGCAATCATCCTCCGCAGACGGCCATAACCATCTGGATGATAGGCCAACCCCTTACTGAAAGAGGCAAATTCTTTGATCGTCCCCAGCAATCCAGGATTGACAAAATCAAAGAGGGACCAGAGATCACTCAAACGATTTTCCACCGGTGTACCGGTCATGACAATGCGGTTTAGAGCCGGAATTTTTTTCACCGTCCTAGTCTGCTTGGTACCAGGGTTTTTAATAGCCTGAGCCTCATCCAGGATGACATACTGCCACCTGTATTCCAGCAGCCAATCGTAGCGTTGAGCCAAGGCATAGGTGGTGATCACCAGATCAAGGTCGGCCAGGGTTGCCTTGCTTGGTACTGAAACCTTACGAGGTTTGTGCATATCCGGATGGGCCATGAACACCTTCAGCTCCGGACAGAATCGCTTGATCTCCTGGTCCCAGTTGGCCAACAACGAGGCAGGAACGATAAGCAGGGAGGCGGCAGGCTTCTCCTGGGTCTGCTTGGTCCCGGAAAGGACATTTAAAAAAGCGAGGATCTGAACGGTCTTGCCGAGCCCCATATCATCAGCCAGACAACAGCCAAAACCAAGGCCGTGATGACCACAAAGCCAACGCAGCCCATCCTGTTGATAAGGTCTCAGGTCTGCCAGGAAACGATCATCTGTGGTCGCCTCGGGCAACAGGCCAGGGTTTGCCATCCTGGTAAATACAGATTGCAGCCACTGTCCGTTTTCCACTTCCAGGACACTGTTATCAATCGCCTTTACCCGTCCATCCAAGGGCTGCAGTTGCCAGCGCATGGCCTCGGCCAAGGTGAACCCTTCTCTTGCCACCAGTTTCTGGGCCTCTTCATAGGCTGCCAGAGTCTGTTCGAGTCTTTCCCTGTCAACTGCTACCCATTTATTTTTGATAAAGGCCAAACCATCCACCTCAGCAAGGAGACGCCTGATCTCATCGGCAGAGATTTCTTCTTCCCCCAGCATGAGCCGGGGCGTAAAGTCCAACAGGGCCGCAATTCCAACCAGGGCAGGTTCCTTTTCACCCAGACTGACCTTGAGGTGAACGTTGGCTCTCTTCGTCTGCCACCAGTTCGGAATACGACAGAGGATGCCAGCCACCTCATAAAGAGGGACCTCCTGTAAAAAAGTATAGGCATCTCCGCTGCCCCAGGCCAAGGGATAAAAGAGGTTGTTGCTCTCTAACAGAGCAGCGATCAGTTCACTGTCTCTGGCCGCCTCATAAACAGTAACCAGCAGTTCCAGTAATTTGTCGTTGTCATCCTGATATTCCTGCAGGGCATATTTTAAGGGCAGATGTTTTGATTGACCTTCCGCACCCATTCGGGTCGAATAGGTAGCCAGAAAGGCAAACGGTTCCTCACCATCTCTGTTTTCCACGAGATGAAAATAGATCCGGCCGAGGAGATGGCTGCCGGGTGAGAAACGATGAATAAAGTCGGCGACAGAGCCGGGAAATGCGCTGATTGCTGTGGCAAAGGTTTTGTTTAACTGCAACCATAAGGCTGCAAGGAGCCTGGGATTGACATACTCTCCGCCAGTCATCGCCGGGATGACCTCGAGCAATTCGGTTAGCTCCTGCCCTACCATAGGAACCTGGGCCAGGTGGCGCAAACCTTCGAGGTCTGGAGTCAAACGCAGGTGATGAACAAACAGGCCGCTGAACTTCCGCCAAAAATCCAGGGAGGCAGGAAGGGCCACAGCAGGGTCTGAAAAACCCAAAAAGAGCAGCCATTTTTGTCTCTCAGAGGTATAGGTGGTGAAGATTTCCTGTTGCAGCAGGACACTGCTTGTAGCTGTTTTTCCGGCAGCCACACCCCACTCAAGCTGCAGAGAGCCATCCGGCATTGGAACAACGACTAACTCCCTGTTCGCATTTTTGTTGTCCATCAGATTTTTTTCTTACAACGGCTGCCACTGGCCTTGTCGATAGTGACGTGCTGTTCGCAAAGCCAGATCATGTGTCGACTTCCACCTTTACGTTTCCGGGCTCGAACCGTGACTTCTTCCACCGTAAAACCTGTCTGTCGTAGGAGCTTGGAAAAGACGGGATCGGCAGCAGCAGACCAGACAGTCAAGATACCTCCTGGTTTGAGGGCGCTGTAAATAGCCTTCAAGCCGGCCCTGGTGTAAAGCCAGCCGTTGCCGGTGCGAGTCAGGCCATCAGGGCCGTTGTCCACATCGAGGATCACGGCATCATAGGCATGCTGCTCCGTTTTTAAAATCAGAGCGACATCAATCGCCCGCACCAAGACTCGGCTATCTTTCAGAGGATGCCCGGCGAGAGGGCCAAGAGGCCCCTGATTCCAGGCCACCACAGCCGGCACCAGTTCAGCCACCACCACCTGGGCCTGAGGATTGAGATTCTGCAGTGCCGCTGCCACGGTATAGCCCATACCCAGGCCGCCAATCAAGACCTTGGGTGCGGGACGATTGGCAAACCTTGCACAGGCAAGTTCGGCCAGGGCATCTTCCGAGCCATGGACACGGCTGTTCATGAGTTCACAGCCCTCTACCCGGATAGAAAACTCATCACCCCGTCTATAGAGACGCAGTATTCCGGAGTCTCCAGATATCGGACTGCTGTCCAGCAATTGCCAAGGAATCATCTTGCCCTCAATACAAAAATCATTCTGATTAACTCCCCAACGCAAGGGACCATGGTGCATAGCCAAATACGTCGTAACTGAGTCTCAGTGCTAATCAGAAAAGTAATTATTGGTAAATGAGTTCATTCGCCAGCACCGCTCACAGCGTTACCACTCCTGAGATAGCACCTTTTCCAGAAATCCGAGAGACCTGCTGTTCCTCTGGCATCCCCTGGAATCCTCTCTTATCTACTGGTACGTGTTATACCACTGCTGTCGATGGTGATAAGCCTTTTTTTGTAGAGAGAACCAATTGCCTTTTTGAAGACTTTCTTACTTACTCCGAACCGGGAATAGATCTCTTCTGGCAGGCTTTTATCGGTAATTGGAATGCTGCCGCCATGCTCTTTTATGGTTTCAAGAATATTCTGCGAAACAGCATCAACTCCTTGATAACCTGGTTGTTGCAGGCTCAAGTCAATTTTGAGGTCTTCGCGAATTTTTTTTATGTAGCCTTTCAGCTGCTGACCTGGGAGCAGTTTCTGGAACACTTCGTTTTCATAGAGCATGCCCGCATGTGCAGAATTGACAACCGCCTTGTAGCCAAGATCTGTTTTGTCAAATATGATAAGATCCACTGCGTTGCCCTCTTTATAGTTCAGAGGCTGCAGACCGAGAAATTTATCCAGTTTGGAAGAGGCGATTATGCTGTTATTTTTTTCACTCAGAAAGACAAAGACAACATAGGATTTGCCTTCCCGCATAGTATCCTGCTGTTCACTCTTTGGTACAAAAAGATCTATTCCCATTCCCCAGTCCAGGTAAGCGCCTGACGGTGAATTTGTAATCACCTGCAACAGGGCGAATTGGCCGACAGTTGCATAGGGCTTTTGGGTGGTTGCCCGGAGGTGCTCTTCCCGATCTCGATAGACAAAAACCTCAACCGTATCTCCTGGCTGACATGCGTCAGGAACTTCCTTTGTCAGGAGAAGAATGTCCCCTGCCGCACCACCATCCAGATGAACACCGTAGGCCTGCTTTGTTTTTATTCTAAGCGTATTGATCTTGCCGATCTGTACCATTTTCTTTCCTGTAAAACTCGTTAAACCATAAACGTGGCTGATACCACCAGGTAACTACTATTTACTATTCCCAAAACTCGGATTCATATCCCACAGTGAACTGCTGCCCTATCGTATTGCGAATGCTTAAGAAATGGTCGTTTTTTTTATCAAAGGGACAAACAGGCGTGGCACAAGGCGCAAATCCAAACTTCTTATAAAAGCCAGGATCACCGAGGACAAAGATTGTCTTTGTCTTGATGACATCCTGCCTCAAGGCGAAGCGCAGCAACTCTGAGCCTATCCCCTGCTTTTGAAAATCAGGTTTTACAGCCAAAGGGCCCAAGTGCAAGCCGCAAATATCATGGCCATTATAGGCGTTCGAAAAGGCCAGATAAGCAATGATCCGATTGATATGCACACACACCCACTCATGGACAGTCTTTCCACTCCTGTGAAAGTTTTCAACTAGCTGTACTTCATAGGTGCTGCCAGGAAAGGCCTGCCGCAGCAAGGCAGAGACCTTGGCGTAGTTTTCCGGACTGAGTTTACGTATTTTCATTGAAAAATATTTTATAGATTACAGTTGGATGCCAACAGAAAACAAGGCACCGGGTGATCAACTGCCCTGCCCTCTGCATTGGAATATATACGTGTCACACCAGTTGTCACGAGCGGCGACAATACTCTTTAGTTGACTGGCTCATAATTGTAAACCTGGGATTGGAGTTAGCCGCGAATGGCGCCCTTCTACAGCACTCTTACTGAGAAAAGCGGGCTAACGATACCAGGAGGTTAACCCTGAATCAGCTTCCTGTTGGAGAGTGGCAAGTGTGTCCGGTGAATTGAATAATTTTTCACACAGTTCACATTTTCTGTACTGAATAATCTCTCGTGCCGTGAAGCCGGCAAAGGATGCTATGGCAGTGATCCCCAAGATCCTGATGTGGTTATACAACCTATTGGTTTCACTTTTTTTAAAAAGCTGTTCAATGCTGCTTTCCTTTACATTCCCAAGGTAGAAAAAATTTGTCTTTGTAAAATGACTGCCCGCATCGCAGCAGGCATACATGTCAAGGTTTGGAGTCAGATACGGATTCATGGCACAACAGTTTTCCTGGTAATCTGTGCGGAGGGGCAGGCGTTCAAATGATTCTGCCCGTCCGGAAAATATTACAGGTTCCGGGAAAAATTTGAGGCTATTATCTCGTAGATATTGCTCAAAGGGATCATCCTGCTCCGAGAAATCGGTTACAAAGGAAATGAAATAATCCAGTCCATTTTTTTTACAACTCTGAGCCGCATTCAATATATTCTGGTGAGGAATGTTTTTCTGATGCCAGCGACTATAGCTCATACGCAGTTGGGACAGACCTTTTTCTTTAAGTTTGATTATAGAGCGGTCTGCAAGCTCCGGAGTCTTGGCCCAGAAGCTGTTGCTGACGACCCGGGTGTAAATTCCATACTCATCACAGAGAGCGATGAGTTCGGCAATTTCATCCAAATAGAGCAGCGGTTCACCGGCGGTAAAGCTTATGCCTTGAGTATGAGCAGCGGCCAGTTCAGCAATAATCTCTTTTGCCTGATCCAGCTCTATCTTTAACGTTCCGGGAATATCCTCCCCGGCAACGCAGTGTTCACATTTGATATTGCACCGTGTTGAGTACCCAAAAGCTATTTTTCTCATAAATCTGAACACTTGATAATTACGAAATTCATATATGCTGTTACGTATATCAATCTTGTCTGCGGAGGACACTTATCCGATTGTCGGCCAGCCAAATCTTTTGCATACGAGCAAGTCCTCCATAGGGCAAAATGAAACGGTCAAAAAAATGCATTTTCTCCCTCAGCCTATTTTGCAGCCTGACAGAGTACCCGTTGCCGCAGCTCAAGATTGACTGCAGAGATGGGCAACAAAGCGTTTCAGACGGATATGGGCCTCATCGATATCTGCGAGGCAGGCAAAGGCCTTGACATGCTCAGTTTTTTTCAGATCGAAACCGCCGTGCAAGGGATGACGGCTGAGTAGAGCGTTCACAAAGGCACGCTCCAGTTGCTCATCCAAGTCATCCGACTGGTCCATTTCTAAAAGATCATACCAGGCACGGAATCTGGGATCACGCAAGGCCTTCCGCATCTCCTGCTGTAGCCCCTGTGTCGCTGCAAAGCCGTGTCGGAACAGATCGCTTATATACCAGACATCAAGCAGTTCGGCTGCTTTGCCTGCTGCGACTGGCCCATTCAACGGGCCGTCGAATTGTTTTTTGGCCAACAACGATTCCAATCCCAGGGAAATGGTATCACGCACCCGTTCAGCAATGTCGGTGATCTGTTTTATATCCTGCGTCTTTTCACCATAGGCGATGATCGCACTGTTTATGGTCCAGACGGTTTCCTGCTCGAGGCGAGAGAGGGTTTCCTGGTCAGTAATCAAGGACAGAGCCTGCTGGAAAAGGGTGGTTTTGCTTAAAGGAGCAGCGTATACCGACGGTACTCGGCTGGTTGCACCCGCTATTGGCTTTTGCGGCCGAGCTGATGCCTGACGACTGGCTGGTTGGGAAAAAAGAGTAGCGGCCTCATCCGGTGTCACAAAGCCGATATCCTGCATACGCCCGTTACGGAAACGTAAAGCTTCTTCTTCGATCTGAGTCGACAGGTCCACACGGACCTCACTGAGGAGTTGATGTGTGGCTGTCAAATCATATTGATAGAGGGCATCCAGCAAGGTAAAAGGATGGAGTTTCAACCCCATTTCAACCTTTAATTCGAGAAGATAAAAACCGTCCGGGGTCATGGCGCGAGAGGTGCCTTTCTCCTTATCTTTTTCAGGGACCTGATCAGTGTCGGGATCATACACTGTCACAGTCTTGGCCAGGAAGAGAAGTTGTACCACATAGTCCAGAGAGAGAAAAGTTTCGGCCAAGGCTTCTGGGCCGGCCAGCGAAAGAGTGGCCAGCCATTCATCAAGACCGTCTACATCAAAGTCGTAACGGTTCCAGCAGTCCAGATCGATACAGGCCTCCAATTGGAGGTGGTCAAGCTTGAGGAGGATGGGGAGAGCCTGATCGAATCCGAGTTCCCTGACGATATAGTATGCCTCCAGAGGTTCGAGGGCTGCAACCTCTTCGGCCAGATTGGTGGAAGCCAAAAGTTGTTTGCCGCGGCGAGCCAGGGAACGGGTCAGATTAGCACGGAATGGGGTTAGTTCTGTTATAGTGTTATCATTCATATTTTTTATCAGTGAGAGACGAATGGGGTTCTTCGCAGATAAGGGTGAGAAATCTTTAACTGGTTATCAAAGGACATTGGGGCAAGCCCCTTGTGGTTACCCGGTTGCTTATGACGTTTGTCGTTTTTTGGGATGAATGACCAGCTCTTTTGGCTACCCACAAGGCCCCCCCTACCATTTCAATGATTCTTGCGGAGATTCAACCCTACTATAAGACCCAATAAGGATGTTTCAACCGTAGCGACAATCTCTTGTGGTTGCCCGGTTGCTTATTATCTGGGGCTATGGAGTTGTTATGCCTGGCCTATATACTGGTGCTGATCCACTACTAACTCGGTTACCTGCATGTTGGGGTCCCCACACAAGGGTCCCTCTACGGTCTCTATGAGACCTGACTGGACGAAAATGGAATACTGCTGAATGGTTACCTTTATTTTCAATCGCCTATCTGTTTGACTCGCCCGACCGCCCCACTTTCCAAGCGGACTTTGATACCATGGGGATGGGTCAAGGACTTTGTCAGGATATCTTTCACTATACCTTCTGTAAGGTTTCCAGAACGCTGGTCCTGCTTTAAAACGATGAAAACCCGAAGTCCGGCTTTAATATCTTTGCGATTCATACCATTCATGATTGCTTTTTCTTTGATTGCATTATTAAAAAGGGCTAGGTTCTAAATACTTTTGTAAATTCTTCATGCTGTCCCCCTTTCTTTTTCAGGTACTCACGCTACCAATAAGGGGTGCGCAGTCATCACACTTTGTATCTCTTAACAGAAGAAAATAAAGATCGCGAGATAATCGTACGATGAAAGTTATTATTGCAGAGAAGCCTTCCGTGGCCCGCGATATTGCGGCCGTGCTTAATATTAAGGCCAAAAAGAAAGGGTACATTGAGGGGCGTGGTTGCGCGGTTACCTGGGCATTCGGGCATCTGGTGACGCTCCAGGAACCTGGTGAATATGATCCGGCGCTCAAACGCTGGTCACTTGACACCTTGCCCTTCGTACCCGAGGAGTTCAAGCTCAAGCTGATTAATAATCGCGGCGTAGACGAGCAGTTCGGGGTTATCAAAGCCCTGTGCGAGCAAGCCGAGGAAATTATCTGTGCCACTGATGCCGGGCGTGAAGGAGAACTGATTTTTCGTTACATTCTGGCCCTGTGCAACTGCGAGGATAAGCCTATCCGCCGCCTCTGGCTCAACTCGCTGACGCCCGACGCAATTCAGGCGGCCTTCAAGGATCTGCGGGATGGACACGATTATGACTCACTTTATGCCGCTGCCCGTTGTCGCAGTGAATCCGACTGGATAGTCGGCCTGAACTCCACTCGCTACTATACCGTCCGCCACGGTCGTATCGGTGGCGGCGGTGATCGGGTCCTCTGGACCATTGGTCGGGTCCAGACCCCGGTTCTGGCCATGATAGTGGAACGTGATGATACCATTCTCCAATTCCGTCCGCAGCCCTTCTGGGAACTCAGTACCCACTATCGTGAGGTGGTGTTCAAGTATAGCGGCAATCGCTTTGAGAAAATGGAAAAGGCCCAGCTCCTGCTTGAAAAAATAACAGGCCAGCCTTTTGAAATCACTGCCATTACTGCCAAAGAGAAAAAAGAACAACCGCCGCAGCTCTTTGATCTCACTACCCTTCAACGCGAAGTCAATAAGATGCACGGTCTCTCGGCAGCCGATACCCTCAGTGCAACCCAGAATCTTTACGAAAAAAAATTGGTCACCTATCCGCGAACAGATTCTCGCTACCTCAGTAACGACATGAAGCCGCGCATTCCCGAAATCTTGGAACGACTCAAGGCTGTCCGTCCTCAAGAGATCGCGCCCCTCAACCTGACAAAGCTGGTGTTTAGCAAACGAATTATCGATGACAAAAAAGTAACCGACCATCACGCCATCATTCCCACAGGGGTAACACCGGGCAGCCTTGCAGCGAACGAACAACTCGTCTACGATGCGATTACAACCCAGTTCATTGCCGCCTTTTATCCTGTCTGCATCAAAAATATCACCACGGTCGACAGCATCAGCAATCGGGTGAAATTTCAGGCCAAAGGGACGCAGATCGTTAAGCCCGGCTGGACTGTTCTCTTCCCCAAAAAGATAAAGCAACAGGAAGCTGCCGACGACCAGGCCCTCCCCGTTTTTGAAAAAGGCGAAACTGGTCCGCATGAGCCTTTCCTGCGCGAAGGAAAGACGCAACCGCCCAATCACTTTACTGAGAATTCACTACTTGGTGCGATGGAGGCGGCCGGTAAATTTGTCGAAGATGACGCCCTGCGCGAAGCCCTCAAAGAACGGGGTATTGGTACACCAGCTACTCGAGCTGCCATCATCGAAACCCTTCTCAGCCGTAACTATATCCGACGTGAAAAAAAGCAGCTTCGCTGCACTGATATGGGCCGATGCCTGATTGCACTTATTCAGGACCCTTTACTCAAATCACCCGAAATGACAGGTGAGTGGGAGGAAAAACTCAAACAGATTGAGCGCAGCAAACTTAATCCCGATGATTTTATGGCCGGAATTCGTGACTACATTCGCGGCCTGATCAGGATCAGCTCATCCGGACAGTTAGATGCAGGGCGCTGGGGAAGCTGTCCACTCTGCGGCAAAGAGGTGATCAAGGGAAAAAGAGCCTACGGCTGCTCCGGTTGGAAAGATGGCTGTCAGTTTGTTCTTGAACCTGAATGTAAAGGACTCACCCTCACCGGCAGGCAGGTTCAAGTTCTGTTGCAGCAGCACATCCTGCCGTATCCGGTGCGGATAGAGGACGAGCCGCGCATGCTCATCCTCTCCACCCAAGGTATGCCCATGGACCTGCGTCTACCCTCCGCCGACCGGCAGAAAAAATCAAAAAAGAGGGATCGCCCTCCATCCAAAAACTGACCTTTCAAAACCTCTCCCTTATTTTGTTCTTTTTCCCTCTTTTCCAATCACCTGCTAAACAGCAATGTTCAGAGCCGCGACATTGGTAACCAGCTTTTTCGGACTATTTTTATAGATCAGGAAGATTGCGATACAAAAGGTGGCTATTTCCGAGAGCGGCAGAACGATAAGGATGGCATCCTTTCCTATCAATACATGAATAATAAAGAGAAAGATAATTGGCAGAAGCAGATTCCTGGCCAGGATGATCAGTGTTGAATCAAGAGACCTGTTCATTGCAGTGAGATAGGATACCAATATGATATTTACTCCGTTCACCATAAAAATAGGCCATATCCTGGAAATAAAGTAATTTGTCAGTTTTATTGTTTCCAGTTCTCCTGAATCGATGAAGAGATCTGATACAATGTGCGGAACCATGACCAGCAGGATGCTGAAAGCAATTCCAACAACAAAAACCAAGGCTACTGAGAGGTTCATCACTTTTTTGATACGATTATGTTGCAATGCCCCGAAATTTCGGCTGACAACCGACTGCAGCGAATCACTGATACCATAACTGATTACCAGGCCTGTAAGGATCATGTAATTAATTATTGAAAACGCCGCAATGCCGCTTTCTCCCAGTTGTTTCATAATGATCCAGTTAAAAACGATAACAATGATACCAACAGAAAATTCATCGATGAATTCTGGGAATCCATTCATTGCTGCTTTTAAAAGCTCAGGGATATCCTTTTTTCGCCAATAAAATCTAAGCGTTGTCCGTTTAGTCAGAAAAGGCACACATAAAAACAAAAAGGTTAGGACTGCGGCAATACCTGTTGCCAATGCCGCCCCCTTATGTCCCATCTGTAAGTTAACAACAAAAACCCAGTCCAGGAAGACATTGAGAAAACTCCCTAGTATCATTCCGGCTGCTGCCCAAAAAGGAAGACTGGCTACTCGGATAAAATAGGAAAGACAGACAGAAGCAAGTTGAAAAATGGTGAAGAGCAGCAAGATGTTCAGGTACTCGGCTACAGCCGGTGCCAATGTTTTGTCTGCCCCGAGGAAAAAAACAAGCTGATCCATAAAAATCAGACCAAGCGCGGAAAGGACAACGGAGAGTAAGCATATCAAGATAATAGTCTGTGAAAAAATAGCGCTGGCAGCTTGACCATCTCCTGCTCCTAAGTATTTTCCACAGCGAATAGTTCCGCCAACAGAGAGCATTAATGCCAGACCAAATAATAAGGCGCTGGCTGGTATGGTAAGATTTACTGAAGCCAGCGAGGATGTACTGGTATAATTGCCCAGAAAAAAACCATCAACAACAACGGCAGATGACATGGCCAGCATACCGATGACTGAAGGAATGGAATAGTAAAAAAAAACGGGGTAAATTTTTCCAGTTACCGGATCAAGATTTTTACTCATAGGAATACCTCAATACTTTGACTCTTCAGTGCCTGTTAACAATTAAAAGGAGTGTCAGATCAGGAACAGGGGTTGCCATATACCGGCCCAAAGAAACATTATCGGCTCAATATGCAAATGGTTCCAAATGAGTAACTGCTTTATGCTCTAATGCTCTCTACCATAAGGAGATTACAACAAGGCGGGTAGTAAGTTGGTTGTCGTAACCGCTGAACCAGAGTTTCCTGACGGCACGATAAGCAACGACCAGAGTTAGTTATTGGGAAAAGCTAATGGGGGGACAAACCATTAAGAAAGGAATAAAGCACGAGACCCGGGGCATCATTGGGAGCAATATCACCCTCTAAGACAGTTACCCAGGCCGCATAGATCAGGTTATCCAAAACCACAGCTATCCAGGCAAGGGGGATATTGGCAGCAACAACTTTTTCTGCCTGTAACCGTATGGAGAGTTCTTTTAAACGCATCAACTGATTGCTATAAAGATCGTCGATACCTGAACCTTCCGAGTGAAGCTGTTCAGAATTCAAGAAATGAAAACTTGCCCCCAGGGGAACTAGAACTTTAATAAACTCTTCCAGGGTATCTCTGGCATTGAGTTTTTTTTCGACAATTGGCCTGGTGGCATTTTCAAGCTTGTTATCCGCCTCAATAACAAGCTCATGGATAAGTTGTTTTCTGGACTTGAAATAGCGAAAAAGGGTAGCCCTGCCGACTTCTGCAGCTTCGGCAATATCGTTCAGCGATGCTTTTGGGTTTTTAGCGAGGGCATGCATTGCCAGATTAATCACCTTGTCCCTTGTGCGCTTCTGGCGAATATTTTCTTTACTTACTGTGGACTTATTCATTATTGCCTGACTTTGCTTTTTTGACTCTTCATGATCTTATTTGATACCATACGACACCCACATGATACACAAAAGTATCACAAAAAACAACATAAGTCAATAGCAACTATTGTCATAACGTCTCGGCCCTGACTGGACATTCTCTGAAAAGGCTCCAGGCACATTCTCAATCGTAGGAGCAATCCCTTGTGACTGTCCTGTCGGCTATGGAATCACCAGGAGCCTGTCGGACTTAGAGAATCGTCGTGAAAATTAGAGAAATCGAGACCAGGTTTTCATCGATTTGAGGCGAAGAGCAGGACTATTTAAAGAAAAGCCATGGAAATATGGGTAGGTTTGTCAAAGTTGCAGTAGAGTTATGTCTAAGTCCGACAGGCTTACAAACTATATTCTGAGGGAATGGTTACCCCTCGAGGAATCCTCTCTTGGCATTCCAATCCAGTTAACATTGGTCAATGGCAATTTTCTCAAGATATGAAGGTACCTTTGCCTTGCTTGTTATGGATATTTTTCGCATCAAATCAAATGACACCTGATGAATGCCAAAATTTCCCTTGATCTCATCAACCATTGAAATCCAGAGCCGGCCAGTCATTTCAGCATCAGCGAGTGCCCTGTGAAATGTTCCATCGGTATAGATTCCACAATAGTGGACCAACGTTCCAAGTTGATGGTTCGGTGCATTGGGATACACCCTTCGTGCCGTCAACATGGAGCAAGCCATAGTGTTCTTTCTTGATCGACCGATAACTCCAAGCTCTGAATCCAGGAATCGTCGGTCAAAAGAGGCATTATGGGCGACAAGAGGATGATCACCCATAAAGTCCGCGAACTGTTCCATCACAACTTCACAGGGTGGAGCTGCCGCAACCATGTCGTTACTGATGCCAGTGTATGATTCGATAAAAGAACTGATTCTGAATCCCGGATTCATCAAACTCTGAAAGTGATCCGTGATCGTGTCGTTTACGATGAGTACCGCACCAATTTCAATAGCCCTGTCACCATATTGGGGGGAGAGACCGGTCGTTTCAAAATCAAGTACTATGATAGGAAAGTTATGCATAACATTGCTCAAAAATCGGTTTGATTTCCTAGTGTTTTACAGATCATGTCTGCCTGGGTACCTGCATTCCCTTCATCACCGCGTACTCCTCGCCCATGAGAATGTGCTCCTAACTATCTTCCGCTTCCTGTGGCCACAGCCAGTTTTTATGATGGTCTGTATTGTTTTGGGTACTGTAATGTTAACTCTACCTGGATTCAATATATCATCTTGTATCTAATTGCACGTCCGGTGATCCCATGCAGGCCCGTAGGGGTAAATCCCCTGTGGTTGCCCTCTTGGATGCTGCCGTTGTGTATTGCATTGGTAATGATTCGCCCTTGTCTGCGGAACCCACAAGGAGTACCCTTACGAATTCATTCGCTATTGCCTTGGTCATTGCCACTCCTCTCAAGATGTGCGGACAGCACTTTCGTTATCATTTGAAATTGATTTTGCAATGCTTTCAAACCAGTTATTCGGGAATATTCGCGGTCACATACTCAATAATCTGATCAGGGCTGACAACAGGACCAATAATCGATTTAAGGGCCGTGAGATCCCTTCTCCAGGTGTCCAGGACGTGAAAAAAATCGTCGGGCATCCCTTTTTCTTTAGCAAATTCATTGATCGACATATTGATTCGGTTGAGAAGATTATCAATATAGAGTGAAAACTGCATGTTGTAGGTGCTTTTAGAATATTCTTTTCCAAGTATTTCAGAGAATAAGCGCTTCAGGTCGCGGTATTTAGGAACATGGCCGATGGGGGTCCATATCGTTTCCACTTTCCGCTGATGCATCAGGGCCATGATGCGCATCCAGACTTTGGTGTCTCGCTTTTCGCCAAGTAATCCGTCCTCTTCTCCAGGGACGAGACTTCTCCTGGCGCTTTTGTGGAGCCAGTAGTTGACCTGAAAACCACTGGGAAGGTTACCTTCGCTAATGTCTGGATTCTCACCGAAGGCTTCATAGTGTTTGATGTACTGACCCAATGGTCCCGGGAAAAAGGCCTCATTGGCAAAGGGAGAGCGTTTTTCGCTGCCGTCTGCTCCGATCTCGGTAGCAGTTGTGGCTGATCGGATAATGGCTCCATGGACTATGGTATTCATCCAGTCATGGGCCTTAATAACCGTTGGCATGGTGGTGTAATCACGTCCGCCAAAGAGCAGAGCACTGATCTTCACCCCTTTCGGATTGTCTGATTCTGGATCAAAATTCCTCAGTCTATCCAGTTTGACAGTAAAACGAGCGTTCTTATGGGAGGCTGGCTTGCCATATTCTTTCGACCAGTTCCCCTCGAAATTCTGTCCATTGGGAGGAAGTGGCTCACCCATACCAACCCAGAAGGGCTGCTTTTCATGAATCAGAACGTTAGAAAAAACAACCTCGTTTCCCGCGCCTCGCAGGATTTCCATAATCTCAGGATCATCCTCTTTATTGACCCCTTCAATAATGCCAAACATTCCTTTTTCCGGATTTACAGCGCGAACCTCTCCGCTATCGGCATCGACAAAGATTTTTGCCAGATCATCACCAATCAGATGGCTGCCAGTCATTGCGGTACCGGTTTTCCCACAACCGCTGGGATATGCCCCGGCAAAGTAGATGATCTCATCTTTGATTTGAAAACCAGTAATAAACATATGCTCATCAAGCCGCTTGCCAAAATAATTCCGCAGGTTATTCATATTGGCAAAACGATGATTGATCTTTTTCGGCGCCACAGAATTTCCGGCATACTGGGCATTCATACTGTAGGATCTGAAGCGCTCGACATCCATGTAAATCCTTCGATTATGGAGGTTTGCCGAAACTCTTTCCGGGGTAAGCTCGCCGCTGCTGTGAAAATTGACAAAAAGATAGCCTTTCTCATCGACATCTTTAGAAAATTCGACATGGTTCATCATCCGATATAAAATATACTCACTATGGGTTACATAAAATGAGTCGGTCAGCTGGAGGGTTGGATCCGCCACCGGGCTACCCACCGGCCCCCGAGAGATGAATGAAACGATCATCTCCCTTGTGCTCATGATATTGTCCATGATATTTCTGACTTCAACAACCCCACTACGGTGCAGTTCCTTCTTCTGAAGAGAGCTGATCTCTGTAGTGTCATAAGCGAGATACTTGGTATTGGCCGTATCCCGGCCCTGATCATTAGGGCCATCGAAGTGATAGGTATGTCCAGTGGTCGTCAGCAGGCCCTCTTCCCCTCGTTTTATAGCCTGCTCCCTGATGTACTGAATATCCTCTTCCGATCCGCTGTTAATAAAAATAGAGGCAGGATTCATCCGGGTTGAACCGTTATAAATCGGCTCCATAACCTCGGGGCTTAACTGACAGAATTTTTGCTGATTAGAACTGTTCATCAGGCCTGTCAGGTAGGTTCGCATCATTTCTTGTCGAAGCAGGATGTCAGCAGAACAGATTGAAGATGTAATACTTTTGTAAGTTTTTGGGGCCATAGTAACTATCTCCAGATTGATGGATGGAGGGTGATGGCAGGCATCGCTCTCCATTAGAACTCAGTGAAAAATACCTTTTTTGGCTCTCTGCTTTAATTGATCGACAATGGGACAATCAGAAAGCATAGGAAAAACAGACTGGTTAAAGACAGCCATCTTCCATGGCATTTTTTGAAACCTCAGTGTTCTTGACGCGCCTGACTGCATCTGTTTTTCAGGCGGACATTAATACCATAGGGATGGTTGGTGATTTTGTCAGGATATCTCTTTGCTGATCCTTCCTCTGAATCTTGCGGATCGCTGATCCTGTTTGAGAAGGATAACAACTCAAAGGCCGGTGTTCATAGTGCACCTATTTGTACCACTCACAATTGTCTTTTCCTTATCTGCAATCTCTTAAGAAGAGATGTTTTTCAAAAAAACAAACACTATGCGGGCAATACCTGTTTAACTGCCAGGGCGAGTTGCTTGAAGGTGTAAGGCTTTTTTACGTATGTGGAAATGCCAAGCCCCCGGACCTTTTTCATCTCATCGTTTACCGAAAATCCACTGGCAACAATGGCCTTCTGGCCGGGATGCATAGTCAGTATCTGCTCATACGTCTCTCCTCCACTCATGCCAGGTTCCATCACCATGTCAAGCACCAGCAAATCCACCGTTTTTCCGATCAGATATTGAACAGCACCCTCTCCGGAAGATACTGACTCCACGTTATAGCCTAGAAGCGTTAGCATCTGGGTGGCAATGTCCCGCTGTTGAAATTCATCATCTATAATGAGAATTTTTTCACCCTTTCCCGCCAGTTCAGCAATGTTTAATGCTTGTTCTTCAATAACCAATGCTTCTTTGGTGGCAGGAAAGTACATTGAAAAGATAGTTCCTTCGTCACTGCTTTCAACTTGAATACTGCCATCGTGATCATGAACCGTATTCCAGACCACGGCAAGGCCAAGACCGGTACCACTTTTGCCCATTATTTTTTTGGTATAAAACGGTTCAAAAATACGGCGAAGATCTTCTTGGAATATGCCCGGTCCCGTATCCCTTATGCAAATAACGTTGTACTCTCCGGATTGCAGTTCCTGTTTATTTTCCAGCAAATGGTCAACATACTTATTCCTTGTGGAAATCGTAATCTTGCCTGCACCGTTGATCGCCTCCACCGCATTGGTGACCAGATTCATGATACATTTCTTGAAATGAACTGGTGAGCAGGCCATATTAACCAGTTCCGGATCAAAGTCTATTTCGCATTCCACTTTGCTGTGAATCGCAAAAAGTTTCCTGCATTCCGGTGAAAGTAAATATTCTTCAATCAAGGTATTGGCATTGACCGTTTCCCGGCGGGCTGCCACTCCTCGGGCAACAGTCAGTAAGTCGGCAACCACATCCGCCGCTCTCTTGCCGGAGTCCTGAATGTTTTCCAGTGGTCTTCGGAGTTCGCTCTCTTTCGGCAGTTGCATGAGCAGCAATTCCGGATATCCTACAATTCCGGAAAGAATATTATTTAAATCATGGGCGATACCGCTTGCCATCAAACCAATGGCTTCCATCTTCTGGGCCTGAGCAAGCTTGATAAGATACTCCTTTTTCTCTGCTTCACGTATCTGTAAACTGTCGGCCATACTGTTAAAAGCTATTGCCAGTCTACTCAACGGATCGCCCTCTGGCTCAGGATTCAGGCGAACATCAAGGTCACCGCAAGCAATGGTTTCAGCGCCATGCAAGAGGTGATGTATGCGCTTTGACAGTGTCCGACTGAGAACCACCGACGTACCCAGTACAGCAAGGACTCCGCTAACGGTCACAAACAAAAAAAGCTTCTCCAAAAACTTGCTTGAGGTAATAATCTTCTGCTGGGTGGTGTTGATAGAATCAAGAAGAGATCCTCGCAGACTTTCAATACCTTGTTGAGTCGTTTCCCGGGCCGACATAACCTGGGCGAAAACATCATCAAGATTTGAGCCGGATACCCCGAGCTGTTCCTCGTCGTAATAAAGAATAATTGCTGACTGATACCGTCGAAATGACGAGGAGAGGTCTTGCATTTGTTTGCTGTCTTCCAACGAAAAAGTCGAGATCTGCGGCAACGATGAACGCTCCAATTGCTGCAGATTGGAAAGGCATTGGCTCAGCGGATTCAGGAGCTGTTCTAAAGAAATAATATCCTGGGCGTAATAGCGGCCGAGATCAGTCTCGGCTATGCTTAACAGATTTGAAAATGCCTCCAACGCATGCTCTCTGTTTTCTGAAATTTGCTGAGCACTCCCCTCTTGTATCCATTGCCTCAGGTAATTCCTCAAGCTCCCGACAATCTGGCGAATTTCTGCCCAGGATTTTTCACGGCGGACTCCTGAAGAGAGGTCGTTAATTTCGGTTGCCGATGACTGTTTGACCAGGCTCTGTATTTTTTCTACCATACGGCCAGTCTCATCTGCATGAATTTCACCGTAGGAACCGCTTTCTTCGATCCGTTGAACGACAAGTTTCAACTGCTCTACCGAGCGTATTGCTTCCTCGAATGAAATCCAATCAACGTTGGCATAGCGTTCGAACAGGAGGTTCGTGCTGTTGAGCAGTTCCTGGCTCTGGAGAAGATTTTTTAAAGTCGGGACATGTTCATCGAGAATGGTTTTCAGACCCAGGTTGGATTTCCGTGTCTGATATAATGCAGTAAAAGAAACCAACATCAGGATGGCGAGAATCAATCCAAGACAAAGATTGATAATAGAGCTGAGACGCATACGGGTAAGCTCTTGGTATGTTAACGGAATGTCATAGTGAGAATCTCACCGACATCGCCTGACTCATAATAAGGCTGTTCCAGCCTAAAATTTGGTGCAGTTCCCGAAATTTCATAACGGGACACACCGAAATCATAAGTTAATGCGGGATCGAACTGTATATCATCGACATTACCGGTTATCATTTTTCTTTGAAACTCAATGGTCCAGTACCCATCTGACCAATGACCTTTTGCACGGATATCGGCCCTGCTGCCAGTGGGCTGTTGATATGTATAGCGAACCATTGTGTCACCAACAAACTTTTCATAGGCAATACTTTTATAAGTGGAGGTGCCGGAATCACTCGGTCGGGAGAGAAACATTCTTTTCCCGGAAGGGAGAGTGATTTGTTGGGCATGCTCTATTTCATGAATACTGTAGATATGCAGTTTATCGTCAGCATACCCCATGGCATCGGTGCGCATGGCCTTCCAGTACCAGATATCTGCCCTGTACGGCTTATGTGATTGTAAACTCATATCCACTGGAACAGGCTCCATGCTCCATTTCAAAATAAAGCTATCCTCTCTTTTGGTACCAGTCCGATACAATTCCAGGTCGCTATTCCAGACCAGGGTTTTGTGTTCACGGTTTTCTGTAGCATCTGGGAATCGCGCTTTCACATACACATTCACATCTGTGTAGACGGCCTGCAATTCGATGGGAATGTCAGCAATAGGATCTGTGGTTGTCACCCTTACAGCTGATTGCCAAGCGGCATCATTCCCCATACCGTCAATAACTGGAGGCGAATCGGTTCTGAGGGCTACAAGCTGTTGTCCCCCCAGCACCGGTAAGGGAATAAACAACCATGCCAACACAATGAACATTCTGATTTTTTTCATACAGAAGAGACCTCACCTGAATCCACTTATTAGCCAAGGAAAATGATAAATATTGTCATCAAACTATACGGTATGCATCACAACGGAGTCAAGGGTTGAAAAAACATTCAGCGCTGGAGGGAACTACACCCAAAAACAGACTATCGACAACAACTCATCAACGAGAGCTGCAGGCTCTATTGAAAGAAGCCCGCCTCAGCAGCGAACATCCCCTCTCCCCCAGCCAAGCCAGTCGTAGAGGACAACACAGTCCGGTTCGTCGAAAAGACAACGATGTGCCCCTGCAACAGAAACAATAAATGGTATCGAGAGACCGCCGCTACCAGCGTTGGTGTGAACGTCGATGTGGACGTTGCCAATAGTTTGGCCGGTTGTATGGGCGTTGCCAGGAAGATGGGTAGTAACGATAGTTATGGGGCCTCCAGTGCGTGCGTGGATACCACATGGGGCCGCTGGGGTGATATTGGCCATGACGGCGGCCGCCATCATGAAACAGGTAGCCTAAGCTGAAGCTGAATTGAAACGGGTATGGATTGTAATACATATTGGGAGGGCTATAGTAGCGTTCCGGAGGCTGGTAGACCTGTACGGGTTGCCTTGTCACGGTAGCCACCCTGGCAGGTGGTCCGTCGTTTACCGTATACCAGGTACCATTGGTTTGGCGGCAAGCGGTACCATAGCCCTGCTGCTGCTCGCCATCGATGGTGATAGTGGTGATGAATTCCCTGCAGGGTTCTCCCAGGTTATTTACAAAGGTCAGTACCGGCACTACCGTACCGGTGTGAGAAGTATCGGGGTTCACCCAGTCCGCAGCCTGGTTCGTTTTGTTATATTCCAGGGAGTACTGCAGGGTGTCGCTCATCGCCTGCTCTTCCAATTCCACCAAGGGAGGCTGCGACTGTCCTACTCCCACACCAGAGCCCAAAAACATGGTAGTGATCAGTAGTGTATTTGTAATGGTTGGGCGATTCATGACCAGTCTCCTTGCCAACGTTGAGGGGAGCTGCACATCAGCGCGATACTGAATGCCTGGCAATTGCTTGTCTTGGCCCCCCTCTACTACAAGCACCTATCCAAACACCTCCCAGTATCCTTTTGTCACATTATAGGCAGTTCACATGCCGCAAGCAAATTTTTTCTAAGGTCTCAAATTGAGAACAGTACCACTGGTCAGCAGTGTTTAATATCCATTCAGTCAGGAGACTTCGACGCATACTTGTTCTATTCGAGAAAACCTGAATGGACGAATATGGAGTGCTGCTGAAGAGTTACCTCTTATTTAGGGAAAAGATAGCGGCCAATGCGGCTCACTATTTTAGCAGGCATCTCAAAGACCGTCAGAAACACATTTTGTTTTCCTGCTCTTCTGGTACCACCAAGCTTAAAGTCAGAATGAAACTTTTTTCCACATGAAGGACAAGCCATGAGCACTCCTCCGACATTCTTGGGAAATCGTAACTGTTGACCACATTCTGGACACTTCTTTTCAAGATAATCAGACATAGGTTAGGGTTCCCCCGGACAGATTCAAGAGAACAACTGAAATGAAAGGTCTTACTATACCTCATCCCAGTCGGGAACGACATTGTTAAAAGCAGGAAGAGGCAATCCCATAAAAGATCATTTTCCAACCCGACATTGGCAGCTTGAACAAAGGGAACACTTTGTTCAGCAGAGTTATTCGAGACTCCAGAGGCACGCTATAATCATCTCCGCCATCGTCATCTCATTCCTTACAATCCGGTTTTACTTCTCCACAGGGAGCAGAAACGGCATCTCCAGCAGAGATTTCTTTCTCCCCAGGTGACAATACACATGCGTTTGCAGATAGTTGAAACATTCGAGTTATACTTTCGGAGACCGTATGGCAAGATCTTCGATACGCTCAATAAAGCTCTTGTTTCCAGCAGCAGCAAGTCATTGGTGCTGCTGGTCCTGGCGTGTTGCAGTACTTTCTAATATTTTTTTTAGAGACAAAAAAAAGCAGCAGTAGTGTGTTAGATGACGAAGGAGATAAATTGGTCGAGAAGAGGTAATTTTTTCACTTCATAACATGATAAAATAGCATCATCCGATATTGCCTGCAACTCTGCCAAACCGAAAAATTCGGCACAATCCGATAAGGTACGGTAAAAATAGGCGTTGCGAAGAGTTTCTCCAACAGATTGATATGAAACCTCCTCTATTTCATGAAGGAGATCGGGAAATGCTTTTAGAAAGATGTCTTCGTAAAATGACCGTGGCCTTGGTGTCTCTCCGTATTTACTCAAAAGAAAAAGCGTAAACAAAAAAGACTGCTGTATAAAGGGAATTTCCTGATGACCATACCGATATGCCCAATTGAATTTTTTCACATACGCCATAAAAAGATCAGGATATATCGCCCCTGTTCCATGGGAAGTTATTTTCTCACGGCATTGAACACTAAGAATGAATTTTTCTTTATATTTTCGAAGAAGCCCAGCCTGCTCTGCCGCAAGTCTCAGGCAATGCATCTCAAAAAAATCCATTTCGGAGCAAATAGTGGCAAATCCAATATGTTTTTCATATTTTTCTTTTCCCCAGAAGGCGCGCGCCGCGTCATTACAAAAGCTCTGCGGCAGGTTGCCTTTCGCTGTTGATTTCAACCCTTTTTCACCGATGGCATCCACAAGTAATGCAAAGAGGGTGAGAGCGGGTGCTTCAGGCGGCTGGGAAAAATCTGCTGCAAAACGAATAAGGGACGGAGTAGCAAAAGGAAAATAAAGCAAGCGGTGCATCTGCTCAGGAGAAAGACCATGGAATCTAGCCAGGGTTGCTGAGTTGTTCCGTTGCATAAAAGTATCTACTACTGCCTGGGTCTCTGCAAGAGACGAAAATTTTCCTCCCTCCAGCTTGTCCCTGACCTCAGCCATGATGTCCTGCAACGCATCAGCGCTGGTTTTATCGTCCAGCTTGCCAAAACAGCAATTTTTGTATTTTTTACCGCTGCCGCATGGACAGGGGTCATTTCTGCCTATATTCATTGGGAACGGTTTCCTTTTCCTTGTTTGGTAGCCCGGCAAGCACGATTTTTTTCTTATCTTATCCCCAATAACTCTTTTACCGCTGTCGGTAATACTGAATGATTTTCATCTGTGAAATCTGACGAGACACTGTTACCCTCCCCCTCTCCTTATCAGTGATACCAATCAACGTCCCCCATTGTTCTCCTTTTTTTGTGTTCCGTCAAGTTGTTCTTCTGCGGCAACTAATCGACAGGTATTACGAAAAAAGCTCTCGTCAGCACATCCGTCAGCACCAGGAACCGATCGCTATTACGAGCCAGGCCGCGATAAAGATCAAAGAGCCTCAGGGCCTAATGTAACCCGGATTGGATTCTGTGAAGGCCATCAACTAGAAGCCACCAGAAAAAGAGTACAAAATAGTAAGGTCAACTTTAGAATTATGAAGAATTAACAGGTTGGATCTGGCAGTATCAAATAAGAGAATTGGTATTGACTGCCCCTGTTGTACATATAGATGGCAAAACTCACTTGCTCATATAACGAACTGGAAGGAGGTCTCTGTGAAGAGTAAACTGTGGTGGATAGGGCAATGCCTGTTGATTGTGGCGGCGACCTTTTTTCTATTTTACGGTATCAGTCTCTTTAAGGCTGCGTACAAATTGAACAACCCTTTCGATTTCATCATGATGATTTTTGCCTCAAACTTGATTATCCTCATCAACGGAACGCTGCTGGTCGGTATTGGCTATCGAATGATTAATGTCTACAAGCTCCTCAAAAAGTGAAATGTAAGGTTAGAACGTTGACAGTCAAAAAAAACAGGAGTCAGTTCCATAATAGCCATCTCCCGTCATGAATGGCTGGATTGTCTCTCTAAGGAGAGATGTTGACTTTCGAATGCATCTACTGCTAAGGGGCCGTGGAGTTCAACATATTTTTTCACTATCGCCTGAACGATTCAGCTCTAGAGAACGCTTGACTGAGCATGATTTCAGCTCAAACGTGTATAGCATGCGAAAAAATGTGGAACCGGAGGATCTTGGTCGTCGTCGTATGCCACGAAAAGGGTCTCGGATAAACCAGCCCGCTGGAAGCCCGAGATCTCTTCCCGGTCCAGGGCCAATGGAAACGTGTCTGGCTGTTCGCCAGCATTTCTGCTGCGGCAAGAAACAAGAACCTCGCCGCCAGGAGAGGCAACCAGGTCTGCGATAGCCTTCAGGGCCTGTACCCGGCTCGGACCCTGAAAGACCTGTATCGTGTTACACTCATACACCAGATCGAATCCCTGGCACCACTCCGGAGGAGTATTGAAGAGATCTGCGACCAGGTAGTCCACAGCACTATTAGGATACCGCTGCCTGCACATGTCGATGGCTGATGCGGAAAGGTCAAAGGCTGTAACCCGATAGCCATACTTTGCCAAAGCCTCGGCATCATCACCTAGACCGCAACCGATTATAACCGCTCGTTTACCGGCAGGGTCCGCTCCTCTTTTCAGCCAGGCAAGCAGTAATGGGTTGGGTTTTAAATCAGCCCAGTATATCTTGCGAAAGTCACCGCCGGCCCGGGCGTAGAACTCCTCGAACCAGCCATTCGGATCTCCCCGATCAGCATAAGCCTCGGCCAGGCGTTGCGTTGCAAGTTTAGAATTCTCCACAAACGGCTCCTTTACGTCCAGCAACAAACAGTCTTTCCAAAAAATAAAACTTATGTTCCCTATTAACTATCTGCTCCATCTGATTGTATATTTGATCATTTAGCAGCCTAACACCAAGGTTTCCTCAAAAAAAATGCAGCGTCAAGGACCGGTTAAAAAATACAGCTATTCTATCTACGAATAGCCAGTTCCTTTTCTCTTCTGCCCGGCTCATCCCACTTCTCTCCCTTTACCGCTGTCTGAAAGATCTGAGAGTTCCCCTGGGAAGGGATGGAGGAGGTGCTGGCTCAACAGATATTCCCGTTGAAAGCGGATAGCCTGGGCCTCAATGAGCCGGGTAGCAGCCTGTAACGGGATTCTTTCGTCACGATACTCTTCAAACGTACTGATAATATAGTGCTTTTCCTCGCTGGACATCTTTTCCGAGATCCAACCGTAGGCATGATAAAGAGTATTCACCATGGACTGTCTGCGAAAGGGTTTGGCAAGGATCTTCCCCAGTTCTGTTTCATAGAACTGAAACACATCGGCCACCGGCAGCTTTTCATGGTTGGCTGTTATTCGACCACAAACACGAAAACGGCTCTGGTTGTAGGCCAGGAAGAGCAGTTTATGGCTGGCATGGAAGTTCACCAGTTCCCCTATTGTCGGCTTAGCCGAGATACTACGAAAACGAGCCCAGGTATAGAGCTTGACAAGAAAATGTTCCCGCAGAATAATGTTGGTCAGGCGCTGTTCATCGTCCACTGCCTTTTTGCCCAGATACGCCAGTACCATTTTCCCAAAAACACCGCTTTCCCAACGCAGGAACTGCGGTTGTTCAATTCCACTGTACACTTTTGCATCGAAAAGAGCGCAGGAGGGTGATCTGGATTTGAGAATAGCACCATCGCACTCACTAATGTTTTTCACCTGTCGTGTAGCAGCGTCAACCAAGGCAGTTGTGACAAGGCGTGACTTTGCCGGCTGCCACACCTCCACCTTTTCCTTCTCAAAACAAAGACGAACAGGAGGACGCGGCACTCCCAACCCTGCTTCCATTTCCGGGCAGACATCAACAAAATCAACATGGTCCTGCAACAGAGTCACAACCTTTGAAAAAAGCTTTGCCCCATCATATCGACAGGCTTCAAAACCGAGACAGCGGCTGACAAGGACCCTGGGACGTGGAAAAGTATGATCCATGGTGAATACTCCGTTATCCCATTGAGATTAGAGAGATGATGAGTGCAGATCGTCTTTGACATCGGCAACAGTTGATTGATTGCCATTGCTGGCTGAGGCCAAAAATCTACAATTCAAAGCATGGCACCTGCAACTCACCGTTTCGAGGGAACCGCTGTCGTCTTACTCCCCAACAAAAAATCCGGACTATCTTGTTAAAAAGGTAATCCGCTTGACTTCTATAAGCCTCTCGGCGTTTGTCCCTGTCTTATGGCAGGGGTTGGCTTGATCTTCTTTGTAATCCAATTATATGGCAATAACGACGTGACGGTCAAGGCAACAACGTAACACTTGTGGCAATAGTTACACATGAATACTGGAACAGCAGCAAGGCAATGCTTTGTTGCTATGAAACAACAGCGTCTGATCACCATGAAACAGGCATAGATCGGACCCATCGGAGACATTTTGACTTTCATTTTTGCTCCTTTATAAGAGCCACGTACCAAGTTGAGTTCATTCACTTATTGTCCACTGTGCTTGTATCCAATAAGAGAGAAGGCAGGACAGGTGCCAAGGAAAACATCCCGGGCGCCGGGGGCGTAGGTTCTATAGTCACCGAATCGACGCTCATCCGAAAAATCTGGTTGAATAGTACTGATGTCGTGGGTTTTAAATTGGGACTATATGCTTGAACCCAATCTGAATCAGGTACCCAGAGATTGAGGTGGAAATTCATAGGTCCAGTCGGTACATGGTTTATGTCTGTCCGCACCAGATTACCATCTATAAGCCATGATACTTGCGTTGGTTGCCACTTGATTTCGTATGTGTGATAATCAGTTATCGATCCGGAAACATATGATACAACTTGCCGGTGTCCGACGCCCAGTGGTTCATTGCTGTAACTATTGGTTAATACACTATTAGGCAGATTGGTAAGAAGTTCAAAATCGATTTCATCATGCAACGTTGTGCTCCCTGGTTTGAGAGCATACAAGAAGATACCTCCGATGATGCCTGGCATTGTCGTATCCATTTTAGCACGTACTGTTATGTGGACACCTGTATTTAATGCGAATGATTGATTAGTGATCAGATCCGTACCATAGAAAGAAAACCCAGCTGGATTATAGGATTCAACCGTAATAATGGCCTGGCTGTCGTTGGCAGCCGGCAGTAACGAATTTTGCGTGCATCTAAACTGAGTCTGGCCGACAAATGTTCCATCAAGGGGTGAGATCCAGGTTGGAATATGCCACTGATTGGAACTCACAATGTTTCCAATAAAATCGTCATACAGTAAAGTCGCTGCAAGTGTGGTGGATGCTAAACTGACTGAAAGAATAATTACTGTACAAAAAAAGACTCTTTTCATAATGTTCTCCCCCAGCCCTCCTGGGGCCTTGGCTGAACCGAGCCTCTACCGAGAAGGAAAAATTTCCCTGGTATTCGCTGGTAACAGCTGATCGCATTCACATGGTTGCTCACTATTCTAAAAACAATGCCCTTTTTGATTCAAAAAAAGCAGGCCTGCATTGAATGTGCAGCCCGGCTGACTGGTATAACCCCGTAGCTTTCCGTCCTTTGATCCCACAACGTTTGGCTTTGTTAGTCTGAACTCAAAATGAATTACCATTCATCTAACCATAACTGGATGGATTTAAAAACATGTATAAGCAGCCGTTCTGCTGTCGCTTCTAAAATAAACATTATAAATGAATCGGGGGAGGGCAAAAAACAGGGGTTATCCCCTGTTATCCCCTGACATGACAAACCTCCCTGCCTGGTTGATTTAAAAAGATCTGGTCTATTCGTGAGTTATATGTAGCGCTAGGTTGAAAAAGTATTGTCCGGATTCAGCTGGAATCAGGGTCAAGAACCATCGCCAATATACAGGGGACCTAAAATAAAGAGTTCAATCCTCAAGTTATTCAGTATGATGGACCAGAAATGCAGTTTCCCCAATACAGGTACTCTCAAAATGAAATTGAACAAGAAGACAGCGGTCATGGCAAGACAGGGTGTTCTCCTCACAACTGAGAAGAACTGGGATGGAGGGATGGCGCAAAATTCTGAAAAAGTGGCAGTGACTTTTTATTTAAGCGCTCAGGAACTCAAAGTCGAGGTGGATGCGCCTTTTCATGATGACCCGGCTCCTCCAGGCCCTGCCGGAGAACTTGACAGACTTTGGCAATATGAGGTAACGGAGCTTTTTCTCTTGGGAGCAGAAGGTCACTATTTGGAGATTGAGCTTGGCCCTCATGGCCACTATCTCATCCTCCATCTCAGCGGAATACGCCAGGTCAGTAACACCCTGCAGCCTACGCACTGTAGCACCCATATCACTGACTGCCGTTGGCAGGGGGCCTTAACACTGGCCCTGGAGCAGTCGATTCTTCCCTTCACCCATGTGAATGCATATGCCATCCATGGCCTGGGGGCGAAACGCCGCTATCTTTCCGCCTTCCCAGTGCCAGGAGAACGCCCCGACTTTCATCAGCCCCATTATTTCGGCTGTCTCGAATGAACGAAGAACCAACCGCAGTTACTTTTAGGTGATAAACTTAATTTCCGGTCGGGCCACTGTTGAAGTTTGGACCTCGACGACCTTTTGGTATACTTCACGTGGTTCAGTGACTGTTTCAACCATCAAGATATGTTGTCCCGGTGATACGTTTAATTTCGACCATGCATAGCCGACAAATTCGACCGGTGCTTCAGAATCGAGTGTGATCGTGATCTTTTTCGGCTCAGCTTGGTAGGTGAACGCCACTTCAATTGCTCCAGGTAACTTGGTCTTTTCGTCTGCCTCTGCTGCAGTTGCCTGCGTTGAAAGGTTAGTGCGAATGGCCTCCAATTTCCTGTCCGTTTCCTCTCGTTGCGATTTTATCATAGATTCAAGCAGGGAAATACTAGAGTTGAATTCAGTGATCCATTTCGTTGTTTCCTCTGCTTGCAGTTTGGTAAGTTCCTCTTCGAGCGTCTGTGCCAGCAGGAATAAAGATTTGACATCCGAATTATCCAAGGCTGCGTTCTTGGAGACAATGTATTTTGCCCACTCGAGTTCGAAGGCACGGGTCAAATTCTCCATCGTAATGACTGTCGAGATATACCTCATCCAACCACTTGACCAGCCGAAGACCCGATCGGCAACCAGAATCAGGCCAGCGATGGCCAGCAACGCAACTGCCCATTGGGTGAAGAGGAGTTTATCTTTCGCCAGATCTTGAATTGCGGCAAAAATAGGCAATGCTGTTCCAATGGTAAGCAAGAGAAAAGCGATCGCTCTTACCCAAAGAGATGTCCATCTTTTCGTACGAATACTTGTCCAATACCATGCGCACATCGTAGTAGAAGTGGTCTCTATATGAGCGTAGATTGAGCCAAGCGCCAGGTCAGGCGTTTTGCCTTTATATTCGTCCCAAGGAAGAAGCTTTTTTGTTGAAATGTCAGGTTTTTTTGCCATACATACCTCCCTATGACAACTGGTTGAAGTGGTGAAGGATGTGCACCTGTCGTCCCGGTTAACGTGCTGTAAACAAACCGGTTGACAGCAGCAATAAATTAAACAAGTAATCCGCTACGACGACAAAGCTCCCGTGCTTGCTTTGGAGGTGGGGGCGATGTTTTGATTAAAGCTACCAGCAAGGAGGCCATGCGCCTCTAAAGAGGGCAGGTAAATCTAAAAATGGTACCCTCTTTGGCGGATGTTGTGAAACGCACCTGTCCGCCAAGAAAATTTTCCCCTAACAGTTTCATAGAATATGTTCCAATTCCTGTTCCAGCTTCTTCTTTGGTGCTGAAATTACGCTGGAAAATTCGGTTAGTAACCTCCTGGGGAATTTCCTGCGCGTTCCATACACACAATCCTTCTCCATCCTTTGTTCGGCTCAGGCTTTCTATTCATATGAATGGCAATTAACTTGAAGGCCATAAAAACCAAAAATATCCAACACATCCTGTCAACAACACCCCTCCTTCCCAGCGCTGAAGCCTTAATCCCGTATACATCATCGGCAGTAATGCAATGGCAAAAGCCACCATAACCCACAAATCCAAACCAGTTATTCCTGTTACCGATAAAGGCCTGGCAATGGATGATACACCTAGTATGCCAAGGATATTGAAAATATTTGAGCCAACCACATTTCCCACTGCGATATCGGGCTGATGTCGTAATGCCGCAACCACGGAGGTGGCAAGTTCAGGCATACTCGTCCCTGCGGCTATTATTGTAAGAGCTATTACCGCCTCGCTTATCCCAAGAGAACGGGCAATGTCTGTGGCTGACATGACTAAAAGGCGAGAACCTGCGACAAGAAGTATCAGCCCACCGATAATAAAAGATAAATCTCTACAGAGAGATTTTGATTGGGAAGGCACCCCGTCCTGGAACTCCAGTTCGATCTCAGGGGTGACCTCTTTTTTGGCCAACCAAATGGTAAAACCTGTATAGGCAACAAGGGCGGTAAAAAGGACAACGCCGGCCAGTCTTGATATGGTGCCCTCAGTTATAAGAAATACTGCAACAAGCGAAGCGGCAATCATAATTGGGCAATCGTACTTGATGACTTGAAGACTCACTTTTACTGGACAGAGCAAAGCAGTAAGTCCAAGGATGATACCGATATTAAATATGTTTGACCCCACTACGTTGCCAATGGAGATGTCGGCTTGATTGCTCAACGAAGCCCCTAAACCCACTACAAGTTCTGGTGTGCTCGTGCCAAAAGAGACAATGGTCAGTCCAATGATAAGAGGTGTAAGCCCTAGTCGAATTGCTAAAGAAGCACTTCCACGGACCAGGCCCTCGGCACCAAGGGTAAGTGCAACGAGTCCGGAAATCATAATGAAGATATTCCACAACATTGGTAGTTTCTATTTGCGGCAGAACGGACGCTGTTCGAGGAACTCAATAGCCCCCGATATGGGCAAAAGCGCAGTGGCTGCTCGTATCATTTCGAAAACCTGCGGCCAGGAAACTGGAATGAACCTGCGGCAGGTAACATAACATTCTGACAAAACCGAGAAAGCGTGACCTCGGGTCTGCGCCAATTGGCCTTGTCATTCTTTTTGTTTTACTTTAAATGCTTATTATATCAAACTCTTCACCTGTCAGGCATTTCCCACCCTTTGTCGTAACCTCAAAAGTATTTTCGACTCCCACCATGCCAAATCCTGGGATGCCAATTTTAGGCTCGATAGCAAGAGTCATCCCTTCTTCCAGGGGTAAATCAAACCCCTTTGCCAAAGCGGGATATTCGTCTATGGCAAGTCCAATACCATGACCCACAAAAAATACTTTATTTTTTCCATACCCCATAAAACCATCACTCCACCCCGAACGTTCAACGTCAGCAAGGCAATGGCTCCAAATCTCACTGGGAAGTGTTCCCGGTCTCAACAGTTCTGCGATTTTATTTTGCAGGGCGATACAAAAGTCATGTGCCTCTAGAGCGTTCACTGGCATATTTTCTTTTTCGCCAAGCCAGTAAACTTGGGTTTTATCGGTTACGTACCCAGCAAGAGTAAATCCATTATCTATGATAAGCGGCGTCCCCTCCGTCCATTGGACTTCTGCTGAACCCATATAAGGTGTCGCCGGATGAACACCTCTGAGTCCAACAGGTCCGTTAAAAACACTGGGGTAATTGGCACTGTCACCGACAGAGATGTGGCCAAGAAATACTTCCTCACCGTAATTCTCCATTCGTAAAATTCCAAGATGACCTTTGGAAAAGAATAGTTCTGAAATTTTATGAGATATTTGGAGTTCACTTATTCCGGCATGGAGAAAGGGAGGTAGCAGCTTGGTTAAACATCTATCATGTCTGGCGCCTGCCTCCCGGAGGATACTGCGTTCCCATTCTGACTTTTTAGCACGGCTCATAGCAATTATCTTATCTGCAGGGACGAACTGGTGACGAGAAAGGTGTTTTGTGAGATTGCCTGCAAGAGCCCAAGACAACCCATTCATCTCAGCAGCAATTACCTCAGGTAACGAACAACCCAAGTCGTTAAGAAGTGGTTCAATATCCCTATACGATTTAAAAGAGTAAATATGATTGACAGGTGATTCGATTCTCGCTCTTGCATCTCCACGACGGCAGAATAAGATCGGTTCACCATTTACGGGTAGCCAAAAAACTCCACTGACAAATGAACCACTGAAATAATAAATATTTAAACGAGAGAATACTAAGATCCCTTGAGCTTGAGGAATGAATTGATGTAGGAGCTTTTTGCACCTGTCCCACCGGGAAGTAAACTCTTGAGCAGGAGTCATGTCATTCAAAATTAATGTCTCAAAAAAAAGTTGTTAGAGGGGGAAAAAGTTGTATCGCCTAGGAGTCTGTCGGATTTAGAGAATCGTAGCGAAAATTAGAGAAATCGAGACCAGATTTTCATGGATTTGAGGCGAATAGCAGGCCTATTTAACGAAAATCTATGGAAATATGGGCCGATTTGTCAAATTTGCAGCAGA
>JAHIUA010000069.1 GCA_018817385.1 Pseudomonadota bacterium
ATAAAATACCTCCGTGATGGATTGGGGCAACCGGAATAGTTGTCCTTCAAGAGATATTTTACTGAATAAAATCAGAAGAGTGAATAAAAACAGGAGGTGGGGGCCGGGATGTCTTTTCCGCGCCAGCGGTTCAGTTCAACGCTCCGCATAACCGGCTGGCGGAAGACGCATAGCGAAGCGGAGCGGCTTTTGCCAGTCCGTCGTTAATGCGGTTGTTAGATTTTCATAATATTTCAATGAACTGAGTCATCTTCTTGGGGCTCCGGTGGCCAAGTATCGAATACATAGGCCTCACCATCGACCTCAGCCTGTTCAAATAGTTCGAGGCTTTCAGGGAGATCAATATATCTTTCCCTCTCTGCGATGAAAGTGTCATCGACTGTTACAATATCCCATCCATCATTACGAATAGCAGCCTGTGCTTTCTTTACTGCACTTCCTTCTGAGCTGCCTTTAACCCAGCAACTCACAAATGCGCCTCCAGCTTCGCTAAAGTTCGAGCTTTTGGGCGCTGGTGAAACTTCAATGAGAAAATAAAATATCTTCATTTAGAATAATCAAATCTAACGTGGTATAGGCCTCGAACGCATTTGCCGGAAAATTTTTGTTCGGCCTCGAAGCGTTCCGTATTTGCCCGTAAAGTTCCTGTGAAATCAAAGGCTCCAGGCGCTTAATAATTTTTACTGGTAAAATTTGTTTTAAAATATTATATTCCAAGTAGTTAATACATAGCCGCTGAACCAGCAAAAATCAATAACTCTTTCTTTTCCATACTCATTTCCCGGTCGCTGTTACCTGGTTAGGCGGATTCCACCTAACTAGTTAACAAGACGTTTCTTTGCGACTAAAAAAGGTCAAGATGGCGCCGTGCCATCATACATGTTTTTATCTATATGGATTCACTACATCGAACAAGAAACCCTGTTTTAGAAAAGCAGTTGGCCAAATTTGGTGAATATCTTTTACAGAAGAGCATTGTCGCTCCTGGTAAGGAACGCTTTTTGGTCCATTGGGCAAGGCGCTTTTATCAATTTTCCGAAAAATATCCTGGTCATTCCTGGACAGAACAGTTGCAGATGTTTCTGGATTCCCTCGCCGGGGATAGTCGGGTAGAAGATTGGCAGCTGCAACAGGCAGAAGAGGCAGTGCGACTTCTTTTCACTAATTTTCTCACTCCCTCAGAAAAAGAGCAACAAGGATTGGTCCTGATTAATCAAGGTCAGGATACTCATTTTTCTATAAATGAGGCCTTGAGCAAATTCAAAGAAGTCCTCCGCCTGAAACATTACGCCTACCGGACCGAACAGACCTATCTCGATTGGCTGCAGCGTTTCTTTGCCTATTGTGCTAAACAGCCCGACAAGAGTACCTCGGAGGGATTAACAATCACTGAGAAGTCGGTCCAGGATTATCTTGCCTATCTCGCTGTCAAGAGAAAGGTGTCCGCCTCCACACAGAATCAGGCCTTCTGCGCCATCCTGGCCTTTTGCCGATCTGTTCTTCGCCTCGACCTGGGAGGCATTCAGGAAAATGTTCGAGCCCCGAAAAAAAGAAAATTACCTGTCGTTCTTTCCCCTACAGAGACAGCCGCCCTTTTCAATCACGTCAGCGGCCCTATGAATCTTATGCTGCGGCTTATCTATGGCGGAGGGTTGCGCCTGAACGAATGCCTTCGCCTACGGGTAAAGGATCTTGATCTTAGCCAAAATCTTATCTTTGTCAGAGACGGCAAAGGGGGCAAGGACCGATCCACCTTACTTCCCGAACGACTCAAACCACTCCTGCAAGAACAACTGGAAAGGATCCAGCTCCTGCATCAACAAGATCTGGCCAAGGGTTTTGGCGAGGTATGGATGCCGGAGGCCCTGGCCAGAAAATATCCCACGGCCTGCCGCGAATTCGGCTGGCAGTTTGTCTTTCCGAGCAAGAACCTTTCCATTGATCCACGGAGCAAAGTAACCCGTCGCCATCACCTCAGTGACAGTGCGATACAGAAGGCCATGAAAAAGGCTGTGCGGGCCGCAGGAATCAACAAACTGGCCTCGGTCCACACCCTTCGCCACAGTTTTGCCACTCACCTCTTGCTTAAGGGTGTCGACCTGCGGCAGATTCAGGACTACCTCGGCCATGCCAACGTGGAAACCACTATGATCTACACCCATGTCATAAAAGATATGCGAAATCCTGGAGTCAGTCCCTTGGATTTTCTGGATGAACTGTGTGAGAACAGTCGGTAATCTCTTCGATGACTGCATACAATGACTCATCCAGGGAAAGCAAATCAGTACCTGCTGGAACTCGACAGGTTGAAGTAGGTGGGGGGCTGTTCGCCGCTGAAGCCGCTTGTAGTCGGCAATCGCAGCTGCTTTCCTTCCCTTGATACCGCTGCAGGCAGAAACGCTTCGATATCTTCTCCATGGTACCGTTTTCACAAACAATTACGACTCAAACCTCAACCTGAGGGGAAAGAAAAAAATCCCGATCAACAAAATATTCTGGACAAAGGCCGTTGCTCTGGACTTGGTTATGAGTATACGAATCCTGTACCTCTTTTCTCTCCTGGACCGACTATGCAAACTAAACATCTCCTGACAACACTGTTCCTTATCCCCCTCTTCCCTCTTCCTCTTTGCGACATTCAAGCCGCTGTCCAGGCCCCGGTCCTGAAATGGCAGTATGGCGGCTGTTACTCTTCCTGGTGTGAGACCGGATGGTACTCTTCACCGGCGGTGGCCGATCTGAATAGAGACGGAATTCCCGAGGTGATTGCCTCGGCCTACTCCATTGTTGTCCTCGACGGCCCAAGCGGAACCCTGAAATGGCGTGTGGGACCCGGCAAAGACAGAAGCAGCCCCCCATCCTATGATCACCGGACCTGGCCCGGTATCTGGGTCACCGATGTGGACAATGACAGTGCCCTCGACATTATCACGGCCCACAGTGGCGGCTATGTCTCTGTCTATGACCAGAATGGCTACTTCAAACCCGGCTGGCCCAGGCAACCAACCAGTAACGAACTGCGCGGCCTGGTGGTCAATGACATTGACCGGGACGGAACTTCCGAGATCATCGTTACCGGTGCCGTTTACGGCAAAACCAACACCTGGGTCTTTGAGCATACCGGCTCGCTTCGCGCCGGCTGGCCGCAACTGGACAACACTTTGAGTTCTGCCTACGGGGTATTCAATGACAATGCCTGGGTCGATGATCTTGACGGTGATGGCCGCTCTGAAATTGTTGTCCCCTCCGATGTCACCACCCTCTGTACCTATCGACCTGATGGGACAGAGGTAGCTGCCACCTCCCTGTATAATGACGAGAAGTGGGGAGGAGTCGGGACCTGGGAAGACCTGACCGTTGAAATCAGAGGTTGGGGGCGCTGCGACGGGACTCGGGCCGAGAGCTACAGGAGCAATTTTGCCCATGGCGCCTCGGTTATCGTCGACATGGATGGCGACGGGAGCAAAGAGGTAGTGGTCACCGGCAACATGTATGACTGCTCAGTAGGTCATCCCCCCGGCAAATACACCTCGGTCTTTATCTTTAACAAAGACCGCAGCCGTTTTCGGAAAGGAGTATGGAACTGGGAGCAGGCACCGATCAATACCGGCGCACCGCTGAGTGAAGATTACAGCGTCATCGAGAGCTGCCAACCCAACCCGGTTCCAGTGGATATTGATGGAGACGGGGTAAAAGAGATCCTCTTTTCCTCCTACGACGGCAAGGTACATGCCTACTGGCTGGACAAGAGCGAACATGACAACTGGCCCTATTCCGTCTCTCAGCCTGGAGAAGGCTTTTACCGTTTTGCCTCGGAACCGGTGGTTGCCGATCTGGACCAGGACGGCTGCAGCGAAGTACTGTTTACCTCCTGGACCGAAAAGGCAGCAAGCGGTATGCGCCTGGGCAGGCTCCATATGCTGGACTGCAGAGGAAACCTCATCCACCAGCAGGATCTGCCGCTGCCAAAATCCTCATCTCTGCACGACAACGGAGCCCTGCCGGCCCCCACCATTGCCAATATCGATACCGACCCCGATTATGAACTGGTGATCAACACCATACACTCTGGTTTTATCGCCTACGATCTGCCCGGATCAAGGGGAGCTCGCATTCTCTGGCGCAGCGGTCGCAATCGAGGAGGCACAGTTGGCCAACAGATAGCCATCCCGCCGCTGATGCATCTACTGTTGGGAAAACCCTAAAAGGTCACCTTCAACAATTGCCATTTCACTCACTCAGGTTCGTATCAGTGGCCGAAAGAGCTACTGATACGAACCTGAGACGAGAAAAAGAGAAAAAATTCCATGCTTTGACCTGCTCCTCTTCCTGTGCTATGGTGAATAAGGGAAAAATGCTATGAGGACAGCCCTCTCATGCCCTGCTCAAAAAATCCACAGATACGTTCCTGACAGATAATTCCATAGACACGTGCGAAGAACTGTTCCATTAACCAGCGGAGACCAGAAACAATGATTGCAATCACGTCCATCAAAGGCATTGGTCCAAATAGTGCCCTGCTTCTCAAGAAAAACGGCTTTGCTTCAATCAAAGATATTGCCGAAGCCTCAATCGAACAACTGCAGGCTATTCCTGGTTTTGGTGCCGTTCGTGCAGCCTTGGTTATTAAGGAGGCAAGACGCCTCCTTGCAGAGCAAGCGCCATCCCCTGCCCCTACTCCTGCGACGCCCCCTGAACCTGAACTTATAGAGGAACCTCTCGTTGCCTCTCTCCCTGAACTCATCTCTGAAATAGAAAAAGAGAAAAAATTGGCAAAGAAGGAAAAGAAGGCCAAGAAAAAGGCCAAAAAAGAGGAAAAAAAGAAGAAAAAAGAGGAGAAGAAGAAAAAGAAGGAGGAGGAAAAAGAGACTGGTATTGAAAAGTCGCCCAAAAAAGAAAAGAAAAACAAAAAGGGCTCCGACAAGAAAAAGAAGAAGGAATAGGGAGCAACTCAGGAGTATTCCATAGGGGCCGCGATATCACCTCGCCTCTCTGCTCGGACTGCATATGCTTTTCCGCATAGTCGCGGCAGCCCCCCAGATTTCAAAGACAATTCAAAGCGATCCGGACAGATGTGGCCGTCGTTGGGCATGCAGCGCATGACCTTGATCAAGGTCATGCGGGGTGTTGGGGGGTCTTGTCCGGCCTGTTTAGGAGTGGTCAGGGCCTCGAAGATCCATGATGCGCTCAGGGAGAGTGCGCTGGTCTGCACTCAGGCTGCATGGGTATCCGCTGCCATCCGCTTTTTGACGATGATTCCCTGGCCAATCAGGGCCAGACTGAAATGAATATCCCTGTTCGATCTTCTTGTGATGGGCCTTACGGTCAGCCCTCTCTTCCTTCCAGCTCCAGGACCCATTCACGAGCCAGTTCCTTTGCCTCCTGACTGTGGCAGGGCGGCATATCCCTGTCAATCACATGGAAAGAGACTGTCAGCTCTTGCAGCAGACTGGTCAGTTGTTTCCACTCCTCACGATTACTGACCTCTTTTCCTTCCCGTGTCAGCCAGCCGTTTTGCGCCCACCCTTTTACCCAGTTGGAGGCACCGTCTTTCAGATAGCCGGAACTGGTATAGATATGCACAGGCAGTCGTCGCTTCAGACTGCGCAGAGCACACACAGAGGCCTGAATATGGACACGGTTGGCCGTGGAACCTTCGACACCCTCGCCGATCACCTTGAAATAATCCTGGTACCGGAGAACCGCAGCCCAGGAGCCGACATGTGTCTTCTGTTTCCAGGTGATACCGAGAAAGATATGGATAGCAGTCTCATCGGAAAGAGGAAGCGGAGTACGCCCCCTGGCCGCAGCGGCGAGAACGTCTGCTTCCTCATTATAGGGATTATCAGCGTGTCCCTTTACCCAGAACCAGTGGACCTGATGGCGTTCCATCTCCTGAGCCAGAGACTCCCAGAGATCCTGGTTCTTAACCGGCTCTCTCTCGGCGGTCAGCCAGTTATTCTTCCGCCAGTTGTCGATCCAGGAAGTAATTCCCTTCTGCACATACTTGGAATCCGTATATAACTCGACGCAATGGGGAGAACCAAGAGAGGCAAGGGCTGCAAGGGCGGCCTGCAGTTCCATCCGATTATTGGTGGTCGCCTCCTCCCTGCCCGAAAGCTGCACTTTCTTCCCCTGCTCAGGTAAAATGACAACCCCCCACCCTCCCGGCCCAGGATTGGGACTGCAAGAACCATCCGTATAAATTTTTACAATCGAGAGAGTCATGGAGAAGATTGGTTTTTAAAATAAATGGTTAGTTAGTGAGTTACACGAAATAGCGCATAATTCAGATGAACAAAACGAAACTGCTTTTTATTGGCCTTTAGCCCTTAGCCGCAAACCGAATACCGCACACCGCACACCGAATACCGCATACCGCAAACCGCAAACCGCTATTGTACAGAAGTTTGAAGAAAAAAACAGCCATGGGAAAGAGAAACAATCCACCCTTGTTCTCTTTGATCGAAAGCAAGGGGAGAACCTCAGCATTTTTGTGGGAGCGGCTTCAGCCGCGAATGGTGGTGGAATAACCACCTGATTGCTTGCACTGTATCGGGGGTGGTTCGCGGCTGAAGCCGGCTCCTACATTTTTCGGATGGTGCTTTGAGTTTTGGCTTCTATGGCGGTTTTCGAGCATTCGAGGAATATGAATGCACTGTTTGTACGGCCGGAAATAACAGGGATGAAATTAGCATTTTTGTGGGAGCGGCTTCAGCCGCGAATGGTGGTGGAATAACCACCTGATTGCTTGAACTGTATCGGGGGTGGTTCGCGGCTGAAGCCGGCTCCTACATTTTTCGGATGGTGCTTTGAGTCTTGGCTTTTATGGCGGTTTTCGAGCATTCGAGGAATATGAATACAGTGGTACTATGCAGGGAAGCCCTGAATTTCTTCAGCATTTTTGTGGGAGCGGCTGGAGTTGCTATTATGGACCTTGTTTTCATGAACAAAAACTGTAAGTTTTACTTCCTTCTTGCCTGCAGCCATAAGGCCGGGTACAAAGACTGCATGGATGACCCTTTTCTTAATCATAAAGAACCGGAAGAGATCTTTCTCCCTCTCGGCGAAGTGAGGTATGCGGAGTTCTACTCCATTGAAATGGCTGGATTTGTGCAGGATATTGGCTTCTACCGTTCGCACTGTGCCCAGGGTTCCCGAGTCCTGGAACTGGGTTGCGGGACAGGTCGAATCAGTCAGGCCCTTGCCTCTTCCGGCTGCCATGTTACCGGTCTTGATTTTTCTCCCCCTATGCTGGCCCATGCTCAACGACACAAGACCAGTACTCCCTTGTATGTCTGCATGGACATGACCAGAATGGCCTTTAACCTCCAGTTCGACCACATCCTTATTCCCTACAACACCCTGAACCTGCTCAGAGATGAATCCGCCATCCGCAGCTGCCTCCGGCAAGTCCATGACCTTCTCCAACCAAGGGGCACCCTTCTCTTCCAGCTCTACATCCCCGACCGACAACTCATCGAGGGGAATGGTCGCAAGCTCTTTCAGTTTCAGGTTTTTCCTTTGGCCCAGTCGCAAGGAAAACTGATCAAAGAGACCCTGCGCTGGTTCCTCCCCGAACAAAATGAAATCATTTTAGAAGAACGATACCGGTACAGGCCCATAACGGAAGGGTCCGTCAAAGAGGATCTCAGCCATCGTCTCACTCTTGCCGGATTTCCCAGGCAACAATGGCTTGACCTGTTAGACAAAACCGGCTTTCCCAACCCCACCCTCTATGGAGACTACAATTCCCGCCCCTCTCAACCGGGAAAAGAATCCCTCCTCCTCATCAAGGCAGAACGTTCCTGATTTTTTCTCCGCAACCATACCTGAGCCCATTGAGTTCAGCTATTTTGGCCCGATCTCTTCCTTATACAATAAATTGATTTTCCCAATATCATGTCGACGCCTGCGATACAATTTCCCCTGTGCCTCAATCTTGAACACACATCCTCTTTCAATCCACAGGCTCACAAAAATACAAAAAAGATAAAAAAAGTCTGCTTTCTTGATCTAGGTCAAGGAGAGAAAGGCTAAGACAGGGTAGATTCACCACATATCCTGCAGCAACGGATTGGATATCAAGTTGACTTCCAATCCGTTCTGCCCCATACTTACAAAAAGTTTTTCTAACTAACAATATTCCCAGGAGGAAAGTCTATGTATTGTAACCAGTGTGAACAAACTGCCAAAGGTACTGCCTGCACCACCATTGGTGTCTGCGGAAAAACCGAAAGCGTGGCCGTCCTCGAAGATCTCCTCACCCATGCCGTACAGGGACTCTGCATCGTCGCCGATGCCGGTCGCAAAGCGGGCGTTGTTGATAACGCAGTTGATCGTTTTGTCTGCGAAGCAATCTTTTCCTGCCTGACCAATGTAGATTTCGACCCTGCCCGTTTCGAGGATCTTATCTATAAGACCGTTGCAATGCGCGATGCACTCAAGACCAAGGTCGAGGCTGCCGGTGGCACCATTGATTCCTCAGCAGCTGCCCTTACCTTCACTCCTGCTGATACCCGTGCCGGACTTGAAGAACAGGGTGCCGCTCTCAATTTCATCAGCACCCTTGATGCCAATGAGGACCTCAAGTCCTTGAAGCAGATCTCCATGTATGGCATGCGCGGACTTGCCGCCTACGCCGACCATGCCGCAATTCTTGGCCAGGAAGACGAAACAGTTTACGCCTTCATCCATCAGGCAATGGCCGCTCTGACCACCGAGATGGAACTCAATGACCTGGTAGCTCTGGCTCTGAAAACAGGTGAGGTCAACATCCGGGCCATGGAACTTCTTGATGCCGGAAACACCGGAACCTACGGTCATCCTGTCCCCACCTCCGTTCCCCTGGGACACATCCCCGGCAAGTGTATCCTGGTTACCGGCCATGACCTGAAAGACCTGGGCATGCTTCTGGAGCAGACCAAGGGCAAGGGCATCAACATCTACACCCATGGTGAAATGCTGCCCTGCCACGGCTACCCCGAATTAAAGAAATATGACCATTTTTACGGACACTTTGGTACAGCCTGGCAGAACCAGCAGAAAGAGATGCCCAAATTCCCCGGTGCCATCCTCTTCACCACCAACTGTATCCAGAAACCAGCTGACTCTTACAAGGCCAATGTCTTCACCACCGGCCTCGTTGGCTGGCCCGATGTCGCACACATTGGAGATGACAAAGATTTCACCCCGGTTATAGAAAAGGCCCTGTCCCAGGAAGGCTTTACTGATGAAGTAGATAACGACTCTGTCATGGTCGGTTTTGCCCGCAACACCGTACTTGGGGTTGCAGACAAGGTTATCGAGGCAGTCAAGTCCAAGGCCATCCGCCACTTCTTCCTCGTTGGTGGCTGTGACGGTGCCAAACCTGGCCGTAACTACTTCACCGATATGGCTGAGCAGATCCCGTCAGACTGTATGATCCTGACCCTGGCCTGCGGCAAGTTCCGTTTCTTTGACAAAAAGCTTGGAGATATCGGCGGCATTCCTCGTCTGCTCGATGTGGGACAGTGCAACGACGCCTACTCTGCCGTTGCAATCGCCACCGCCCTGGCTGGTGCCTTTGAGTGTGGAGTGAACGACCTCCCCCTCTCTTTTGTCCTCTCCTGGTACGAGCAGAAGGCCGTGGTTATTCTCCTCTCCCTGCTCCATTTAGGGATCACCGACATCCGTCTTGGACCCTCCCTGCCCGCATTCGTGACCCCCAACGTCCTGAATGTCCTGGTAGAGAACTTCAACATCATGCCCACAGGCAAGACTGCGGCTGATGACCTGAAGGCAATCCTCGGCTAAGCCTTTGCCCCATTCTTTTTTTCCTCCAGGCAGGGCACGTCGAGCATTTCGTGTCCTGCCTTTTTGTTTCAAGATTCAACATACGGAGTACCAACATGGACAGTGAAACTCTCCAAAAAACCTACGCGATTGTTCCCGGCCTCAACATGGGTCTTTTTGCGCCTCAAGACCTGGAGACCATCCTCCAGGTAATCAACAAGTACGATGTGCCGGCCACCAAGATCACCTCTGCCCAGCGTCTCGCCCTCCTTGGTATGACTGAAGAGGAATTGGCGGCCCTGCAGACTGAGTTGAAGGGGTATACCCGAAAAACAGCGGTCAATGGTGTCCATTATGTGCAGGCCTGTCCCGGCCTCAAGTGGTGCAAATATGGAGTTGGCGAGTCCCTGACCTTGGGGAAAAAGCTGGAAGAGCTCTCCTTTGCAGAACCACTCAAAGCAAAGGTCAAGGTAGGCGTCTCCGGGTGCCGAATGTGTTGCACCGAGCCCTACCTTCGGGATGTGGGAATCTTTGCCACCAAAAAGGGATGGACCCTGATCTTTGGCGGTAACGGAGGCGGCAGACCACGCATCGGCGACATTATTGCCAAAAACCTGAGTGATGAGGAAGTCCTTGCCTTGGTCAAAAAATGCCTTAGCGTATACCAAGAGAACAACAAGCCACCTTCGCGCACTGCACGCTTCATGGAACGTTTCGGCGTCGATGCCTTAAAAGCAAAGTTTTTAGAATAGTAGTTATCCATGGACACGGAAAGAGGAGGATACCATGCAATGCCCCGGACAAGACAACCGATACTGGGATGGCGAGGCAGTCTTCGAAGTCTCCTGCCCCCACTGCGGCAACAAACTGGAATTCTTTAAAGACGACAGCCAGCGCAGTTGCAAAAAATGCGGGAACCGCGTCCTCAATCCCCGCATCGATTTCGGATGCGCCGCCTACTGTTCCCATGCCGAGCAATGCCTGGGGGCCATGCCCCCAGAACTCCTGGCCAAGCAGAAAAATCTCTTCAAGGACAAACTTTCCCTGGCTGTCCGTAAACGGTTGGTCGGCAGAGATGAGCTCTTCAAAAAAGCAAGTCTCTGCACCGAGATCGCCGAGAAGCTGTGCAAGAAAGAGCAACGAGGCGACATGGCTGCCGTACTTGCCGCCACCCTTCTCCTCGATATAAACACCCCTGGCATCTTGCTTGCAGAATTAAAGGCCGACCTCAAAATGATCGAGGCAGTGACCAGACTGCTCGGTCAGCAACGGCCACACACAGACGAAGAACAGGCATCGGCAGACATCTTCCACGATGCCTGCCTGCTGACCGAACTGCACGTGGCCCCGCAGCAGAAGTCAGAAGCTTCTTTCAAAACAGCAAGCGGAAGCGAGGCCTATAAAGAGCTGTAAAAGGAAGGTCACCGGCAGAGCGACTGCAAGCTTTTGCCGGTGCACCAACAAGCAAAGCAAATTCGCTGCACGGTACTAACTGACAGAACAGTTATCATATCCCATTGCAGACAAGGTCCCCAACGGCTTGTTCTGCCCTGCTCCCATCGTCGCTGAGATATGCGACAGTCCCCTCACATGACCACGCCCGACACTGGTTCAAAATCAATGCAGCAAGGACGAGTCTCCCCTTTGCCTTCTGATTCTGGAGCGAGGGAAGAGCTGGTAACAGACCTCAACATCGTAAAGGATTGAGGCGGTCAGGTCTCTCAGACGATCAAGCTGAAACAGGCGATCAAGAGGAGCCGTTACGATTCTTAGTTTTTTTAAACAAAAAAACATCCATTTGACCCAGGTCAAGGATATTGTGTGACAAAGTGATAGAGTGGAAGCATAGACAAACGCTACTCCCCTTCACTCAACGAGGATACAGATATGAAAATCATGCGAAAAATTATCGAAATCGACGAAGAACTTTGTAATGGCTGTGGACAGTGCGTACCTGACTGTGCAGAAGGGTCTCTGGTCATTATCGACGGCAAGGCCAAGATGGTTGCCGACAAACTCTGCGACGGCCTTGGTGCCTGTCTCGGTTCCTGCCCCACCGGAGCCCTGAAGATCATAGAGCGTGAGGCGGAAGACTTCGACGAAGAGGCTGTGGAAAAACACCTGGCGGCCCAAAAGAGCAAAGAGGCACCACCCAAGTTTTCCGGCTGTCCATCAGCCCAGATCAAGACCTTTGCCCCTCAAACTCCCTGTCAGAATGCCAACAGACCGATTATGGCAGCAGGAGACGGTAGTTCAGCATTGACCCATTGGCCGGTTCAGATCCGTCTGGTTCCGCCCACAGCCCCCTTCCTCCAGGGTGCTGACCTCCTGGTGGCAGCAGATTGCAGCGCCGTATCGGCTCCGAATTTTCAGCAGGATTTTCTTAAGGGGAAGGTGGTCATGATGGGCTGTCCCAAATTTGACGACGGCGAAATGTACGTCCAGCGCTTCAGCGAGATTATCGCCAACTGCAATCTCAACAGCATCACCATCCTCATCATGGAGGTGCCCTGCTGCTCTTCCATGAACGGAATCATCAAGCAGGCCATAGAACGGGCAGGAAAAAGTGTTCCCGTGGAGCAGATCACTCTCTCCACTCAGGGCGCAGTCGTGGAGCGGAAAAACTGGTAACTGACCAACCTGTTCAGGTGCTCAGGCAAGAGGCTGAAGACAAAAGGGAAGGTGAACGCGTAGCTTGGCTACGAGTTCACCTTGGTCTGACAAGGCCCGAACCCACCGGGCTCCAATTTTCACTCTACTGCCTTCATCACCGTAATCAGGACGCCCTGGGCGCACAGCTCTTTGGAACATATAACACCACCTGAAAAAGTAACCACCCGATCCATCTTCCCTGCCATATCTGCTGCACAGAGGAACTGAAACTCATGCCCTTGAGGCATGTTGCCAAGACGTGCCCGCACATCTTTAAAGCCTTTTCAGCAATTCCCGCGATAATCGATTTCTATTTTTTCCATGTTTATTTCCCTATGTCTTCCGCCTCCACTGAAGACGCAAGCAATTTCCCGATTGAAAGACATGCAGGTCAAAAGACTGCACCACCTGAAACAGCGGCCTGCCAAACAAAAACATCTCTTCTTTGCCAACGAGTACAGAATCGTCGACAGCTTTATTGCGAAAGTGCAAATCCCTGTTGATCAATGCCTCCAGCTCAGCAACCGTTCGTTCCGTATCTTCCTGGAGAGCCAGAGGAAGGGATGTAAAATCAGGAAGAGGACAGGTGCTGTTGTGAGTCCTGACCAGCTCCTGCAACGACTCCTCTTCTTCCAGAATATCGAGACGGGAAAGGAGATCGGTTTCCACCAGGGCAAGACTCTCCTCCGGATTCCAGCATTTCAGGGTTCGGCATGCCAGAGGCCGTTTTTTGTAAATGGAACACCTTTTGGTGAGAGGATCATAATAGCAACAGGTCCACTCCCGGCCCGTCCCCCCCAATTTGACAATTTCGGCCTTGGTTGCCTGTGCCTTGTCAGTAAGAGGATTATAGGCAAACTCCCCCCTGCGGATGGTAATCAGGTCCTGACGAGGGATCAGTCTCTGGCGCAACAGCAAAAGATCCTCTCCGTGCAGGGCAGCGCCCCCCTTGGTACAGCAGATTCCGCATTGGATGCAGGATATTTGTTGTCCTTTTTTTTGTCTCTCTGTTGCCGGCAGCAGGCCCATCTTTTCTCCATTTTCGGCCTCTCAAAGAAGCACATCTTTATTTGATGAATCGTTGCCCCTATATACTCCATTCGCCTCCATCGAGCATCTCTTTTCCCGGACCGCTCTCAGTATGGAAAAGCTATATCTGCCTCGAGAAATGAAGCAGATTCGCTTTAGCTTTAGAGGAAGACATGCTATAATTTAACATTGCCGAATCAATTATCACTTCTTTCCGTTCCCTGCCTTGATAAAAAAATCATGATTCCTTCCCCAGCCTTCACAGCCTGCCCTGGATGCGACCTGCTCCTGCAAAAGGTGGAAGTACCGGCTGGAAAAAAAACATACTGCCCCCGCTGCCAGACCCCGCTCTATCAGCAGAAGACCAACTCTGTCACTAAAGTCCTGGCCATCACCATCTGCGGCCTCCTCGCCTACACGCCTGCGATCTTCGCACCTCTGTTGACCCTCGATACCATGGGGATGAGTCAGAGCGGCTCGATCTTTGATGCCTTTCTCAATTTTTACCACCATCAATATTATTTTGTCGCGGTGATGGTCTTTCTCACCAGTATCTTTTTCCCCCTCCTCAAACTGAGTCTCCTTTTTTCCGTGGCCCTGCAAATCAAACTGCGCATCTATACTCCGACACTCCCCTATCTCCTGCGTATGGCTCATCATTTCGATGAATGGAGCATGCCGGAGATCTATCTCATCGCCATATTAGTCACTATCATCAAAATCAGCAGACAGGCAAGCATCCACTACGACCTTGGTTTTTTCTGCTTCCTCTTTCTGGTCCTGACAACCATTGCCTCTGCAGCCGCTTTGGATTCAAGAACCTTCTGGCGGGACATAGAAAAAATGAAATCTTTGCCTCTGGAAAATCTGTCCCATGGCCAATAAATCCGCCTCCAGAGATACCGCAATGGCTGCAGGTCTTATGCGCTGTCATGACTGTGGAAAACTGGTTAGAGCAGACAATGCACCCCAAGATGCCCTCCTGGCCTGCCCTCGATGCGACGCCTCCATACACTATCGGAAATTCGATGCTATTCCAAGGAGCTGGGCCCTGATCATCACTGCAGCCATCCTTCTTTTTCCGGCAAACCTGCTGCCCATCATGCGTGTCGATTTTTTGGGCTCGCAGAAATATTCAACGATTATGGACGGCATCCTCTATTTTTTTCATTCAGGAGAATACGGCATCGGCCTCATTATTTTCATCGCTTCTATCCTGGTTCCCCTCTTTAAAATTATCGGCATGACGCTTATCCTCCTTTCCATCCGTTTTAAATGGAAAACCTGGCTTCGCCACAAGGCTGTAATGTTTCGGTTTATACAGTTTGTCGGACGCTGGTCCATGCTCGATATCTTCATCATAGCCTTGATGTCATCGCTCGTTGATTTTGGCACCTTTACCTCAACCCAGGCCGGTCCTGCGGCCACCTATCTCACCGCGGTGGTCATCTGTTCCATGTTTGCCGCCATAACCTTTGATTCCAGACTGCTCTGGGATGCCTGATACCCCAAACCCTCAACCACTCTCACAAAAAATATTATGGAACGTCCCGTCATTAAAGAGAAAAAAGGCATCTCTCCCATTTGGATTCTGCCCCTGGTCGCCCTCCTCATTGGCAGCTGGCTGCTGTACAAAGATTTTGAAGAATCCGGGGTAATGATCACCGTCCGCATAAAAGACGCCAACGGCCTGACCATCGACAAAACTCAAGTGATGTTCAAAGGACTCCCTGTGGGCACCTTGCGAGGATTCAAAGTGACGCCTGATCTGCAACATATAGATGCCCGTATAGAAATGACCAAGGAAGCAGAGGATGAACTGACAAAGGATACCAAGTTCTGGGTGGTCCGCCCCGAGGTGTCGATGAATCGTATCACAGGACTCGATACTCTGGTCAGTGGCAGTTATTTTGAAGTTCAACTGGGAACCGGCACAGAACAGTCCCATTTTTTTACAGCCCTGGACGAAGCACCGCCTCTCTCGAAACACGTTCCAGGTCTGCACCTGACTCTGCAATCCCTCACCGCCACTTCCCTTTCCCCCTCTTCTCCCGTACTCTTTAAAAAAGTTGAAGTGGGAGAGGTAATCTCCAAAACCCTGGAGGAAGACGGATCCATAACAACCAGGATTATCATCTATCCGCAATTCATGGCTCATGTCAGCACCAACAGTCGCTTTTATCTCAACAGTGGTATTTATCTCCAGGCCAATCTGCCAAAGATTTCCTTACAAATCGATCCCATCAAGACCATTATCAAGGGCGGTGTCAGCTTTGACACAGCTCCGGGAGGCAAAGCGATCGATGACAACACAGCAAAAACCTTTCCTCTGTACAAAGACCGGCAAACCGCTCAACAGGCTGATGATATAGAAATAGAGCTGACCTTTTCTGTTGACCATGGCCTGGAGGCCGGTGCCGACATCCGCTATCAGGGAGTCAAGATTGGATCGGTGACCACAGTAGAACTTGAGGATGATTTCAAGACTGTCCGGGCAAAAGCTCATATCTATAAGTCTCTGAATCGCCTCCTCCGCGACGACACCTACATCTGGGCTGTCAGCCCCAGATTCAGCCTGGCAGGTGTTTCCAACTTTGATACGATTATGAAGGGATCATATCTTAACCTGATCCCCGGCAACGGCAAGCCGACAAAATCTTTCCAGGTACGCGATTCAAGACCGGTCAACCAGCCACTCAGCAAGGGACTGAATCTCATCCTGGAAACAGACCGTCTCGGATCCCTCGGATATGACAAACCAGTATATTATCGCCAGGTACAGGTGGGGCATACCACCGGCTACGAACTCTCAGCCACCGGTCAGAATGTCCTTATCTACCTCAATATCCACGAACCCTATGTCAACCTGATCCGGGAAAACACCAGATTCTGGAACATGAGCGGCCTCCGTATCAAGGGAGGCTTGATGACATTGATGAAAATCACTACCGAATCCATGGCAGCGATTCTGGACGGGGGAATCTCGTTCAGTACCCCGGAAAAAGAAGACATGGGAAACCGCGTCGCCAACGACCACCACTTCACCCTCCACTCCGACCCTGATGATGCCTGGCTCAACTGGAGCCCGGCCCTGGAACTGGGAGAACTCCCTGACAAATAGATACAAGAAGTAGGGCAGACAAAAAAAGAAGAAACGACTCCTGGCTCGCAGTAAGTGGGGTTAAAAAAGCAAACTGAAATTCCATCACTTTTGACAACGACTCAACAACGAACAATTCACCCCATATTGTGGGAGCGGCTTCAGCCGCGAATGGATGTGGCGCGAAGGAAGAATTTCTTTTTCGGATACCTGGGGCTACCATTCGCGGCTGAAGCCGACTCCTACTTTGTCTTTCCGTGTTTGCTGGTCTGGGGGTGTTTTTGGGGAGTTGGGATCCCCCTTCGTTTAACAGCCGGCTCCCACAAGAGCCTACTTGCTTCACCGCACTTCCCCGGCAGCCATATCATGGCAATCTCAATTGTCGATTAAGCAAACATCGCAGCCAGGACTCAGACAAGAAGTATCCTCTCCTTGTGGGAGCGGCTTCAGCCGCGAACCGCTCTCCAGCAGTGCTGAACTGGACAAGGGGATCACCGCAAGCCCTCTTCCTTGACAAATCCCCCCTTTTTAGGAAAAAAGACAAATTTCTTCTCTTCCCTTGTCTCCGATCACACTCCATCCCGAAATACGGATTGAACCTATTAGCCGGCGAAGGCATCTTCTAATCGACATATTTTCCTCTCACCCTAATTTTTTTTATTCTTGCCAAAAGCATTACCCTCCAGCATATTCAAGCTTTTTCTTCAAATTATCGCAGCGAACACCACGCTGTAGCATTGCTTATCGCCAATCCTTGTTATACAATATATTTAAGATAGATTTCAGTTCAATGAATACAAGAAAAAGCCTAACCTGTCGTGAGACAGGGACGGAAAGCCACGGATCTGCAGCAGATAGCCGGGCTACCTTGGAATGAGGTAGTTCGGCTTTTTTTATTGACCTGGAAAGTGATGACATCCCTGTTCAGAATCCCCCTCCAGAAAAAGACAGTATCTTCGGTACAACAGTTGCAATCAGGGCTCTAACAGGAAGACAGAGAAGGAACAGGCAGCTAGAGAGAGGGTTACACTTTTTGTCATAACTATTCAGGAATGCCCAATAATTGGCAAACAACCATTCTGTAACTGTTTAGCAGTGCTTTCTATTCGTTCAGTTAGGACTTCGAAGCATACTCGTGCTATTCGAAAAGACCTCAATGGACGCAGATGACCTGCTGCTGAATAGTTACCTTTTTTTCTTTGTCTCTTTTCATGTGGCAACAGCTCAACGGGTAACCGACTAACGTCGATCTACGAAGTAAATTCGTCAGCAGCAGGTAGCAGGGACACCGGTCATGAGTCTATCCAACAGGCTATTACACGAGATCCTCTTCAATACCATCAGTCATGATCTTGAATTGGCTAATTTGACAGGAGTTCTCCTCTACCCGTCAAATCTGACAAACAGGGAGATGATGTGAAATGAACAAGAAAAACAATCTGCTCAGTAAGTCGGTTAGCGTATGCATTGTAAGCCTGATGCGACACCATCACTTGAAGGACCATGAACAGGCCTATCTGTTTGTACAACTCTGCTCGTAACGGCGTAAAGGCAAGAGGTGAGTCAATGCAATCATATTCTAGCGTACGAAGCGTCCTTCGGGACATAAGCATCTTGGCAATATCTCTTTTTTTTCTGGCAGTCGTTCTTCCTGTCTCCCTCGTTCATGGCAGCGATGGTGATTTCGTGTGGGCAAAGGCCATCGGTGCGAAGGAAAGCGATCGTGGCCATAGCATATTCATAGATACTTCCGGAAACATCTACACCACCGGCCTGTTTAACGGCACTGTTGACTTTGACCCCGGACCAGGAATTTTCAACCTGACCAGTGCAGGTACGACGAATGATATTTTTATAAGCAAATTTGACAGCAACGGCAATCTTGTCTGGGCCAAGGCCATCGGCGGACAATTAAGCTGTATTGGATATGGCATCTCCGTTGATACTTCCGGAAACGTCTATACCACCGGTTTTTTTTGGGGCACTGTCGATTTTGATCCCGGACCAGGGATTGCAAACCTGACCAGTATGGGTTGGAGCGATATCTTTATCAGCAAGCTGTCCAGCAATGGCAACTTTCTCTGGGCCAAAGCCATAGGCGGTACACTCTATGATAACGGCTATGCTATCTCCCTGGATTCTTCCGGAAACGTATACACCACCGGCTACTTCGAGGGCACCGTCGATTTTGACCCCGGACCGGGGATTGCAAACCTGACCAGTGCAGGAGGAAATCAAGATATTTTTATCAGCAAACTGTCAAGCAACGGCGACTTTTTCTGGGCCATAGCCATAGGTGATGTCGCAGACGATATTGGCTATGCCATTGCCGTAGATACTTCCGGCAACGTCTACAGCACCGGTTTCTTCCAAGGTACTGCCGACTTTGACCCCGGACCAGGGACTGCAAACCTGACCAGTATAGGTGGGATCGATATCTTTATCAGCAAACTCTCCAGTAACGGCGACTTTGTCTGGGCCAAGGCCATGGGCGGAACTTCAGGCGGTGAGGGACTGGGTATCGCCGTAGACGATTCCGGCAACGCCTACACTACCGGCTACTTCACCGGCACTGTTGACTTTGACCCCGGCGGAGGGACATTCAACCTGACCAGCCTGGCGGGCAGCCAGGATATTTTTATCAGCAAACTGTCCAGCAACGGCGATGTTATCTGGGCCAAGGCCATGGGTGGGACTTTGAATGAAGAGGGATATGGTATTTCAGTAGATACTTCCGGAAACGTCTATACCACCGGCTTCTTCCAAGGAACTGCCGATTTCGACCCGGGAACAGGGAGTTCCGACCTGACCAGCACAGGTTGGAACGATATTTTTATCAGCAAACTGTCCAGTAACGGCGATTTCACCTGGGCAAAAGCCATGGGTGGAACCTTAGACGAATATGGAAAGGGTATCGCCGTAGATACTTCCGGGAATACCTACATCACCGGCTACTTCTACGACACTGTCGATTTTAACCCGGGAACAGGAACTTTCAACCTGACAGCTGATAGTGATGACATGTTTATCGTTCACCTGAGCGGCTCTCTTTCCACCTTCCCGTGGCCGATGTTCCTACCAGCCATTACCGGCGGACCTTAGCCATAAAAAAACAATGTAATAAAAAACAGTTATGTCCGGTTGAAGAATTGTATGTTTTTTCATCGTTTACGCTGCTTCGGATTTTTTTTTCGTTACTCTTTTCTGGCAATTGCCAGTTGTTTTGCTTATTGAATCACCTCATTTTGAATTTGACTATGAAGCTTACGAATACAATACCTCATGATCTTGAAATGACTCATTTGACAGGAGCTCTACTCTGCTCATCAAATCTGACAAATAAGGAGGTGATATAACAATTAAAGCACTATGGGCAGGAGTGGACCGATAAACAACACTAAAAAATAAAGGACTGTGAAATGAACAAAAAAAACAATCTGCTTAGTAAGTCGATTAAAGTCTGCATTATGTTACTTGTAGGGGCCACGTCTACGGTCGTTTTTGCACAGCAGGGAAAAGTCATTTCCAGCTATGGACCAACGAATCAGACCGAGACCTTCACTCAAATCAAAGCCGCACGTATGGCGGTGAAAAATGAACGCGCTCAACTGCAAAAGAAGTTATTAACCTCCCGCTATGATCTTTCAAAAAAGACTGCCGCAATAGACGTCATGTCAGGAGGAAAAGCCCTGCCAATTGGACCGACCGCCAACCTTCAGGGAACAACCTGGAAAGATCTTGATAAAATGACCCCCGAGCAGATCAAAGCGAAAGGGGTATTCCCTTACAAACCCCTGCCGTTCGCCGATCACGCAGAGGGAGGCATGCTTTTCCCAGAGATGATCACCAAAGCTTTACCCCGCCTCGTTCGCTTTGACCTGGATTTCGATCTGCCTGAACATATCCTGCCGGATCCGGCCCCGGCGATTTTCCTCACCACCCGACCCGACCTCGGTGATGTGGCCAAGGGACGACTTATCACCATCGACAATTACTATGAGATCTTTAACGGACTCTTAAATCCCAAACAGCTCGAAGGGTTACGTCTCCTGGTGACCCAGTTTCCCCAACAGCAATTCAACGCCACCGAAGACCGACGTACCGACAGGCCGAGCCTGGGCGTAACCTGTTTCGACTGTCATGCCAACGGTCATACCAACGGTGCAAATCATCTGGTTGGCGACATTCGGCCACAGGAATTCAGACATCGGATCGAAACCCCTACCTTGCGCGGAGTGAATGTCCAGCGTCTCTTCGGTTCTCAGCGGGCACTGAAAACAGTGGAAGACTTTACCGAATTTGAGCAACGCGCTGCCTACTTCGACGGAGACCAGTGCATGGCCTCGAAAAAAGGGGTTAATGTTCTCGAAAGGGGATCGCAAGTGCATTTCATGGCAGAATTTATGGCCCTGCTGGATTTCCCCCCGGCAACCAAGCTCGACATCTATGGTGAACTCGATCAAGCCCAGGCTACCCCCAGCGAACTGAGCGGCGAAGAGCTTTTCAATGGCAAGGCCCGCTGCTCCACATGCCACCCTGCCCCTTACTACACCGACAACAGCATGCATGACCTCAAGGCTGAACGGTTTTATAAGATGGAGCTGGCAAACGGAATGATGATGGCCCACGACGGCAGCATCAAAACATTCCCCTTGCGAGGGATTAAGGACTCCCCTCCCTATATGCACGACGGGAGATGTTTCACCCTTGAAGATACAGTGGAGTATTTCAATCTTATTCAACAACTTCACTTGAATGACCAGGAAAAGGCCGATCTGGTGGCCTTCATGCGCTCCTTATAAGGACCGGTCTCCAGGAAATCGAATGAGGGGGACGCCTGTTCCCCTCATTCCTAGGATCATCCAGAATCTACAAAAACACATTATGGCAGATAAGGGCATGAACACGATCAGGCCCGAATAGAGATGGCCTTTTATTGAACCGAAAACAAAGGAGTCAGAACAATCTTCCCTGGCAAGGAAGTGAAGGTTTGTCAGTTCAGGGTACATTATTTTAAAAGCTCGCAGACAACCATTATTGACAGGAGGTGGAGGATGTTCAACATACGGACAAAAATTCAATCACGCACCCTGGTAGCACTATTATTTATTGGCATACTGTTTCCCCCTTCCAGTTCTTTTGCTCTTGAGGAAGGCGGTTTTGTTTGCCGGGAGGAAAGCGGTGCAGTCAATGAAACATGGAATTTTATCAAACACTTTTCCTACGAACAGTATTACTGGGCAGTACCCGAGGTATTTACCACCTGGGATGCATCCTATGTCGACAACATGGATACCGCATTTTTCAGCGGACATGGCGGTAATTTTTCGATAACTACCCTTAGAAATTGCTGTGACCCGGTTAATTTTGCCGGTGGTGCAGTCTCACTTGGCGATCTGGATCTCGAATTTCTCACTATTGATGCCTGCAGTGTCGTTCCTTCGCCACTTGAACGAGCTGACTGGGCCAGCGGCTGGTGGAAAGTCTTTCACAAACTTCATCAGTTATTAAGCTTCCGCACCACCGGATGGTATGACGGAAGAGTGGAAGATCAATACGCTAAAAATCTGCTGGCTGGTCAAAAATATATTGATGCATGGTTTAATGCCGCAAATTCGGTCCGTTCCGGAACCTATCCCGGCTATTGTGCTGTCATCTGGGCCTACCCGCAAGGCAGCCATCCCGGCACCGCGAATGACACATATTACAGTCAGGCCTCTGACCCTCCCTATGATTTAGGAATCATGGCTATCACCTATCAATATTAATTAAAAAGGAGGGTTTGACAATGAAAAAAAATCAGCCCTGTTTTATACTTAACTCTTTTGTTATATTAACAATATTGGCATGGAACTATTCTTTACATGCAGCAGAAGTTACAATCATGGCAAAGGTTCCCCAGCCAAAAGCCGAGTACTCCGTCTATAAGATGGAAGGAGCTCCTGTCAATAATAAAGAGATTATAGCGCGTTGCGCCAACATAGCGAAAGTATCAGGTTTCAAATCATTTTCACGAGAGATGATGAAACCGGTAGAGGATCGCTTGGCCATGCTTGGCGACGAAATTCAACTCAGCATGAATACGAGCGGATCTGAGTTTTTTTATTCTAATTTTCCTGCCTTAAAGCTGACTGAAAAAACCGGCCGTCTGTATTCGGATGAAGAGGCTATCAAACTATCTCACAACTATTTGAAAAAAGCAGGTTTAATGCCCAGGTATGAGCAAGAATTGAAGATTGATCATGTGGGCGGTATCATGCAAATGTTAAGTAATGGAAAATCGCCGGAGAAAAAAGCTGTAGTGGTTTATTTTCGACGTGAACTCGACGGCATACCTGTTCGCAATTTCGGCTCTTCCATTACGGTGACCCTTGCCGAATCTGAGATTCCTGTGGGAGTCCAATATCATTGGCGTGAAGTTGCCTCCAGGAGCAAAGTCAGCAGTCGAAGCTTTTTAAATGCTGATGAAATAACTCAATTGATCAAGGAGGATATCAACCGTGTCTATGCAAAAGATGCCAAGGTGACTGTCGATACTGTTGCACTGGTTCTTTATGACAACGGAGGTGATTACATTCAACCTGCCTATCTATACGAGGGTATCAGCAAATCATCAGTAAGAGGTGTCAGTGACATGCCGGTTTTGGGTTATGTAGCGGCACTCAAGAAAGTATATGAACCGATTCATCACCCGGCGTATTCAGCGGAACTGAAGACTCCGACGGTCCGCATCGAAAAACCGAGTCATGATAAAGATGAATAGTAGTCATTTCCTCCCCCATTCAGCACTTCAACATGTATGGGGGATTTTCAGGAACAGTTTCCAGGTCATTTCGGGAATGGGTCCAAGTATCAAAAAATTCTTAGCATACAACGCCCTCCATTTCCTGTGGTGACCTCTACAGAAAAGGGCGCGCATAGAGAAAGGAACCAGGGACAGAACGACAAAAGTCTTTCCAATCGAGCCATTTCTCTATTTTCTCTTTGGGTACAAATATCTTTTTTGGAACAGAGAAAGTGTGATATAATCTGTTTGTGTTCCTGCGCTATTTCTTTACCCGTTGATAATTCCTCCAAACAAAAAAGACGCATGAACATCTTATGCAAAAAATTTCCCCAGCACATTTGTACCGGTTCAACCGACAAGAGACGTACCCATTCCTGAGAATCAGTTCATTAGCCACTTTCAAGCAAGATGCTGGAAAGTGATTTGTTTCATTTCACCCAGAGAGGAGAAGAATGAAAAAAATGTACAAGACATTACTCGTGGGCTCAACACTGGCTATTACAGCCATGACCCTGACAGTCACCACCATGACAGCCACGGCCGAGACCATGATCAAAAAAGAAGGGATAGAAAACCACAACGAAGCCTGGGCCCCGCATTTCCCTCTCCAATATGATTCATGGAAACAGACAATCCAGAGTGAGCAGATCGATGACATGCTCGCCAAGAAACCGCAACTGGCTGTCCTCTGGGCAGGATATGGCTTTGCCAAGGATTACAATGCCCCACGCGGCCACTTCTACGCCGTTCAGGACAACATCAACTCTCTGCGCACCGGTGCCCCGGTGGGACCAATAAGCGGCCCCATGCCCACGGCCTGCTGGAGCTGTAAATCTCCTGATGTGCCGCGCATGATGGCCGAGGTGGGTGAAATGGAGTACTTTACCGGCAAATGGGCCAAGTACGGAGACGAAATCGTCAACCCCATCGGCTGTGCCGACTGCCATGACAGTCAGACCAGCGAACTGGCCCTGTCCCGTCCCTATCTGAAAAAGGCATTAGAGGTCAGTGGAGTGAAGCTTGATGAGATCACCAAGGATGATATGCGCTCCCTCGCCTGTGCCCAATGCCATGTCGAGTACTACTTCAAAAAAACGGAGTGGACCGACAAAGGCGGCGAGCAGAAAACCGCGGCCGTGGTTACCCTTCCCTGGGCCAAGGGGCTCGGCGCTGAAGACATGGAAAAATACTATGATGAAATAGAGTTCAAGGACTGGACCCACCAGATCAGTAAGGCACCTATGCTCAAGGCCCAACACCCTGGTTACGAACTCTATAAGACCGGTATCCATGCCCGCAGTGATGTCTCCTGTGCCGACTGCCATATGCCGACCAAGAGCAAAGACGGGAAAACCTACTCCGACCATAACCTCCAGAGCCCACTCAACGATATCGAAAACATCTGCCTCAACTGTCATGACCAGGCTGAAGAGGATTTCCGAAACATAGTCGAGCAGAAACTGGAGCGCAAGGAGCAGTTGATGGAAATTGCCATGGACAACCTGGCCAAAGCCCATCTCGAGGCTGGCAAGGCCTGGGAGCTGGGAGCCACCGAGGCCGAGATGGCTGATATCCTCACAGATATCAGGCACGGCCAGTGGCGCTGGGATTACTCCATCGCCAGCCATGGTTCCTTTTTCCATGCCCCGGAAGAGACCCTGCGCCTGCTTGCCGTATCCAATGAAATCGCCCAAAGAGCACGCCTGAAACTGGTCAAGGTCCTGGCCAAATATGGTGCTGTGGACTACATGGCTCCCGATTTTTCCAGTAAAGAAAAGGCCCAGAAACTGGCCGGTGTAGACCTGGCAACGTTGGTCGCCGAAAAGCAACAGTTCAAGGCCACCCTCCTCCAGGAATGGAATACCCAGGCGGTCAAGAAGGGAAATCTGAACCTTGACTCCCGTAAGGGCATGAGCGACAAAAGCTCTTACTCCAATTAAGTCTCACTCTCCCCGAATGTAGCGGGTGTATAAAAAAGGCCCTGACCGGAACTCATTCCGGTCAGGGCCTTTTGTGTCCAGTAATTCCAACCCGATCCAGTTTCCGGACCATACAAAATCCGCACTATTTTTAACCACGACACAACGAACAATCCGCTCTATATGTGGGAGCCTACTTCAGCCGCGAATTGCTCCCCCATATACCTCAGCCAGACAAGAGGTCGCTTCACCACCGTATTCGCGGCTGAAGCCGGCTCCCACAAGGGCCTACCTACTTCACCATACTTCCCCGGCTACGATATCATGGCGATCTCAACTCTCGCTCAAGCAACCTCCGCAGCCAGAACTCAGATAAGGAGTGACATCCTATCCAAGTGGGAGCAGTTTCAGCCACGAATTGCCCCCATATAGTTCAGCCAGACAAGAGGTCGATTCACCACCGTATTCGCGGCTTCAGCCGGCTCCCACAAGGGCCTACCTACTTCACCATACTTCCCCGGTAGCGATATCATGGCAATCTCAACTCTCGCTCAAGCAAACTCCGCAGCCAGAACTCAGACAAGGAGTGACATCCCCTCCAAGTGGGAGCGGCTTCAGCCGCGAATTGCCCCCACACTCCTAAAAAAGTCAAACAGACCCCGCCCCCTGTTCGTCTAAAAGAGAAATGTTTTAAACCTGTTACAAAAACAATAACAATGTGAATCCAAAGGACCCAACCTTGCCCTCCTGCAGGGGGTGATTTTCCTTCCTCCCTTTGGCACTGGCTAAGCACCACAGGAGATGCCGATGAAGAAATTTGAACTCTTTGAGCAAAGCGAGTTCCCTTTTGTTCTCCCTGCCTCGAAAAGACAGGGAATTGAAGAGATGCAAGAGAGGGTTCTTAACAAAGAATTACCTTTCAACATCAAGGCAATAAAAGTATCTTAACCAGGGTTCTCATTGATCTACTGTGATAGTTTTCATCAACCAAGGGGAAAAATATGAAATTTTTATCGTGGTCCGCCATCTTTTTTGCAGCCTCAGTCTGCATCCTTATCCCCTGGCACGGCCAGTCGGAAGCTGCTGATAAAGATATCCCTCTTAATCCCATCATTTCCCTACTCCTGTCAAAGAGCCTTTTTTTTACTCCTCAGAACGTGACGGTCAAGGTGGACGGTATTCAAGGGACACCGCTGACCCTGATACTGAACGACCAGGAGGAAATGACTCTTCCTGCAGACGGAAGCACCTCTTTTCAAACACAGTTGAAGAGTTTTGCCAACTATCAGGTCAAGATCAAAAATTCTCCCATCCTCCCCAATCAGGGGTGCAGGATGTCCAATGCAACGGGCATCATTGTTCTGAAGGAGGCTGTTGTCACAGTGGACTGCACCACCAACGGCTACCCGGTGGGCGGAACGGTGAGCGGTCTTGACGGGGTCGGCCTGACCTTGGCTCTGGAGGACCAGACCCATGGCGGTATCCAAAGGCGAAAGATGAAGGCAGATGGTGATTTTGTTCTGGCCGCTCTTTTGGATGGCTCACAGTACAACGTAACGATTCTCTCCCAGCCCATTGATAACTCTCAGATCTGTACTCTGGAGAATGGCAGCGGAACAGTATCCGGAGGAGCTGTGACCGACCTTGCCGTCTCCTGTACGACGAGAGCAGTGAAGATGAACATTACTCGGTTCGGACTTCTGAGCGGTGATAGCGTACCCATTGCAGACAATGCTCCCGGCTGGATTCCAGAGCCCACCTTTTCTGTTTCAGGGGGAACCGATGGGAGCCTGCTGAAGATGACATCAGCCTGGGTGGTGGATGGCGATGCCTATGATTTTTCGATTGTTGGCACATCACAAGATGGGAAAGAATGCGCGCTCACCAATCGCAGCGGAATCGCCGATGACCTCATTACCATGGAACTGCACTGTTATCCGGCAAGCTCCAGGACGGTCACTATAGGCGGCAACGTTGATGGTCTCGGCCTCAACATGATCACCCCTACCACTATCACCCTGAGCCTCAACAACGGCTTGGAGTACCTGGATGTCAGCGGACCCAGCGATGCAAACGGGCAGGACTTCACCTTTAACCTTTCCCTGTACCCATTGCGCGTGGTCGACGGCAGTGTCGTCCCCAATATCTATTCCGTATCCATTGCCAAACAGCCCCAAAGCGCGATCTGTACCGTGGAAGCCAACGCCACGGGTAACACGACCGTCGATGTCACCGATGTCCATGTCGCCTGCGTTCCCTATGTGGAGCCTGTAGCCCAGATGAGCCCAGGCATATTTGTCCCCAATGCCGGACCGCTGGACGCAAGCCTGACCACTCTCGGGGATGCACCCAGCGTCACCTATAGCTGGGGTTCCTCTTCTGTCCATGATTTTTCGTTTACCAACAACGGGACAACAGATCCACAGGGTGTCACCATCCATACGGACCTGCTGGAAGACCCTCTTTATCTGGATGAAGCCTCCTGTGTCGATGATCCCCTCTGTTTTACAGATATCATCTCCAACGGCTTCTCAATCGACGCCACTGTCGCGGACACCGGTATCAACCTTTATGTCGTTGATAGTGGAGGGCATGAATCGTCAGACAGTGAAACCACATATGTCTATGACGAAAACTATGCCTATGTCAAAAGACTCGGAACAGGAACTGGCGCTTCACCCGATAACGCCGCTGGGGATATTAAAGTAGCTATTGCCTATGCAAAAGCCAACGGCAAGAGCAGGGTCGCCATTGCCCAAGGAACCTATACCATTAACATCGACAATGGTCCTGTCACCATGGTTGAAGGAGTATCCCTCTACGGTGGGTATTCCGCTTCCACCTGGGAGTATGATCCGAAAACGTATCGAACAGAAATAAGGGCCCAGGGGACAGGAGTAATCGCCGATGTAACACCTGCCAACCCGATCAGCACTGTTATTGCCGGGTCTGGTATCACTGAAGCAACTTGGATTCAGGGACTCAATATTTATGGCCCGCTGCTTTTAAATAAGGCACCGGTCACCGCTCTGTTCATTACTGGTGGAAATGTGACGGTGCAGGATAACACTCTTGTCAGCTCCAACCAAGGTGCTGGAGGATGGACCGGTCTAACCATTGCCGATCGGAGTAACTCACTCATTAGAAACAACATTATTATAGCTGATGACGGTCCTTTTGCGGAATTAAGTGAGGTGATTCGCTCTGGAACCGGAATAGTAATTTACGGAGCTGCCCCCACCATTGATTCTAACCGTATCCGTGGTGGCGGTGTCCGAGGAATTGGAGTGACAGTCTATGATGCTATGCCAAATATTTTCAACAATACCATCATCGGTTGTGAAGACAAGACCATGTCTCAGGTCTGTTATGGTGTTGAATATTTAGGTGGGCAGTCGCTTGCTGGCGGTAAACTCTATAACAACACCATCTTTGGCGGCAAGTCCTATACTGATTCAACAAGTAATCTCGGAGTGCAGAGTGTAGCTGTCATTACCTCCGGCATTTGGGCATCACCAGAAATTGTGAACAATATTCTCTATGCTCAAAATAATACAGTAGGGGCAGAAATAAAAACTGAGAACCGAGCTACCTGTATTGCAAGCCTGAGTATCTCGCCTGGTGCTCTCCCCGCCAGTATCTATAATAATGCATGTATTCGTGGTCAAGAAACCTGTTTTCATAACTTGCAGGTCCGAGATTCTCGGAATATGTGGGAAAAGGCTTGGGATACAATGACGGAGAATGTCTCTTCATACGGACCCATTGGTCTATTAGCTTTTCCAGCTGGGGTTTTACAGTATTCTCTTGTAGAGACTGCAGCTCAGTACAATTGGGTGTGCCGCACAGCAGCAGATTCTAATTTTGATGTTTTTTGGGAACAGTTGTCAGATACTCTTAAAGAACAATATGAAACTGCATTTGAATTCTTCGACTACCATCTGGAATGGCTGCCATCAGGTGGCAACGTCGACGTAAATGATCCTAACTTTTTTGTCGACATCGACGGACCGGATAATAATTTCTCCACCATTGAAGACAACAACTGGAACCTGACCGGTTCAGCCCCTGTCGCGATTATCGAGGGCGGTAAATGTCTGGCACCTGAAGTCTTTCGTGATATGGACCGGGGCGCCAGCCGTACACCTCTCTGGAGCGCCGCCTCCGGCTGTTTTGAGGAGACAGGCTACTCCATGGGCGCTTATGAATATAATTATTGAGTTAACAACTCTCCGGTGAAATGATACCGGGGAGTTGTTTTGCCACAGAAATTGCTCTGGGGGAATTTATAAGATAGCAGTGATGATTTATACATTTTATGTTTTTCCGGATCTGTCAAACTTTTGTTATCCCCCAGCAAAGCCGGGGGATAACCGTAAGGAAATTATCCTTCCAGATTGATTTTTTGAGATATATTTTTGTAATGTTGCAACAATAGCAATCTGGTGTCCAATCAAGGAGATAAAATGAAAAATAAATTATCGGCTTTGTGCCTTGCCAATGTGTTATTTTTTAGCACTGCCATAATGGCTTCCGACAAAGTCGTCATTATTCCTATGGGGGCTACCACTAATATTGAAGCCTCAATAAACTGGCAGGGAGAATGGGCGGATGGCGTACCCTACGCTAACGGGGACGCAGTTCAGTACCAGGGAAGCAGCTATCTTTGTGTTGCCAACCATATATCTTCTCCTGTTGATTCTCCACCCCATGCCTATTGGGATTTAGTGGCCTCTGTCGGAGCCGAGGGGGGCGAAGGTCCGGCCGGTCCGAAAGGTGATACTGGCGATACCGGCTCTCAGGGGCCAGCAGGTGTTCAGGGTGACGCAGGCGATACCGGTCCTCAGGGACCAGCAGGTGTTCAGGGTGACACAGGCGATACCGGTCCTCAGGGCATCAAAGGTGATACTGGCGATATTGGTCCTCAGGGTCCTGCCGGAGCTGATGGTATAACTGGCCCCGCCGGTGTTGATGGTGTTGATGGTGTTGATGGCATCAACTGCTGGGATTTGAACGGTAATGGCGCATGTGATCTAAAGAGTGAGGATGTGGACAAAAATGGTTTTTGCACTGTACTAGACTGCCAAGGACCAGAGGGTCCAGCCGGCCCCGTTGCCGGTACAGATGGGCAACTTGTCTATAACGATAACGGCAGCGCAGCTGGTTCTGAAATATATTATGATAAGAGTACAGACAATGTCGGAATCGGTGTAGTTCCGACCTCATCTTATCAGCTTAGCGTGACGGGTGACGTTACAGACTCAGCTACCGGTCTGTTTGAAAATATAAGCAATTCAAGTGTTGGCTGGGCATTATATGGTAATGCCTTTGGCAACGGAGGTACCACTCACTATGGCGTATATGGGACGGCAAGTGGGGCCACTACTAACTATGCGGGGTATTTCAAGGGAGACACGGTTATCACCGGAAATGCTGCCATAGGCACAACACCATTGACCTCCACAAGACTGAAAGTTGAAGCCACTACTGAAAACATCGGCACTTCATTGGCCGGTTTTTATAACAATCCAAATAACTCCACAGGTTCCACGAGTATCGGCTTGCAATCTGAAGTAAAAGGCGTTGGAGGTGTCCATCATTACAGTATATCAGGTGAAGCCAGCGGAGCAGAAACTGATAATATTGGAGGAAAGTTTAATGCCAATGGTGACAGTACAAATTACAATATGGGTGCGGCCGGCGATGCCAGTGGCTCACAAGGCCTAAATATCGGTGGAAACTTTTCAGCAAACTCCGCAGTAGGTATTCAAAATCGTGGTGTTGCTGGATATGCAAGCAGTGGTTCAGAAAATTATGGTGGTTATTTTGAGTCGTTTTATGCCGGATCCTCAACTGATGGTTCAGTAGGTTACGGTGCTAAGGGCAAAGCCACTGGAGGTTATTCTGCTTTCGGTGTTTATGGCGAAGCAAGCGATGCCGTGTACTCTTATGGTGTCTATGGAATATCTTCTGCTTCTAATGGTATCGGTGTTTATGGACAAAGTTCCTTCCGTGCCGGCTATTTTGCTGGAGATGTTTATGTAACAAAGGATGTTTCAGCCCTTTCATTCACAGACAGAACCCCATACCCCAAAGACATACAGACTGCCTACGATGCGGTCCTCTCCATGCAGAGGCTTCCTGAGGGCGAATACGATGCGTTTGACAAAGAAAACCAGCTTGACCATTCTACTTTGCATGAATTTGTAAAATCTAAAGACGGTGAACACAGAGATCTTTCTGCCACCGTCTCAGCCCAAAATGAAGTAATCAAAGACCTGATCAAGAGGATAGCGCAGCTGGAAGCTCAACAGGCTGCACAATAAATACAGATAATGATAGATAACTAAAAACGGCAAAGCTTTCTTACTGGTGGGCTTTGGCGTTTTTTGTTTATAACGACGGCAATCCGCCTCAAAAAAAGGTGCGCATGAGAGCATGCCCAAAAGGGCTCACCCATTAGAAGACCCCTTGTTGTGAATGTGTGGTAGAGAAAAATATGTCTAAACCACTACGCAGAGAATATCCAGGCATGGTATCACGTTATGAACCGGGGCAGGCGAAGAGAGAAGATATTCCTCTCGTCCAACTACTATGAACTTTTCAGTGCCGTTCTTCAGGAAACCGTTGAAATGTTTCATCTCAAAGTCTCCGCCTACCGCCTCATGTCTAACATTACCATCTGCTACTCCACGCCCCGGACGGCAACATATCCCGCGACATGAGGCATATCAACTTGCCCTTTTTTCTTTGTGATAATTACTATTTTGTAGGAATGAACGTTGGAATTATTTCAAAATATGATGTGAAAATAGGTAAATATACCCATTTTCAAATTAATCAATCTGTGGTTAACTTAAAATATAGTTAATTTTAAATTCAATTAAAAGCCAAACTTTGAGCGATCAAAGGACGGAAAGCTACGGGACTATACCAGTCAGCCGGGTTGCAAATTTAATGCAGCCCGGCTTTTTTTTTCTGTCCAATCAAAGAAGGCATTGTTTTTACCTAGTGAGTAACCATGTGAACGGGATTAGCAGTTAAAGGAAAAATAAGGGGTGTCATAGGTTTTTATCACTGTCAGGCCAGGTCAGGGCAAAGGAACATGCGGCTTGTCCCCTGTTATTTCTTTGATAATGAAGACGCCAAGATAAAAGAATCAAAAGGTGTTTGCAAAAATACAACGGTGTTTCCATGCTCAAGAACAAACAACAGATCCTTGTTGCTATTGAGGCTTTTTGGGATGACGGCCAGGAATATGTTGTTTAGAGCCGATGGTTCAAATGATAAAAGAAAATTTTGAATTTATCAAACTGAGGAAAAAAATTATTTGAAACACCCAAATACCCTACCGACAGAGGATTGATCACTGAAAAGAAGAATTAATAGAACCCTTCAAAGTTAGCCAGTCATGGCTATGTTGCAGATCGTTATTTTCACAAATGAGGTCCTTTTTTTTGACAACTCAGGCCTTTGTAAAGAACGTTTTCAGAAGGAATGAAAAAGACGGAAAAATCACCGAAAACTTTTTTTGATAGAAGAGATATGGAACAAAAGCATCCATTGCCGCAGCAACTCCAGAATAAGAAGGGGGAACACCACTAACCCAGAAAGGAACCTGCCAGGCACCCACACCATCAATAAAAGGAGGTTAATGTTATGAAGATTCAGACTGTTACTCCCACAACAGTAACTGCGGTTCTGGTTTGCCTACTCGCTTTCGGAGGTGGCGCTATCGAAGCCATGGGTGAAGAAGGCGCCGGCAACAATTTGTCCTATCCGGCTGTATTGATAGACGGGCCTTCCATTGACCCACACTTTACCATTCAGGGTGAAGTACTTGGTGAGACCTATTCGTATGGCTGCGAAGGCAGTGAAATGTACGATGTATTCACCTATCCCAATACCTCTTGTGTCGATGACCTGGCAACTCCGACAATTTATTATACTGCGGCGGAATGTACAGCGCCAGGCGGCAAATGCGAAGGCAAATCGGTTACTCGCATGTACTGGCAGAAGGAGGAAGACAACACGTGGAGCTCTCAGGTTACAGGTGTGCCCACTACAGGCAGCGCTCCCGTCAATGTCCGCTACGTGGATTGGGGCGACAGCATCGAAGTGGTAAACTGGAACGATTACTCAGTGCTGCGTGTGGAAACGCAACCTTTTATCGATCTGGGCCAGGATGCGTTGATTGAACTCCCTCCAGGTACACCACAAACCCAGACAGGGTTCCAGATGTGGCATGTATCCGGCCAGGGGATTACCGAGCAGTGGGGCGCACGGGTTGAGGAAGATGCTGGAGTGAGGGGGCTGCCCTATGTTTATCAGTCACCTAATGCCATTATTAACGCGGGGACCGCTGACCTCTATCTCACCAAGTTGTTTCCTGTGGATGACGATGATCCTGACTACAAATGCCCTAAAATGGGGGGAGACCAACCTCCTGCGTATCCTGCAGACTATCCATTTGACCCTGCTTGGATAGCAGGTGAAGGGTGGTCGGGTTCCTGCAACCTCCCAGTTGTGCCGTACACGCTCGAACAAAATGTCTCTGGGAAGTTTGTCCATGGGTACAACTGGCGGATGCGCGATCTTCCAGATCACTTAGACACGTGTGTGGATCAGGCATGGCATAAAACCGGATGGTGGCGCCTGACATATGTCCCTAACGGGGACAACTCAAAGATGTTGTTCACCGACAACACAGTGACGGGCCCCCCGGTGATACCGCCTGCTATACCAACTGCTTTGTCGACTTTTTTGTCTCTCTCAGAGGAAAGCGACGAAGATGACGATGAGGCATCGTTATATACCCCGGTCGTTGATGTTGCCAATAACCTGACCTATATCGATATCTGTATCGTCGAGAAAAAAGATACTGATCCAGATGGATATTATGTAGTTTCGAGCGTAAACGTAACAGGAAGCGGAGCAATTTTCCCGGAAGGATATCAATGGGTTGAAAAAGACGAAACTCTCTCGTTTGTCCTGGATCCGGCTACCGGTTATTATTTGGGTGAAATAGAAGGGACCTGTCCAGCAGGTGCGCCGCCGAGTGACAATGGTGACGGTACCTGGGATTACACGACTGGCAGTATTAAAAGTGACTGTACGGTTATTGCGAATTTCTATGGATATAGTCCGGTTAGCCTGACGGTAAACACGATAGGACCCGGTACGGTAGTAAGCAATCCCTCAGGTATTGACTGTGGGGCCCTATGCATAGGATCCTATCCTGCTAATACGGAAGTAACCCTGACCGCCACAGCGGATACAGACTACGTCTTTGATGGCTGGAGTGGAGATTGTACGGACGACGGAACGGTGGAGACCAAGGTGACCGTGGATACGGCAAAAATCTGCACAGCCACCTTTACAGAGCCATCATATACCATCACTGCCTCAGCGTTGCCCACTGCCGGGGGGGAAGTAATCTGCGCCCCGAATCCTGTTGACCCTGGTTCCACCTCAACCTGTACAATCACCACGAATCCGCACTATACCCTTGATACTGATATAGAGGGCACCTGCGGCGGTGAGCTTGCGCTTGACGGAATTACCTATACGACAGACGAAATCATAGATGACTGTACGGTCGTAGCGAATTTTGTCGCTGACCAGTTCAACCTGACGGTGACCCTTGATGGAGCAGGCACGGTAACCAGCAGTCCTGCAGGTATTGACTGCGGAACTAACTGCATCGAAGCCTATGATTACAATACGGTGGTGAGTCTGACCGTCGAAGCGGATGCAGACTCCGTCTTTACTGGATGGAGCGGGGATGCGGACTGCTTGGACGGAACGGTGACCATGGATGAGGCAAAGAGCTGCACGGCGACCTTTACAGAGGCACACATCATCACTGCTATCGCATCGCCCACTGCCGGGGGAGGAGTAAACTGCGCCCCGAATCCTGTTCCCGATAGTTCCACCTCAACCTGTACAATCAGCCCAAATCCGTACTATACCATTAATACAGTAACGGGGACCTGTCCATATGTTGCGGATCCGAGTGACAATGGTGATGGTACCTGGGATTACACTACTGGCAGTATTGAAACTGACTGTACAGTCGTAGCGAATTTTGACATAGACCAGTTCAGCCTGACGGTGGACACTGATGGCCCCGGTACGGTAAGCAGCAGTCCCTCAGGTATTGCTTGCCCGGGCGACTGCAGCGAAGGCTATGATGCTAATACGGAAGTGACTCTGACCGCCACACCGGATGCAGGCTCAGGTTTTGACGGATGGAGCGGGGATGCGGACTGCTCGGACGGCGTGGTGACCATGGATGCGGCTAAGAACTGCACAGCCACCTTTACAGAGCTATTATACACCATCACCGCCTCCGCATTGCCAGTTGACGGAGGAGGAGTAAGCTGCGCCCCCAATCCTGTGCCTGACAGTTCCGCCTCAACCTGTACAGTCACTCCAAATCCCTACTATTCCCTTGAGAGCGTAACGGGTACCTGCGGCGGCACGCTTGTCGGAAGTCTCTATACGACAGACGCAATCAGGGCAGATTGTACGGTCGTTGCGAACTTTGTCACTGACCGGTTCAGGCTGACGGTGAACACTGTCGGGACAGGCTCGGTAACCAGTCTCCCCACAGGTATTGACTGCGGGAGCGACTGCAGCGAAGAGTATGATTACAATACGGTAGTGAACCTGACCACCACTGCAGATACAGGATCCGTCTTTAGCGGCTGGAGCGGGGATGCGGACTGCTTGGACGGCATGGTGAGCATGGATGCGGCAAAGAACTGCACGGCCACCTTTACAGAGCTATTATACACCATCACCACCTCCGCATTGCCAGTTGACGGAGGAGGAGTAAGCTGCTCCCCCAATCCTGTGCCTGACAGTTCCACCTCAACCTGTACAGTCAGTACGAATCCCTCCTATACCCTTAGTAGCGTAACGAGCACCTGCGGTGGTATGCTTGTCGGAGGTATCTATACGACAGACGTAATCAGCGCAGACTGTTCGATCATTGCAACTTTTGAGGGGGGATTCCCCTGGAATATTTACCTGCCGGCCATACTGAATCAGAACCAGAGACAGTAAACTCAGAACGAAAGAAGACTTCCGGCAGCCTGCTCCAAGAACTGTGGAGCAGGCTGCCGCCTCGCTGCATTTTTCTTCTTGCGGTTAAGATTGACATGGAAGCTACCAATCTTTATTTAAAGGTAGAATCCCCCAACTGTTTTCAACTCATAACTTATCAACCTCAATCAACCTGTCTCGTTAAGTTATATTGATTGAGCCAGCTGAAAATGATATGTAAGGTTCTGTTGAAAGAATACTCCTCAAAAGGAATTGGGATTCAATAAGCAGGATTTGGGGGGCAGACTCGTTCTGTCTTTATGGATAATAGAGTGGTGTGATAAAGGTATCAACGAGTTATTGAAACGCTTTTTTTGCCGGGTATTTTTTTGCGTTAAAGAGAAGAGGAAAAAATGAAGACCTTTGCCGATGAAGCATACGATCTTTTACGGAAGGTGCCTAAAGGGCGGGTAACGACCTATAAAGAAATTGCCCATGCCTTGGGAACCAGAGCATATCGCGGGGTCGGGCAGGCCATGCGAAAAAACCCCTATGCACCGGAGGTTCCATGACACCGGGTTGTTGCCACATCCGGTCGGATTGGGGGATTTCAAGGAAAGACATCGGGAACAGCTATAGAGAAAAAAATAAAAATGCTCAAAGACGAAGGGATCGAGTTCCGCGAAGGAAACGTAATGAATTTTGAAGAAGTTCTTTTTCGATTTCCTAGGAGTCTGTCGGATTTAGAGAATCGTAGCGAAAATTAGAGAAATCGAGACCAGATTTTCATGGATTTGAGGCGAATAGCAGGCCTATTTAACGAAAATCTATGGAAATATGGGCCGATTTGTCAAATTTGCAGCAGA
>JAHIUA010000070.1 GCA_018817385.1 Pseudomonadota bacterium
AAAAAAGAAGTCAGTGCATGGCAAGAATATAGAAACAACAAAAACGCCAAGGTGAATTGGCATTTTACTACTGACAGTGCTCGGATAAAATTACTGCGCCTTTATCCGACACTTGAATGTTGACGAGACACTAGATACTGCAACTCATTCACCTGATGCGTAGGAATCCACACTCAATCCGACACATTTCGTTTTCAACTTTCAACTTTTTCAGACAATCGCCTACTAAAGATAGTCATTGCCAAGTTCTGATTTGAGATTTCTGTTTTACTGTTGGGTATTGGAGGATCATTACCCCTTAGGTATAAGGTAGATATCTTTAATTCAGAATCATCGCAAACATGATGAGATATCACATACCAGTCTTAGTTGGATAAGCCGCACTTCTTAATCAACAGAAGGGTTTGGGATCAAATTTGGTGTTGGATATTCCGCCTATTCCACGCACAGCAGAGTGACACTGCCAAAATCGTCTCGACAATGATATCAACGGCAACACCAAGCCTTCAACGCCGCATCAGCTCTCGCACACGAAACCCACAATTCCGGCACTGAATGAAGCAGTGCCGATAAATGAGAATGAAGAACTTCACCTTCTTGCCCTTCCAGCTCGCTAAAAGCAAGTTCGGTTAACCATTCACCTGCAAACATTCGCCATTCCATCAAGTCTTCCCTACTAGCGGAAGCCACTAAGCACATCCTTATAGATTCTTCGATGGAGAAGCCATATTCAGAGTCACGGCGATAACGGCGCACAAGAATGCGGAGTTCATCGGCCAGCGCCGGGTTTCTGGTTATGGCTGCAACAGTTGCCAGACCGTTTAAAATGGCAATTAGCTGAGATCTGCTCTTCAAATTGGCGAGAGTGTAGTTACACAACTTGAGTGCCTTTGTGGCCAACTCCGCATGACCGGATGTAATCCTGAAAATTATCGCAGAGTTGACGAGGGCTATAAACGAGGCTGCTCCGACCTCCTCGCTGTTGAGCTGTTCTTCAATGATGCAAGCAAGGTCGTCCGGCAAAGCATTTGGATTATCTTCAGTACCTTCAAGCGGCCCCGGAAAGTACGGACGCGGAAACTCGCACAGTTTAAGGAGGCTTTGCTCTCCTTCACCAAGGATAGTTTCACGCAACTCTCCCTCGCCAAGATTTTCCTGCAAATTTTTACCCGAAATCATAATGCGGCCGAAGAAGTCCGCCTGCATCTGAGATCCGGCGGCAAGATCGGGGTTCCATCGCGGTTCGGTTCGTATATCCGTGAGAGATTGCATGTAAAAGTGTTCGCCGCGATTGCTGAACGCCCACTTAGAGAAGTGATCGTAATCAATTCCGCATTGGACAATCTGGCGATGGATCAACGCAGCCTGGGCTAGAGAGGCCAGTCTGCGATAAAAAGGCGGCTCCTCGGCCAGAAGGCGCGTTCTAGCCAGTTCCCCGTCGACCAGTACGAATAATGCCGAAAACAAATTGAATTCACTCGCCTTGCTTTCCACGTCATCGTCCCGAATTCGATGAACGAGACGCAACAGGAACGGCTCGACCTCCGGCCTATCCGGAAGAATGCGTAGTCCGACTTCGAATGCGCCCAACCGAGAGAGCGTGTCGCCATAATTCTCCAGATATTCAAAAGCTCTTACCAAGTCATTCTGATCGAGGCAATCAACTTTCATTTCGGCGGTCAGCGACAAGTGAGAAGAAAGTAACAGGCAGAAGAGGAAGCCTTCGTAAGGATGCCACTTAGTCAGTTGTCCAAGGATTTCACGACCTGAAGTGACAGCATAATCCCGGATCGAATCGCTTCCATCATAAGCGCCAACGAGTCTCTCATAATACCGCCGCGAATTCGGAACCAGAGAAGAAACACTGCTTTTTCCTGCCGTGATTTCGCTTCTTATAGTCCGTTCCACATGGACCGGAGTATCGCGTATATCACTTTGAAAAGTATCGACTTCGTCGTCTTCCAGCGCACGTTCTTCTAAGATTTTCCGCCATTTTTCCTGGGCATTGAGTGGAAGGTTCACGTCTGAAGCAGATTCTTCCAAAGAACGAATGCGTGTTGAGGCATCTTCGGAAAGGACAGAGAAATCATGCAGCACCAGCCGTTGTTGATCGGATGAAAGGACAAGATTCGGAAATCCGCTCTCGCATGCATCAATCATGAGAACCCATGTCCGACCTTCAGCATCAATCAATTCGGCTGAGTCTTTCCCGGCGGCTAGAACGGTACGAATTGCATTTAATAGTGAGGACCACTGACCAGAGAAACCACTTGATCCGAAGGTAATTATAGCTTCAGCTTTGAAGCCGTAGTCTTCTCTAAAGCTCTGGTCGTCAAGCAAACTCATACGTATTAGTGGAGGAACAAACTTTAGCGTGGCCTCCGCCATTATCGCTCTCTCATATGGACTGTTGGGCACAGAGTTTCCCACTTCCGGAAACTGGGTTTCAGAAATCTCAGCAACCCGACTGCGGTAATAATCGACAAACCATTCGTACACCGCGGGGAATTGTTCCTGTATGGGCCTCAGAATCATTTGTTCCAACCAGTTCCAGTAAGCGTCCACAACGCTTTGCTTGACATCGGTGGGTGGCGTCAGCAGCAAGAGGATATGTACTGCACGTCCGACACGGACGACATTGTCAGCATGCTCCGGAATAAGACTGTGTGCCCACCCACGAAGATCGATTTGCTCGACGAGCCAGCTTGAACAAGCCGTAATAACTTCGAAATCGGCCTCGTCCCTCCACAGATTTCTGAGCACATGAACAAACGCTTTCAACGTTCCGTCTAGCCAAGGCGCTTCCTTGGGGAGCTGCAGCCAGTCGCTCATTCTGACACGGAGGACGGATTCTCGGATAGCCTTCAGCTCAGCTGTTTCAACGACCCTCCCCTTGACAATAGTTGATTCCTCCAAGCACCGTTCGAGTTCGTCTACACTGACCGGAACGAAGAAGTAGCCAGCCCGGCGAAGCCGCGTCCGATGTTCAAGACGGTCATTATCCGACAAAACACCGGAAATCACCAAAGCATCCAGCAAGTTAAGGGTGGATATGACAGGCACTTGCGCGCCGTCGCTAGCAATATTCGCATGCTGGTTGATAAACCTGTCATCAATAATCGCAACGTCACAATGGGGGGCAAGAGCAAGAATGCCGACTGTGGGGTGCTCCTGGATAATTTTCTCTTCAGTCTCGTCAAAGTTGCGCCTACGGCTAACCCTCACTTGTCCAGACTCTATCCGCGAATTTAGTGAAGCTCGGATGCTCTCGATGACTTCCTTCACATCATTGGAAATGATTTCGTAAGAAATAAGTGCATCCGTTTGGGAAATCTCTCTTGGCGACACCACTGCTTCAAAACCTGCACCTCGGAGTTTTCCGAGAAATCCCAGATGCATAAAATATGTGACTGCAAGATCGTCAAGATAAAGGATCGCCCCATCCGCAATGTCAGGCTGGTTCGGCCACGGTTTTTCATGCAGTTGCAAATAGGAGTGTGCTCGTTTTATTTCGTCAGCGGTAATCTGCCCCTTTTGTCTGAGCTTCTCCACAACACTGAGGCAACTGCTCAAGACGGCCGCATGTGCAGAAAGATCTGCCTCTTCCTCCATTAAGCTGGAAAGTCTATGCACAGGGGAAGAACGAACGACGACATGCTGCGTTTCATCACCGTCACGTATTAGCTCCGCCTCAGCAATCAATGCTGCTAAATCATCACCAATCTGAGTAGATAAATCACTGCTCGCAATTGTGGTAGGATTGAATTTCGCCAATAAGTCAGTTGCCAGAAAATCCCGAACCTTGCGTGCACCTGCTATACGGCTAGGTTGATGGAACTCGGCTTTCCGGCGTTCCTCAAATATCCATCCAAGGGTTGAATGTGGAATATAAACAATTTCGAATGCATCGAGCGTCGCATCTAGTATCTTCAGGAAACTCAAGGTGAGAAGTGCAGTTGCATCAAAAGCAGCAACTTTTCCGCCGACATCAAACTCCAACGGGAGATGCTTACCGCCGTAAGCAGGAATCGCGCTTCTCCGCCTCGGATCAGTCTCAATGAGATTGGTAAATGCCGGAAAGGTTGTAAGATCAATGAGAGTTCGATTAAGTGACTGCGCAGCAAGGAAGATCGGCATTTGGCCTTGTGCAAGCAAACGCCATGTTTCTGATTCGTGGCGATCCCATTCAGGCTTTCGATCAAGAAGGTCCTTCAGGCTCATCCGTTGGAGTGGGCCATCGGTTCCTGACAGTTCCGCTGCTTTTTCGATCCACAAGAAAACCTGCGGATCATTTTCCCAACCTGCACTTGTTGCGATAAAGTATGCGGCGGCCAGGACGGCGGAATCATCTTCGGCCTTCGCCGCTGCCTCGAAGACTAGAGCCTTGGCCTGGGGTGAGCCCAGATGAAGAGCCAATTGCGCAGCGCCAATCAGATCACGTGCGCTTCTGTTGTCTCTATTCCGGTGCTCATCGGCGATGTATGCGGAAAGGGAGGCCACGTCACCAGTCGCAATCCCGAGATTCACTCTTAATGCACGATAGTTCGCGCCGCCCACTTCTTCACTAAGTTCCGCCAGCACAGCACGAGATTCAAGAAACGCACCCTCGTGGTAAAGGCCCCAAGCGTAAAGCATACGCATTTGATGGGATTGCGATAGCAGGTCTTTGTTTTCTTTTATAAAGTTTACCAGTGCTTCCGATCTGTGAGTATGGTTGAAGGCACTAGCGAGGCGCTCAGCATCTCTAAGCGAATGCGTCTCTTCAAACAGACGCCTTCCGAAATCGCACAAGTCGTCCCAGCGATGATGTCCTTCCAGTTCGGCTACAAGGTTGATCAGATCGGCAAGAGCTCCGGTAGCTTCGTATTGTGTTTTGCGAGATTCAATGGGATCATTTCCTTGGCCCTCAGATATAATCCTTCGGAGATTGCTTTCTTGTTCGGCAGGGACACCCTCTTCTCGTAGTATGGCTAGAATCTCGTTCGCTTTCTCGATTAGACCTGCGCGTGAAAGCAATTCGATCTGGCGATATCGCATAAGCTTGGCATCGATATGGGCAGCGAGTTGATTATGGTGGAGAGCAATATAATTGGCAGCTTCCTCGGGGGTTTGCTGGGCAAATGCAAGGGCGAAACGAGCCATGGCGGCATCAATGGTCAATCCGCCATTTATAGCGTTACTACGTTCAATATCTCGTTCGACCATGTCCAGGTCCAGTTTGATACCAAACTGAAGAGCATAGTGGACGAAACCGAGCGCAGTGCTCGGATCGCGAAGTTTGCTTTCTAATCTGTTTTTGCCGTGTGATTTTTGCTTCGGGTCAAGCAGTTCGAGCCAAAGCGCATACTCGTCATCTATTCTCGCGGCGTGTGGACAAGTCAGTTGCTTTGCAGCCTCAACCGCATGAAGAAAGTGTTGGTGTGCGGCACACCGCTCATCCATCGCAACGGCGTCGGATGCTAGAGGAAATTCCCGCGCTTCAAATGGAACATGTGTCAGAACACTAGTTCGAAAAGCTTGTGGGACGTTGGGAACCAGCGTCGCCAAAGCTGCCAAATGGTGGAGAGTAGGAGTTTCGTCAAAGTCAGCCTTAGAGAGCGTATCAACGATCTGCGAGGCCTTTTCCCAACGCCCGAGTTGAAGCTGCTGCCTTAAAAGAACACTTTTGCCGTCTGAATCCAAGTCTCCGACCATATAGCCGGCAGCATCCATCCAACTTTGAGCACCTTCGACGCCATCATGATATTCAACGATCATTAAACCGGCAGAATGTGAAACGTCCGAGTCAATGTCGGCAAGGGCGTTAAGTGCCGCTGCCTTATCTCCCTTCTGGGAAATAATGAATGCTTCCGCAATTTTTGCTTCTGTGAAATCTCCGAGGTTTTTCGCGAGCTCCAGAAACTCTTCCGCTCGCTCAAGATCCGCTGAACGAGATAATAATCTGGCGCACCATGCCAACGCCCGCCCTCTTGCTTCGTCGGAGCCCCCCGAAAGGTCTCCCTCAGCAAGGCGTCTCGCAAGCCTCAACGACGATCTAGTTCCGTCGGACTCAATGAAGAATCGTGACTTCCTAAGTTTTTCAACTTCCTCTTCTATTTTTTCGTCGACAAGCTCTATCGGAACACTAGAGTTGAGAATGAAATCTCGACCAACGATTACATTTATCGAATCGTCTCCGGAGGAAATCGACTGTTTACTCTTCTTCCACATCGTTTTCCTTCTTCTTCGTCACAAAACTAACATCCCGACCCGCCTGAACATTTGTTGAGCTAGCACCTGAGCGGATGGTTTGAGTAGACGTGGGTGCCATCTTCTTGAAGATAAGACGTCCTATCCAAACAATGACCGCTAGTCCGGCACCTGAAAATAGCCACTCCTTGTTATGAACTACCCAAGCTATCGATTTTTCCAATTAAGTAACTCCTTTCTCTAATCGTTTACAGGCAGCACTGCTCGCACAACCCGTTGAGATACAGAAATCACTCTACCAGACCATCCTTGTGCGCCCAACGAGTGATATTTCAGATTTGCAGAATTTCTTTTTTTGTTTTACAGGAAGATACTCTGATAGACAACATGAATAACTGCGCTGCAGAGTCATGCATTCCCCGCTTAAATATTTGCATTACTTATACAAATAGAACGGACCATGCGTCTAGTTAAGATTCGTCCAGATATGGTTAGGTCAACTATGAGGAGAAAACTGCTCAAAAATGGAGTAACTGCTCAGTTGAGGTTCCCAAAGTAATGTAAAATTTAATTGTCAGATATGATTAAAACCTAATATCGGGATCTGTCAGATTAATTTCAGATTTCCACACCTGATAAACCTCATTTTTTCTCATTGTCCACACTTCGGTCAACCTCTTGGGCTTGAAACTCAAGCCCTTTCTTTTGTCAATGTATTGTCTCTTTTTCTCTTTTCGTGCTGAGAGAATCGTGAAAAGCATCGATCAAACCAGCAAGAAGATCACCGTATTTTGTATCAGATTCGAGAACTTCAATCGTTTTCAGTATCCTGGTGTGGATACTTGATGACCCACCTTCCCTTTTGGTCGGGACCTTAAAATCTATAGCATCATCACCAAGTGTATTTTCTGGGGCAGGTTCCGCTGTCGTTAAAGCATCAAACGTTTGATTTTCATAATTTGCAGCTGAACTCTCAGCTTGCTCCAATACACGTCGCCCTAGAACAAACACATCCTCATAGGCCATATCGAAATGGCTGGCTATTTTTGATCGTATCTTTTCGGAACCGGATTTTCTGCCTTTGACAATGGCATTGAGATATCCGCGATCAATATCCTGCTGTTTTGCAAGACGTGCCTGTGCCCCTCGACCTTCTTGAGCCAGCAAATGTGTGAGAGCTGCTCGGAATTGATTTGAGATTAATTGATCCATAAGTCAACTATAGACCACATGCTCAATTTTTGGAAGAAAAAAAGCACATTAGGTCTATTTTAGTCTACTTTTCTGTTGACTCACGGTCTATTTTCTATAACATAAATGGCCATGAAACCTAACAAGAAGAAAATCACACAGAAAGAAATCGCAAGGTTAGCAGATATCGGACCTGATTTTCTGAGTCATATTATCCGGGGTAGACGTCCCTGCCCTCCCCCTGTCGCTGTCAGGTTGGAAGAAGTAACAGCTATCAGCCGAGTTACATGGGTTTGGGGATCCCCCGAGGAAATCAGGAAGGCTGTTGAAGGGTACATATATCAAGGTCGAACAGATTATGGACATTGATAGCAGACTTGCAGCAATCGAGGAAACTCAAAATAAAATCCTCCGCTTGCTGGCAAATAGGGCTCCACCCGAGTCCAGTGTCATGACATTGAAACAGGCGGCTGAATATGTAGGTTTTTCTCCTGACCACTTCAGACGGTTGGCTGTTGAGCAGCGTTCAATTCCATTTTCACGACCTTCTGGTCAACAAAAAGGAAAACTCCTTTTCCGAAGGTCTGATCTTGATAATTTTTTGGACACGTCTGCCATGGAGGAAAAATCACGCAAGCAACCTGGCCGGAAGAGGAAATCAAAAGATATTCACCTTTGGTAATGCAGAGTGGAACGTGAAGATGATCCAACAACCAAAGGATTGAAGTGTCTTTCACCTGAGCTTCAGAAAGAGATTAAAACACGAGCAGATTCCTCCCCCCTCCCACTCTGGCCTATACAAACCCGGGGCATCCCGAATATCTGTTTGCGCTCCTCCCTCTTTGGTGTCATCCAGCGGGGTCGTCGGAAAGCTGTCAAAGGAGAGGTCATCGCTGCAGTAAAGGGACTCGATATTCGCTATACCGGCTGGCGCCTCGATCAGGGGGATTTTGATGTACTTATCCATGCTCTTCACCTGGTCTCTTTGCAACAAACAACCGGTGAATATGTGCGATTCACCGGAAAGGGCTTTCTTCACGGAATAGGTCGCAGGTCCGGGAAATCAGGCCGTGAATGGCTCAAGGACTGCCTCCGAAGGCTCACCGGCTCTGCGGTCGAGATCACCTTAGAAGTCAAAAACAGCTATTGGACCGACTCATACACCTATGCAGGTTCACTGGTTGATGAATTTATCTACAACAGCTCAAGCCAGGGTTACTTCCTCAAGATAAATCCAAAACTTGGCAGACTCTTTAACGCTGGATGGACTCAGTTGCAGTGGCACCAGCGGCTGAAGTTGAAGACTGACCTCGCCAAATGGCTGCATGGATTCTATGCCAGCCACAAAGAACCCTACCCGATAAAAGTCGCAACGCTAAAACATTTATGCGGGGCGAGCATCGGCAGATTGTCGGATTTTCGCGGAAAGCTGCGACGCGCATTGGATGAGTTGACCAAAGCTGAACTCATCACTTCCTGGAAAATAGACCTCCAGGACAAAGTTCACGTAAAAAAACGGGACACCAACTATCCCGGGACACCTGACAGGGGGCATAGCAGTCGCAACCAGGGGGCATAGCGGTCGTAAGGGGTGGGCATAGCAGTCGTAAGGGTGGGCATAGCGGTCGTAAAAAGGGGGGCATAGCGGTCGCACAAAGGGGGCATAGCGGTCGCAATTTCGCTTCGAGATATCTGCAGAAACTCCCGAAAACATTGGGATTGAAGAGAGCAGCCGCAAATGCCTAATCATTTTTAATCTTATATTAATCTTTTAGGGAATGAGAAATGACATGTTCATTACCGACAGATCAACAACTATCCAGACAGGAGACGTGGTCCACTGCACTGCACTGGGTCTCGTCGAATAAGAGCCTCATTCGGCAGATTGCCTCACCCTATATCAAATTCATGGTTGGCGATTACGAAGATCTCTATCAAGAAGCCGCAATTGCCTCCGTAAAAGCTCTGATCACCTCCAAGAAAAAAGAATCTCCAGAACGATTTATCCCGTTTTTCCGAGTCATATTTAAAACAAGTTGCATTAAGTTGGCTTCCGGTATCCAGACAGTCCATTGCCTGGAAGATTATTTGCTTCCCTGTCCAGAAGAACCCAACGAGGAAACCAGCGAACCTGAAGAAATCGAGATCGAACAGGCGTTACAGGCTGTCAGCAAGCGTCAACGTGAAATCTGCCGATGGCTGTTACAGCAATCTACCCCTGCCAGCACCCCGGATATTGCCAGAGAATTCAATATCAGCCGTCGTCATGCCTGCCGGGTGGTGAGTGAAAGTATCCAGAAAATTGAAGGAACAATTCGATGATTCCTCTTTCTGAATATGCGAAGGAAACCTCAATACCCAAGCGAATTCTCCGCTATCTACAGCGCGAGGGTATCATCGCTGATCCTCTCAGCCGAGAAGACCACCTCTGCCTGCAATTCCTGGAAAAAATTTGGGGAAAAAAGGAAATTTTACGTGCCCAGTTGAGCCGTCTTTCACTAAAGGCTCGTCACAGTTTTCTAAGGACAGCCGATCTTCCCACAAAATGGGAACGATATGCATCCAGCAGATACTTCAATCTCGCGCCTGGTCAAAAGCTTGAGATGAGCACACTCATCGAAGAAATCCAGACGACCTTTTGTTTTTTACTCACCAGACAACAAATAAAACGCCTCCACAAAATACGAAACCGCGTTCAGGTGGCAAAACATCGTGAGAAAAAACGTTCTGACGAACAGCCTGGTTCATCTCTTACTTAGCACAAACAAATAAGTAATAAACAACATTTATTGACACTTACCTTTACCGGTTAAAACTCATCCACCTCCAATCGTGACAATGATGGAAAGATAAAATTGGTCACACAGTCGGAAAAAAGAAGACAGAGATGAAGAACAAAACCCAAATCATAATTTTTGCATTGACTGCCCTCCTTTTGCCATCAGTAGAGCTGAAGGCAATTGAGATTCGTCAGGAATTGTACGAGTTCCAATCGAATATTACTCGGAAGGTAACGTGCATCACCTTTGTGATCACAGATGCTCCAGCAATGAAGAGATCATCAACGCAGATTTATCATCTTCCAGGGATTCTTTTCGAACTGGGGAGCGCAGCTCTTTCATCCAAGGCTGCGCAAACACTCCTCGACAGTATGCAGCGTTATGGAATTACGCGTGACACTCCGCTCTTCATAACTGGGTACTCCTGTGAAATTGGTTCTGAAGAATTCAACCTCCTGCTTTCAATGCAACGTGCGGTTACGGTAGTCAATTTTCTTGAAACCTATGGATTTTCTGTGGTCGCACTGCAAGCCAAAGGAGAGGCGGATCCCATAGCCACCAACCCGGAAGAATTATTCAAAAATCGCCGGGTTGAGATCAGGACACAATAGCCAACGCAAGACAGATGGAATTGGAACAATAAATATTTCTCTAAGAGGAGGAGAACGAATGAACAACAAAGTCCAGTCGCAAACTGCGAAGGGAAAACAGGGTAGAAATCTTACAACCTTCGCCATTATTGCTACGCTCTGCCTGATATCGAGCAATGCAACCGCCATGACCGTGCCGGCGGCAGGTTCCTTTGCCTATGATCTTTACGATATCGGGGTGAACCAAATTCTGCTGGGACCTATCGGCTTTGTGGCCGGCGTTGCCTGCATGGTGTTTTCAGCAATACTGGCCATCCGGCAAATGATCTTACCTGCGGCAGGTGTTGTATTAGGTGGTGCATTCCTGCTAAAGGCAGATGCTGTTGTCCAGACCATTGGTGCAATGATCAGCTAAAAGCCATGGAATCCAGAGGAGAAAGATCCGTTGAGCGAAAACAATTTTACCCACAGATTCCCCCAGTACCTTTCAAGACCCATCCAGGTACTCTGGTTCGAGACGGACGAGTTGATCCTCTGTGTATTCACCCTCACCTTGGCCCTTCTTTACGGCAAAATCATGTGGCTGGTATTTCTGGTCACCCAATACTTTTACACCCGGACCAAGAGATCGCAATCCAGAGGATTTCTCAGGCATGTCCTTTACATGTTCGGTTTTATTCAGATGAAAAATTATCCCGATTATTTTCAGAGGGAGTTTCATGAATGAAGGCTGAGATCTTCCTGCAGAAAACAAGCAACCTCTTTGCTCAAAACAGGTTGCTCAAGTTCACCATCACCATACTGGCGCTTACCGTCATGTTCAATTCCGCCATGGTCTATCGAGCGGTAAAATATCAACGAGTAGTCCTGATCCCACCGACGATGACCGGGACTGTCGAGTTTATTCAGGGCAAACCCAATGACGCCTATATTTCAGACATAAGCAGGAGAATTGTAAGTCTTGCAGCCACCTACTCACCCCCTACAGCACGGGGCCAGTTTGAGGAACTGCTCGCCTATTTTGCTCCAGAGGCATATCCGCAGGCTTCCAATTCCTGGTATTCCTTGGCCAGCAGAGTCGAAGAATCGCAGGTCAGCTCAGTCTTCTATCTCGAGAAAATCAGTGTCACTGAGGGGTTCATAGAAGTCTTTGGGAATTTCAAACAGTATGCCGGGGATACATTGCTTGAGAATACCAGCAAAACCTATCTGATCGACTACCGCCTACAAGACGGCAGATTTTACATCGTATCGTTCAAAGAAAAACTGACACAACGGCAGGAGCAAGAACGTGGTTAGAACATTACTCACATCGGCTGTCTTGATTCTAACTGTAGCCGGTGGCTGCCTGGCAAGTGAGGTGATCCAGGCAGAGATCCCAACGGCAGTTAAACTCTCCAACAGGGATATCAATCGTATCGTCTGCCCAGGACCGATGAATGATTTAATTTTCTCTCAGGAAAAGGCCATGACTGGTCATTTTTCCGGCAATAATGGGTTTATCAAATTCAAGATCGAGGATTCTGGATCTGAATATGTATACGCAGATACCCAGAGTGAACTATTTGTGGTCTGCAACAATGCAGTTTACACCCTGCTCGTCACACCTGCGGACATCCCTTCAGTCACACTCCGCCTTGCATCCCCCAACGGCGATACTTTCAAAAAAAACATTAACCACTATCAAAAAATGCCTCTGGAGAAACAGGCACTTCTACTCATCAGAGAGGCCTACCACGGTGAATACCCAGCAAGTTATCGGGTAAGCGATTCAACCAGGATGATATCTCTTTCACCCGATCTGGAAATACAATTATTGCAGGTTGTTGATGTGGATGGCGTTGGACTTCGTTTAAGAAAATATCAGGCGACATCCCTCTCAGAGGGCTCGATTGATGTGAATGAACAGCTTTTCCTCTCCTCATCCATCAGCAATTCAATTCTTGCTGTCGCCATAGATAATCAAACTTTAGAGCCCAACCAGTCCACCATGGTGTTCATAGTGGACCAGAAGGAGCAGGTGCAATGAGCCTGAAAAAGAGATTCAACGATCTTGGCCCCAAACAAAAGAAAATTGTTATCTGGGCCGGGATCGGTGTCGTTTTTATTATTCTGGTTGCTACCGGGTACAACACTTCCGGTCCTGGTACTTCCAAAGGTTTTTTCGGGCAAAAGAAAACTCGAGAAATCCAGCTGGAACCAGATTTGATTCAAAAAACCATGCTCCGGGAACAAAGACGGCAACTTGAATCTCTTCAGGAAACGGTAGACAAATTAGCTCGGGAGCAGAAGAGAACTGAACAGCACCTTACCGAAAAAACTCTACCGCAAATTCCCTCTGCCGACGAGGTGACTCAACCTACAGTGCTTCCACAACCTCTGCCCAATGAGCAGCCATGGCCTTTGCCACCTGATAGAAGAACCATACCCGCAAACCTGCCGACACATCCACAACCTGAGCCAAAGATGATCGGTGAGATCAGTGTATTGTCGAACTCAACCATTACTTCCGGCGAATTAGATTCTGGGAACGTTAAAAAAAAAGGAAGGACAGTCTACCTCCCCCCTTCCTTTATGGAGGCAAAGCTATTGACCGGTTTCGATGCTTCTACCTCAGGTAAAGGAACCAACAATCCCGAGCCACTCCTACTCAGAATACAGACACCAGCGGTTCTTCCAAATGATATCAAAGCCAATTTGGCAGGATGTTTCGTCATTGCCGAAGCAGTGGGCAGGCTTGACAAAGAGCGGGCAGATGTGCGGCTTGTCTCGCTTTCCTGTCTGAGTAACGAGGGCAAAGCAATTATTGATGCCCAGGTCAAAGGTTTTGTCACAGACTCCGACAGCAAAGTCGGTTTGTCGGGCCGAGTCGTCTCAAGAATGGGCGCAGCCACAGCCAGAACGATCGTAGCCGGTTTTTTTGGTGGCATGGGCGATATGCTAAAATCATCGGCAACTACCCAATCAACATCTGCCCTCGGTACGACAACTACAATCGATTCCGGTCAAGTTGCCAAATACTCGATAGGTGGTGGCTTATCAGAAGGGGCGGCAAGTCTTCATGATTTTTACCTGAGTCTCGCGAAACAGGCAACCCCCGTAATTGAAGTGGGTGCAGCAAAGGAGATCACTGTCGTAATTTCCGAAGGAAGTGATCTAGAGATCAGAGAAACTACCGGAGAGACCTTATAGGGAGTTGAATCTCAGAAATTAAAGCAATGGACGTTAGTCGTTTTTATCTGCTGCCAGAATTGCTCTTATATAGAGAGCCCGGCACTAAACAGCCTGCAAAAGACTTTCACGCCCCCATTTAAAACGAGACAGATCAAAAATATGCACAAGCAGCAAATCTGTCATAAACCGAACGTATCGAGAATTGCGACTTGCATTGAGATGACGACGATGAAACCGGGTCGCAATTTCATCAGGAACATAAACTTTCTACTCAAGCCATGTTTCGGTCTTTTCATTGTGTTCTATCTGCGGTCACACAGTTGAAAGAAAGGTCTCCATTTACAAAGTGTGTTGTCTGTGGTGGGCATAAACTTGTTGACCAGTTTCCAATACTACAATCTACCAGCATTGACATATCGCTGGTAGAGGCAGAACTATCTATTGAGCAAATGATTTTTGCGCTGCCACTTGTCGCTCAATCTCCACGACCAACTCAGAAGGCAGTCGTAGACGTGCGGCCAGCATGACGAGATAGCCTTTTTCAGCAGCGGTGTCGATATCGACAGCCAGCAGTGATGCTGTGTAGATTTCTGCGGCAATCTCTGGGCTGGTGGCGCTGTTGACAATAGCGTCCATATCAACAGGATGGCCCATTTCTTCCACCAGTAAAGCCTGACTTTCACTGTCCAGCCCTAAGGATTGAATCTTTTGGAAAATAGACTGGCTTTCCTCTGTATCAAGCCGTCCATCAGCTCGTGCTACAGCAATCATAGCTCGTACCAGCGTAAGTCCCAATGCTTCATTGGCCGCATCATCATTCTCCTTGGGCATGAATGCAGTGCCGGGTGGCGCCAGAGTGAGATCTGCCGCTGTGGCTGGCAGGGTCGACGTGGCACCCTGGTTGTAACGTTGGAAAGCAGTGTAAGCTAGCGCGCCTACTGCAGCAACCCCGCCCAGTTTGAGCGCTTTTGTACCCAGCTTACGTCCTTTCTTACTGGTCAGCATGCTGCTCGCAAGTCCACCTGCCAAACCTCCCGCAAAACCACCAGCCGCACCGCTGCCTAGCAGTTGACCTAAGAGTTTATTCATGTCAATCATCGTTGGTTCCTGTTTAATATAGGTTGATCTTCAAAACTTTTGTTCCTCTCAATTATCGTAAAACCTTTCATTCTTATGAAGCGTATGTAGAAGTGACTTTTTTGTAATGTTGAAACAACATATTGTCACTGGAAAACTTGATCCTTGAAAATGGAGAATACGGTTATGGTATACAATCGTATGATTGTTCTGCTAATCTTAGCATCTTCGCAAGTCTTTGCCGTGTCAACTGTATCTGCTGCGAAACTCGTTACTTCATTAAGGCTTTGTCTTTGTTTAGCCGCCTCCATTAAAACCATTCTTACTGCTTTGCAACCGTAGATTTTTTACTCAGACCGAAGAGTGATATGAAGGATTTCACTGGGGCGCCATAGCCTCATTCTGGGGCCCCAGGTGCCGGTGCCACGTGAGACCAGCAGGGTCATATCATCTATATTGTAAATCCCTCCGAACTGGGGATGAACCATCTCCACAAGGAAACTAAAAGGCCATATCTGGCCACCATGTGTGTGTCCTGACAACATGAGATTGACACCTGTGGCTGCGGCTTTCTTAGAATCTTCGGGGATGTGGGAAAGCAAGATGAGACCACCTGGCGGACGGTCTTCTGGAGGATTCCAGGGGGGAGTTGTCGGTACTTCGTCATGCCCACGTGGAAGACTTCGGCCGGCAAGGAGCAAACCAGGAAGGGGTTGTATCAACTCGTTTTGCAGGGTGAAAATTTGGGTTCCTTCAAGAGATGATCTGGATTCTCTGGTTCTCCCATGGTTTTCGTGATTTCCATCCACAGACCAGATACCGTATGGCGCTGAGAATTTTCGGAACGCTGGTAGAAAGGCTTCAGTCTTTTCTCCGTGTCCTTCAAAGATATCCCCAAGCAACAGGATAATATCTGGCTCCAGTGCCTGGACCTGGGAAACGCGGGCCTCGAGCCACCCGGGTCCAAGGGTTGATCCCAGGTGGAGATCGGAAAGAGCTACCAGAGTGGTGCCATCAAGCACCTCGAGGAGGTTTTTCAGTTTCACTTCGTGATGAGATACTACAGGGGGACGGATTCCCTGGATTGCCGCCACCACCGAAAGTAGACAACCTCCTATCACTGCCCAACCCCGAAGACGAGGAGCCAGGCGGGGAAAGAAGCGACCAAATCCGGTGGCGAGATCTATCGGAAAAAGACAGGTAAATATAAGAAAAAGAACGGCTGTTATCGTGATTCCAACAAATTCAACAGTCGAGGCCCATAGCGAACCGCTCCCATGGCCAAATAATCGTCCGCTGACAAGGATAGTCCAGATGACAATACCACTATAAAGAATAGTTTTTTGGGAAACAATCTCAGTGAGTTTTTGGATCGAGGATATTCTCCACACGATATAGACAAGGAGAAGAGTTGAAATTAAGGTCAGACCGATTCCGAACATTTGGTCACCAGACTACTCGGTAAACACGAGTCCACATATTTTTAAACCAGTCAATGCCTGATTCTTTGATTTCTCTGAACTTTTCTTCGCTCAATCCTTCACTCTGCAAAAGGTTGAGATTTTCTTTTATAGAGATCTTTTTAGGTTCAGGATTCCAAGGAGCAGAATATGAAGGCTTTTTATTTTTGAATTTATTACAAATTTTGAGAGATCCAGCGTGACCCCACGCAACAGTTTTATCCCACAGGGGAAGCAACTTGAGCTCGGCAAAAAAGTGTCGCCTCTGTTTCGTGTCTGATTCATTTTCTTGAGGGCCTATAAATATAATATCGGATTCGATAAAACATGTTCCGCCTATCGTTTTATTTAATCCTCCTATAGTTAGCCAAGAGATGATGTGATTTTTATGGACAGTGATTTTGTACCGATTAAGCTGGAATGAACCTGACTCTGGCACTTTGACAAGTTCATGACTGCTTTCGCCACCAGCTATCTGCCTTATTGCCTCGGTAGAAAGACCTTGGGCAATGCCTACTTGACAAAGAGAGGAAGCAAAACAGTAATAATGTGTCTTGGTCCATCTGGGCAATTGCATAGAGTATTCATGAAATTCCCATTTCAGGTAGCCTGGTTCTTCATGGTCCCAGGGAAGAATTACAAGTATATTGTCAAGGCGATAGCATTGCCCGCTGCGCTGGCCGCCAAATGGCATATGCTTTACCCAGGTCAGTACGACGCTACTGTGCTCTATAATTACAAATTCGTCTAATCTGTAGCTGATTTCATTTTTTAACATAGCTCCCTTTTGGAACGGTTTGCTACCAGTTTAAAAATCTCAAAGCCCGTTATACTCAATAAACCTGCTGCAGTGCAGATGCTGATCTCCAGCAAATCAACCTTTTGAAAAAGAAATATTTCCGTCAGAAATGGAATATTTAATACCAGTGCGAGGAAAAATATCGCGCCGCCAACAACCCATTTCACGGTTGGGTTAGGAGTAATCAGGATCTGGAAAATATTTCTCGTCCAGGACCGGTTTGACAATATTACTGCAATGTTCGAGGAGATAAGGGTGATGAAACAGAATGTTCTGACCTCTTTTTCTGAATACCCCTGATACAAACCAAGTCCATAAATCGCCATTACAATGATGAGTACACCAACCCCCTGCAGACAGCTGAAAAGAATCTTCCGTCCTCCGAAAAAGGGTTCATCAAATTTTGCCGGTGGCCTGGACATGACGTTAGCCTCTTCCTTTTCCGCCTCAAAGATGATGGAGCAGGCTGGGTCTATTATCAGCTCCATGAATACAATATGAACAGGCCAGAGGATCAATGGCAGGTCGGAGAAAAAAATAGGGATGAGGGACAGTCCGGCAATAGGTACATGGATTGCAAAAATGTACCCCAGTGCTTTCTGGAGATTATCGAAAATTCGCCGTCCCATCCTTACGGCACCAACGATAGAGGCGAAGTTGTCATCCATCAGCACCAAGGAAGAGGCCTCCCGCGCGACATCGGTGCCTTTTTCTCCCATGGCAATGCCAATATTGGCAGCCTTTAGCGCGGGAGCATCATTGACGCCATCTCCTGTCATGGCGACAATTTCATTGTTTTTCTTGAGCGCGTTAACAATTTTCAGTTTCTGTTCTGGTACAACCCTGGCAAACACATTAATATGTTGAATTTTTTCGCACAACTCAGTCTCGGACATCACCTGCAGTTCTTGACCGGTAATGCAGACTTCGTGGTTTTGCAGGCCTATTTCTTTGGCAATATTCATTGCCGTTATAGGATAATCCCCGGTAATCATAATTACCCTGATGCCTGCCCGGTGACATTCTGCGACTGCTTCCGACACATTTGGCCGGATAGGATCGGATAACCCGATCAGACCCACAAATTCAAAATCAAAATCATGTTGAATATCAGGTAAGTCTGATGATTCGATTCTTGCCTTGCCAACGCCAAGGACCCGCAACCCCTTCTCGGCGAGATGTTCGACGGCGGACGCCAATTCCCGCTGTTGTTGCTCATCCAGGTGACATAGATCAAAAATTGCCTCAGGAGCACCTTTTGCCGCAATGGTTTTTTCGTCTTTCCCCGTCTGCCGAAACACTCTCGACATGGCCAGTAAATCCTTTGAAAGAGGATATTCTTTCAACATCTCCCAGTCGGTATGGATATGGTCGGTTCCATTAAGATGCAACTCACTCATCTTTAAGATGGCTTTTTCCATAGGGTCAAAGGGATTGGTCTGGCTCGAAAGCATGCCGTATTCGAAAATTTCATGGAAATTTCCCGGGAAGCTTTTGTCGTCCGCCAGTGAGAAGAACTCCGAACCGTTATACAACCAGGCAACGGTCATTTTGTTTTGGGTGAGGGTCCCTGTTTTGTCTGAACACAACACCGTCGCGGAGCCAAGAGTTTCAATAGCTGCAGGTCTTCTGGTCAAGACT
>JAHIUA010000071.1 GCA_018817385.1 Pseudomonadota bacterium
GGTGGGGGGGCGGGGTCGGACCAAGGCAACTATCTGAACTTTAATGATTAATCCCTGAAAAATAGGGATTTTCTAGGCTTACAGCGCCATTTTTGGTACCAGAAACAGTGTTGTAAGGAGAGTGAGGCTCTTTAAGAACCATGGCTCTATTGCTGGTGCGCACTGAACACCCGACACATTTTCCAGCAATTCTCTTCTGTATGTCTTTTATAGAACTCTCTGCACCTGCCGCTACTGTTTCACTCCAGTGAGGTATGCGCTTTGGGAGGATTCTCTTTTTCCATTCTGTTTTAGCCCAGGCACGGTGCTCATTTCGAAAACGTTCTTCTTCCTTTATCAAACAAAGTTCCGTAAGGGCTGTTCTGTCGATTATAGAATAGCGTGGTGGAGGAATTTGAATTTCATTATATCCGCTAAATCCATAAGCTGAAGGGGGCTGAGCTACCCCTGCCTGTAGCATGTTGAGGTCTCTATGTACCCAAAATATTTTACTAAGTATTTATCGGTCTGGACTGCAGTTGCATGGTATCGCTCTTCCCAAAAGGCTCCCTTTCGTTTGTTACCTAGATTGAATTGCTGGCAGTCCATCCTGCTATTCATTGCAGGCTTTTTGAAATTACCTCTTCACCGGTGTCTACAGCGAGCAGATGAATATGATTGGAAGTCTCTATGTAATTAAGGAAGCAAAGGCCATATCTTTTTTGGGCCTGGTAAAGCCAATGCCGCTAATGCCTTTTGTCTTTGTCAAATTTCAATAGAAACTCATGCTGATGGCATCGATGGGTGATGTGCCAAACGCAACCTGGAATAGAATGTCTATTGGCTCGCGGCATTGAAAGGATTTTCTTAAAATGTTTTTTCAGGCCCCAAAAGGGGTTTTTAAGAGCGAAAACGGCTCGTTATCGACAAATGCATACTATAAAAACAAGGTGTTGACAGGGTCCGCTCCCGTGTCGACCGTGTTCACAGCAAGAGATAAATATGTACGTCCGGTAGCAAGTGGTTGTCCGAAATGCGGGATAAAATCGAGCCAACTGGTCAACAGCCGAGGCCAGGTCTGGCCTTTTGCAGTTTCGTCAACATTTCCTCGTGGCTAACCAAGAACGTTAAACGCCGAATGGGAGTTTGGAGGCCATCATCTTCTTCCTGTCAATCTTGCGCCCGTCAACAATGAATGTTCCGTCGCCAACAGCATGAACCGTGCGCTTCTCCTTGTGCGTGGTATCGATGTATGCGGCAACTCCCTCTAACACGATAATGTTGTGTTTTTTAACGATGTCGATGACCTTGCACTCTATGTTGGCGAGGCACTCCTTGATCAAGGGCGACTTGACGACTTTGCCTTGCACAGGTGTGAGTTTGAATTTTGCAAACTTGTCTGTGTCTTTTCCAGAGCACGTCCCTATACCGACCACCTTATCCAGCATGTCAACCGTGGGAATGGCAATGACGCACCCCCCATTTTTTCGCAACGCCGCGAAAGAGTGATTCCATTCACCCGTGGTGATGGCAAACACTGGAGTGAAATCCATCACCATGGTCCAGGAGATAGTCATGATGTTGTCTTTCTGCCCATCATGGGTTGTCACAAGGACAACAGGTCCTGATTCGATTAGGGTAAAGGCCTTGTTCAGTTTCAACTCACGCATGAGAGCATCTCTGGGGATTCCTTTGTCCGATTGTCAGGCATGATTACTTAGACATGAGGTAGCAGACGGAAACCTGGAGAGTAAACATCTCAATGGTTTCCTGAAGAACGGTAATGAAAAGTTCATAGTCATTGAACGAGAAGAATATCTTCTCTCTTCGCCTGTCCCGGTTCATAACGTGATACCAGGTGCCTGGATATTCTATGCGTAGTGGTCTGAACATATTTTTCTCTACCACACACATTCACCACAAAGGTCAAGGGAAGACTTGACCCCATGTTGTGCGTGTTGTGTTCGGCGGCTTTTGTCATATGATCCCTAACCAATAGTAGTCCCAAGATCGACAATACGGTCTAATAATATCAAGTGCTTGTGCAACACGCAATCAGTTGTTGTTTCATTGTGTCAATTGGTTATAGTGTCCAGCCCCCATCTTCTTGTTATTCGTCGTCTTTCTTATTTGAGCCACTTTGTGGCATACAAATCTGACCTGCGGCTTTCCAGATTTCGAACACTTCCATGTTGCTGAATCTCTTTCAGAAGGTCAAGGTCCAAATCTGCCAGCAGTGTCATTTCTGTGTTTGGGGTTGCCTCGGCAGCTACTGCATCATGGGGAAATGCGAAATCGGACGGAGTAAAAATGGCCGCCTGTGAATACTGGATGTCCATGTTTTCCACCTTTGGTAGATTACCTACACTGCCAGTGATGACCACATAGCATTCATTCTCAATAGCTCTAGCTTGCGCGCAACGCCGGACCCTCAGGTAGGCATTTTTGGTGTCTGTCCAATATGGTACCAATAATATTCTCATACCTTTTTCGGCAAGAATGCGGGAAAGCTCTGGAAATTCGACATCGAAACAGACAAGGATGCCTATTTTGCCAATATCCGTGTTGAATACCTGCAAATGATTTCCTCCCTGAAATCCCCACCACTCAGATTCGTCTGGAGTAATATGAAGTTTGTATTGCGAATCCCAAGTACCATCACGGCGGCAAAGGAATGAGACGTTGAACAGCTTTTCCTCCTCATACACAGGAAGGCTGCCTGTAACGATATTAATGTTGTATTTCATTGCCATTTGCAATATGGCTTCCCGCAGGTCTTCGGTTATCTCAGCAAGTAAGCGCATGGCCACCGCAGGCTTTTTCTGGTCATAATGAGCGAGAAGCGGGGCATTAAACATTTCGGGGAAAAGAAGCAGGTCTGCTTTGTAACCGGATACCGCATCGACAAAAAATTCTATCTGTTGAAGGAGATCATCAATCCCTTTAAACGAACGCATTTGCCACTGAACCGTGGCTATTCGTGCATTTGATTTTCTTCCCCAGATAATCTTCTTCTTGCTTTCATAAAAAATATTATTCCATTCTAGTAAAACGGCATAACTTTTCGAACGACTGTCCTCTGGAATGTAGTTTCGAATCGCTCTTTTGGGGTGAAAATCATTGGATAGTTGAAACGTTAAGACCTGGTCAATGATCTCTCGATTTTTGACTTTTTCGATGTACTGGTCGGGTGATAACTCCTGTGCATACTTAGCATATCCCGGGATTCTTCCACCAACAATAATCCCTTTTAGATTTAATTTTTCACACAACTCTTTTCGGGCGTCGTAAATCCTCCTTCCAAGCCGCATGCCCCGGTAATCTTTGTGAACAAAAACATCAATTCCGTACAAATAATCCCCTTCAGAATCATTTTTACTGAACTTTCCATTGTCAACGATATCTTCATATGAGTGGTTATTCTCTATTTTCGAGTAATCAACTATAAGGGTTAACGCAGCACAAACCACTCGACCGTTGTCTTCAATGCAGATTTGACCATCCGGAAATAGTGTCAGGAGTCTCAAAATTTCCTCTTTACTCCATGCTCCACCCATTCCTGAATACGCCTGCTGCATAATGGCTTCAATATCAGAATAGTCGGAGAGCCTCAAACTCCTAATTTCAAGTTTATGTTCAACGGGGTCGGTATCCACAGTATCTCCTTTTTCTATTTTTTGAGCCAAGCTTGAAATATAATAATGCTGTTTACGTGTACGTTGCGGCAATGAAAGATGAATTTAATATGACTTAACCATATCGTTTTTTTGCTCTAAAAAAACCATCGAAGTCATCTCCTGTTATCTTATATCAAGTTAAGCAGGAACTCCTGCTTCGGGTGTCATTTAGTCAGGAATAGAATGTTGTTGGGCTCTGGGACTACGATATTCAAACATCCTATGTTTTCGTTTTTACATTAAATATTCCATTGTTTCCCTTGGAAAAGTCTGTGTTTAATGATGATTTTTCATGTTTTCTGCCAGGTAGCGCGGCCCGACCCCGATTGTTAATACCCGATTGTTACGGTTGTCCTGGAATAATTTTTCCCTCGTTCTATGTGTCCACGAAAGGATCGCTTTTAAATAAAGATTAATGCTTGTCTAATTTGTCTCTAAAAACCTCATCGTTATGGCTGTAGCTAATGAAAATTTTGTCATTTTTTTGGGCATATGTTTTCTTGTAGGGCCAACTAGTTATAAATTCTCATGACTATGTTTGCAGATGCTCTGTATGAATAGCTCTCTCAGGACTATCTTCCTTGCTGAGCATTTATTGGCTTGTGTACGCACTGCAAGGGCGTGAACTCATGGCGTTAAAGCCCCCTGTAAGTGTTCCCTTTAACGCTCCGAAACGTAACATAAATTATTAGCTGATGGCAAGGGCGTTAGCGTGAGGTGGGTAAGTCAGCACAACATGATTACGAAAGAAATGGGCTAACGCCATAGATCAAATCTCCTTTTGACCTATGTTGAGTTTGATAGAGGAATGTAGCGAACAGCACACCTCAAGAAGATGATTGTCGTTATCCACAACCACCGTCTTGAATCGTCAGCGGAACAACTGTCCTTCGTTTTTGTGCGCCCGATTGAAGCGCTGGGTATATACGCCGTTAATGTGCCTTATGCAGCGGGAAATGTTGCCGTTTGGGGTATGGATTAGCAGATGGTAATGGTCAGACCTGAGGCAGCAGGCGGAACCGTTGAGAGTAAACATCTCAACGGTTTTCTGAAAAACGGTAATGAAAAGTTCATAGTCATTGAACGAGAAGAATATCTTCTCTCTTCGCCTGTTCGGTTCATAAGGCGATAGCAGGTGCCTGGATATTCTATGCCTAGGAGTCTGTCGGATTTAGAGAATCGTAGCGAAAATTAGAGAAATCGAGACCAGATTTTCATGGATTTGAGGCGAATAGCAGGCCTATTTAACGAAAAGCCATGGAAATATGGGCCGATTTGTCAAATTTGCAGCAGATTTATGTCTAAGTCCGACAGGCTCCTAGGGCCCCACCTCAGGCATACCTCCTCCATGCCCGCAAAATCGACATGCTCCTCTATGAGGATTTATACAAGGTCTGAGGCTATGGTCCCGCAAAAAAGGTAGCAAAAAGAAGGCCCTGTTGTTCAGGGTGCCTCTGTCCTCAGCCATCCATCTGCTATTCACTCAGATGTTAAATAATGAAAAAGGGTGATAGAGTTTTCCTCCATCACCCTTTTTTTATGGTTTCGAATCAGGCTTTTGCTGCTTTTTCCAGGGCCTGGCAAATTTTATTCAACTGTTCTTCACTCATCTTGATAGACACCGGATAAACCAGGGTCCTGGACATGAGATCCGCAGACTTTGGTAAGGCTTGAGGATCGTAGACGACCCTTCGTTTTCCACCAGGCTCAGCAAAGGGCCAGCCGCTTGCGGCCGTGGTGGAGCCTTTGAGCAGGTGTTCCCATTTGGGATAGAAATGCCAGGTGTTCTCACTGAAATTAATAGCTCCTACTCCTTCGCCTGCCAGGACACTATTCACCTTTCGACACTGTTCGCTGGACTCCAGGATAAAGGCGAAAAAGGTCGCAGTGTCACCGGCCTCATCCACTAACGTCCGGAATTTCACCCCGGGAATGGCCGATGCTGCATCACGCAGGCGCTTCTTGTTTGCCTTCTGGGCTACGATCATTGAATCGAGTTTTGCCAGCTGCGCAATCCCCATGGCTCCCTGCAGCTCCATCATCCGGTAATTGAAACCGATGAAACTGCGACTCTCTCCACCACGTCCACCAGGATTGACAACATGGTCATGGCCATGATCATGGTACTCGGACATGGTGCGCCACATCTTTTCATCATTGGTAATGATCATACCACCTTCACCGGTGGTCATGGTCTTTACCGAATCAAAAGAAAAGGTTCCACACTGACCAAAGGTACCCAGGTGCTGACCATTTATCCTTCCTCCGGCAGACTGGGCAGTATCTTCAAGAACAGGGATATTATGTTTTTGGGCAATTTCGACTATCTCTGCAATGCGTGCCTGAGCACCAAGCATATGAACAGGGATGATACACCGAGTTTTATCCGTAATTTTTGTGGCAAGATCGGCAGGATCCATGTTCAGAGTCTCATCGACCTCGGTAAAAACAGGGATGGCACCGATATCGAGAATAGCTTCCCAGGTGGCAACGAAGGTGAAGCCCTGAGTAATAACTTCATCACCCGGTCCAACCCCTAAAGCCGCCAGGGCAACTTTGAGGGCAGCAGTCCCGGAAGTGACTGCCTGAGCAAAACCAGCCCCACAGTAACCTGCAAATTTCTTTTCAAAATCCAGAACCTTATAAACACCCTGGCGCTGAGCACCAAATTCATAGCGAAAGAGGATCCCTGTTTCCAGAACATCCATAATTTCTTTCTTTTCTTCATCTCCAAAAACTTCAAAGCCTGGCATGTACAACTCCTAATTATAAATTATCTGGTACTACTAATAAAACTCAACAAACAGCTGGGGGTGGTGAGGTATGCCAACCACGTCCAGACTGGTATTGAGACTCATACAACACTATCTGGTAAGCATTTTTTTTATCTTATTTTTCTCATCGAGCAGGGCAATATCGGGGTGATAGCCCTCAAGCTCACTGTCGGGATAAAATCCATAGGTCACAATGATAACAAGGTCTCCAACCATCCCTTTTCGGGCAGCAGCACCATTAAGACCGATAACACCGGATCCGGCCTCTCCTGGGATGGCATAGGTGTCGAAGCGTTCCCCGTTATTAATATTATAGATCTTTACTCGTTCAAAGGGAATCATCCCCACAGCATTAAGTAAATCTTTGTCAATTGTCAAGCTCCCCTCATAATCGAGGTTTGCTTGGGTAATGGTGGCCCGGTGAAGCTTGGCCTTGAGCATTTGGCGTAGCATATCTGTTACCTGTTATGGTTTTATGGCCTCATAGCTATCTGACCATTTTGTGAGTTTATTTTTTTCTAATTATAGTAATGCTGAATTATCCAGCAACCGAATGCGCTGATTTATGTTAACGGCAAGAACCAGCATACTTTCGGAGCTGATCCGCTCACAAGGCTGCAGGGAAGTTCGATCAACGATTTCAACGTAATCTATAATGCACTGCGGATGGCTGACAATGAGCCCTGAAACCGCCTCTTTGATCTGCTCCGGAGAAGGTCTTTCTGCTTGTTTTACCATCTTTTTGGCATGGGTTATGGCCTTTGACAGGGAATGGGCCGCATCCATTTCATCTTCTTTGAGATAGGTGTTACGAGAGCTCATGGCCAGCCCGCTTTGTTCGCGAACGATTGGGTGACCAATGATCTCTATGGGAAAATTCAGGTCTCTGACCATCTGCCGGATCACGGCCAGCTGCTGGAAATCTTTTTCTCCGAAGACAGCACTATGCGGCAAGGTCAGGTTAAAGAGTTTGGCAACCACTGTTGTCACACCGTCGAAATGCCCTGGCCTGCTGGCCCCGCACAAACCTGCAGTCAGTCCATCGACATGGATGCGGGTTGTACACCCCTCAGGATACATGAGAGCGACATCTGGAGCGTAGAGAACAGCAACGCCCTCTGCCTCGGCAAGTCTGCGATCTCTTTCAAGGTCATGAGGGTAGTTGTCCAGGTCCTCAGTGGGACCGAATTGTATGGGGTTGACAAAAAGACTGACAACAACCCTGTCTGTAACTGTACGGGCCTTACGCATCAGGGCAAGATGGCCGGCATGAAACCAGCCCATGGTCGGAACCAGGCCAATTTTCAGCCCATCTCGTCTCCAGGTCAGAGCCAAGGCCTGCATTTCCTTAGGGGTAGTGACTACTTGCATTACTTCACACGAAGTCGAGTAATTTTTTCCATGATCATTGCCTTATTCTCATCATTTTGCATCTCTCCAAGAAAGGTCCCCAGATACTCTTCGTAAACTTCCAGAGCTTTATTAGTCTGGCCCTGTGCTTCAAAGACACGGGCCATACCTCTATAGGCCTGATCTTTGAATCCGTCTATATTTTTGAGACTGGCGTAGGCAGAAGCAGCGGCTTCATAGTTTTTTGCAGCCTCATTGGCCTGAGCAAGGCCATAATTAACCAGATAATACATCGGGTTTGAACTGCTTATTTTTTCCTGTACCTGTGAATACTGTTTGATGGCCTCTGCATAGAGACTGTCTCTCATGGCCTGATGACCAAGCTCTATCCTTGCCCAGCTGGCTGAAGGAGTGCCTGAAAAATCAGCTGCCACTTGCTGCAGACTCTTCACTCTGGCATCACCTTCTGCCTCAAGTGCAAGAGCCAGGCTACTCGCTCCATTTTCAAAACGAGTGGTGCGATAGCTTCTGTAGAGCGAACCAGCAATGACCAGAAAAATTATGACAGCCGCCGTTATCTGAATCGCCTTTTGGTTTTGTCTTATAAAACGTATTGTTCCGGGCGGAAGATTAAGCTGGTCCAGTAATCCGCTGGTTTGGCTGTAGGCCTGTTCTGCCACTACTTTTTGATTAAACGCACTCTGTTCACTCATCCTTTTCTCCCCTACCCTTTTTTCATTACCTATGCGTTAGACATTGTGGTAATATCTTTCTCATTCATTGAACACTGAATGCATGTACCAACTCTGAACATTAAAATAAACCGTGTATTTTACTCTATCCTGGCAATCATGTCTATTCTCAAACCCAATTCCCTTACAAAAACTAAAAAGTTCAGATAACAAAGTAGAAAAACTACTCTACTCAAAGAGGACTCTTTTGAGTACCTCATTAAGGGATACAGACTCCGTTTTTGCCAAAAAACCATCCGGCAAAGGTAGTCATAGGCAAATGGTACCTCAGCGAAGCAGATAGAAAAGTTTCAGCCGAAAGGGCATCCCTATAAGCTCAGCAAGCCCCTATTATCGTATTTTTTCTTCCGATAGCAACCCTTTTTCCACAATCAGTCATGATACCCAGTGAACCTTCACATGTCTATTCAGTCAGTTCGTTAACCAGAGAGTTAAAAAATCTGCTTGAAGACAAATTCCGTTTCATTCGAGTACAGGGGGAGATATCCAATCTCAAACGTCCTTTTTCCGGACACTCCTATTTTACGCTCAAGGATGATGGGGCACAGCTGCGGGCTGTGTTATTTAAAGGACAGCTGCGCTACCTGGAAAAAGATATTGCAGATGGTCAGCAGGTTGTCTGTCACGGACGTATTTCAGTCTATGAGCCACGTGGTGATTACCAGATCATTATCGATACCATTGAGTTTCATGGCAGTGGCCTCCTGCAACTGCGTTTTGAAAAGTTAAAGAACCTGCTGGCGGCAGAAGGACTTTTCGCCAGAGAAAAAAAACAGGCCATTCCTTCTTTTCCAAAAGAGATAGTCCTTATCACATCGCCAAGTGGTGCAGCAGTACACGATTTTCTTAAGGTGTGGAGAAAAAGAGGTTTTCCCACCGACATAAAGATATTCCCGGTTCGAGTACAGGGAGCGGCTGCGGCAGAAGAGATTGCTGCAGCCATGACAACGGTCAATCTGAAAATGGAAACGGCAGACGCCATAGTCCTCTGCCGCGGTGGTGGTTCACTTGAGGATTTATGGGCCTTTAACGAAGAAATCCTTGCCAGGGCGATAGCAGCTTCACGATTGCCCGTGGTTTCCGCCATTGGCCATGAGGTGGATTTTACCATCAGCGATTTCTGTGCAGATTTGAGAGCAGCAACACCCACGGCAGCTGCTGAGCAAATTTTTCCCGATGTCGCGGAACTGAAAAAACAGATATCTCACCTGCTGGAGAAGATGGCGTACACGACATGGGACCGCCTGGACAACTATGAGAAGCGCATTAATCAGAATCGTCGTCTTCTGGGAGACATGCGGTTTCTCTTCACCCATGGCACCCTCCGCCTCGATCATGCCTATGAAAGCCTCTGTGCGCGCATGCGCAAGAGACTGGAAACATGGCAGGCACAATGTGAGGAACTGGCTTTCCGCTTACATAGCCATTCCCCTGTTGCCAAGGTCCTTATCCAGGAACAGCGGCTCCACTTTGCCAGCCAAAAGCTGATATACCTGCTGCGGCAAAACCTGGACAACAAAAAGATGGCGCTCGGGAGACAGGCAGCACTACTCGACGCAGTCAGTCCCCTCGCCACCCTGGCAAGGGGCTATGCCATTGCCAGCAAGCTAGACCCTGAAACAGGAAAACCAACACTCCTCAGAGAGAGCAGGCAGGTTGAGAAGGGTGATAGAATTGAAATTCGTTTGCACCAGGGAAGATTGGAATGCGGAGTTGTTGAGGTGATAGACCAAAATTAATTCGTCACCATTCAGTAACCCACTCAGGTCTTCTCAAATGGCATAACTCTGCTTCGACGAAGTCCTCACTGAACAGATATAACGGACTGATAAAGAGTGACAGAGCGGTTGGTTGTCAATTTATTGGGGAACGGCCTGAAAGGTACATTAATTCAATGTCAAAAGGGTATCAACTTCGTATTCAATGGAGTGGATCACCGAGGCTATCTGGGTTGATGAACTCGCCACTGCCCTGCGGAGCTGGTCTCCCCACTCTTTGAGCATCTCGGTGGATATCTTACGGATTTCGTTATTCTTGCACCACTCACTGCCGATTTTATCACCAAGGACCTGCAAGGTCACCTTGGTCTTTATCTTCTCTTCCTCAGGAACTTTGGCGACCACATCTTTGCTGATTTCCTGCCAGCCATCAAAGAAAAGTCCACCTTTCTGAAATTTATTGTACCACTTTTTTTCTTCGCCATTCAGCTTTCCCGTACTGGTCGTCCTGTATATGGATAAGCGTTTTTCTATTGAGGCAAGATTTGCCGCATGCTCGCAATCATTAAGATCGGCTGACAGAACAATTCCAGTGTTGCCATCTGCGAGAAGCAGAGACAAAGCCAGGAGAACAGCTGAAGACGTCAATCTTTTTTTCAGAAACATAGAGAACCTGTTTAGATAATGGAGTGTAGTGTTATAAGATAATATCTTTCTTGTTCAGCAAAGTCAAGCCCCTGCTCTTTCACAAAAGACGCAGCAGGGCATTAACGATAGCCACTGAAACAGCAGTTCCCCCTTTTCGGCCCAGCGAGGTGATATAAGGGTAATCCTGCTCATGAAGAATTTCTTTTGATTCTTCTGCATTAACAAAGCCCACCGGCACCCCAATAATCAGGTCGGGATGGGCTCGACCCTCTTTAATAAGTTTCATGACTGCCAGCAGGGCTGTGGGTGCATTGCCGATGGCAACGATTCCCACATTTTCCATAATTCCTTCCTCAACAGCTGTCTCTGACCGGGTTTTTCCCTTCATCCTGGCCAGTTCAGCAATCGCTGTCTCAGCCACCCTGCAGATGATTTTTCCGCCATAGGGGGCCAGGAGGGAGCGACTGATACCAGCACTTGCCATGTTAACATCTGTGAGGATATTTTTCCCGGAACGGATGGCAGCCAGACCAGCTTCGATGGCACGATCATGAAAACGAAAGCTTGCAGCAAAAGAAAAATCACCAGTGGCATGAATTGCCCGTCGTATAACAGCAAACTGCTTCGGATCAAGACTGCCAGGATTCTTCCCTGTCCGCTCTTCAAACTCCTCGGCAATGATACGAAAACTCTCCGCCTCTATTTCCTGGGGCCTTATCTTGACTATTCTTTCCATATTTTTTCCGCTTCCAGTTAGATTGACAATCATATGAGCGACTAGCGGCTGATTACCGAAGCCTCGCTCAGATAGTGGATAAAATTTGTCACATTAGTGCCGCTTCTGCCAAAGTGAAGGTGGATATAGCCAGCGATGACATTGAGATGCTGGTACCCTTCCCTGCGGCCGTCTTCGAATTCATAGAGGGTGTCGACATCTTCCAGGATCTCCACAAGCTCTGAATAATGAAATTCATGCCCGTGCAGCCACTCTCCCTTCTTGCCGAGAAAGCAGTCCTTCTCCAGTCGCGGCCTGCGGTAGCCCAGTCGGGAAAAACGTGTTTTCATCCGCACCTGGAAGGGAAAGATTGCGCACATGGCATAAGATGCATGCTCAATGGTGCTGAGCTGCTCACAGAGATACATGAAGCCACCGCATTCGGCATAGATGATCCCCCCCGAAAGTCCAAATTGGTGAACGGAGGCCAGCATCTCATGATTTGCACTGAGCGGTCCTGCATGGAGTTCCGGATAACCGCCGCCAAAATAGACACCATGACATCCGGCAGGCAAGGCACGATCTGTCAGCGGACTGAAAAAGACCAGCTCGGCCCCCGCTTCTTCCAGAAGGCGAAGATTATCCTGGTAATAGAAGCAGAAGGCCCGGTCCCGGGCAACGGCCAAACGTACCCTTGGTGCGACCTTCCCGACAGGGGACTTGCTCTTTGGCAGAGAAGCGAGCGGTCTCTTGCTGAGCTGCAGCAGTTGCGCAAGATCGATATGCTGCTCCACCTTCTCGATAAGAGCTGTCAGTTGGCCACTGTTCAGAGGGTTTTCTTCGCCCATATGCAGACCGAGATGACGATCAGGAATCTCAAAACTGAGATCACGGGGGAAATAACCAAGGATACGGCTTTTACAGTGCGACTGGGCCGCCTGTTCAATGAGTTCCAGGTGCCGGGACGAACCCACTCGATTGAAGATGACTCCACAGATGTCGACTTCCGGAGAGTACTCTTCAAAACCCTTGACCACGGCAGCGACACTCTCTCCAGCGGATCGGGCATCGACAACGAGCACCACAGGAAGGTGAAGGACAGAGGCCAGGGAGGCAGAACTGGCATCGCCGCCATCAAAGAGACCCATGACCCCTTCCACCACCGCAACGTCTTTTCCTGCCACACGGTCACTGAACAGGTCAGTGCAAAAGGATTTTCCACACATCCTGAGATCCAGGTTGGAAGAGACAAGGCCCGTGACCATTTTATGGAGGCTGGGGTCGATAAAGTCAGGGCCACACTTGAAAGGTTGGACCTGCAAGCCCCTGGCTTTGAGAGCGGCCATAATGCCAAGGGTCAAGGTGGTCTTCCCGGAACCGCTGGCGGTTCCACCTATGAGAAAAGCCGATAAGGTATTCATATAGAATGACAAAGAAAGGCTCTGCGTAATAAGAGCATCAGGAGTAGAAAGAGCAAAGACCCCAGGAGCATGAGTCTATTGGTCAGCAGGATATCCCTGGCCACTATCTCACGGTTGGACTGTCCGATAAGGGGTTTGCTCACCGCTTTTCCAAAATAGTCTGAGACGCCACCAAGCTGAATGCCAAGGGCCCCAGCCACCGCAGCTTCCGGATGTCCAGCATTTGGGCTTGCATGGGCCAACCTGTCATTGCCAAATACCCTGAAGGCCCCCTGCCAGTCCAGACCAAGAAAGAGTGCTGCCGGCACCAGAAGCAGGCCGCTGATCCGGGCCGGAAGAAAATTGACCAGGTCATCCAGGCGGGCTGCGCACCTACCAAAAAGGAAATAGCGATCATTTTTATAGCCGATCATGGAATCCATAGTATTCACCGCCTTGTAGCCCAGGGCTCCTAAAGCGGCCAGGAGTATGGGGTCTATTCCAGTCACCGGGGCCAGTAATGACAAAACAATAGCGTAAAAAAGCGGTGCCGTTACCCCATCGACCATATTCTCGGCCACAGTTTCCACACAGGCTCGAATAATTCCTGCCCTGTTCAGGGCTGCGGTGTCTCTCCCCACAATACATGAAACAGCACGGCGAGCCGGCTCAAGGGAGTTTTCATCCTTTAATGCCAGATAGACTGTTTTCGAGTGGACCACAAGATCTCGGGCAGCAATGGAGGTGTAAAGGAAGAAAACAGCAAGGGCCTGGGCCAAGAGAGAAGAGACCAATGAGGCGCCGAAAAGAAGCAGTGCCGACAGGCCAAGGGTCAAGGCCAGAACGGAGGCAACCGTTAACGCCCCTGCCAGGAGTTTGAACGGAACAAGACGCCGCCAGCCTCCTTCCCACCAGGTGCAGAACAGGCCTATAATTCGTACCGGATGAGGGAACCAGCGAGGATCTCCACAAAGGAGGTCAAGGAGCACTGCCGTCCAGAGCTGGAATTCAAATATATAGTCCATAACAGACAATCAAAGGCGGAGTAATTGGTAAACTCTGTCCATATCCATTCCCCTGCGTACCACCTCTGCCAGGCGGTCAAAGGCAGGTTCCAGGTTATAGGGACAGAGGGGCCCTCCATAGGCTGTCAGTCCTTTGCGCTGCCGCGCTCGATCGATAAACCAGCGCCGAAAGAGATCTGCATCAAAGATGCCGTGGAGATAACTCCCCCAGATGAGTCCATCCTCTGAAGCAGTGCCGCATGAAGAATGGTCCTCATAGGAAAAAAGAGGACTTGTGCCGGTACGGGTCAATCCATGATGGATCTCGTAACCGACAACATCCTGCCCGGAAGGAATATGGACGCCTTCCTTGCGCATCAGGATCTTGGCGGGAGCCAAAAAGGTGTGCATGGCAAGAAGAGCAAGCCCCTCTATTGACTGGTCAGTGGACTCAATTCCGTGCCGGTCTTCTATACTGCTCCCGAGCATCTGATAACCACCGCAGATACCAACCACCTCGCACCCCTGCTCTGCCCTCTTGCGAATCTCGGCGGCAAGTCCTGAATGGAATAGAGAGTGAAGATCACCAATCACATTCTTGGAACCAGGCAGGATGATCACGTCGGGTGAGCCAAGATCGGCGGCCTGGGAAACCACACGCAGATAGACATCCGCTTCTTCGATAAAGGGTTCAAGATCGGTGAAATTTGAGATGTGCGGCAGGTTGATCAAGGCAATCTCAATGTGTTCCTGAGCAGGCTCCTTTCCCTGGAAAAGTCCATCTTTGAAGGAAACAGAATCTTCTTCCGGGATACCGTGATTGGCAAGAAAGGGAATCACCCCCAGGACTTCCTTGCCGGTGTGGCCAAGCACATAGTCGTGGGCATCCTGAAGCAGCGAGCTCTTTCCCCGAAAACGGTTTACGAGAAACCCTGCTACCAGTCTGCGTTCCCACTGATTCAGCACCTCCATGGTACCGACAAAGGATGCATAAACCCCACCTCTATCGATGTCACCCACCAGGATCACCGGTGATTCTGCATAACGGGCCATGCGCATGTTGACAATGTCATGACGCTTAAGATTGACTTCGCCCGGCGAGCCGGCTCCCTCCAGGACGATGGCCTGATACTCCGCAGCCAATTCATCGTAACAGTGACAGGCCTCCTGCATGGCCTTTTCCTTGTAATGCACATATTCCATGACGCTCATGTTTCCCACTGGCCTTCCCTTAACAATGACCTGGCTACCGGTATCAGAGTTGGGCTTGAGCAGTATGGGGTTCATACGCACATCCGGATCCAGGCGTGCGGCCTGGGCCTGTACCACCTGAGCCCTGCCCATCTCCAGACCGTCACGGGTAACAAAGGAGTTGAGAGACATGTTCTGAGACTTAAACGGCGCTACCCGAACCCCGTCCTGAAGGAGAATGCGACACAGGGCAGCAGTAAGAACTGATTTCCCGGCATTGGAAGAGGTTCCCTGGAACATGATGGCCGCTGTCTTTTTGGCTCTTGCCTTTTTTCTCTTCACTATTGCAGAAGATGGCAGGATTTCCGACAGGGCATCAAGGAACTGGCGATTTTCCCGGGGACTGCGCACCGCCACCCGGAAATACCCTGGCCCCAGGCCTCGATAGTTGGCGCAGTCCCTGATCAGGATATTCTGTTCTGCCAGTTGCCTCTGTAACTCGCTGACCGTGAGTCTGCCATTGAGACGAAGGAAGAGATAATTGGCTGCAGAGGGGAAGAGTTTAAGATCAGGCCAGGCGGCCAGGCTCTCTTGAAAAGAATCCCGGCACTGGCGACAATATTTTCTCGATTCCTGCCAATATTCATGATCCAGAAGGGCCCGCTCTCCCACCTTCTGGGCCAGGCTGTTGACGGTCCAGGGAGGCAGCAGCCGTCGCAGCCTGTTGGCAAGATCGACAGGAAAGATGGCGAAGCCAAGGCGTAGCCCGGGAATGGCATAAAATTTGGTCAGGGAATGGAGGGTGAGAATATTGGGGGCAGCAGCAGCCACGCTCTGTCCATCCTGAACAAAGTCGAGAAAGGCCTCATCAATGAGAAAGAGGACCTGAGGATGGGCCACTGCCAGTCGAACAATGGCAGGCGCAGGCAGGCAACTGCCGGTGGGATTGTTTGGGGTGCCGAGAATAAGGAGATCTCCTGGGCTGAGAATGTCACTGATAAGCTCCAGGTCCGGCCTGAAATCCTGCTCAGGATCTAAAGGGAGAGTGTGGACTGGGATTCCGGCAAGTTCCATCACCTTGATATAATCAATATAACAGGGAACAGGGATGACAGCCCTTTTGCAGTCAAGGACCCGGGGCAGCTGGTAGAGGAGTTCGGTCGATCCATTGGCCACCAGCACTGTTTCCAGGGGAACCCCGTACCTCTCACTTATGATCCTGGCAAGTTCCGAGGCAGAGGGGTCGGGATAATGGAGGAGGGATTCCATCTCCCTGCTCAGACAGGGGCGAAGCCACTCCGGTGGCCCCAGGGGATTAATGTTGGCGCTGAAATCGTGGATGGCTTCAAGTGCCACTCCTTTGGCTCTGGACACGGCATGGACATTGCCTCCATGTCCGTATGAGGAGTCTCCTGTTTTCATATTCTCAGCTTGCTCTACAAATGATGGCGTCATAAAAAATCTTTATCTGAAGGTCTGCGCTGTTATGATCTTGTCAAAAAGTAAGGGTAAAGCCAACGGCAGTGGCCAGTTCCGTGAGCTCACAGACGGCACCCAGGGTATCTCCGGTGGCCCCGCCAATTTTACGAAAACACCAGCAAGAAAAGAGGGCAACCGTCAGCAGGATTGCCGCCAGCAACAGGAAAGCAAGCTTCCAGGAAAAGAAGAGTGCCACCAGGGCGTAGAAGAACACTGTTGCCAGGCCCAGGATGCGACTGTCTGCAGAATAGAAAAGACGACCAAGTCCTTCGCCTGTTCGCGCATAGGGGAGGACCGCCATGGTGAGCAAAATGGCGGTCCTCCCGGCCAGCGGCATGAGAAAGACGGCAGTGACCATACTGCCGACGGGCAGGGCAGAGAGGGCAGCATATTTGCCAAGGAGGACAAAAATGAGGACAATTACCCCCATGGCCCCACTGCGACTGTCGCGCATGATATCCAGGGCCTGTTGACGCGGCCGGGCGCTGAGCAGGCCATCACCACTGTCTGCCAGGCCGTCCAGGTGCAGACAGCCGGATATCCCTGCGAGAAAGACTATTGCCAGCACCGCGACCAGGGTTGAGGGCAGCATCATGGTGCTCAGAAAGACAACAGGTGCTGCCATTGTCCCGATCAGCAATCCAACCACGGGAAACCAGATCAAACTGGCCTGAAAAAAGCGACCATCTTCTTTGCTTCTCCAGGAAATGGGAAGGATAGTGAGAAAGCGCAGGGCAGTGAGCAGGGAGGAAAGAGGGAAACGGAGACCAGACCTCAAACCATTCTCATGCCCGGTAGCGTCACCACCCATCCTATTTGTCGGATCCGGCAATAGCGGCCTCTTCAAAGGTCGCCACTTCTGTGAGCACAGCAACAGCGGCCTCCACCAGATTCATGGCAAGTGCTGCACCTGTCCCCTCACCGAGACGAAGATTTAGATCGAGCAAGGGGCGACAGCCAATTTTCTCCTGCATGTAACGATGTCCCGGTTCCATGGAACGATGAGCACAGATGATATAATCCCGGACAAAGGGCTCAATGGTAATGGCAATGAGTGCGCCTGCTGTAGAGATAAAGCCGTCTACCACTACTGGTTTTCGCAATGCAGCAGCCCCAAGGATAAGACCTGCTATGCCGCCGATTTCAAAGCCGCCGACTTTGGCCAGGATATCGATGCCATTTTTAGGATCCGGATTATTACAGGCCAGGATCCGCTCGATCACCTCCTGTTTGTGCGCCAGCTGCTCATCATCGAGGCCGGTTCCCCGGCCTGTGAGTTCCTTGACGGATTTCCCGGTTATGACCGCTGCTATGGCAGTGGAAGGCGTGGTGTTGCCGATACCCATATCACCGGTACCAAAAATATCCACCCGATCTGCCAGTTCATTGGCGATATCTATCCCCGATTCCAGGGCCCGGATGGCCATGGCACGGCTCATGGCCGGTCCCTGGGCGATGTTGTCTGTACCCAATCCTACTTTTTTATTGATAATTTTTCCCTGCCTGGCAAGATCATTGAGGTCTGCGGCCACTCCCATATCCACCACCACCACTTCTGCACCGGCCTGCCTGGCCAGGGCATTGATCCCTGCCCCACCATTGACGAAGTTATAAACCATCTGCGGGGTTACTTCCTGGGGAAACTTGGACACCCCCTCGACAACCACCCCATGGTCACCTGCCATGGTGACTATGGCCTTATTGGCCACCGGCGGGGCCATGGAACAGGTCATGCCGGCAAGATCAATAGCCAGATCCAGCAGATCCCCTAAGGCCCAGTGTGGCATGGCTAGCTGATCCAGTCGCTCTTTGGCACGATCTCGAAATTCGCTATCCTGGGGGAAAATATCTTTCAGTGTTCGTTCAAGTAGACTCATAGTGTACATCCTTTGCGATATCGGTATGTTAAAAATTGTTCAGGAGCCGTTAGAAAATAACTTTGGCCATTTCTATCCATGGTGTTACGGACCTTATGCCGTCCCGAGCATTGCTCTGACCATGTTATTTTTGACAACAGCTTGGTACGAAAGTTCAGAGTATGGTTATTCATCTGCGGATTTTTTCAAAAAAAGCGGCAAGCCGCAACTGACAAGAATCACTTCATTGGCAGCCTCAGCCAATATTCTGTTACAACGGCCCACCAAATCACGGTATACCCTGGCCGCAGCATTATCGGGTACAATTCCCATACCTACCTCATTGGAAACACAAATCAAGGTCCCCCGATAGTTGTCAGCGGCGTGAATCAAGGCTTCAGCCCTTGCCTGTATCTCAGGCTCACCGAAACACATGTTCGTTTTTTCAGCAAGATACAATAGATTGTTCACCCAAAGGGTCAGACAGTCAATAAGGCAGACCGAAGGAGATTCCAAGGAGCTGATGGTGGCAGCCAGCTCAAGTTCTTCTTCTATGGTCTGCCACCTTCCATTTTTCCGATCAGCCTTGTGGCGGGCGATGCGATCATCCATCTCTGAATCGATGACCGGACAGGTAGCCAGAAAGAAATGGGGTCCGGACAGGGCCTGGGCCCGAGTCAGAGCATAATCACTTTTGCCGCTCCTGGCTCCTCCTGTTACAAGGATCAATCTCCCCATGCGCTAGCCCCTAAATTAAGACCGGTGAGAACGCCTCCCTCTTTGAAGAGGTTCAGGGTGGCAAACCTGCCCTTATCTATTTGGAAGAGGAGAAAATCACTTGGCACAAGTTTCAGGAAATAACAGAGAAGGGTACGAATAACACCACCGTGTGAAATCAAGAGGGTCGTTTTTTCACGAGAAGCACTCAACTGTTCCCCAACAGTGTGAATTCGATTTAGAAAGCTGCCGATACGTTCGCCCTGAGGAAAACAAAAATCACGTGACCAGGTGGCCCACTGATCGACCAGACCAGGATCGGCCTTTTTTATTTCGGCAAAGCTCAGGCCTTCCCAGTGACCAAAATCGATCTCACGCAACGCGTTATCATAGCGGATAGAACGTTCAGGAAAGAGGATTTCAGCGCATTGCCGACAACGCTCCATGGGACTGGAGATGATCAGATCGATATCCTGATCCTGGAAAATCGTCTTCAGATCCCTGAGTTGGGAAACCCCTGCAGAGGAAAGCGGGACGTCAGTGGAACCGATATAGCGGTCCGGAAACCCTGTTTCACCGTGTCTCAGCAGGATGAGTCGCCGATTCATTCGCCCATACCCGCCTTTTCAGCACGTCCCAATTCATACTTCTCTTTATAGCCCCTGGGAGTAATCATATAGCCGTTCCAGGAAAAAGTTGTTGAATTCCCTATGATAACTGTAGACTGCATGTTGATTTCTGCGTCGAGCATGTGCTCAAGAGTGGTGAGACAGATCGATTCATTCTCCCGGCTGGCAGCGGTAACGATACCAACCGGTGTCTTGGCATCTCGATGGCGAAGGATGATCTCCCTGGCCTTGACGATATGTTCGGTACGTTTTTTAGACTTGGGGTTATAGAGGGCAATCACAAAATCAGCAGAGGCAGCAGCAGCAAGTCGTTTTTCTATCACCTGCCAGGGGGTAAGGAGATCGGAAAGACTGATAGCGGCAAAGTCATGCATGAGCGGAGCCCCCAGTCGTGCGGCACAACCGTTGACTGCAGCGATCCCGGGAATCACTTCGATTTTGACCCGACTGTCTGCCTTGGCAGCGATCTCAAAGACCAGACCAGCCATGGCATAGATCCCCGGATCTCCACCTGAGACCAGGGCGACACGTTTACCCGCCCCGGCAAGCTCAAAAGATGCGTTGCAGCGATCCACCTCCTGCATCATCGCAGAGGAGAGTATCTCTTTTCCCGCGAGCAGTTCCGGAATAAGATCGAGATAGGTCTTATAGCCAATAATGATATCGGCCCTGTTGAGGGCACTGACCGCCTGTGGCGTCATATTCTCTCTACTTCCGGTCCCGGTGCCGACTACACTGATCAGGCCAAGAGCCGGATCTGCTTCGTGGCGACTGCTGCTGTTACATCTTTCCATTTCTTTTTCCTTACAATCAGTTGGCCTGGGCCGAGATCTGTTTCCGCACCAAGAACTGCGGCCGGTTCGGCCACCCCTTTGGCACCAGTAGCTGCTAAAACTGCTGCCGAAGTGGAAACGCCTTGAACTGCGTTTAACTGTTCCTTGGTGTAAAAGCGCAGAGGAATTCCTTCAGCAAGGGCAAAATCGAGCAAGCCCTGCTCATCATTTTTCAGGTCAATGGAGGCAAAACTACAAATTGCCGTACGCGCCAGACCTTCATCTTGACAGAGTTCATCGAGAGCTGCTTGGAAATCCTCTTTTTTGCACCCTCTATTGCATCCCAGCCCCACCGTGAGTGTGCGAGGTTGTAAGAGAAGTCCACGGCAGTCCGGATACGCCCGGTGGGCAACGATGATATCAGCGTTGGACGGGGTCGGGACAAGGTGAAAATCATCGGGCAAAGACACATTTTCATATTCTGAAAAGAGTTGCAGCCATCCTTCGTTGACCAGTTTGGCCGACATTGCGGTCAGTTTTTTTCTGTTCTCTACAAAGAGATTGTTCTTTTCTGCCCAGAGATCAAGAGCAGTATGGCCAGTCACATCCGAGGCCGTAGTGATAACAGCTTGTCCTCCTAGCTTCCGGGCAAGCTCAATGGCGAGTCTGTTTCCTCCTCCAAGATGTCCGGAAAGGAGACTGATAACAAAACGTCCTTTCTCATCAAGGACCAGTACACACGGATCATTTTTTTTGTTCTGACAGAGTGGGACGAGACCGCGGACCACAATTGCTGCAGCCATCACGCAGATCAGGCAATCCACCTCCTGCCACAGTTCAGCCATTTTGGTAAAGACCGGTACCGTTCTGGTATCCATAAAACAATCAGGCTGCAGACGACAAATATTTTTCGCCAGTTTCTTCCCCCCTCTGGTCAGTGCGATAACGGCTATTTTCATGGCAGATTATATGTTGAGGAATGAGGTAACGTTCTCGGATGCAAGGTTGGAGAACCTAGCATAGAGAGTGAATGAATGCAAGGACGAGGTGAGGATGCAAAGAGCAAGGTGCATTTTTTACAACCCATCTTTTTTTCATGGACCAGGCAATGGTTTCCTGATCAGCGAAAATTTACTGTTTCTTCCTTTATCGATATGATAATATGATTTTTTTTGCTGTTTCTCCATATGTTCAGAGCTGCAGCACTCCCCCCCTATCCAAAAAACGACTGATCCAACTCACTCACCTGCGAAGGAGTTTTTACATGGTTAGCAAGGTCCTCATTGTGGACGATGAACCCATTAATGTTAAGCTGATTGAAGAAATTCTTGAATATGAAAATGATTTCATCTGCAAAACGGCAAGCAACGGAGAAGAGGCCCTGTCCATTCTGGACGATTACCACCCGGACATTATTCTTCTAGATATCATGATGCCAGGAATAAGCGGCTATGAGGTATGCCGCAAGATAAAAAATGACAAAAGATATAAATTTGCCAAGGTCCTGATGGTCAGCGGCAAGGCCATGGTTGAAGAGCGTTTGCAAGGCTATGAAGCAGGAGCTGACGACTATATTACCAAGCCATTCATAGACGATGAACTCCTTGCCAAACTGAAGGTTTTTTCCAAATTGAAGAAGACTGAAGAAATCGATGAGTTAAAGACCTCCATCCTCCAACTTTTCTCTCACGAAACCAAAACCCCGCTCAACGGTATCCTCCTCGGCAGCCAACTCATCCTAGACAGCCCCTCATTACCTGAAAAAATAACCGATTACGCAAGACTGATCAAGCTTTCCGGCGAAAGAATCCATAACCTTGTCCGGAAAATTCTTCTTCTCAGCAGTCTGAGAAACGACAGGAAATTGAGTTACAAGAGCCAATCCGTGCAAGGATACCTGGAGGAACTCGTCCACCAGGCATCCCAAAACAACCAAAAAAATTGCGCCATAAGGGTTCACTGCCCAACGGATTTTAACATGAATGTGGACTGGAAACTTTTTCATGTAGCCTTTTATGCGGTTGTCGACAATGCGATAAAATATTCCCCAAGTGAAGAACATATTGAAATAGAAGCCTTCTCTAAGGAATCAGGTCCATTCTTTCGCGTCACTGACCATGGTGACGGCTTAGACCCAGCCGCAAAAGAGAAGATATTTGATGAATTCTACTCCAAAAATATCGAAAACCACTCCAAAGGAACAGCCCTCAGTCTTGCTATTGCCAGGGAAATAATAAATCTGCATCTTGGTAGATTAACGGTAGAAAGTAACCTTGGCCAAGGTGCCAGCTTTCTTTTTACCCTTCCCCCAAATACAGTATCGACCTGAGATCCAGTCTATGTTCTTCCTCCACGAACTTGATCGTTACCGACACAACCTGGCAAAAGAATTTACCGCTGAGGAACATGCGGCAATGACCATCCATGCAATTCGCGACCTCAGAGACCGGTCCATAGCCGGAACCGTTATAGTTCCTCTTTGCTATCTCCTGGGCAGCTTTATTACTGACTACGCCTCCGAACATTGGCAGCTCTTTTTATCCCTTGGTACCCTGTTCTTTATTGCCCTTGTCTTGCGTATACTGGCCATCAGGGCCTTTTCCCGTAAAGAATTAAGGGGAGATCGCTATTGGCAAACAACCTATTTTGGGGCCAACCTATTTATGGGTCTCATCTTTGGTTGTTTTGTCGGCAGCGCCGTCATTTTTTATCATGATTCCCTGTCTCTCGCTCTGATCATCATACTCCTGGCCGGAATCGGTGGTGGATCCCTGGCCAGTTACTGTATCTGGCGACTGCTCTCCTACAGCTATCTCCTGTGCATTCTTCTTCCTGCTATTGGAGCAGGATTTTATATAGGAAACAGCGTAACTGTTCCCATTGCCATCGCATTCTCTTTTTTTCTGATCTTCAACCTTGTCCAGACTAAGCAGTGGAATGAGAATTACTGGCAATCGGTCATTAATATTTTCCTGTTAGAAAAAAACTCACTGGAACTGAAGAAGGTCAATAGCCAGCTGGCTGTGGAAATTATCGACCATAAAAACACTTCCCGCAATATTGCTATCAGTCGTCAAAAACTTCAGGACCTCTATAATGCCGCCCATGATGCCATCTTGATATTTAATCTCGATGGACAGGTTATCGATGTCAATAATACAATGCTTAAAATGTTTGAAGCAGACCGGCAGGAGGTCCTCAAGTTGGATATCACCAACCGTCCAGCCAGCAGGTTGAATCCACAACTGGACCTGAAAAAGATCTGGCAGGAGACCCTGCAGGGTAAAGATCAGGAATTTGAATGGCTGGCAAAAAAAGAGGTAAAAAATGAACGGTTTTATGTCCAGGTCAATATGCGAAAGACCAAATGGGGAGAAGACACGGTGGTTATTGCCACTGTCCGTGATATCGATGCCAGAAAACGTTCAGAAGAACGAGAGCTGCAGGCCCGTCAGTCCCTTGCCAAGACAGAGGGCTATCTGCTCTCTATTCTGGAATATGCCAATCTCCCCATTTGCTGCAAAGACTCCTCTTTCAATTATATCCTTGTCAATAGGGAGTTCGAACGACTGGCGGGTATAGAAGGGATAGAGAACCAGGAATTAAAATCAAAATCAGATTTTGACATTTTCCCCGGGTCTTGGGCTGAAGAATTCAGAAAACAGGATGAGGAGGTTAAAGAAAAAGGTATTCCCATGGAATTCCAGACAAAACTTCTTTTCGCCGATGGCGAACATGTCTTTACCAGTGCCAAATTCCCCCTTCGTGACCAGGAAAACAAGGTTTACGGTATTGGTTCTATCTGTACAGACATCACCCCCCAGATACAGGCAATGCAAGCTGCCCAGGCTGCCAGCCAGGCCAAATCTGAATTCCTGGCCAACATCTCCCATGAACTGCGCACTCCAATGCACGGAATACTGGGCTATGCCCGTCTGGGTCAAAAACGGACTGATATAGTGTCAAAGGCAAAACTCAATGAATATTTTTCTGTGATTAGTGAATCCGGCTCAAGACTCATGGACCTGCTCAACAATCTCCTCGATTTTTCCAGGTTGGAAGTGGGGAAAATGCGCTATACGATGAGCCAAAAGGACCTACTCTCGCGAATTCATCAGCTGGTCTATGAATTGACTCCCCTGGCTGCAGAAAAACATCTCACTTTCCAGGTAACGAGTGAGAGTGGCAAAATTTCTGCATTTTGTGACCAGGAAAAAATCGTCCAGGTCCTTCGCAACCTCATATCCAATGCCATAAAATTTAGCTTTAAAGACACCGTAATTACAATCAGTTGCAAAACAATACACGATAAAAATGATTTTCCCCGGCAACAAATCAGTGTCCACAATGTTGGGGTTGCGATTCCAGAAAATGAACTGACAACCATTTTTGAAAAGTTCATCCAGTCATCGGCCACTAAAAGCGGTGCAGGAGGGACAGGACTTGGCCTGGCTATCTGCAAACAGCTTCTGGATGATCATAAGAGCAAGATATGGGCCGAGAACCTTCAGGGCGGAATAACTGTCTTTCGTTTTTGGCTGCCTGTAGCTGAGGAGCGACTCGTTAGAGGCAATACGCTCCAGGCCGTCTCCCCGCCAATCTCTTAGGGAGTCAATTTCATCGTCTCTATTTCCCTATAGAGACGAACGGATAATTCCTGAGCCTGTCTCAATTCATCTTTATTAAGCCGGGTTTCCAAAAAATTCTTGGCTATTTCTCCGTCACCATGCCCGTTTGCCGCTGCCAGACTGAACCAGGCATAGGCCTGGACTGGATCTATGCCAGAAACACCATTTCCAGTATACCAGAGAATACCAATATTATACTGGCCAAGTGGATATCCTTTTTCTGCGGCTCGTTTAAACCAGTAGTACGCCTTTTCGTAATCCCTTTCTACTCGTTTTCCGATAAAATAATGATATGCCAGTTCATTCTGGGCCTCGACATCCCCGTTTTGGGCAGCAAGTTCATACCACTGCATGGCCTCGCTATAATTGCGGGGTACTCCTTGACCGGTGAGAAAAAATTCGCCAAGGATTTTTTGCGATTCTTTAGAGCTACGGCCATGAATAGCCGCATCATAGAGCCATTTAAAGGCCTCAGTCCTGTTTACCTCAGTTCCCTGGCCTTTCATATAGAGGCCACCGACTATGAACATGGCATCCGCATCGCCCTGCTCTGCGGCTTTGCGATAAAGACGAAAGGCGTGATTGAGATTTTTGGGAACACCAAGTCCGTAATAATATCTCAGGGCCTTGGATTTCAATATCTCAGTAGATTCAGCCGTCAGGCCGGAATCTGAAAAAAGAGTCAGGAAAACAATCACACACAACAGGCCTGTTACGGAGGAACAAAGAAAAGGAATCTTCTTTCTCAGTCCCCCAGCCAAAAAAAATCTCATTTTCCCCCCTCCCGTTACTGAGTGTTTCCACTGCCAGCCACATATGGTGACGAAACGTCCTTTTTTCTGACACCATATCTTTTTTTCTTTTCCCTATCAAGCAAAGCTTCCTGCTAAAGTATTTAGAAGGAATACTCTCCAACCTGTTTGACTTCAAAAACCAATAATGCTATATAAGAGTGCACGATCCAAAAAATTATCCACTAAGAGAGTCTTCTCACAAAACAGACATTTTTTACTATGAATACAACTACTCGTTACTCACGCATCCATAAGACTATTTCCACAACCGTATCCCTTTTTCTTCTCCTTCCTGGTCTGGCCCTCGGCGCCCAGGAAGTCAGTGTATCAACAGATGGCGTCAATGTCCGTATCGGTCCTGGAACAGATTTTCCGGTCTACATGGAGCTCTTTCAGGGCTACCCCCTGAAAGTGATAGAAAAGAAGGGTGATTGGCTCAAGATATCTGACTTTGAAAATGACAACGGCTGGATATATGCTTCCTTAGTCGCTCCTGGTACCACAGTAATTGTCAATGCCGAGAAATCCATCAATATGCGAGCAAAACCGAGCACAAGCGCCCCGATAATCGCTACAGTTGACCGCGGAGTGGTACTCACCAAGCTCTCTAGTCAGGGACAATGGACGGAGGTCAAACACAGCCAGGGCACAATCGGCTGGATTTACAGCCCCCTGCTCTGGCCCTGATTCCTGAAGCCATGTCCTCATGCCAACACCACCTCCATTCGTTCCAGAGCAGGTGCAGCCTTCGTTTTTTTTGACGGTTAGCGACATGCACCTGACTGCCACAGTGGAATGCAGGATAGCCTGAGGAAAGAGCGGGGAAAAAAAACTTGTCCTTACTCTGAAAAAGCAGAGATATCCGTGCCCAAGGATACCTGCAGTTGCAGGCGGAATCACAGCCGGCAACTGCAGATCATGGCTGTTCAGGATGCGTTACGAAAAGACCTGGCCATTTTCATCCATTCGGTTACGGATCCTTATGCCGTTTCGAGCATTACTCCGGCCATGTTATTTTTTACTGATCGCTTAGTTATCCAGGGAAAGTACTCTTGGGGAAAGACAGCACCATGTTCTCACTGAGGAGGCGCATTTTCAAATTTTGAGGGCTGCGGCAATCTCCCTGCCCAGATCCACAGGCAGGCGAACCACCTTTCCTGCCTTATTCTGAAAAAGAAAGTACCCATATTCCAGGCCGTGAAAAAGAAGGTCTCTGGTAATGGCAACATCTTTTCGACAGTAGCGGCAAATTTTTTCAATCTCTCCCTCACGATACCATTTCAGGGCCTGGAGTCCATCAGCTGACTTTTTTGTCCCCAGAGTATGCTGGGCAAGCCGGTCCAGACTGAGACGATACCCCAACCTCTGCTGCACAACTTCCAAAAGATCAAGAAGTGGCATCTCTGAAAGATCGAGAGAGGTATACCCCGCAAGGACCCTGTTGTCGAATCGACGATTGTTGAAGCCGATGACCAACTCCAACCGATTCAAATGATCAAGTAAACGATCCGTTTCCTCCTCCAGGTAGGTCACAAAGTCATCCAACTTGGAATCATAGACAACAGCCACGGAAATCCCCATCTTATGCGCGTTGTGCCAGCCCCCTACCTCCTCGGCTGAATATTTTGTTTCCAGATCAAATACGCCGAAGTGGGGAGGCAAGAGTGAAAGGATATCGGCCGAAGTTGCAAACAGTTCTGGAGTTCTGCCAGGGCATGTCATGTTCTGCTCTGCTTCCTCAGTATCCCTTGGCAAAATCTCCTTAAATCCCTGGCCGACAAAACGTTCCTCTCCAGGGGCACGCAGGAGTTTCGCAAGAACAAGACAGGCTGCCTTATCAATTGGCCTGTTTCCTGAACCGCATTTCGGGGAATGGACACAGGAAGGGCAGCCTGTCTCGCAGCCACAGGCAGCCACTGTTTTATCTGTCTGGACCAGGAGTTCATCAATACGTGAAAAGGCCTCTGTACAGAGACCAATACCACCTGGATATCCATCATAGATAAACACTGCTGCCCCTGCGGTCTGGTGATGGACAGGACAGGAGATGCCTCCGATATCATTGCGATCACAGAGAATAAGAAGGGGAAACATGCCGATCATTGCATGTTCCAGGGCATGTATGGCTCCCATAAAATGAAGATGTTTCTCTTCCATCTCCACCTGAGTGACCCCGGGTATTTCCAGCCACAAACCCACGGTCTCAAAACTCTGTTCAGGAAGCTCAAGGACAAGCGTTGCAATGAGCTTATTGCTCCCCTTGTTTTTCTTCTGATATCCGGTAACCTGCTCCCGTACCAGGAGTCGCCCTAAAGAAACTCCATATCCGCGAAATATTTTCCTCTCGAAGACCTCTAGAATTTCCGTGTGCTTCTCACTCATAGGCCGGGTGTAGTAGCTTCCTGTAAAAGGAGTGACAAGAACCTCCTGACTCTCAAGATCGGCTTTTTTCACCAGCCAGGTAGTGGCAGAATGCAGATACACTGCCCCTGGGTGACATTCTTTCAAGGCCCGTTGACTGTCGATCTCCCCCAGAATTTCACCACTTTCTTCTCTGATGATCTGTAGTCGTTTGCCTCCCCCGCGCAGATGAACGAGGCGCTGGGGAAATTTTCGAGTAGCAAACCACTCTTCACCGTTGCTCGACTGGAGGAGGGTTCCCTGCTCGGTCAAGGACTTGACAGTCAAGATGACCTGGCTCTGCCAGCCATTGACCTCCTTTTGGGTCAACGTCAGTTCAGCTGCAGCACAGTGCAGATGTTTAGCCATAATTTCAGGATTGAGTGGATTGAGGACTGCAGATTCCATCTCTCTCTTGAAAAAATCTTCAGGATTTCGCATAAAATACTGATCAAGGGCATCTTCCTGGGCGATAAGAACAACTGCTGATTCCCGCATTCCTCTGCCCACGCGCCCCCCTCGCTGCCAGGAAGCCATGATGGAACCTGGATAGCCCACCAGTAGACAGAGGTCGAGGTCGCCGATATCAATTCCCAGTTCCAGGGCCGAGGTGGAGATCACTCCCAGGAGATCACCCTGGGAGAGTTTCTGCTCTATGTCACGTCGTTCCTCAGGGAGAAAACCTGAGCGATACGAGCGCACCTTTTCAGCCAACTCACCAAGTCGCGGCCTGGTCCACATGGTGATTAACTCCGTCATTTTTCGGGACTGGGTGTAGACTATAGTCCTGAGTCCCCTTTTCAACGCGGCTTCCAGAAGTTGACTGGCAGTATGGGCTGCACTGTCCCAAGGATTAAGAAAGAGCATGTGCCGCTTTGCCCGAGGGGCTCCACTCCTTGTAATGGCTACCACCGGTCTTCCGATTAGCATTTGTCCAAGCTCCCCCGGATTTCCGATGGTGGCAGAAAGAAGGATAAATGTTGGCCTGGCACCATAGAGAGCAAGTATCCGTTGCAAACGGCGCAGAACCCAAGCCATGTGCGAACCGAACACCCCCCGATAGGTATGCACTTCGTCAATTACTATATAACGAAGCTGCTGGAAAAAAATCCTCCAGGTAGCATGATAGGGAAGCAGGGAAAGGTGGAGCATATCCGGATTGGTGATCAGGATATTGGGGAGATTGGCACGAATCTTCTTTCTCTGCCAGGCCGAGGTATCCCCATCATAGATGGCCGCCAGAGGAACTTGCGGCCCCATTTTCTCCCGGGCCAGAAAATCTTCAAACTGCCTCAAGACACGGAACTGATCCTGGGCCAGGGCCTTTAAGGGAAAGAGATAGAGCCCTCTGGCCTCATTATCAGCGAGAATAGCCTCCAGCATCGGCAGATTATAGATCATACTTTTCCCAGATGCTGTGGGAGTTGCGGTCAAAAAATCTTTCCCCTCCTGCACCAACTCCAGGGCCCTTGCCTGATGCTCATAGAGGTCGGATATGCCGAAATGGTGGAGACAGCTTGTGAGTTTTTGCGACAGATTCGATGACAAGGACAGCACCCGAGCATTCTCTTCAGGAAAGGATTTGTGGCAGACCACCTGGGGCCCATATTTGCGAGATCCTTTCAGGGCCTGCAAATATTCAGGAACAGAACCCTCTTGGGTAGATGGTGGAAGACGCTTCATTTTAACTAACTGCTCGAAAGAGAATGGAATACCAGCTCAAGGCAAATCGATTTGCCGCAGGTAAAGAAGTAACAGTGCAAGAGAGCGTCGGATTCTGACGATCAGGACTGGTGCGTCATAGTACATCTCTGACACCTGTCCTGATCAGTAAAACATAGCCTGCTGCGCCACTGTTACTATTTTTTTGCTGCGATGGCTTGCCTAATCAGGACAGAGTGTGTATTTTGCGACCAGAGAAAATTTTAAGAAAAACAAACGCATCTTACCTCGACAGACAATGATCAGCATAGCAACACTAGGCCCCCAGGGTTCGGATGGATACAGGGCAGCACTCCAGTATGCACCGGATGCTGAGCTCCACCTTTACAACCGTGTCCCTGATATAATCAATGCCTTTCTTCAGGAAGAGGTTGATTACGCCTTTATCCCCATTTACAACACCCGCGAGGGCGAAATCAAAGAATATTTTCGCCTCATGGAACTGCTTCGCCAGGGTTACTGGGTTGACAATCTGGTCCTCCCCATCCACCTCTCTTTTGGCTCTCTGCATCAGGGGAATGAATCCATCATCCCTAAAGTCATTATAGGCCGGGGTTCTGTGTTTAAACAGTGCGAAGATTATATCTGTGAACATTATCCCAATGCTACACTGATGACTGTTCCCGACATCGGGAAGGCCATGCAGGAGATAAAAAGCGAAAAACGACTTGATTATGGGGTAGTCGATTCCGAAGAACTCCTCCTGGAATATGGTTTTGAGATAAAAGACCGGGAAATCGCAGCCCACAACCGTACCCGCTTTGCCATCATCGGCGCAAATCTCAGTGGTGAAACGGGTTACGATGCCACAGCTGTTATCACCAAGCCCTTAAAAGATCGGGTAGGTATGCTGGTAGACATCTTAGGAGAGTTCACCAGAAGAGGTATCAATATCCTTGACCTTCGCTCTGAAAACGATATCAAATCTCAGAAACTGCAGATCTACCTCGAGGTTGAAGGGCATATAGGAAACGACTTGCTGCAGGAGGCCCTGAAGTGCATTGAAGAGGAAATAATACAAGAAGATGACTGTTTGCGCCTTCTTGGTTCTTTTCCCCGGGTTGATATGCGTATCAAAAAGATACGCGCCTTTGGTTTTATCGGTTCAGGTGACATGAGTGTCTGGTTTGCCGAACGCCTGGAAAATGAAGGGTACCAGACCTTCATGACCGGTCGTTCCTCAACCCTTCGCCCCGAGGAGATGATTGCTCAAGTAGATGTGGTGATCATTTGCGTGCCCATCTCTGTCACTGTTCAAACTATTCGTCAATACGGTCCATTACTACGGGACGGTCAGGCACTGATTCTCCTGGCCGGAGAATCAGAACAGACTCTGCAGGCGGCGACGAACGTGACAAGCCAGGGGGTTGAACTGATGTTGGTCCATAATCTCTGGGGGCCGCAGGCCCTGAGCATGAAAGACAAGAATGCTGCGGTGGTGCGCACCCCGCGTAGCGGGAGCTTTTGCTCAGAGTTTGAGGCCTTCCTCTATAAGCATGGCGCGGACATCTCCCAGGATAGCCCCAGTCAGCACGACCTGCTCATGGGCGTGGGCCAAAAACTGCCGACAACCATCTCTGTGGCCCTGGCCATGACCCTGCAACAGCATGCAATTGACTGTGATGATATCGGTACCCACTCTACCTTGACCTCCCTGTACGGGATCCTGGCCATGGCCAGGATCCACAACCAGAATTCTCGCACCTATGCCGAAATTATGGCAACAGGCGGTGACGGTCAAAAAATAGTCCGCAGTTTTGCTGAAAACCTTTTCAAGGTAATAGATATGGCAGAATCACAAAAAATCCCGGAGCTCTGTGATCTCATGGAAAAAAACCGTTCTTCTCTTACCCAGGATTTTTTAAATTTTCGCATGAAACAGTCCAGGGCAGTAGATACTGTCCTGAGTCAGTCACTCAAGTAACCGTCTGATCAGAATGGAAGAAAAATACAATCAGAGTCAGGGGGGCAAGAGGAAAAAGTTACCCGCTAGCATCCCCCTGGTCATTATCATGGTATGCTGGCTGATTTTTTATATCTACATTAGCATTCACGGAGGAACTGGCTGAGGCCCTTCACTCTTTCGGTCGGAAGAAACTCAATGTGATCTGCCAGAAAACTTTCGATCCGATTCATAGGCTGTTCCCAACTAAGATTTAATAAGAATTGCTGCCTTGGTTCTGACCCCTGCAGCTCAACAAAGGAGTGTTACAATGAATATTCAAAACCTCAGTGTTCTCGATGAAGAACATATCTGCCCGACCTGTAAGACCATAATGTCCTGCTGCGAGGTACCACCCGTTCATGTCGGTGATGGTCTTGGCTGGGGCTCTGAGGTTCTTTTTATCTGCCTCAACAACGACTGCCCCACCTTTCGTAACGGCTGGGATAAGGTTGATGTCGAATACGGGCACAAAGCCTCTTTCAGGAATATGCAACTTCCCGGCAGTACAGAAGAAAATGTAATGATGGTCGCCAGCGAACTTGCCTTTACGGGAAGCATTATAGACCCAAAGGAGATGCGTGAGCAGAACGAACGCTATATGGCCGAGAAAAAGGCCCTGGCAGCCCTTGAAACCTGTCTTCAAGACAAGGACATCACTCCTGTCATGACCCTCATTCTCGACGAAGCCGCCAACATCAGCAGCCGCCAGCAAGCAATCGACCTGCTGATAGAATTCAATGATCTTTCCTGCATCGACGCCATCAGAAATCATACCTTCAACAAGACAGACCTTGAACAGAAATGCAAGCTGATTATTTCCCAGCTGCTCAAAGACAATTTCAAAAAGGAATGTCCCCACTGCGCCGAACTAATCAAGGCCCAAGCCAAAAAATGTATGCACTGCAATACAGATCTATAGAAACTTTGCTCTTGCTAATTAATAAAGTAACGGGTATACAGACAGCGAAAATTCATATGCGGTGGGTGTAGCTCAGCTGGTGGTAGCACCTGGTTGTGGCCCAGGAGGTCGTGGGTTCAAGTCCCATCACTCACCCCAAATTAAAAAGAGTTTCAGACCTTACGGTCTGAAACTCTTTTTTTTTCAACAGTACCAATCCGTTATGCGATATAATCACACATTTTTTTCTCTTCTCCTTGTCACCCTCCTTGTCACCTCCTGCTCTGCAAACAAACTGCTCTTCAGCTGGACAGATAAATCCCTTGATCAATATCGCCTGAGAAAAATCTTGGTTATTGGTGTGGCAAAGGATGAGACCAAACGTCGAATCTATGAAGATACCTTTGTCTCAAGTCTGACTAAAATCGAGGTCCCGGCAGTTCCCAGCTACACTGTCTCTAAAGAGGCGATTAAACCAAGCACTGAAGGCTTGCAGGAGATAATCAAAAGAAGCGAAGCAGGTGCAGTTCTCATCACCCATCTCGTGGGAAAAAATGAAGAAGACGCCCTCCCCCCTTCTCTCGGCCTCAACGCCATTAACACCCGTTTTCCCTATGGTCTCTATGGGTATTACCCCGTTATTTACCACGCGGTCTATAGCATCGGAAACTATTCCGACAACACCAAAGTGGTTCTTGAAACAAATCTTTATGATGTGCGGACAGAAAAGCTGATCTGGTCAGCCCGTTCCCAATCCATTGATCCGGTGATGACAAGAAAATATTATCAGCAACTGATTAATCTTTTCCTCAGTGACCTTGAAAAACAAAACATCATCTTTCCCTGACAAACTCTCTTTCATACTCTTTGGGAGACAATAACCACCATCCCAGGTACAAGGGAAGGAAGACTACGGCAATGACTTTTCACTGTAAAAATTACGATATAGTCAAAGACAAATGCAAGCGACTGCATGGGGAGTGTGTACCGGGAAGACGGGGCTGCGTAGTGGAGGGCCGCGTGGCACTCAGTGAAGAATTGGAAGAAAAAATCAAGGCGCTGGATGAAACGATTTCTCAAGAACTCCTCAATTCTCTGCATAGCAACAACAACCCGTAACGACAGCAACATTTTATGGTGGAAGGGTTCCTGGGCAATTAGAAAGCCTCCTCATCTCATCCTTCTCCCTCAGACTGTACCTTCTTTCTGCCTCTGTTTCTTGGCAAAATTAGCGGCTTCCATGCCAGCTACGCACCCTTCTCCCACAGCTTTGGCCATCTGATAGGGATGCCCGGTGATATCCCCTGCCGCATAGACACCGGCCACATTGGTCTCTGCCTTCTTATTGGTCTCTATGTGACTCATGGTATCCATGTCCAGCTGTATACCAATCTCCAAGGCCAACTCCATTGCCCCTTTGGCACCAAGCTCAATAAAGACGCCTTCCAGGCTTAACTCGTTGCCACTTTCCAGGAGGATACTTTGCACAGCGCCATCTCCCTGTATTGCGCTGACCCAGGTACCAGGGACACTCTCGACTGTCGATTCTGCAAGTTTTTTTAAGAGATCAGGAGAAGCGACGAGATTCCGACTCACCAGATACACCTTTGAGGCATAGCCAGTCAGGGTCAGGGCTCCGTCGATGGCTGCACTGGCATTACCAACAACCGCTACAACGGCATTTCTGTAAAAGTTGGCATCACAATCCACACAGTAGGAAACCCCTCTGCCGAAGAATTCCTTTTCTCCCGGGACCTTCAGTTTTTTTCGAGAAGTACCGTTGGCAAAGATGACGGTCCTGGTAATAACAGTCGATCCCCCCTCAAGATCCAGGGAAAACCCCCCATCTTTTTCCTCATGGATTTTCAGGACATCCTCATCCATCACGGTCGCACCAAAATTTCTGACCTGGGAAATCCCTGCCTCCAGAAGTTCCTGACCCGAAGTAATACCAGCAACACAGGCATAATTTTCCACATGCGCAGTGTAGAGGGCACTCCTTTCAATTCGTCCCAGCAGCAGGACATCACATTTCTTACGAACGGCATGGATGGCAGCCTGAATCCCTGCGGGTCCTGCACCAATAATCACAACATCTTTCATTTCTTTCATTACCTCTCTCCATCCCCGGATATTTTCCGATAAAAAGGCTCCAATTGGAGCTCCGATTCTAATAAATGGTGCATTGCCCTTGAATTTTTCATAAATTTATCATAAGAGTTATCCTTTGCTGTATACAGAATCAAAGGACAATCAAAGGATATAGTTTCTCTTCTGCGGCGATCTAACATGAATATTTCAGGCCTCTCCAGAAGAAAATTACTATAATAAGCTCCATTCATTTCGTCAATCTACTACCATGGATATACAACAACACAGGATCGTAATTACCGGTGTCGGCCTTGCCGCGCCAAATGCCGACAATCTTATCGATTTTCGAAAGAAGTTGTTGGCAGGCAGCAGTGGAATAACAGAGGTGGACCTTCGCTACTTCGGCAAAGCCCCTGCCGGCATCTGCAACTTCCCCGAAACCAAATATAGGAAAAAGAAGGAAAACAAACGGGGAACCCGTGCCGGTTGCTTTGGCGTTTATTGCGCCAACGAAGCGCTGGTAGACGGAAATCTTTCCATTGAACACTATTCCCCTTCCCGGATAGGTGTCTATATAGGACTCACTGAACATGGGACCGTGGAAACGGAAAACGAGGTCTACAACATCAGCCAATACGGCTATAACGTTGATTATTGGACCCATCATCACAATCCAAGAACCGTACTCAATAACCCGGCTGGTGAAATCACCATGAATCTGGGGATCACCGGACCGCACTATGCCATCGGGGCAGCCTGTGCGGCCGGCAATGCTTCTCTGATTCAGGGAGTGCAGATGATGCGCCTGGGAGAGGTGGACATGGCCCTTGCCGGAGGGATATCCGAATCAACCGGCTCATTTGGTATCTTTGCCAGTTTTCAGGCCCAGGGCGCTCTTGGTTCTGCTCCGGACCCGAAACAGGCCTGCAGACCCTTTGACATGTCCCGTAACGGTATTGTCGTTTCGGAAGGTGCTTGTATCTATGTCCTTGAACGCCTGGATAATGCTTTAGCCCGGGGAGCGAAGATTTATGCGGAGATCGTTGGCTATGCCATGAACTCAGATGCTCGTGACTTTGTCCTGCCCTATGATGTCCGGCAGGCAGAATGTATGGAACTGGCCCTGAAGAGAGCAGGACTGCAGCCTGAGGATATCGATATTATCAACACCCATGCCACCGGGACAAGGCAGGGAGACATCGAGGAATGCAAGGCCATCCGTAAGGTCTTTGCCAATGCGCCTGCGACCTACATCAACAACACCAAAAGTATTATTGGTCATGCCATGGGGGCAGCCGGTGTTCTGGAACTTGCAGGAAATCTTCCTGCCTTTGAAGATAATCTTGTCCACCCCACCATCAACGTTACAGATCTTGACCCTGAGTGTCGACTGCACAATATGGTTATTGATCAGCCGGTTCAGCTTGATTCGGTACAAACTATCCTCAACAACTCCTTTGGCATGGTAGGAATCAACTCGGTGGTCATTGCAAAAAAGTACAATTAAACAGCTCATTGTAGTAAAATAAGATATTTTTAAAAATAATTATAAAAAAGTCATTCCAGGTATGGTATAAAGAGCAGTTTTCCTGACGCATCTGGACCTATTACTGTTTTATTTTATACTGATATAATATCTTCAAATGAAGATTCAGGCCATGGCCGGAGAATGATATGACACGTGACGAAATAAAAGACCTTATTCTGGAAATCATAGAAGACATTGATGAAGATGCCGATTTTGATGCCCTCCAGGCAGACAAACCCTTGCGCGATCAACTCGATCTCGACTCAATGGATTTTCTGGATATCGTGATGGAATTGCGCAAGCGCCACAAGCTGCAGATCCCTGAAGAGGATTACCCCCAGCTTGCCACCCTTGACTCCTGCGTGAACTACCTGGAGCCTCTTCTCACTGACGCGTAAAAGTGCATGTACCCTTTCTGATTATCGGCGGCGGTCTTTCCGGACTTGCCGCCGCTCTTCGTTTTGCCCGTTTTCTTCCCGACGTCCTGCTCCTGGAAAAACACTCTCGTGTGGGTGGCCTCAATTCCTATTACTACCGGAATAACAGGCTGTTTGAGACAGGTCTGCATGCCATCACCAATTACGCTCCAGCCGAGATAAAAAACGCACCCTTGAATCGCCTCCTGCGCCAGTTAAAGATCAAGCGCAGAGAACTGGACCTCCATCAACAGATTGGAAGCGAAGTCCGCTTTATGGGCCGTGAATCCCTGCTCTTCTCCAATGATTTTGGCCTCCTGGACACAGAAATCGCCAGCAAATTTCCTGGCTCCTACAATCGTTGGCAGCACCTCCTGCAACTGATAGAGGAGTACGACCCTTTTCGTCCCGCGCCCTTTCTTTCAGCGAAAAAAGTCCTCCGTGAAACCCTTGCCGACAATCTCCTGACAGATATGCTCCTCTGCCCACTGATGTACTATGGATCTTCCCTGGAAAATGATATGGACCTGGGTCAATTTGTTATCATGTTCCGGGCCATCTTCCTGGAAGGGATGTTCCGGCCAGGAGGCACGATCAAAGATATCCTCGACCTCCTCCTTTCTCATTACCAGGCACACGGCGGCAAGATCCGAACCAAGGCCGCAGTCTCCCGTATCATCAGTTCCGGTAAGAGAGTACAGGGTGTCGTCTTGACGAGCGGAGAGGAGATAAGTTGTGATTACCTCCTCTCCACCATCGGCTCAGAAGAGACCTTTGCCCTCCTCCATAAGCCTTGTCCCCTTGAATCTCTGCCAAGACTTGGTTTTGTTGAGACCATCTTTGAGCTTCGTCCCGAGACTTCCCTGCCGCGTTCCGAAAACCGTACAATCATCTTCTATAATACTACGGCCACATTTTCCTATCAGCAGCCCCAGACGCTCGTTGATTTTAACAGCGGAGTCATCTGCCTGCCGCAGAATTTTCAGGACCTTTCGCCTTCTCCTTTCAAAGAGGTGCGTACCACCCATCTGGCAAGTTATGAACAGTGGCACACCCTTGGCGATGGTCAGTCTGCTTATAATTCTGCCAAAGAAGACACAGCCCTTGCCTCACGTGAAGTCGCTGAGAAAATCCTTGGTAATTTTGCCGAAAACATTGTATATCGTGATACTTTCACACCACTGACCATTGAGCGTTTTACCGCAAAAAAACAAGGGGCCATTTATGGCAACCCAGTAAAAATCAAAGATGGCGACATTGGATATAACAACCTCTTTCTAGCAGGGACAGACCAAGGATTTTTGGGAATCGTAGGCGCCATGTTGAGTGGTGTCTCTATTGTCAACCAGCATATACTTCCCCGCCTCTAAGCCCAAATACACACCTCCATCTTCACCAAAAAATATCATTATGCCAGTTCCATTTGCCCAAACAACTGATAAATATGATGTGATTGTAATCGGTTCAGGTCTTGGCGGACTGACCTCTGCTAATCGTCTTGCTTATTGCGGCTACAAAGTCCTGCTCCTCGAATATCACAGCCAGCTGGGAGGACTTGCCACCTGGTTTAAACGAAAGGGTCATATCTTTGATGTCTCCCTGCACGGTTTTCCTTATGGGATGGTCAAGACCTGTAAGAAATATTGGAACCGGGAAATCATGAACTCCATTGTTCAACTCAAAAATATCATTTTTGATAACCCACAGTTTCACCTGAAAACCACCTTTGACCGCATAGACTTTACTGAAAAACTGATTTCCCACTTCAAGATCCCGCAATCAACCATAGATGCCTTTTTTACCCGAGTGGCGGGGATGAATTTCTATGACGATCAAACCATGACCACCAGGGAACTTTTTGATGAGTACTTTCCTGGCCGCAGCGATGTCCATCGCCTGCTCATGGAACCCATCAGCTATGCCAACGGTTCCACCCTGGATGATCCGGCCATCACCTATGGAATCGTCTTTTCAAATTTTATGAGCAAGGGGGTATTCACCTTTGAGGGCGGGACCGACAAGCTGATCGGAATGATGGCCAGCGAGCTTGAAAAAAATGGGGTGACCATCTGTACCAACTGCAAGGTCGACCGCATCGTCGTCGATAAAGGCCAGGTCCGAGGCGTTGAATGCAGAGGAAAAATGATCTCCGCTCCCAGTGTGGTCTCCAATTCGGGTATCACCAATACTATCTATAATCTGGCCGGTAAAGAAGCCTTCTCCGACACCTTCATGGAAAAGGCTGACAAGGTACGGGTCAACAACTCATCCTGCCAGGTTTACATGGGCATCAAGAAGGAAGAATCCTTTGCTGATATAGGTGATCTCCTCTTTACCTCCACGGCCCCTGAATTTAACGCCACCGAGCTCTGCGACCTCCATACCCGTTCAAAGACATTCTCCGTCTACTATCCAAAGACTCGGCCTGGCCATAATCGTTACACCATCGTGGCCTCCATGAACGCCAACTACGATGACTGGAAAAAATTCGACAAAAAGCAGTATGCACTTGAGAAAGAAGCTCTCATAGAGCGAACCCTTACTGACCTTGAGCGCTATCTCCCGGAAGTCAGAGAGAAGATAGATTGGGTAGAGGCTGCCACTCCCAGCACTTTCAACCGCTACACCCTTCATACCCGAGGCACTTCTTTTGGCACCAAGTTCGAAGGGCTCGATGTCTCTCGCTCTATATTCAAAGAGGTGGATGGACTCTTTCATGTGGGCTCAGTTGGGATTATCATGTCTGGCTGGCTGGGGGCCATCAATTATGGCGTCATTGCCTCCAACGATGTAGACGCATTCATGCGCAGCAGGGATTAAGCAAGCATGCAAGATTTCACAGGACAAAAAGTTGTCATCAGTGGTGCCAGCCGAGGTATTGGCAAGGGCATAGCTCGGGCCTTTCTGGAGCAAGGCGCCACGGTTATCGGTGTCTATGGCGGGAACCGGGAAGCAGCCGATAAGCTTCGAGAAGAATGTATTGCCTTTGGTGACCGGCTCCAGCTCCATCAATGCGATGTTTCCAAGCCCTCCCAGGTGGAGAGCTTTTTCCAACAAGTTGAAGATGAATTTGACACCATTGATATCCTCATCAACAATGCAGGTATCCGCCGTGACAAACTCCTGGCCCTGATGGATATGGAAAGCTGGCAACAGGTGCTTGATATAAACCTGACCGGTACCTTTATCATGTCACAACGGGCAGTCTTATTGATGCTTAAGCAGAAATATGGCCGTATCATCAACATCACCTCTCCTGTTGCCAGCATGGGTTTGGCTGGCCAGACAAACTATGGCGCTTCCAAAGCAGGTCAGATAGGACTGATGAGGAGTCTTTGCAAAGAGACTGCCAGAAAGAAAATCACCGTCAACTGCATCTCTCCCGGATTCATCGATACCGATCTCCTGGACGACCTTTCTGAGGAGCAGATCAAGGCCTACAAAAGAATGGTTCCCATGCGGCGATTTGGCAAGGTTGAAGAAGTCGCAGCTGCTGTACTTTTCCTTGCCTCAAAAAATGCCGCCTATATAACCGGCACGGTACTTGATATTAATGGGGGGCTCTGATCAGTGATTCAGGATATTTCAATTACCGATCTTATTCCACACCGTCCTCCGTTTCTCTGGGTCGACACGTTGCTGGAGTATGATTCCTCATCACTGCTAGCAGAAAAACATATCCCGGAAACACTTGACATCTTCCAGGGACACTACCCCGATCATCCCATCCTTCCCGGTGTCCTTCTCTGCGAGGCCCTCTTCCAGACCGGTGCCATACTCATCGCCCTCCTCCTCAAAGAGAACAACGATACACGTTCAGGAGTACCTGTGCTGACCCGCATAGAAGGAGCACGGTTCAAACGTGCCGTAGGGCCTGGGGACACCATACGTATGCATGTCCGTATCAAAGAAAATCTTGGCGGGGCCTGGTTTTTGAAAGGAACGCTGCGCGTCAGGGAAAAGGTGGCGGTCAGCGTGAACTTTTCCTGTACCCTTGCTGAACTGCAATGACAAATGGTTCAGAACAAGAAGGACTCGAACCTCTTTTCACCTGCATCTTCTGTGGCGAGCAGAGTGGTCACCTGCATGGGTGTTGACACAACGCCACCATTATCTGCACGGCGTGCGGAATGGAAACTGCGGCATCTGACTACGACGACCAACTTCAGGATTATATTAACCATCTTTGCCGGCTGGCTGGAGATTGACCTTTTGTAAAAATAAATATATACAAAAGAAGAAATAATGATTCAGGTATTCAGTCAAGGGTTTGGAGAAAAAGACACCAGGTATTAGATGAAATGATTAATTATTTTTCGCCGGGAAGGTTACCCTGCAGCCAGAGCATGAAAGCCTTCACCTTGCAGTGCATGCCCCTGAACAGTTCCATTACAAATCAGTCAACCAAAATCCGTCCGGGCTCCAATAACGGAACAACCTTTACGAGGGAATACAGATAGTGCAGCTCTCAATTTCCAACATGATTATGCATGCCGGTCCCATGGGACAAATGGTAATGCTCACCCTCCTGATTTTTTCTCTTGCCTCCTGGTCCATCGTCTTCATGAAGGTCAGACTGTTTAAAAAAGCAGGGAGGGAAAGCGGTCAATTCCTCGATGCCTTCTGGTCTTCCAGTACCCTGAGTGATGCTGCTGCCTCTGCTGAGCGCTACCCAGCAAGTCCAGAAGCCATGATCTTCACCTCGGGCTATATAGAACTGCAGAAAATAAACAAAATCCGTAACCGTAAAGAAGGGAGACAAGGGCCTGAAACCCTGGAGATGCAACTGGCCACCATGGACAACCTGAAACGGGCCATACGCCGTGCCGAATCCCAGGAATTAAACGAACTTGGCAGGTCTCTTCCTTTTCTTGCTACCACTGGCTCTGCTGCACCTTTCATCGGACTCTTCGGAACAGTCTGGGGAATCATGGCCTCATTTCATGATATCGGTCTTCGTGGTTCTGCATCCCTGGCAGTCGTCGCTCCCGGTATTTCTGAGGCCCTTGTTGCTACTGCAGCAGGCCTCGCTGTAGCTATTCCTGCTGTCATCGCCTACAATTTTTTTTCCAACAAACTGACCGAGATTGAGAATGAAATGGAAAACTTTTCCACTGATTTTCTCAACCTGGTGGAAAGAGACATGCTGAGCAAGATTTGACCAGGTTCTCATAAATTAATATTTTTCAGATGGCTAACTAAAATGGGATTCAGTTCAGGAAAAGGACGTCGAGGCCTGGTTTCAGAGATCAATGTCACCCCCATGGTGGATGTGATGCTGGTACTGCTTATCATCTTCATGGTCACAGCTCCTATGATGACTCAAGGCTTAGAGGTGGACCTGCCTGAGACAACCGCCCGCTCCCTTGTCCAGGAAGACGAACCAATTGTGATCACCCTGGATAAAGAGGGAAAAATCACTGTTGGCAAGCTGGAGGTTGTGAAGGCCCTGTTGCGACAGGAGCTGCAAAAAGAGTACACCAAAAATAAGGACCAACCTATCTTTCTCAAGGCAGACAAACAGGTGCCCTACGGTCTGGTAGTTTCCATTATGTCTGAAGTAAAGGCTGCCGGATTTGACAAATTAGGGATGATTACTCAACAAAAAGAAGAAACCCGCTGATATGGTCTATAAAGAATACCGCATGACCGCAACATCCTCCCCGTCCTGGAAACTGCCTTTCAACCTGGCAATTCTTTTACACATCCTTATTCTCTCATCTGCCATTCTTCTCCCCAAATATCTCCACAAAAACCGGATGATTCAAGACACATATACTGTTGACCTGATCTCCATTGCAGAGCCCCCTGCTGCAGCCCCTTCTCCGCCTGCGGCAGCCCCTCCAGCACCAGCACCAGCACCAGCACCGCCTGCTGTTAAAATCGCACAACCTAAGGAGGTGGCAGTAAAAAAAATAGTTCCCATTCCGGCACCGATCAGCGAAGCAGTGAAGCCAGAACCGGTACAGGCTATTTCCATCAAGCCTCTGAAACAAAAGCTTAAAAACAAGAACATTCCTGATCTCCTCGCCCAGCAGGCCAGAGAACAACGAGAACTAGAGAAAAAGCGCGAGCAACGTGCGTTACAACAGCAACTGATTGCAGAGGCCAGGCGACAACAGGCCCTGGCCGACGCTGAGGCAAAGATCGCTGCCAGCGAGGCAGTCAATGCTCTCAAACAAATGCTCCAAGCCGATGCAATAGCTTCTTCCACAAAAGCCGGGCAGCAATCTTCTGCCAGATCCGCAAGAAATACATCAAATGCCATAGAATCCCAATATCAGGCCAACATTGCTGGTCGCCTCCATCAATTCTGGGCCTTGCCTGATATTAAACCCTGGGATTCTGATCTTACTGCTGTGGTCATTATTGTCATTTCCCAAAATGGACAAATTATCAGCCACAGCTTCGAGAAAAGATCAGGAGACAGGGTGTTTGACCAGTTTGTTAGTCGCACAATTCAAGATGCTAATCCGTTGCCACCGATTCCCGGTGCATTAAAAAGACAGCAATACACCATTGGGCTCCACTTTAAGCCCGGTGAAATCCTTTAAGCCGGTACCCCATCTTTTCTTGGGACAATGGTATGTTACCGGTAACTGTCCAGTTAGTGCCCATTAATTGGCAACCAAGCGCTTTGTAACCTGTTCAGCAGTGTTTTATATTCGTTCACTTAGGACTTCGAAGCATACGAGTGCTATTCGAAAAGACCTGAATGAACGAAGATGAAGTGCTGCCCAATAGTTACTTTTGCCGCTAAAAAGGTTGACTGCTTTCAGGAACCTTTTATAATTAGCATATTGTCTTTTTTCCTTTCTCAAGCAGCATAAGTCCTTGGGTGATTTGAGCACCTTCACAACAAAGAGACACTCGGTAAAGGTTTTAATTTTTTATTATCATAAGCGATAAAATCAGCATAAAGGCCCAACAATGCAACCCTTGATCACCCGTTTTTTCTTGTTCTTTTTTCTTCTTCTTGCCCTGCTTCCCCACTCACTCCAGGCACAGGATATAGTTTATCTTGATATAACGTCACCTGAAGCGCGTAAGATAAACATCGCAGTCCCCTGGTTTATTAATAAAGGACAACCAGAACAGTTGCAGCCCTTTGGCCGTGAACTTGCCAAAACACTCTCCGACACCCTTATCTTTCACGGAATCTTCGCCCTCATCGATGAAGAGAAATACGGTAGGCGGCAAGATGCTGACTGGAAATCGCTTGGGGCCGATTTTGTTATGCTCGGGAGCTACAACGTCTCTGGCAGCGGTATCCAGTTAGAACTCCGCCTCCTTGATGTGGCCGGTGGCGATATGCTGATGGGAAAAAGATATAATGGAATCAGAGAACAGCAACAGGACATGCTGTTCAAGTTTTCTGATGCCGTCATCCTGGAGCTGACCGGAAATCCCGGCATTTCCTCCTCCCAGATCGCCTTTGTATCCGATCGCAGCGGCCATAAAGAAGTCTATCTCACCGATATCCTTGGCAGGGAGGAAAGACAGGTAACACGTCATAAAAATCTGGCTGTTTCACCTCGTTTCGTCCCTGGCGGCAGGTTCCTCACCTATACCTCCTATCATGCCGGAAACCAGAATCTGTATATTACCGACCTTCAGCAGAGCCAGACCACTCGTCCCCTGTCCCGGAGAAAAGGAATGAACCTTGCCCCTGCCTGGTCATCTGATGGGGACAAGATGATCCTTACCCTGAGCAAAGATGGAAACCCCGATCTCTTTCTCATGAACCGAAAAGGAGAGGTTCTGAAACAACTGACCAGCCGTTCCGGAATTAATGTCTCTCCCTCATATTCACCAGATAACAAAATGCTGGCCTTTGTCTCTGACAGGAGCGGACGGCCTCAGGTCTATCTTATGGAACTCAACAGCGGCAAGGCGCAGCGTCTCACCTTCAAAGGGTCTGAAAACGCAGAGCCTTGCTGGTCGCCCCAGGGAGATTTGATCGCCTATTCCAGTCTTATCGATGGCTCGTATCAGATATTCACCATTGCCCCTGAACCTGGTGCCACACCAAACCAGGTCACCAATGGGCCTGGCCACCATGAATCTCCATCCTGGTCACCGGATGGAAAGCAGATCCTCTTTTCTCTGCGCAACGGACAGGGGCAGAAGATCCATGCAATCTTGAAAAACGGCAGCAACCAACGTCAACTCTTTAATTTTCCAGGAAATCAAACCTATCCTCGCTGGTCAAACATTCAATAAAAGTGTTCCAGTTCAAGGGGAAAAAACTAACGGCAGGAGGCAAGAAAATCCAAATTGAACTTCATTGTTCTACTTAAATGAAAACCAATAATTATTCCATTTGAAACCTATTATTTTTTTCTTCAGCCTTCAACCCTTTGCCTGAGCACCTGAATAGTTACACATTCCTTACGATACTCCACATAGAGGCAGTTTCATGAAAAAACGATATCTTACTTCATTATTACTCCTTGGCATCATGCCCTTTCTCACCAACTGTGCTACCCAGGATGATGTAAATTCTCTCAATTACAATGTTCGCGCACTGAATAAAAAAGTCGAAGACATGAAAGACAATACTGTTGGTCAGATGCAACAGCGACAGGCAAGTTCTTCAGGTCTGATGGATCAGCTACAGGCCGATATTCTTCAGCTCAAAAGTCAACTCGACGAAAACAATCATACCAATCGTATGCTCCAGGAACAAAACAAGGAACTGGAACTGGCCATATTGAACCTGAAAGAAAAACAGGCACAGGAGCTCAGTGCCAAGCTCGCTGAACAGGACGACAAAATCAAACGCCAGGAAGATTCTCTGGCCTCTATCCGCCAGGCACGAATAGATGAGGCCGAAAGGCGTTCCAAAGCAGCAGCAATGGCAGCAGAAGCTGCCATGCGCAAGGCAAAAGAGGCAAGTGCTTCCCAGGCAAGCACTTACCAGCCGAGCAACAGTCACATTACTGCAACTTCGCAAAAAAAAGTCCACACTCGTGCCGCTTCAACTCCGCAGCCTGCTGCAAAACCTGAGATACAAGCCGTCGTAGCACCCAGTTCAGCAGAACCTTCTGTCACCAAGACAGCCACAGCCACTGTTGACTTTTTTTCCCAGGGCCAGGAGAAGTACAACAAAGGCCAATATGATGAAGCCTATGCTCTTTTTGAAAAGCAGATAGAAAAAGAGGGGGTAAAGCAGTCCACAATCTCTGCCCGTTATATGATGGGTGAATGTCTCTTTAAAAAGGGCGAATATGATCAGGCCATCATTCAATATCAGCAGATTATCTCTAATTTTCCCGGAAATCCGCAGGCAGCCAAGGCCCTGTTGAAACAGGGAGAAGCATTTGAGCAACTCTCTGACAATGAGACCGCCAAAATCATCTACAAGAAAGTAACGGCCTCTTATGGCTCCACGCCCGAAGCTGAAATCGCCAGAAAACGTATATCATCACTCTAGGAGTCTGTCGGATTTAGAGAATCGTAGCGAAAATTAGAGAAATCGAGACCAGATTTTCATGGATTTGAGGCGAATAGCAGGCCTATTTAACGAAAATCTATGGAAATATGGGCCGATTTGTCAAATTTGCAGCAGA
>JAHIUA010000072.1 GCA_018817385.1 Pseudomonadota bacterium
GGATTTCGCCTGACAAAAGATGAGGATCAGGTGTGCATGCGACCTATTCGTCATTGGACAGACAGCAAAATCAGATGTCATATTTTCACCTGCATTGCAGCCCTTGCGCTCCTCCGGATCATCGAGCTTCGACTACGACGTTCCGGGTGTGATATCACCGCAAAAACAGCAATGTACCACATGCATCAACTGCACTCGTGCCTTCTCTGGTTACCTAAAAAAAGAAAAGCAGTGGTGATGCTGGAAGAACCCGATGAAATTCAGGCTCAAATTATCCAGGCATTCGGTTGGAAAATCAGCGGTGGGGTCTTACAAGAAAGATAGCTCCCATCAATCTGAAACAACATAACTTTTTAATTGTTTTACAGCCTGAGCCATAAACTCCTGACTTAGTGCTTCCTACACAGAGAGAACAGGCTCCAATCATAAACGCATTTTGGTAAGCTTAGGTGGCTGTAGTGTCCCAGTAGAGATCTATGGAAATCTGACAGGAATGTGTGAGATCCTATCTTATACGTCTTATCGACGGGTTCCCCCCGTGGTGGTCGCTTCTTGGCTGGTGTGAGGTTGTGATTAAAGACACTCAATCGATGAATGATTGAAGCTGTATGTAGGGTAGCAGTGGACTCTGGTTGCTGTGGTTTTGCTTGGGCATGCAGGACAGATTCAGGGTGGTCTGATGGAAACACCTATTCATCTCCTGAAACCTCCTGCTACAAAGCCTTTCAACATAGTGCTTACTTCCTAGAAGGAACAGACGCTCTGTTTCACTCATTACAGGCAAAGCTTCATGTATGCGTCTTTAATTTCGTCTGATTGAATACACAGGTAGTCCAAGGTTTGCTTCTGGCTACTATGGTTGAACATGACCATGAGTTCCGGTATTGAGGTATTCAATTGTACGCGCTGGTGATAGCCGAAGGTCTTCCTTAATGTATGGCTTCCATAGTTTCCTTTGAGGTTAATGTCTCGACACCAGGACTTCACTAGACGATTAACGGAAGGTACTGTGAGTGTCCCTCGTTGACCTGTGAAGAGACTATCCTCATCATTCAACTCTCGATTCTTAAGGAAATACTGAATTGCTTCAACAGCAGACTCATTCAATGTGATCCTGCGTCCCTTCCCGGTCTTCTTCTCTTTGAGTACAAGCTCATCTCCAGGTACAAGATCCCGTACTTGGCCGACTGTAATGCTGAGTAAGTCTGATGCTCTGAGGTTCGTATTGATACCCAGGACAAGTAAGCAGTAGTCTCGAGGCTTATCATGCTTGAGTTGTTTCTTGATGGCTTTGATGTCCTTTAGGTTCTTGATGGGATCTACTTTGATCTGCTCTCCCTTCTTTGGGTGATTCGGGTTGTTCGGTTTCTTGCTGACTTCCATTGATGTCGCCTCTTGTGTAGGGTGAGTTGCGCGCCAACGTCTCGCTAAGTAATGCCATTAAATAGCATATTACTTTACTAGTCACAATGGCTGATTTTTGGAAGACATACATGTGAACTGTGTAACCATTTGATATTTCAATTCATATCGCAAAGATCATCTCGTTAACTTTTCCGTAATAGTTGGCGAGATATCATGGTCTCTATGGAGATTATCCAAAGACTTACAACAGCCTTCATAGGCCTCCACATAGTTTCATCTATGAGAGACCTCCCTGGGACATTCAGGTCATTCCTTGCGCCTGTCTAACGCTGGTTAGCTCCCAGTGTCCATCTCCAAACAGGGAGGCTTCTCTCCTTTCCACACTAAAGCAAGGATCACAACGCTATCTAACACCAGTCACTCTGGCCACTAGTAATCAACCATATCAACACAAGTACCTCAGGAGATCCTATAGGCCACAATGAGTGGTCATGGATAGGTGCGTCTTATTAACGCCAGTCTACGCTGGCACAATCGCAAGGAATGTAGGATGAATCAAACACAAGTAGCAGAGGAATCATTGGAAGATCGTAACTGGGATGCAACTACAAAGCTGTGGAAGCGTCTCGTTGAAATGGGACTATCACTGATCAGAGTCAAGTCATGCAACAAGGTGCCAAATGAAGGCAGAGGTTGGCAGCAGATTGAACATAGGTCGTATGACACCATAGGATTTACCCCCGGAGACAATGCTGGAGTCATAACTGATAAGCGATCAGGAATAATCGTATTAGATGTGGATGATCAAGCAGCTTTCATCAGGGCTTAAAGACACGAAGGGTTGTGCATAGAGCGGCATTGCAGGAGGATGAGCTCCCTGCATTTTTACAAAGACTTCATTCATCGAATGAGCATGTAATAACAAAGGCTGCTTTGTTATTTACAATACATACTGCCGCACGAACAGGAGAAGTACGTTTTGCCATCTGGAAAGTCTTAGTTGCAGACCAACAAGGTGAAATGATTTATCCAATTAAAATGATTGAAATTGGCTGGTCCGGGATCTGGGTTGCGTGGCATTATGTAGTTTTTGGTTTGTTGTTTGGTGTTGTGATAGGTTGGCCCCTGAGTGAGCTTGCCGGTCGTCAATCTGCAATCGAGGTAGCGTCGAAAAAAGCTAAGATAGAATACCAGAGATACAAAATGGATCTAATTGAGAAAGAGTGCAGAGCCGTGGGAATGATAAGAAACGCCAATGCTTTCAAGATTGAATCACAGAAATTGAAAGGGGAAGTAAATAGGATGCAAGGTGAAATCTTCGTCATGAGGCAGTCTGCCAAAGAGCAGATCCAGGACAATGAAGAATTACTGCGAAATGCGATATCAGCTGAAAAAGAACTGGTGAAGGCTAAAGCCAAGATAAGGAGATTGACGGGTAAATCCAACCACCGAGCGGAGAATCCTATTGACGGAGGCCGAAAACCTGAATATTTATAAAATATAACCGCGTACCGTGACGCTTTGTCCTTGCGGACACACGGATAGGCCCACAGAGCCGGCCATTATGGCAAATCTTGTGATCTATAATGCCTGCACAGATGTTGCAGCGTATAGCAGCGGTGAACAGTCCCACGCTGAAATTTTGGGGGCGAATCGGGAAGGTGACTTCTCGCGGTGGTGAATTACCATCGGCCACGGCAGCAAAAGCTGACTGCTTGGCAATCTAACGCGACCGTGAATTCAGGTTCTCCCATCAACAGAAAAGAGCGGCATTGCTAAGATCCGCCCAAGCTTTTTCTTTCGCTCCGACGAACAATTCCAGTGGGTCCATTCTCACTACAGAAAAAACTTGAGCTACCTGCATAGTTGTGTGCTTAGATCGAGGAAGTAATGAACTCCTTTTTTAAACTTTTTGGGAATTATTTTTGGACGAGCGGAGGTGTTCCCATTCTGATCAGCACGGAAAAGGGTTAAGTAAATGAGCCGAACATCACACTGGATACTATCGATAGGCCTTACAGAAGCGAGTGTGTGGGCAGTCGGAAAATGAGAGATATGACGCCAATTAAAATAAAGAATATTGCGAAATCAATTAATTTCGTCAATTCATTAGAGCTTAATGAAAAACTGGCAGAGCTCGATAAAATTCATCAAAGTCAGCCCCACGCCTTTTTAACAGTTCTGTCGTTATCTCAAGATGGTGTGTCGATGGAAAAAGTAGAACATGCTCTAACCGTTTTGCTGGTTATCCATAAAGTCTTCAGTGATGCTGCAGTTGGTCTTAAAATACCACTGATTTCAAAGCGGATGTTAGATGACAATCTGGAAAACAACATTGCAATTCTGCAGGCAATCGGTCAAGGATGGTTAACTACAGACGAAAGTATACATTCATATTTTGAAAAGAACATACTCGCATATTTGGTTGGTTACCTGAAAGATCACGATTTGATTTCGCCCAGTGAAGAGCATGAGCGTTTATTGATTAATTTAAAAACCGTTCTTGATGCATATACTCATGCGAGGGGGATTGCCAAGCCCAATCATTGAGAATAACAGGTATATCTGATACGGAATTATCTGATAAGTTTTGTATAAAAAGGCCTTGTCACAGTAATTGTCACAGCAGTGTCATAGCTCCATGTCGCAGCTTGTCATAGCTCTGGAAGTGAGTAATGGTCTGTTGTGTTTTTGGAGGAAAAAGACATACAAAATTCATCCAAAAAATGATATGGCAAAGCACTTAGAAAGTTCAAAACGGAGTGACGCATGATGTTTATTCCCAAATTCACAATCACCAACCGGATGACAGCGGCGATCACCCAGATTGAACGGGCGCGGGGTTTTCTGGAAGCGGCACGGCTTTCAGATGACTGGCTTCAGGATATGGGTCAAGAGGCACTGATCAAAGAAGCACACCATACTACTCACATTGAAGGGACTCGACTGACGCTGGAGCAAGCAGAACGTTTATGGCGTGGAGAAGCAGTGCCCGAAGCCGATCCGGACGATACACAAGAGCTCCTCAATTACCGATCAGCCTTTGAGTTTGTCTCTGAATGTCTGGACAGCGGCGATCCCATTCATGAAGGTCTAATCCGTGAAATCCACAAAAAACTGGTTCAAGGCGTTCGTGGCGGCAAAGCGGACCCGGGCAATTATCGGCGTATTCAAAATTATGTGGCAAACGCATCAACGGGGGAAGTGATGTATACGCCGCCATCTGAGGTGGAAGTGCCGATCATGATGTCGGAAATGGTTAAATGGTTGAACAGTGGGCTGGATATTCATCCCGTGCTGGTGAGTGGCATTGCCCAGTTTCAACTTGTTCATATTCACCCTTTTCTCGACGGTAATGGCCGCGTCTCGCGTTTGCTCTCTACACTCTGCCTCTACAAGGCTGGGTATGACTTCAAGCGACTGTTCACCATCAGCGAATATTATGATCGCGACCGTCCGACCTTTTATAGATCGATCCAGAGTGTGCGTGAAAATGGAACAGATCTGACTGGCTGGCTCGACTACTTCGTTACCGGCCTGGAAACCCAAATGATCGAGGTCAAAGAGCGTGGTGAGCAGGTTATCCGCCGGGATGTTCTGTCGCAGAAACATGGCCTTAATGAGCGTCAAAGTAAGGCGATAGGCTATCTCATACAGCATGGCAATTTAACCATTCAAGATTTTGAAAAGTTTTGTCCCAATGTGAACAGGCGAAGCTTACAGCGTGACTTGAAAGGCATACTGGAAAAGGGATTGGTGATTACAGAGGGGGCAACAAATCAATTGGTCTATATACTTCGTGTCTAAACTTGCGACATCTTGCGACAGAAACTTGCGACAAACTCACGACACAACTTGTGACAAAAATATTTCTAATCACGTCTACTTGCCCTATAAATGTGAAGTCACTGGAGGTGGATCAGTAAATGGGTAAATGGAGGGTAAATTGAAAACATTGAGAATAACAAATGAGTACATTTTGGGTCGTTATCAATTTTTGGAAAACCAAAAAGCTCAAAGCCGTTGCCATGGATATGAGTATAACTTATTCCAGTGCTGTCACTGAGCATCTTGTAAATGTGCAGCTGTCAAACAAATATAACGGACAGTTGGTAATGTAACGTATTGTTTTGTTTCTATTATTCTGGAAATCCATAAAGCTTTCGTTATATGCTGGTGGAAATGAGTCAAGCAACGGTCAAACAAATTCGATTATGCCCATCAAGGCACATAACGCATCGCTTTAGTTCCTGCCCGCGTCCGGGGGTGGGAGCTTTATTCCCGAAATATTCATCGAGAAGGATTACTGGGTTAGCAGTACATTTTCTCAACTGTTCGCCGCGCCTCATGCTCTGTCTTTTGGAGGGATGTGATAAGATCAGGAACGGTCAGTCGGCGCTCTGTCCGCAACCTGGAAAGTGCAATCAGGCTGTCGAGGGGCATGGCCTTGCCGGTTCTCCTTTTTTGCTTTTGCAGATTCGCTCATCTCTTGCTATCTTGTTATGAATAAGTGGAACCAAAATGACACAAAAAACGGCCAGAGTCACAAAAAGAAAATTTCCTTTACCGATTCAGACGTTGAACGATTTGATAGAGATGACTTATGAGCGATGATTATATATAAACCGCCCTATACCATCACGCCGGTCATTCTGAACCTGGTTGCTCATATCAGCGAGACTGTGGGGCGTTTGACTGTGCTTTCTGATAATGCCAAGGCGCTTCGGTTACGACGTATCAACCGCATCCGCACTATTCGAGGCTCATTGGCTATAGAAGGGAATACGCTCAGCAAAGAGCAGATTACTGCGATCCTGGATGGTAAGCGGGTCATTGCACCATCTCGCGAGATTCAGGAGGTGCGTAATGCCATCGCCGTCTATAACCGCTTTGAGAGTTGGCGTCCGGAGGTTGAAACGGAAATACTAGAAGCGCATCGAATCATGATGGCCGGCTTAGTTGACGAAGCGGGAACGTATCGGTGTGGTGGGGTGGGGGTGATGTCTGGTGACCAAGTCATTCATATGGCTCCACCGGTAGATCGGGTCCGGGCTTTGATGCATGATCTTTTCCTATGGCTGTCCTCTTCGGAAGAGCATCCCCTCATCACTAGTTCGGTGTTCCACTACGAATTTGAGTTCATTCATCCCTTTGCCGACGGCAACGGCCGCATTGGACGTCTTTGGCAGACCTTGGTCCTGGCCCGCTGGAAACCATTTTTTGCAGATGTTCCAGTGGAAAGTTTGGTGCACGAACACCAGAAGGACTATTACCAGTCACTGCAACAAAGCACCGAACAAACCGATTCCGCGCCTTTTATCGAATTTATGCTCAGGATGATTCTTGATGCTATATTGACCGTCGCCCCCCAAGTGACACCTCAAGTGACCCCCCAAGTGAAGCGGTTGCTGAAGATCTTGCAAGGTGAGATGAACCGGGAGGCTCTTCAGGGTGTGCTCTCTTTGCATGATCGCAAGTCATTTCGTGAGCGTTATATCAAACCAGCTTTGGCGGAAGACCTGATTGAGATGACCATTCCCGAAAAACCAAACAGTCCCCTGCAGAGATATCGTCTGACTGATAAAGGGCGACGCTGGAATGAACACCAGGAAGAGGAGTGACGACAGAACACCAGCGAAGAATCAATTGCTCAATATATCTCAGGTGTTCATATGGTTTTGGACAGTCATTGATGACTGGGATGAGGCATAAATTATGATAGGGGAAAAGCCTCGAACTGATGCTCTGCATGCAGCAGAGCTTGATGAACTCAAGAGTCTGCGTGAAGAAAACGCCCACCTCAAAGTGTTGTTGACCACCCACGGCATAGCTTGGGAAATTAAATCAGAATCTGTTCGACAACCTCCCGCAGGCGAATCCGGGTCAGCTGGTACTGAATTTAGCACCACCGAGAAGCTCGCACTTTTTCGTCGTTTGTTCAGAGGACGTTCCGATGTCTACCCGGCACGCTGGGAGTCGGCCAAAGGCACATCCGGCTATTCACCAGCCTGTGGCAACGAATGGAAACCCGGTAGCTGCCATAAGCCCAAAATTAAATGTGGCGATTGCACCCAGCGTCTGCTGCTTCCGGTCACCGATCAGGTGATTTACGATCATTTAACTGGAAAGCTGACAATCGGCGTTTACCCGCTGATGATAGATGATACTTGTTCTTTTATTGCCGCCGATTTTGACGAAGGCGACTGGCGTGAGGATGCTCGTGCCATTATGGAGACATGTCGGCAGTTGGATATTCCGGCCGCTTTAGAAATATCCCGTTCCGGCAAAGGCGGCCATGTTTGGTTCTTCTTTGCTGAACCTGTTCGGGCTAGTGAGGCACGGCAACTCGGTGCTGCCTTGATCAGTCACACCTGTGATCGCACTCGACAATTATCACTTTCAAGCTATGATCGCCTCTTCCCCAACCAGGATACCATGCCCAAGGGAGGCTTCGGCAACCTGATAGCGCTTCCTTTGCAAAAACAACCCCGCCAGCGTGGTGGCAGTGTTTTTGTAGATGAAAATTTCAGTCCGTATCCTGATCAGTGGCAGTTTCTTGCCTCTATCAAGGCCATTGCCAAAACAGAGCTCGAAGACGCCATCCTTCGAGCCAGTGGTGGCCGAAATCCGCTCGATGTAGCCTTTGCCGTCGAGGAGGAGGATAGCAAGCCTTGGCAACGTCCACCATCAATTTCAAATCGACTTTCGGGACCATTGCCGGAAACGTTGAATCTGGTACTGGCCAACCAGATTTTTATTACCAAAGATGATCTCCCCCAACAATTGGCCAATCGCTTGATTCGTCTGGCTGCTTTTCAGAACCCGGAGTTCTACAAAGCCCAGGCCATGCGTCTGCCCGTATGGAGCAAGCCACGCATCATTGGCTGTGCCGAGAATTTTCCCCAGCATATCGGGTTGCCCAGGGGATGTCTTGATGATTTATTGGAGTTATTGGAGGAAAACGATATCCGTGCTGAAATCCAGGATGAGCGATTAGCCGGGCACAAGGTTACTGCTAAATTCACCGGCACGCTCCGGAAGGATCAAACAGCAGCTGTAAAGGCAATGTTGCGTTACGATGTCGGTATCTTATGCGCTCCTACCGCTTTTGGTAAGACAGTAGCCGCAGCTGCGCTAATTGCTCGACGCAAGGTCAGCACCCTGGTGCTGGTTCACCGAACCGAATTGTTGATGCAATGGCGGGAAAGGTTAACCGCTTTCCTCGATATCCCCAAAAGTGGATTGGGACTCATAGGCGGAGGCAAAAAGCAGCCTTCAGGAAAAATCGACATCGCGGTAATGCAGTCCCTGTTGCGCTGGGAGAATCTGGCAGACTTGCTTGATGGTTACGGTCAGATTCTTGTCGATGAATGCCACCACCTCTCCGCTTTTTCTTTTGAGTCTATTCTGAAGCAGACTAAGGCCCGTTATGTAGTCGGATTGACAGCTACACCTTTTCGTCGGGATGGCCATCAGCCGATTATCTTTATGCAATGCGGACCAATACGCCATAGTGCAGCCAGACCTGAGACTTCCCCGGTCCAATTGGAGGTTTTACCGCGATATTTGCGTGCGCCGGAGATTCCGCCGGACTCTCCGATCCAAGATGTGTTCCTTATCTTGGTGGGCGATGAGCATCGCAATCGTCGTATCGCATCGGACATAATTGCGGCTTATCGTGATGGTCGCAAGGTGTTGGTGTTGACCGAACGAACCGAGCATTTGGCCTTGTTGTATGAGGCTCTGCGGGATGAAGTAGAACATTGTTTTGTGCTTCACGGTCGTTTGCCCAAAAAGCAGCGGACGACCATCTTAGTCGAGCTTGAATCTCTGGATGGTTCGGCACCGCGGGTACTTCTTGCGACCGGACGGTTGATTGGCGAGGGATTCGATCACCCGCCGCTGGATACTCTGGTGCTGGCGATGCCGATTTCCTGGAAGGGAACACTGCAGCAATACGCCGGCCGCCTGCACCGGGAGCATGCCGACAAGCAGGATGTGCGCATTTATGATTACATAGAAAACGATCAGCCTCAGCTCGCCAGAATGTGGGATAAGCGTCAACGAGGCTATCGTGCCATGGGGTATCTGGTCAAAGCACCGGATGCGCTATTTTAGTCTCGTCGTAAAATCTAAAATAACTGCAGCGCTTATTTTATTTTTACGATGAATTTACTATGTATTGTGTAAACAGATTTATTTGCTCGTCCTCGCCTGGATGGGTTGGAAGGGATCTTTGGTAATCTCAATCAAACAGTGTTTGGAGAGCCAGCATATCCGACCATTGAGAGTAAAGCTGCATATCTTCTCTCCGGTGAGTGGCTTTAAGATGGCGATGAAGGTTGATAGCTTATTCCAGGAAGGTACAGATAGGGCGATATCTATTTGGTCATTAAATTTATGAAACCTGTTAAAGGCACCATTAAAAGTCTATTTAATGTTGACATGACCTTTTAGGTGACCTATTATTAAGTCAAGTTTGGTTGAAAACTCAGAAAAATCAGAAAACTCAAAAAATCAGAAAACTCAAAAAAATCAGACCAAACATAGGAAGGTTTCAAATTATGGTTATGACACATCAAGTACTTGCGGAAATTAGTGCTGGGATTTCCGAGTTGAAAAAGAATCCAATGGCTGTGGTAAATGAGGGTGGTGGGGGGCCTGTCGCAATTCTAAATCGCAACGAGCCTGTTTTCTATGCTATTCCCGCGAAGACTTATGAATACATCTATAATATACTTGAAGATGTTGAGCTGCGAGCCATTGTAGAGGCAAGAAAGGACCAGCCTGAAATCAAGGTAAATTTAGATGAGCTATGAGCTGAGGTTTAAAGAACAAGCTTTAAAAGAATGGAGGAAGCTGGATTCAGGTATAAAAGAATCCTTCAAAAAGAAACTTATTGAACGTATCAAAGACCCCCGTATTGAAAGCTGCAAACTGAATAAAATGAGTGATTGCTATAAGATCAAACTCAGAGGGGTTGGATACAGGTTAGTGTATCAGGTCCGTGACAACGAACTGGTCGTGGTTGTTATTGCAGTTGGTAAGCGGGATAAAAATCTTGTTTATAAGATAGCACTGAATCGGCTGTGACGTTTGAAAAATGTGCAAATCTAGGTATTATTATAACTAACCCCCCGCAAAGCACGAGGACTCTGTTTAGTCCCCCTTCAAAGCATGGGGATTAAAAAGAATACTCCCTTGAGCAAGGGGTGCACTTTTTAGTCCCCGTGCTTTGCGGGGATAAGTACCTTACAGATTGGTTTCTTGCAAAAAAAACAAGAAATCAATCTGTAAGGTACTAATATCTTTTATTCTGTTGATGGCAGTGAAAATGTTCAGTAATGAAATCATATTGTGACTACATCTGTGACTATTTATTGCTGCCACATTTTTATATAGTTGTTTAATGCTTTGTAATTGTTTGGATATATTTAGTTCGTGTGGCTCCGATATTGACTTTTCTGGTCGATATCTTCCCCGATTCGTCATTTCTCTCTCAGTTCTCTACGGTTTTAATCATGGGGTTCTTGATATAGAACAGGAGGGACATTTTCCACTCAGCAACCTCGCCTTTCGACTTGGCATAGCCTATTCTTTTTGAGCGGGTAGAAAGATAAGAGCTCTCTCCATGGCCAAGCCTTATGATGTGGATAATCTTTTTTTCCTGCTCCTCCAGGCCTTTTTTATATTTCTCCAGTTACTTTCACATTGCTTCCATATTTGATCCTCATTTAGGCGCTAATTATACACAGGTAGCAGTAATGCGGTTGTGAGGTTGTCCATAGAAGATAGAAAGCAGTGTGAAATCTCCCCAGATTGCTTTTAGCGTGAGGCAACAGGTTGTTTAGCAACTGCAAACATGTCAGACTCTCCGGTGCCACCCCCCTCTCTCTTTCTTTCAGGTACCGGGGAGTTTGATATTGTTGATAGGAGCATTGGCAGCAAGATGCCATCAGTTATGAGGCATCAATTGATTGTAAAAAATCATTGCGCCGCGATTAGTAACTCGCTGCATTGATAATGTCTTCAGCCACAAGCAGGTACAGGCCTTATGAAAACATCGGCGAAACAGGTGTGGAATGGAATCGAAAGGCGAAAAGCAGGCAGCAGACGAAGGGCTGCTGATCTCCTGATCGACCAGGAACGACGCTGTGATCGAAGAAATGGGGCAGAAAAAAAATCCCGCAGCCTCATTGGATGGTTGCGCTCATATTTGAAGCCGAGGTTGGGTGTTGACCGACGAAAAACCGTTGATCGACGTGTGCTTGCAAAGCAATACATATTCAACTCAGGATCATTGCTTACCAGAGAAGAAATCGCTGATCTCTTAGAATGAGAACACAACACAGCATTATCAAGGGATAATTCAACTTACCTATACCACGTTGGACGCATTTCTGTATTCTCTTGAGGGATGCGAGTGACCAAGAGGAGATGAAAAATGAATAAAGAGATAAAATGTAAGGCTGCAGTAATAATGCTGAAAATTGCTCTAATGTTTTCACCGATGTTTTTGCTGCCACTCATTGGTCCATTCTCTGCAAACAACCGTGGAACCAATTGTCAGGGAACACCCCCATCTGCTTCGCATTAAGAGCGTATAGTGGGATGCAGATGGGTGACAGTGTTGAACACAGACATTAATGACGAGAAGCTTAAAGCAGTGTGCCAATAAGTTCAAAATCAGTTGGTGGATATTCCCGAGGGAAGCCAATAAAAAGGGAACGTAATTAAAAATGAAGACTAATCCAAATCAACAATTTGTAAAAATGAGCATGAACCACCCTAAAATGCTTTCAACAGCATTCGAATATGATCAGGAAAAACCGAAGTTGAGGTGTTTGCCAATTTTCCAAGATTCAGATATGGATAATCGGTTCAAGCCTGAAACTGATGTTCTGCTCCGACAAATTGCCCAATTACAAGGTGTCGAGCAGCGCTGCCTGCAGGCCGAAAAAGAATTACAAACTATTGAAGCAAGAAACAGACTTCTGGGCGACAGTGCTCCGATGGGGATCCTTATTATTGATTTCCATAGTAATATTACCGGGATGAATCGGAAAATGCAGGAAATGTCTCCTTGGCTCTCTCGCAAAGAGAGAAAATCAGCCAACTTTTGCGATGGCGAGACAAAAGTTCCGTCGGAGATTTTGGCCGATATTCAGCAATGCATTTTTCAACAAAAATCACAGGTCATCGAGCATTCGTACAGTGACGAACAGAGAGTATGCACTCATTTGCGCTACTATCTCAGCCCAGTCCCTGGCCTTGATGGACCCGGAACCGAGGTTATGGCATTTGTAGAGGACTGTACTGATCTTAAAAAGACAGAGCAAGCGCTCAAAGAGAGTGAGCAGAGGTATCGTCGCTTATACCAATCCTCACCCATTGCGTTGATCGAGAGGGATGTCACTGAGTTGAATAGTCACCTCGAGCACCTGCGAGCAAGCGGAGTCTCAAATTTAAGAGAATACCTGGAGCAGAATCCCAGTCAAATATTTCATTGCTGGTCTTTGATAAAGACTATTGACAATAATCTGGCCTTCCTGAAACTGATGGATCTGGAAAATTGCCCTATTCCAGCCGGTTCTATCCCTCAAACCGATTCGGATGTTTTTAGAGAGATGGCAAGAGAGATTATTCTATCTATAGCCCAGAGAAACAAAGTCAGTCAGCGAGAACTGGCAGTAGTAACAGCGAGTGGCCAGGAAAAATTCGTCCTGGGAAAGTCGATGGTTATCTCCGGTAGCGAGGAGAGTTTGGAGCGAGTAGTGGTTGCTTTGGTTGACATTTCTATACGCAAGAAGGCCGAAGAGACGTTGAGGGAAAGTGAGCTGCGATTTAAAAATCAATCGTTACGTGACAATCTGACTGGTTTATTCAATCAACGTTACCTCTATCAGTCTCTCGCTGAATTGATCGAGAGTGCGGAAAGTAATGATACGCAGATTTCTTTGATATTTATGGACTTGGACCATTTTAAACGGGTCGTCGATACTCATGGTCATCTCAACGGTAGTCGGGCCATCCGCGAAGTAGCACGAACTATCAATGGTTGTCTGGAGGAACCTGCCTATGCAGTGGCATATGCGGGTGACGAATTTGTCGTGGTTCTGCCTGGATATGATAAAGAGCAGGCCTTTCAGAAAGCCTCGGAAATTCGAGCCAGGATGAAAGAAACTGAATATGTGCTGGACCAGGGCATTGAGGTTCGCTTGCAAGCAAGCTTTGGCATAGCGACTTTTCCTGAAAACGCAGCGGATCTCAATGCGTTGATTGCCGCCGCAGACCAAGCTTTGTTTGCCATCAAAGAAACCGGCAAAAACGATATAGGGGTTTATCCGATGCACGAGTCTCTCGATCAGTGGAGTTCCTAGCGTCGTGGTTTGAGATACTCCGTTTCGACATAGCCATCATGCAACCGATGGCTATCAAAGACCTCCTTAATAACTCTTGTTGCAATTAACATTTCAGGAATTTTCACAATTTATCCATAAGTTCTCAATAGTTCAAAGTTACTATACATTCAGTCTTTGCGTGAGACGATTTAACCGAACGTAAAGACTGACAACTTGCTTATCCAAACCTCAATGTACCCTCCTCTCAAACCGGCAAAGAGCCGGAAGGGAAGGCCATGAATGAAACAAAAATCAAAGAATACAATAAGATGTTCCTCTTGGTAACGTATGGACTCCCCCACCTTGGGGGGGCTTTCTCGTTCGCTATCCCGCGATGATTTACCGCATTTGAGCCAATTGTACTATCCACTATGGCGAACCTGCATAACCTTACACAGTGATGGACACCTAACTTCCTGGTAGCCTCTGTTGTCTTGTGACCGTGATCTGTAACAAGTTTAATAGCCTCGTCTTTGAATGCATCTGTATAATTTTTCTGTGTAGTCTTCTTCATATGAACACCTCCTCAGGGCATTCAATTAGCTCTTAATTTTGTGTCCACTTTTTCTATACCACCTCAATCGTGGCTGGTGGACGTAACCAGGACGACAGATAAACATCTGTAGATGAGGGCTGAAATGTCTGCAGCGTATTCCAAAACAAATCTTCAATCATTTTCCACATAAACTCTAATTTTAAATCAAATCAAAAATCCTGCGCGTTAGTATAATATTTTATCTCCTTTAACAACGATGAGTTAAGGCTACCAGCCTACTTTTGCTTTTTATCTAAATTTTCACTTCTTGGCAGTAACTCATCGTAACATTTTTTATATACAGCTCCAGACAGTAGAAACTATCAGGTCGTTTGCAAATGTGGATGGAACCTGTTATGTTCCGTGCAAATATTGTTCGTGTACGAAACATTCCTACAAGAAGGAGTTGGTGTGAGCAATCAAGGGAACAACAATTACGAATTCCGGATTCTTAGCGCACTACGCCGTGTTATCCGGTCAGTTGATATTTACTCCAGGAAATTGAATACAGAGTTAGGGCTTACAACCCCCCAGCTATTGTGTCTCCATGCATTAGCAAAATCCAAGGGCATGACCCTTACGAATCTGGCCAAAGAAGTAAATCTTGGCGTGAGCACAGTAAATGGAATAGTTGATAGGCTTGAAGTAAAACAATATCTTACCAGGGAGAGATCGGTAGATGATCGTCGAAAGATCTCCCTGGCGATTTCTCTTTCAGGAAAGGAACTTGTGCTCAGAGCTCCTTCTCTGCTTCAAGACAAATTCTCTGCTTCGTTATCGAAATTGTCGGATTTTGAACAGATGGCAATAACAGACTCTCTTGAACTCGTTGTGGAACTTATGGAGGTAAAAGACGTGGATACCTCTCCCAACCTATTCCCCCGAGAACAGGTTATAAATAATAATTAGTAAGTTGCTACAGAAAAATGGATTTGCTAACTTAATCCAAAAACAACAAAAAATACTTGAGGAGATTGAAAGTAAAGCATGAGTGAATTAACAGCAGAAGATACATTCCGAAACCTGGATGCTATAGATTTTAGCAAATTGGAATGGAATACCGAACTCGCTAATAACGTAAACTCTCAGGAAAAATTAGAGCAGTATATCTATCTATCAGAAGAGCAAAAACACTCTATGAAAGAGGTGCTAGATACTCATCCCATGAATATCCCACGCTACTACCTCAGCCTCATCAATCCAGACGATCCTCAAGACCCCATTCGCAAGATGGCGATCCCTACCTCGGAGGAACTAGTTGTGGCCGGTCAGATGGGTGAGACCACCGGAGACCCTTACGGTGACGACAAACATAATAAGGGTAACGGGATCTTGCACAAGTACCCTTACTCTGCCCTGATCGTGGCGACCGAATACTGTTCCATGTACTGCCGCCACTGCTTCCGCAAGCGTCTGGTGGGACTGCCCAACGACAAGACCGTCGAGAACTTCCAAAATGCCGCTAAATACATTGCCGAACACAAAGAAATCACCAATGTGATCATTTCTGGTGGTGATCCTATGATGTTGCCGACCGAGGTCATCAGCAAGATGCTGGAAGTCTTGAAGGACATCGATCATGTGAACTATGTCCGCATCGGCACACGCACTCCAGTGGTGTATCCTCTGCGCTATTTCGATGATGAGCTCATCGAAGTACTGCGTAATTTTAATCAGTATAAGACTCTCTACATCCCTACTCACTTCAACCACGCCAACGAAATCACCGATCTATCCAAGGAAGCTGTGATGCGTATCCGCAGTGCCGGCATCACCGTCAATAATCAAACCGTATTCCTTAAGGGCATCAACGACAGCGTAGAGGAGCTTGAAAACCTGATGAACGGACTGGTCCGGATCGGCGTGACCCCCTACTACCTGTATCAGTGCATGCCGGTTTCACGCGTGCGCCATCACTTCCAGGTGCCATTAAAGCGCGGTGTGGATATTGTTGCCGAAACCAAACGCAGTCTGGACGGATACGCCAAGCGTTTCAAATTCATTATGGGCCATGACATCGGGAAAATCGAGATTTGCGGACGCAAAGACGACGTTCTGGTGATGAGCCAGATTCACTCTCGCCCGGAGCATCCCGAAGAAGCCTCGCGCATTTTCATGGGCCATCTGACTGAAAACGCCGGATGGCTCGAAGACCTGGACCTGATGCAATGATAGTTGGCGTTGTTACGTGAGGTGAGTCGCAATACGTAAATAGGAAATTTGAACAATATAGGAAAAAATCATTCCCATTATTTTCCAGAGTGCTGACTCCGAGGTCGTTGATCTGACCACCGAACGGATCTGGAACGTTTTTTGGGTGCATTGCGCCCCCGACATGGATTTGGTCAATTAAACACTTTTTTTACTATTTCCATAAGCTGCAATACGCTTTGTTGTAAGGCATCCCATAGTTACTGGAGCTAATTTTAAGCACGGCAATATAACAGCTAAAGCGACCCTACGACACGAGACCCTTGATAAAAATCATTCTATGCGAAGGGGGTACAGGCTGCTCGCATGAATTAACGTGTAGATTTTACTTGCAAATGAGCCAATGTCGTTGGGCCCAGCTTGGTTGTTCCTTGCGGGAATTTGAGAAAGAACTGGCCTCAGACCTAGGAATGGAGCCATAGTGTGATTGGAATTTTTAAATAGTTAACTAATCGTTATGAAAGACAAAACAAATGGCCAGCAAATGAACACAAAGTTTAGTTTTTTTCTTATTTGTCTGCTTGTCCTGTTACTGCCTTTTTCCTGTTGGGCAAGGATGGTCAGCCTTAGTGCTGATAGAGTCAACTTGCGGACAGCACCATCAATAAAGTCCAAAGTAAAATGGGTGCTTGGTAAGGGGGTTCCTCTACAGGTCATTAGCAGCAAGGGTAAATGGCTTAAGGTGAGAGATTTTGAAAATGATTCAGGTTGGGTTTATGGACAGCTCACTACCAATAAAGGTCATATGGTGGTGAAAAAGAAGATAGTAAATATCCGAAGCGGACCAGGAACGAAATACCGGATCATAGCTCAAGCCAAATATGGGGTGGTTTTTCGTACCCTAAAGCAGATCAAGGGATGGGCTAAGGTCCGACACGAGAATGGAACCATCGGCTGGATTTCCCGCAAACTTTTATGGGGATGGTAAAAAAATAAAGAGTTAGATGTGAGTCAATCTTTCTAGAAAAACATTGCAGCCCTTGTCTTGCTGACATCATTAGGCTTTAAACATTTAATCTTTTATTGGACACTATTGTGCATTCAAGAAATCACCCACAGACAATAATTATATCTCCGCAACAGGTCCTACGAGATATTCTATTAATTTTTATTGGAAGCATCCTTTGTGCAATAGCTATTAACGGAATCTTGATTCCTCATGATTTTGTTACTGGAGGGGTTACGGGTATCTCTTTGATAATCCATAATTTCATACCTTCAATAAACGTAGGATTAATTTATTTATTTCTTAATCTTCCTCTTTTTGTCCTAGCTTGGATGGCTGTTGGGCGTCGTTTCTTTTTTTTCAGTATTTTGGGAACGCTATCTTTAACGTTTTCTTTACTATTTATTCATTTCAATTTTAATTTAGAAGATAAGATGCTTAATGCCCTACTAGCCGGACTCATTCTAGGTGCGGGAGCAGGCCTTTGCTTAAGATCATCTGGGTCTCAAGGTGGCACGGATATTTTATCTATCATGCTACTGAAGAGATTTTCCATAAATATTGGCGATACAATTTTAACTCTCAATGGCATAGTTTTACTTTTAATATCAGTGTATTATTCTGTCGAAGCAGTGCTTTACACTATGATTGTTGTTTTTGTCAGTTCAAAAGTTATTAATCTCGTTGTGACTGGCCTTAGTCAGAGGAAATCAGTTTTTATCATTTCATCACAATGGGAAAAAATATCACAAGAAATACTAAAAGACATAAGACGTGGGGTTACTATTATCAATGGTCAAGGAGGGTATACACGTAATGAGGAAAAAATACTATACACTGTAATTACCCTCACAGAGATTGGTCAGCTGAAGAGACTTGTTAACAATATTGATCCTGCGGCATTTGTAGTAATAAGTGACACGTTAGAAGTTATAAATTATAGAATTGGGAACCAACCACATTGGTAATCAATTATTAGTTTAGGGGAGAGGGGTCAAGTCTGCTTTTGGCTTATGTTGGACAAGGAGAAGAGTTAAGAGAAGGTTTGGCCCTTTGCTGCAATCATGCGTGGAATCCGGTCTTTCTCTGGCAGTTCTGCCTACAGGTGGCTATCAGGTTTGATAACCTGCTCATTTTCGTTCGAGACTGGACAAACAGTGTCGTCAAACATCTGTCTTGCCTGAAATGGAGTAACTTTTTCAGTAGGTATTCTGCTCACAACGGGGGCAATCCAGTTCCTGGATTCAGGAATTGTCTTCATTGAGCACCACTGGCAGCGGTGTAGTACTGCCAGTGTGTATCTTGAATGGTGGTTGCACGATACTGCTGTAATCTGTCACCATGCCTGAGAGATCAGGGCGAAATTCACCGGCAGTCCCCGCTCATGCGATAATATCGCAGGTTGTATTCCCTCCGTCAAACAATTCCAGAAAGAGTTACGGCACAGTAGATGAGGAGGCCAGATAATAGTAGATTTATAGAGCGTCGTATGGGTTCAAGATGAAGATATCTCTGCATTTGGCCCCCCCCAAACGCCCAGAGTGATACTGAACAGAAAGTGAGAGTTGTAAGAAGTACGGTGGAGATTGCAAGAGTAAATGGGCTCCCGGTAATGCCCGAAAGAAATGTTGTGTATATTGTCAGGCCGAAAATTATTGCCTTTGGATTAAGCACCTGCAACAAGAAACCGTGCTTAAAGAACAACGGGGGCGTAGTATCCCGGGAGAGCTTATAGGTAGCGCGCGCGGTGTTCACAGCCAACCAGAGTATATAACAGGTACCTGCCAGGCGCAGAACAGTCTCTACTGCTGGAAGAATCTCGAGTAGTTTACTGGAGAGAAACGCGCAAAGAATCATAATGATCAAATAACCCGCTACAATTCCTGACAGGAATCGAAACGTACGCCTGTAACCATACATCATGCCCATTGCGGCACTGGTAAGATTACCCGGCCCTGGGGTGAATGTTGTCACCAGAACAAAAGCCAATAATGGTATAAGATCAATATTCATTACAATTTGTTTTTATTGCATTCAAGGTGCTATTCCAGAGCTACTTTAATTGCCCCAACACCAGGGAGATAGTTATGGACACAACAATCCAGAAGACCACTTTGACAGTGCTGCGGCTGCTGTTCTTCACCAGGATGATCGAATCCTTTCCCTTCCTGTCTATATTGTCTGTTGTATCCTCTGGAAGAAACAGATAAGCCAGGTCTCCCATACCCCTTTTTACCAGGCTGTTGACAGAGGTGTGAACTGAGAAATTCAGGTAATACTCTACGCTTACCATCTGTTTTGACTCCAACATGATCACCTCCTGTATTTATAGATTGCTTCGCTTATGTTGCAATTATAGAGGTGACCGGATAATAATCATAGTTATACAATATTAACCTTAGCTGAAGTTATACTTATGCTCCAGAATCTGGATCGGTTGAAAGTGTTCTATCATGTGTTCTCGTCGGGCAGTGTCGTTGCAGCGGCAAATGCTCTACATGTCAGCCAGTCTGCAGTAAGCCAGACCATCCATAAATTGGAAAAAGAAGTGAACTCGCCGCTGTTCACCCGCCTGCACAAGCAATTGGTTCCAACTAGAGCTGGCAAACGGTTATACGAAATCGTCCAACCGTTTATGGGTGCTCTTGACGGATATCAGAAAGATTTGGAAGTTGCTAAAAATCACCCCATTGGTGAACTGCGTGTGGGAGCTCCCCCGGAGTTTGGAAAAGCCTACTTGCCATCGATTGTGGCGGATTTCAGGGAAAAGTATCCGGATGTAACCTTCACGCTTGAACTCGGAACCCCGGAGACCCTCCTGCCGCTGCTCAGGGAAGGACTGTTAGATTTTGCTTTAGTGGATGTATTTTTAACCCAAAGTACACATATTGGTCACCTCGACATGTACCATTTCAATCCTGTTGGCGAAGAGGAGGTAATACTGGCCTGTTCCAGGCAGTACCATGAAAAATACGTAAAGGGCGATCACTCCTTCTCCTCGCTGTCGAAACAAAATTTCATCAGTTACAGGAAAGACCTGCAGGCAATCAGGCTGTGGTTCAAGCATCACTTTTCAAAATCCAACATACATGTTCGTGATGTATTGACCGTGGACAGCCATGAAGCGGTAATATCGGCGATAGCGCATAATGTTGGCATAGGGGTTGTTGCCTCTCACCTGATTACAGAAAAGCTCAGTAACGGGATTATTGTTCATATAAAAACGCCGAAACCTGAGATAATGAACGCAATATCCCTTGTTCAGTTGCAGGATAAAATTCCCACCTTGACAGAAAAGGTATTCGAGAGGTATTTGATCGATAAGATCAGAGAGGCTAATGGTGGGGACAGTCTGCATAACTCCGGCACCAATGCCAAGGCAGGGGAGTTCTGAGGGAAGTGGCCAGTTCTGGAGAATGTTGTCGCACCAGAGCGAGTTGTTCGTACTTGTCGATACCAAAGAGAGACCCCTGCTTGGGGAGTACAGGGAAAGAGCGTGACAATTCCTCCTGCTGCAATCCTGACAGCAGTTCAAACAAGCCACCGAGCAAGATGCTGGTCGGGGGAAATTCTTGCCTGCGCCTGATGGCCGCTGAGGAAAGGATTCCTTCCTGCAAGAATAACTAATATCAAAATAACAGCATAATGCGCCACATTCTGAACACAGGACAGATTTATTGTTACAATAACGAGGGACAGCGAATTGCCTGTTCTTTCAGTGGACAGGATGCTGATTTGCAGCTCGGTATGTCTTGGCCGGATATTCGTTATAAACTGCAAGGGGAGGTCGTTATCGACCATCTGACAGGTCTCACCTGGAGCAGGGATGCCAATATAGGCACCTTCCCCTGTACCTGGCAAGAGTCGTTTGCCCAGATAAGAAAATTGAACCTGGAACATTACGGCGGGTACAGTGACTGGCGCCTGCCAAATCGCAACGAGTTGCGCAGTCTGATGAGCTACCAGGAAAAAAAACCAGCCTTGCCGGAAAACCACCCTTTTGCGAATGTCTTTCTCGGCTGGTACTGGACCTCCACCACGGCGGTTATTAATCCGGCTTATGCGTGGTCTGTCCATCTTGAAGGGGCACGCATGTTTTATGGCCAAAAAAGCCAGTACCAGCTCTTCTGGCCCGTCCGTGGGCAAGGCAATGCTGTTTTACCTGCTACCGGTCAGGAGAAATGTTATGATGTTACAGGGAAGGTGATTGATTGCTCCGGCACTGGCCAGGATGGAGAACTGCTAGAGGGCAGCGACTGGACACAGCCCCGATTTCAAGAAGAATCCGACATTATCTATGACCGGTTGACCGGGCTTGGCTGGCTTCGCCGTTGTGATCTTGTTAGATCTCCTGTCAACTGGCAACAGGCCCTTGATGCAGTTCAAAGTGCCAACATGGCTAGCTTAGGTGGAATAAATAACTGGCGTCTGCCCAATATCAATGAATTGGCCTCGTTGGTTGACTGTAGTCGCCACAGTCCCGCTCTACCGGCAAGCCATCCCTTTGAGAATATACAGGACGGGTATTGGTCATCGACCACCAGCTTTTTTGAAACCGACTGGGCCTGGGTCCTGTATCTGAACAAGGGCGCCTGCGGTGTTGGGTATAAATCAGGAAAAACCTTTTATGTCTGGCCGGTCACAACGCACAATCCTTTGAAATTGTAGCAGGGAGGGTGAAACCGTTAAGAGAGTATGACGGGAATCACTCTTCCTGATTTTCTCCTTCCTCCGGCCTTGCCCAAAAGACATGGATTGGATGTATACTCATACTCTTCGAGAAAACCTGACTGGACGAAGATGGCCTGTTGCTGAATAGCTACCAATACGCTTACATTCCCTATCCGGGTCATGGAAGGGCAGGATCGTTCTAACGATCTTGCCCTTTTTTTGTTCCCTTTCAGGCAGTTGCTTTTTTGAATTTGATTAGAATGGCAAGAGCAGGTTTTATGAGCAAGGTGACCACCAAAATGCCTGTAGCCAAGACCCCCAGGGTAATGAGGATTTCATTGGTAGTCGGGCTGTAATCCACAACCTCACCCATGGGAGAAGGTATAAAGCCGGGAATAATAAGACCAAAACCCTTTTCAATCCAGATCCCGGTAAACAGACTTATTGCCGCCACCATGAGATAACGGGGATTGCATTTCGTTGGATCAAAGGAAAAAAGGAGGGTGCCGAGGATGTTGAGCCCTATGGCAGTCCATATCCACGGTACCAGGGAGTCGTGGCCGTCCAGTCCGAAGAACAGGTATTGGGCGGAAAGGCTGTGGTGAGTGAATGTATAAAATTCTTTAAAAATCTCAGAGAACAGCATTAACAGGTTGATTATCGCGGAAACAACGATGATTCTTTTTAATTTAAAGAAGATCTGGATGTCGACCGGGTACTGGGTTTTCTGTTTAATGACGATAAGCACCATCATAATTACCGCCGGGCCAGCCGCAAAGGCTGAAGCCAGAAAACGGGGACCGAGTAAGGGGTTGTTCCAGAAAGGCCTGGCCGGCAGTCCCTGGTAGAGAAAGGCTGTGGTCATGTGGATGGAGACAGCCCAGAAGATGGAAAGGAAAACAAAGGGCTTGTACTTCCAGCCCACGGGGGCTCTGTTGTGGTAGTTGCAGTAAAGAATGTAGAGGGGCACCAGACTGTTTAAGGCCAGATAGCCATTTAAGACGAGTACGTCCCAGGTAAGAATGGAGGAAGGCCAGTTAAACAGGCCGATTATGGGCATCATATGCCACACCTTAAAAGGTCCGCCCATATCCATGGTGATAAACATGAGACACATGATCAGGGCACCCACAGCCACACATTCTCCTATGATAACGACTTCATGTAAGTCCTTGTCTTTTAGTATATAGGCAGGCACGATCAGCATCACTGCGGCGGCGGCGACACCGACAAAAAAGGTGAAATTGGAGATATACAATCCCCAGCTGACGATATCTGACATGCCGGTGATGATCAGCCCTTCCTGGAACTGTTTTATGTAGGCAAATGCTCCAACGCCTATCACAGTCAGGAGGGCGACCAGATAGATCTTGAATCCTATTCCCCCGGACAGTGCCCAGCGCATGCAGTCCGAGACGAAAGCAGAGATTCCTTTTTGAGGGTTCGTCGTCATTGTTCCTTCCTTCAGATTGCTCAATCCAGACAGGGGTTGTGTTTTTCGTCTGTTGCTGTCAATCAATAAAATACCAAAATTTTGGATCAGTCCCCAATTCTTCCTTAAAGCGAAAGACCTTCTTGTGCTTAAGGACATAACGGATCTCACTATTCGGATCGAGGAGATTGCCAAAAACCCGGGAACCGGTGGGACAGGCTTCGGCACAGGCCGGTAGCTTGCCCTGACGAGTTCTCTGTATGCAGAACGTGCATTTCTCCATCACCCCTTTCATCCGCATGCGGTTGCCGAGATAATGTTGTTTTTTGGTAATCTCTTCCTCGGCTACTTCAGGTTCACCCCAGTTAAAACGGCGCCCCCAATAGGGACAGGCAGCCAGGCAATAACGGCAGCCAATACACCAGTCGTAATCCACGACAATGATGCCGTCCGGCTCCCGCCAGGTAGCCTTGGTTGGGCAGGCCTTGGTGCATGGGGCGTTTTCACAATGGTAACATTGGACTCCCATGTAGAATTTATTTTCCACCGGTACTTCATGATGGTATTTGCCATCTCCGGATGTTGGATCAAGTTGGCCAGGTTCCATTTCGAAGATGCGGATGTATTGGGTCTTTGCTTTACGATCGAGATTATTTTCTTGAACGCAGGCCTCGACACAGTCCATATAACCCTTGCAGCGCGAGATATTAAAGGCATAGCCAAAGAGCACATTTTCCTGTGGTTCCTGGTTGGATATTTGTACGTTTTCGTTGTGTTGGAGCTTGAAAAGTCTTTCCAGGCGGGCAACGGTTTCGTCCTTTTCTTCCTGGGTCATCAAGCGATAGTTTTTCTTGAAGTACTCTTCCCACTTCAGCCCCATCTCTTCGCTACTCTCGAGAGAGACGCATCCTCCGGTGACCAGCCCTGCAGAACCGGCAGCAGCGGCAATGGACAGCTTCTTCATGAAGGCTCTGCGGCTGCTTTTCGTTTCAAGGATCTCTTTTGTTTTCATCTGCCCTTCTTCTTTTGTGCTGGAATTCATGGCTCCCCCCCTATTCGTCCAATGGCAGCGAGTATGTCACAGGCATCTTTGTGGCAAAGGCAGGGGCGTGTGGGCTGTGACAATTGGTACAATTTTGCACCACCCGTTCTCCAGCCCAGTATGTAACGCGTTTTCCATGGGCGCCGCCGAGCCAGTCGCGTTTCGGGCGAAAATGGCACTGCCCGCAGAGTTGGTAGCTGTGATCGAAATCTATCTTTTTCCCCTCGGCATCAGAGAGGAAATCGCGATCATCCTCGTCATGGCATTCAATGCAAGCCAGCTTGTCGTTGCCCCTTCCATGGTTGATTTCGATATCACCATGGGTGAAGAGGACGCCGTCTCTCACCTGCACCACTTTATCCGTATGGCAGACGCTGCATCGGAATCGGGTTATGGAATCTTTGCGGGCCAGCACCCTGAAGGTCCCCCCCTGATAGGATTCTTTGGCCTGTACCGTCTTGACCGGTAAGGCGTGGGCTGATTCGATTGTCCGGTTATCAAAGGGCTCGTCAGCTGCAAGGATGTGATCCATAACCGAACTGCCGCTGGCCATGGCGGTCTGCCGTGAGGTGAGCACCATTCCCAGGACAAGAAAAAGCAGGCTAGAACAAAAAAAGAGTTTTTTCATAACCGTTTTATCTTCCTGATGAGTTGTTTCTGGTAAATTCTTTTCTGGGCTCAGCTGCCAGCATGGGGACATGGCATTGACGGCAATTGCCGCGTGATCCATGCTCAACCCGAATCTCTGCCACTGCTGCAGGGCCGGCATGACAGGCAATGCAATCTTCCCGCAACTGGAGGCTGTGGGGAATGGGGGGAGGGGATCCGCCCATTTCTGACCTGCCGAGTACGGGTGGATTTATTGATTGCCACTCGCTGGTCACAAAGAGGTTTTCTGTCCGTCGCGGCACATGACATTGAGAGCAGCTTTCATATTCCGGATGCGGGGTGACGGGGGCATAGGCATCCTGATTGGCGTCGTAGCCGCCTCTTTCGTGACAGGAGAGGCATTTTGCCGTATCTCCTGAAAAAGAGAAGGGGACATCGTGCGGAATCCTTGGCGGTGAACCGGGGTACTGGCGGAGATTGTAGTACACGTTCAGAGTTCGTCTTCCGTCTGTTCCGGTCATAACTGCGAGAGGGGTGTCGTCAAACCGGGTGAAAATCTTTTCGCCATCCGCATCAAAGCCCTGGGGGATATCTGGCGCTGCATTTGTCGGTAAGGCCAGAAAGGCTCCTAAGCAGATAGCGGCAAAACCCACAACAACTTTGCCTACTGTCTTATCTGCTGTTTTCATGATACTTTCTCCAGTCGAACGGCACATTTTTTATAATCAGGCTGCTTGGAGATAGGACAAAAAGCATCCAGCGTAACCTCGTTTATTTTGTACGATTCATCAAAAAACGGCACAAAAACCATACCCTTCTGGGGGACACCACGGCCATTGATAGAGGCCTTCATGGTCACTGCGCCACGCCTGGAGATAATTTTCACCTTTTCACCGTTTACCACCCCGAGATCAGCGGCATCATCAGGATGTATCTCCACATAGGATTCAGGCATGGCATTATGGAGAAGTGGCACTCTGCGGGTCATGGAACCGGTATGCCAATGCTCGATGACCCGGCCGGTATTGAGCCAGAAGGTAACTACTCACCCCTATCCGATTCAGCTTCCAAAGCCTTACCTGTCAAAGCTATCTGAATAGCAACAAGCGGATTGACTCCTTGACTGGCCATGGTTTGCAAGTAACTTGAAATCCGGCAATATGCCAATGCATATA
>JAHIUA010000073.1 GCA_018817385.1 Pseudomonadota bacterium
ATCTGCTGCAAATTTGACAAATCGGCCCATATTTCCATGGCTTTTCGTTAAATAGACCTGCTATTCGCCTCAAATCCATGAAAATCTGGTCTCGATTTCTCTAATTTTCGCTACGATTCTCTAAATCCGACAGACTCCTAGTAGTCTCTCTCCAGCAAAAAAGGGGGCTGCTTGACTTGGTGGATGCAATTCCTCAGTGAATGCCTCAATAAAACAGGTGGATCTCTCTTGAAGAGAGCACCTGTTTTTTTTTGTAAAGAGATTTTCCAACTCAGGATATTTCAATCTGAAAAGGCTGTATTGCCGCCATCTGCTTTGAGCTAATCGTTGCTCGCTTTTGGGAGCAAAAAATGGAGAGTATCAATGAGCAAGTTGTTTGAAGAAAGTTCAATTAACTGCATGTCTCTAAAGAATAGATTTGTGCGGGCGGCTACCTGGGAAGGACTGGCAAGCAGAGAAGGTGAAGCTACCCCAAAACTAATCGCATTGATGGCAGCGCTTGCCAGGGGTGGGGTCGGTCTGATCATAAGCAGTCATTCATATGTTTCCCAGGATGGCCAAGGCACCCCTTGGCAACTTGGAGTTTATGATGATAAGCTCATTCCTAAGCTCCAGGAGATGGTTGCAGCAGTTCATGAAAGGAACGGCAAAATCGTTATGCAACTTGCGCATGCCGGGATGTATGCCGAAGTGCCGTTAACAGGCCAGCCGGCACTGGCCGTGTCGGATCCTGATGGTTTTCCCAAAGGGAATATAAAGACAATAACAGCCGAGGGGATTCAACGCCTTGTTGGCTTTTACTCCCAGGCCGCCAAAAGGGCACAGGACAGCGGCTTTGATGGAATTGAAATTCATTCAGGCCATGGTTATTTTCTGAGCCAATTTCTTTCCCCTGCTTATAATAGACGACAGGATGAATATGGGGGATCGATTAACAACAGGGCCAGGATTCATCTCCTGATATATCAAGCCATAAGGGAGGTAGTCGGCAAAGAGTATCCCATATTGATAAAGATGAATTGTGCTGACTTTATTGAAAACGGACTGACCATCGACGATTCACTTAAGGCCGCAAGGCTTTTTGCCGATGCAGGTTTCGACGCAATTGAGGTGAGTGGTGGGATCATCAGGACGGGTAAGCTTTCGCCAAGCAGACCAGGAATTAGAGAAGAGTCCAAGGAAGCATATTTCAAAGAATATGCCCAGAGATTTAAACGTGAAATAAAAGCACCATTAATTCTTGTAGGTGGCTTGCGATCTTTCGCAGTTGCAGAGAAGGTACTTGGTGATGGGATAGCCGATTACATTTCAATGAGCAGGCCATTAATCAGGGAACCAGGTTTGATTAACCGTTGGCAAAAAGGAGATCTGCGTAGAGCGGAATGTAAATCCGATAATTTATGTTTCAATCCAGGTTTTGAGGGAAAGGGAATATACTGTGTTGCCAAGGAGATTGAAAAAAATAAGACAGGCAGCCAACAGATGAGCGCTCACTTCAGTTAAGGCCAGAAGGAAGGCGTAACTGAGTGCTGTGATATGTACTGAAAAGGATAACTCATTGCACCCGATAGTATTAACAATAAGTCTCTTACTTTGCAGTAATGTATTCATGACATTCGCATGGTATGCACACCTCAAGGAACTTAATAACAAGCTATGGATTATTGCAGCCCTCATGAGTTGGGGCATTGCTTTATTTGAGTATCTATTCCAAGTGCCGGCTAATCGGATAGGCTATACAGTTTTATCAGTCGGAGAATTAAAGATAATCCAGGAAGTTATCACCTTGACTGTTTTTGTCCCTTTTTCTTTGTTCTATCTCAAGGAACCGTTGAAACTCGATTATCTGTGGGCGGGTCTTTGCCTGGTTGGGGCGGTGTATTTTATGTTCAGGAGTAAACTGGTATAAACCAATGGGCCGTCATAAATAGAGAAGAAGATCATTCTGGAACATCCGCTGAAGAGTCAGTTTTCCGCTGCACGACAACGTTTGCGCTAAATCCCAGGTTGAACTGAACCGCTGGCGGGGAAAAGATTTTCGAATCACCCATCTCCATCTGCCATCGCCGCCATTCTGGTCTGACCCTTATTGTGCTGCGAGGTGCAGGCTAACGTTACCTGATGGGTTGAGTCTCTCTGGGGGGGGCCAGGTTCATGAATCTTTTTTTATCTCCAAATCGGCAAGTCGCTTACGAACTAATTTAGCCTTTGGTGATTTGATCGTCTCGAAAATGGCCAGCGCCTGGCTATGATACTCAATGGCTTTCTCATACTGGCTCATTGAGCTGTAAGCATTTCCTAATCCATCTAAAGCATGTCCTTCCCCTTGACGGTTGCCGATTTCACGAGCAATGGATAAGGCCTGTGTATAATAATCACTGGCCTCCTGGTACTGGTAAAGGTAGAGGTGAGTAGTTCCCAGGTTGCCTAAAAAAGTGCCTTCCCCACTCCGGTTGCCGATTTCACGAGCAATGGATAATGCCTGTATATAATAGTCGATGGCCTTCTCGTATTGACGAAGATAGAGGTGAGTAGTTCCCAGGTTGCCCAACAAGGTGCCTTCCCCGCTCCGGTTACCGATCTCACTGGCAATGGTCAGGGCCTGCATATAATAGTCGCTGGCCTTCTCGTACTGGCTGATTGAACTGTACGCATTCCCCAACCCACTTAAAGCATGTCCTTCCCCCTGACGGTTGCCGATTTCACGCGCAATGGCCAGGGCCTGTATTTGATATTCGGTGGCCTTTTCGTACTGACCAATTGAACGATAGGTATTTCCCAGGTTTCCTAAAGCATCTCCTTCTCCCCAGCGGTTGCTGATTTCACGCGCAATGGCCAGGGCTTCTATCTGATATTCGGTGGCCTTTTCATACTGACTCATTAAATGGTACGTACTCCCCAGGTTTCGTAACGCTTCTTCTTCCCCTTGGCGGTTGCCGATTTGACGCGCAATGGTCAAGGCTTGTGTCTCAAAATAAATGGCCTTCTCATACTGACCCATTGAACGGTAGGTGTGGCCCAGCTTTCCTAAAGAATCTCCTTCCCCCCAGCGGTCGGCGATTTCACGGGCAATGGCCAGTGCCTCTACCTGATACTCAATGGCCTTCTCAAACTGGCTCATTGCCTGGTAAGTACTCCCCAGGTTTCGTAATGCATTTTCTTCTCCCCGGCGGTTGTCGATTTTACGGGCAATGGCCAGGGATTGGCTCTGAAACTCAAAGGCCTTGTCATAGAGGCCAATTGAATGGTAAGCACTTCCCAGGTTACCTGCACAAATTCCCTCCTCTCTCCGGTTGTCGATCTCGCGAGTAATGGTTAGGGCCTGTGTCTGATAGTCAATGGCCTTGTCAAACCGGCTCATTGCCTGGTAAGTACTCCCCAGGTTTCGTAACGCATTTTCTTCCCCCTGGCGGTTTCCTGTTGCATGAGCAATGGCCAGGGCTGGTGTCTGATACTCGATGGCCTTCTGGTACTGATTGATTGAACAGTAAGCACTTCCCAGTCCGTCCAAAAGAATTCCTTCCCTGTCCCGGTTGCCGATCTCACGAGCAATGGCCAGGGCCTGGGTATAATAGTCGATGACATTCTCATACTGATGAAGGCATAAGGAGGTCGTTCCCAGGTTGCTTAATAAAGACCCTTCTCTACTCCGGTTGCCTAGGCTACGAGCAATGGACAGTGCTTGGGTCTGACAGTGGAGGGCCTTCTCATACTGGCTGATTGAACCATAACTCCTCCCCAGGTTCCCTAATAAATCTTCTTCTCTCTTCTGGTCGTCGATCTCACGAACAATGGTCAAGGCCTGGTCATGATAAAAAATGGCCTTCTCATGCTGACTCATTGAACCGTAAAGGCTTCCCAATCCACTTAAGGCATATCCTTCTCCTTGTCTGTTATGGCTCTTCCTGGAGAGACGGAAAGCTACTATGTAGTCCTGTCTGGCTGATTTGAAGTTACTGATGAGGCTATAACTATTGCCTCTGGCAATATGAAAAGATGGTGTCTGAAGTAGTTCAAGGGCTTGGTCAAAGAGTGGGATGGCCTTTGTCAGTTGCTGGTTGTCATACGCTTCGATACCCTTCTGATATGCTTCTAATGCTTGCTGTTGTTTGTTTGTAACTGTGGCGTTCAGTTCTCTTTCTATCTCACCTTTTGTTTCTGCTGCTGATGGGTTTATAGGTTTTTCAGCCACATACAGTTGTATTATCTCTTCAACTTCTGTTTGAAGAGCACGTTGTTGTTTGAGGGAGTTCATGAGCGGAAAAATGCTATTTAAACTAACGACAACAACAATGAGAAGAGATGTCTTTTGCAAGGCCAACTGGCCTGCCTGATGATTGCTTGTTTTGTCTGTTTGATAAGTATAATGGATGACTAAGATGCTGACGACACCGATTACGAGACTTATAACGAGAGAGGTTATGTCCACAAGAATGCTCCAAGCAAAAATGGAAAATAATTCTTTTCTTGAGCTGAGGGTGTACTAAATTGAGGTACTCATTAATCGCCCGAAATGTATCCCAAAGTAAGGTAAAAGACAAGAGGGGAGGGAGGAAAATCAAACTTAGTGTTATTGATTCGTAACTCGCCTGTCAAAGAAATAGTTCCTTTGCTTCGTCCAGCGTAACATCGGAGATGGATGTCTTTCCGATACCAGGTTCAGCTGGTGAAGGTGTTGATCTCGATAACATAGCTATTATCATTGACAACGATCAGCTTGTCTATGATATTTCTCCTGGCGAACTCTTGGAAATTAATGCTGAAGATACTGGAGGAAATACTATTACCTCGGTAACGTGGTTTGTTGATAATCAACCCATTCCGGCAGCAGATGATAACGTATTCTTCACTTATCAATTTGCAGGGGCCGCCTCGGGGGATACCCATGTGGTGAATATCTATGTTGTTGCGGATAGGTATACCGCTGAGTAGGAAATAGAGGGTAACATTCGCGAGGTTCTCTGCTTGACAGGGGACGATAGCTTATGTTCTGGTTAGTTATCTCCTTTTCTCCTCTTCAGAATGGTTTTTTTCAGGGGGGAAAACAAGGAGAGTGAACTGGAGCAGATAGCATCCGTCTTCAAACCTGCTCCACCGAGATGGGGAATCCGAGTGACAATTGAATCTCAGTACCTCTATGAATTGCTTGGTTCTTGCAGAGACCCTTCATTTGATGAGTTTTACAGCATCTATGAGGAATCATTGCCGCTCCGTGAGCGAAAGTCGAAGACCCGGATCTCTGCTCTTCTCTCAAGGCCTGATTATAAGACCCTTCTCCTCAAAAAGAATGGTGTCGTCATTGGCTTCAGTATGCTCTTTATCGCTCCCAGCGAGTTGTTTTGTCTTCTGGAATATATGGCGATACACTCAGCTCATCGCAACTTGGGATTAGGGAGAGAGTTGTTTCTCCGTACTTTTCAAGATCTCGTTTCTGACGGTGGAACTCTTTACGGCCTCCTGGAAGTTGATTCTGACCGGGAGCAATCTGATGATCAAGAACTGAGGAGGAGAAGAGAGCGCTTTTACAGGAGACTTGGTTGTTTGCGTATTGATGGGCTTTCGTATCTGCTGCCATTGCCTGGGGATGGTCCACCCCCAGAGATGAACCTCATGGTTTATCTTCCCCATTCCCAGCCAGCGATACCGAGCCGTCAGATAGAACAGTGGCTGAAGGTACTCTACCATAAGGTCTACGAGTGTTCCCCTGACGATCCCAGGATCGGCCAAATGATGCAGTGCATTGCTGACCCGGTAAAGCTCTTATGATGAGCAGACCCCTCAAGGCAAGCAATAATTGAGGAGAACAGGGGGAGAGTGAAGGCCCGTTTCGGTGGTTCGGCAGCCACTGTTGAGTATTGCAACGTGACCATGCGTATATGAAAAAGAGAGCGAATGAAATGCTGCTTTCACCTTGTTGCATCCAGTGCTGTCTGTGAACATGGGGTTCTCGGGTGGCTCAAAAACAATAAGCATGGGGGAGCTTTCACTTTGCTACAGCAATGAGGGGAATGAGAGAATGATGCAAGATACTTCAGGATTAATTCACCTTAAAGGGGATCTTTTTATGGTGGCCGAGGACAACAGTGACTGCATACGTTTTTTTTTCTTTGAACACCGATGATCAAGACAACCTGCGTTTCCAGGCAATTGGACAAGATTTGGACCTTGGCGGGAGGACAGCAGGGAATTCGGATTTTGAGTCCTTAGCTCGGATTGGGGATTCATTTTTTGTTATCGGAAGCTATAACGCACCGGAACGCAAGAAACTCCTGCGTTTTCAAGTCAATGGCACTACCTTGACAGTCCCTCCACTGAGCATCTCCTTTGATCCAGCAGTCCACTTTCCAAGAGAAGAGATTGATATCGAAGCCCTGAGCGCTTTTCGCCAGCATATATTGCTGGTGGGATTCCGAAAGCTGCTCTTGCAGGGGAATGCTCCAGCCATATTCTTGCACACAGAGACCTTGGAAAGAGATATCCGTTATTTTGACTTGCGGCAAAGGGCATTTCGGGATTGCGTACCCATCAATGACGACAATTTCCTCATTCTCGCCGGTCCAGTGAGCGGAAAAAAACCTCAGCGTCGGATTTACTCATGGAATGGCGATCTTGATGATGTTCGACCGCAAAAGTGTCGGATTGATCTCGGCGACCTTCGAGGGGAGGGGATCTGTGTCCGCCCAGGCCCTGGTGATGATTCTCTTGAAATCCTCATAGGGACTGATGAGAGTCGTGGCAGCGGCGGAAATTTTGAGCTGGCTACCCTCAAGGTGAAAAATATACTTGAATTATTAGAGAAGAGAAATAAGCTAAAGAATGTTAGGGTGTCTGTTTAGGAGTCTGGCGCATTTAGAGAATCGTAGCGAAAATTTCCTGCCGGACAAAGCAATTGTGTTTTGGGAAAATGAAAGCAGGCTCTTGTCTCATGAAATTTCCAGGGAGGCATTCATTATCGCGCTCGAATAGCGTTTATTCAGGCGGCTACCCGTTGAGTGATCATTGGGATTACTCAATGCAAAGATAACATGAACAGAGGAGGAATCAATTATGGAACGTTTCAGAAAAATTGGGTTACTCGTTATTTGTATTTTCATCGGCTATGGTCTGCTGCCCACACAAGGGTATAGCCATTGCCAGATTCCATGTGGAATATATGATGACTCCGCCCGTGTTGAAGCAATGCTTGAAGATGCTGCTACTGTTGAAAAAGCAGCGAAATTGATTGCTGAATTAGCTGGCAAGTCTGACGCCCAATCGCAAAATCAATTGGTTCGCTGGGTGATGAATAAAGAACAATATGCCCAGAAGATTATTGCTACAATCAATGACTATTTTTTAACCCAACGGATTAATCCTGGCCAAAAAGACTATGCAGAGCGTTTGGCCAAACATCACGCAGTGATAATTGCGGGAATGAAAGCTAAGCAAAATGCTGATGTGAGCTACGCAATATCTTTAAAGGAAAGTATTGAGGCCTTGCATGCATATTACCCTGATCATTAATATTTTCCATGAGTCTGTCGGATTTAGAGAATCGTAGCGAAAATTAGAGAAATCGAGACCAGATTTTCATGGATTTGAGTCGAATAGAAGGCCTATTTAACGAAAAGCCATGGAAATCTGGGCCGATTTGTCAAGTTTGCAGCAGATTTATGTCTAAGTCCGACAGGATCCCAGGGGAAACCATTGCCTGAGTTCATTTTACTCGGGCAATAACAGAGTGGGGTCAGGGGCGCATTATTGGTGGAAAGTTCTCTTGTCTCCTCAGGTTCTTTAGCCGCAGATTTTAAAGGGAGAGTGAACGTTTTCCTCTGTCTTTCTTCTCTATACCTGACGAGTATCAGGCACCTTTATCTGCACCAATCGCAATCCAGTTCTTCGATTATGATACCCTTCATATTGAGGATGTCTGGTACCCATGAAAACGCTGTATGATGTGACTTGAGTCACGGAACATCCAGTACTCGTGTTCTCTTTTTCTTGCATATGTTTCCTTTCCCAGGGGACTCTTCATAAAACCTGCAACTGCTGCTCCCGGGCTATTTAAGAACCTGTCGAGAATGTGTTTGTACCTGTAACCAGAGAGATGCTGTGCTTGCCGCTGTTATTCATCGTGCCTCGCGCATGAGAAAAAAAACAGCTCAGTTCTGGACAGACACCAATAAATACATATAAAACAGAAGAGAATCAGAAGGGGGGAAGATAATGGGGAACCCAATACGGGGAGAACGATCAGTACTAGAAAATTCTCAACTTCAAGTGTACTGTTACATGAAAGAATGGTTGGGGAATCCGTACTCAGCCATCTAACCCACTTATTCAACAAGGAGGCTGTCATGAAAGAACTTTTGAAAAATATTGTTTACACCGGCATTGGAGCTGCATTTCTTACCAAGGATAAAATTGAAGAATTGAAAGATGATTTAGTGAAACAGGGTAAGATCGGTGAGGAAGAAGGAAAGAAGTTTGTTGATGAACTCGTGACTAAAATCGGTACCGTCAAGGATTCATTAGACCTCAAAATCAATCAGATAGTCGAGGAAAAAATCAAGCAGCTCGATATTCCGACGAATTCGGATATTGCAGATTTACGTCGGCAGGTTGAAGAATTGCAGATAGCCCTGAATAAAAATCCGGAAGCATGAGCACGCCACACAACGAAGTGAACTTATGATCAGTATTAGAAAAATGGGGGCCATAGGTCGAACCTACAGGCATCTCAATCGATACCAGCGAATAATACGGATTCTGTTTAAATACGGGTTTGACGATCTTGTGATAGGCTTGCGTATTGATCAGTACCTGGAAACAGGACTGAAGATGATCAATAGAAAACCGCGGGAAGAGATTGAAAAACACTCCCGGCCTGAAAGATTTCGTATGGCCCTGGAAGAGTTGGGGCCAACCTTTATCAAGTTGGGCCAGGTGCTCTCTACTCGTCCTGATCTTATTTCGCCCAAATATATCTTCGAGTTTGCCAAGTTGCAGGATAATGTGCCGCCTTTCTCTTTTGCTGAAGTGGAGGAAATCTTTTTTGCTGAGACGGGCAAAAAACCTAACGAACTGTTCCAGGAGTTTACTGAAAAGCCTATGGCGGCGGCATCCATAGGGCAGGTTCATCGGGGCCGTCTCCATGACGGCAAGGCAGTGGTGATCAAGGTTCAGCGGCCAAATATCGAGAATATTATTGCCGTTGACCTGGAGATTCTGGCCCATCTTGCTTCACTTATGGAGCAATATCTGGAAGAAGTGCAGGGACATCGGCCATCCGCTGTTGTTGAGGAGTTCGCCCGTAGTCTGTCGCTGGAGATCGACTACATGGTTGAAGTAGCCAATATCCAGCGTTTTGCCCGTCAATTCAAAGATAATAAAACTATTTACGTCCCCCTTGTCTATGCAGAATTAAGTACCGAACGTATCCTGACCATGGAATATATCGATGGGGTCAAAACCTCAAACGTTGATGTCTTGCGCAGTCGAGGATTTGACCTTCAGCTCATTGCTGAACGGGGGGCGGACCTGGTCATGGAGCAGATTTTTGTGCATGGCTTTTTCCATGGAGATCCTCATCCCGGTAATATTTTCATTCTAGCGGACAATGTGACCTGCTTTCTTGATTTTGGTATGATGGGGAGGCTCAGTCGTAAGGACCGGGAAGATTTCACTGATCTGATGCTCTCCATTGTAATGAAAAATGATCGCAAGATAACAGATGGTGTCCTCAGTATAACCACCCAATTCGGTAAGATTGATCATGATGCGCTCAGTCGTGATCTTGGTGATTTTTTAGATCGTTATATGTATCTGCCTCTCAAAAATCTGCAGGCTGGAAAAATACTGCAGGAGCTTCTGGAGCTTGTGCAGCGGCATCATCTGAGTATCAAGCCGAATCTCTATTTGATGATCAAGGCACTTTCCACAATTGAAGGGGTCGGTTTAGCGCTCCATCCGGATCTTGAGCTCTTTAACCTGGCAGAGCCATATATAAAAAAGGTGAAGACAGAGCGTATGCAGCTGAGTCGTCTTGCTGAAGAAATGAGTGAGACCGGTGGCCACTATCTGCGATTTATTCAGGAGGTGCCAGACGAATTTCGAGCTATTTTGAAGCAACTGCGTGATGGCAGGATGAAGCTTGAATTTGAACATCTTGGGGTGGGAAAGCTTGCAACGACCCTTGATCGAGTCTCTAACCGCATCTCTTTTGCCATTGTCCTGGCCGCCCAGATTATTGGTTCCTCTCTGATTATTCTGTCCGATATTCCGCCAAAATGGAATGGAATACCCATTATTGGTCTGGCAGGGTTTCTCCTCGCAGGCGTTATGGGCTTTTGGCTGTTGGTTTCAATTATTCGTCATGGCCGTATGTGATGGTCTGGCAAAGCCTTCAGAAGTTGATTTTCCTGCCCTCTTTTTGTCAGCGAAAAAGAAAGATGCTGTGCCTGGTAAGGCGTGCTTGTCCGTAAGCGACTTTCTTCCCCTCATTCTCTAACTCCGACAGGCTCCTAGCCCTCGTATTACCCCTTAGAATATCCTGAGGATGGACTTGCAAGACTCAAGGTAAGCTGCAGTTGGAGGGAAAATCTGCCGGCCATCTGTGCTGCAATTCGCTGCTGTCCTTGATTGAGAGAAAATGATCGCATTTCTGGACAGACACGAGTCAGGATTCTCAGCTGGTCAGGGCCCGGTAAATTTCCGGCATACGGAGAGGGAGTTTGCGTACATTGTCAACAAAGATGTAGTTGGCTGGGCCATACATGTGCTCCATATAGTCGTGGGCCTGGTGGTCAATGGTGATACAGAAGGGATGGATACCCGCCACCTTGGCCTCAAGCAGGGCATGGCGGGTATCTTCGATGGCATAATCACCCTTGTAATCATCATAGTCTTCGGGTTTGCCATCGGAGAGGGTGATTATGAGGCGGACCTTGGCATCAACCTCCCGGAGAAGAGCGGTGGCATGGCGGATGGGAGGTCCCATTCGGGTGTATTCACAGGGACCGATAGAGCTTATCCGTTCTTTGACCCGCGCTCCATAGGGCTCTGTCAGGTGTTTGATGTGGAAGAGTTCGCAGCGGGAGCGACGCATGCCTGAAAAACCGTAGATGGCATAGCGGTCTCCAAGCACCTCGATGGCTTCTGACATGAGGACCAGGGATTCTTTGAGGGCGGTGTTGACCCAGCCTGAGGTGGAGTTGGACATATCCACCAGAAAGAGCACTGCAATGTCACGGATATCACGTTTGAGGCGGATAAAGAGGCGGTCTGATGAGGGCAGTCCGGCCTGAGTGTCAGAAAGAGATTCGACCAGGGCATCGAAATCAATGTCATTGCCTTCTCGCTGCCGTTTGACGAAACGTTCCTGACTGCGCATCATCTCGAACTGGTGGCGCAGGCGGAGGGTCAGACCGTGGTATTTATCCAGGGTGTTCCGGATAAATGAAGAATGGACAGGAGGCAATTCTTTGAACTGTAATGAGCACCAGTTTTTACGATAACCCTGGCGACGATAATCCCATTCATCATAGATCACTGGGCCTGTGGCCTGCGGCTCATCTTCTCCCTGGCCGCCGATATTTCCCTGAAGCATTTCCTCTCCTGCCTTCCCGGCGGCACTTGTTATGAATCGTGTGGGGAGCTGGTTGAATTCGTCAAAAAACTTTCGGGCTAACCTGTCCAGTTCCAGGGGCAATTCCAGTTCTTCGTTGTTGATGGTGACGAGGAGAGGCGCTGTCTTTTCCTGATTGGCTGTCTGGGCAAATTCACTGTCCATGATCATGCTGATGTCTGATTCGGCCAGGCCACTCTTGCCGCTGTCTCTTTCTTCATCCTTGAGGATGGTATCGAGTTTTTCCTGTGAAAGGCTTTGCAGGTAGGTGGCCATCTGGTCGATAATCTGCTCACCCATCTTCTCTTTTTGCACCTTCCGCGCTGTTTCCACGGCCTTTAATTTGAGACGTCCCTGGAAGGGGAGGCTGTGGAGGAGGGATGGGGATTTCTGGTCCGTATCTTCAAAGGTGGCGTAGAGTCTGGGAATGAGTCTTGCGCTGTCCTCTGCCGTCGCCTTGCCGGAGAGATAGCGTTGACATTCACAGGCCGTGAGGTGGTTTCGCAGGGGGATATGGAGGGCCGCTTGGTCTCCTGTGAGTGCCTGTTGCAGAGAGGAGAAAAATGTCTCTGCCTTCCCTTTGCCGGCGCCTGGTGGGTGTAGGGGAAAGGGGAGCTTTGATACCGCCCGCATGAGGCCTGGTAATTCTGTGTTGAGAAATATTTTGACCCGTATAGATTCCAGAAGGTGATAAATATCGCGGGCCAGTCGCGGCTGGGTAAAACTGTCGAGAAATTCCCGGAGCCAGAGGCTGTCCTCCTTCTCCGAAAAGAGGGGTAAGCCCTCTGGGGCCCTGCTCAAGAAGCTGCCGCAGGCTATATAGCCCCATTGGTAGGTGAAAATCAACTTGTAGAGGAGAAAGTTCTGCTCGTTGTCAGGATAGAGATTGAGTTCCTCGGGGACATAGAGGGTCGAGGTATCGGTATAGGTTTCTCTTGCCGGGCCGATCTGCAATTCTTCGTTGGCAATGCCACGAATATAAGGAAGAAGCCGTTTTTCAACAGCGGTGAGAGCAAGCCCGCCACTTCCTGCCAGTCTGGAGAGGTGGTTTTCGATCTCATTCTCCATAAAACGCTGGGCTGCACGCAATCCATCATTCTCGTAGATATCAAGGATAACCCCGACCCAGTAGGGAAGCTGATCCAGGTTGAGCTGTTTCAATGCCTCTGGGGCCTGGCGGAGAAAATCGTAACAGAGGGAGTGGGAAACGGGCCAGATAACCGGAATATGGTCGAGAATGACCTCGCAGACCGTTTCGCTTTCCTCGGTATAAGGTTCCATGACCTCCTCCACATCCCATTCATTGGGGATGTCAGGAGAGACGAGGTGATAAAAATGTTCTGACAGAGCGGCAAGTTTCATGCGGGTCTCCTCGCTCAGAATATAGAGCTGACCATCTCTTGCAAGGCTGCCAGGAGTTCAGGGTCATCACTCAGTGGTTCAACAATGGCTACCCGGCAGGCTGTATGGATGTCAATCCCGTCCTGCGTTAATTTCCCGGCTTGGATGAGGAGACGGGTGGAAGCCCCCTCTGCAAGTCCTGATTCCTTCAGGCTCCGGGTCATTCTCGCCAGTTTGACCAGGGAATGGGCCAGCTCTTTTTCTACCTCGCCTTCTTTGCAGACAATTTCGGCTTCCTGATCGGGAAGAGGGTAGTCAAAAGAGATGGCGACAAAACGCTGGCGAGTGGAGGGCTTGAGGTCTTTTAATACGCTCTGATAGCCGGGGTTGTAGGAAACACTGATCATGAATTCGGGTGGGGCAGTCAGCAGTTCGCCCAGTTTTTCCACAGGGAGTTCCCGGCGGTCATCGGCCAGGGGGTGAATGACCACTGTCGTGTCTTTTCTGGCTTCTACAATTTCATCGAGGTAGCAGATCGCCCCGGCGCGGACTGCCAAGGTCAGAGGACCGTCAATCCAGACAGCCTCTCCTGAGCGTATCAGGTAGCGACCGACAAGATCGCTGGTGGAAAGATCATCATGGCAAGAGACAGTGATAAGCGGTCTTTGCAGTTTCCAGGCCAGGTATTGCATGAATCGTGTCTTTCCGCAACCGGTTGGACCTTTTAAGAGAAGGGGCAGTCCTTTCTTGTGTGCGGATAAGGCGATTTCTATCTCTTTGCCGGAGGCAAGATAATAAGGCTCGGTGGTAATCAGATGTTCTTCCAGGCGTTGTTCAAATGTTTTCATGGGCAGGTTCAGCTCCTCTGGCGATTGCTGGTTTTGTTGCGGTGATAATCACTTGTGCGAACAATACTTTGTTCACCCACCGGCAAGGAGTCAAGAATTATTATCGTATTGAAGGTCTGTTTTGAGGAGAAAAAGAGAAAGGAGCAGAGGAGAAAAAAGTCTGGAAAGGGGGATATCCTGAAGAAGCAAAAAAAAATAAAGGAGTGAAAACCTAAAGCCCTTTGTAGTAAACGATTTTTCCCAAAATTAAGGATTTAGCCGAATTGCTTTTTTGTGATTTTGTACCATATATTGTAGATTGTTCTTGTTTTGCACCATAAGTATGGTGTATAAGCATGTTGGCCGATGAGGGAAGGGCAAGGGCAGTTTGTATGCTTTTCTATCCCATTGAAAGCCCGTTTTTCTTGTCGTCCATGAGCTGATCTAACCTCCTATCTCTAATAAATTCCCATGAGGAAAAACCATATGACTCCTGATTTGACCAAACAGGCATTGACCCAGACTGCCGAGACTGTACTCGCCAGACGCTACTACTTAAAAGATGACAATGGGCAGACGGTCGAGACCTGGGAATCTCTCTGCCGCAGGGTCAGTAATGCTGTGGCCGAGGTGGATCAGGACAGCGATCAGTTCGAGGCCTTACGGGAATCTTTCTTCCGGATAATATACCATCTGGATTTTTTGCCCAACTCTCCCTGTTTGATGAATGCAGGAACCGATCTCGGACAGCTGTCTGCCTGTTTTGTCCTGCCGGTGGAAGACTCCATGGACGGAATCTTTACGGCCATCCGTAACGGTGCCCTGGTCCACAAGACAGGGGGCGGTACCGGCTATTCATTTTCTCGGCTTCGTTCTAAAAATGCATCTGTCCGTTCCACCCAGGGGGTGGCTTCGGGGCCGCTTTCTTTTGCGGCGGTCTTTGATGCCGCCACCGAGACTATTAAACAGGGAGGGAAGCGACGGGGTGCCAACATGGGGGTGTTGAGGATTGACCACCCGGATATCATGGATTTTATCAGTGCCAAAGAAGACCAGAACAAATTTAATAATTTCAATTTCAGCGTCGCCATGACCGATAACTTCATGCAGGCAGTGGAGGAGGGATGTGAGTATGCGTTGATTGAGCCGTCCACCGGGGAGGTGGTCAATACCCTTGATGCCCGTTCGGTCTTTGAAAAGATTATTGATCTGGCCTGGCATAATGGCGAACCTGGGGTCCTTTTTATCGACACCGCCAACAAAGATAATATGACTCCTCAGCTTGGCGATTTTGAGGCGACCAATCCCTGTGGTGAGCAGTGGCTGCTGCCTTACGAGAGCTGTAACCTGGGTTCGTTGAATCTTGGTAACTTTGTCAAAAATGGAGCAGTGGACTATAAGCGACTGGAAGGGGTCGTCCGTGTGTCCACCGCCTTTCTCGATAATGTGATTGACTGTAACCGGTTTCCCATTCCTGAAATCATGGAGATGACCCTGAAGACCAGGAAGATCGGAATGGGAATTATGGGACTCCATGATATGCTCGTCCAGCTTGGTCTGCCTTACGGTAGTGAAGAGGGGCGAAACCTGGCTGCCGAGGTCATGCGTTTCGTGCGGGAAAAGGCTGAAGAACGGTCACGTGAACTGGCAGAGGAAAAGGGGGCTTTTCCGGCATACGATCCCACTGTAAACGACTATCCTGCCCGCAGGAATGCGGCCTTGACTTCTATTCAGCCCACGGGAACGGTCTCTATGATCGCCGACTGCGCTTCAGGGTGCGAGCCCTATTTCTCCATTGTCATGATCAAAAGTGTGATGGATGGAGATCGTCTTATCTTGGTCAATAAGTATTTTGAACAGATAGCCCGGGCTGAGGGCTTTTTTTCCGAGACACTGATGGCCAAGGTGGCGGACAGCGGTACGGTCGTCGGTCATAAGGAGATTCCAGAGAAATGGCAGCAGGTGTTTCGTACGGCCCAGGATATTACGCCTGAGGACCACATCAGGATGCAGGGAATTCTGCAGCAGAGCGGGGTTGACTCTTCTATTTCCAAGACGATTAATCTTCCCAACAATGCCAGTCGTGAGGAGGTGAAGTTTTCGTATCTCCTTGGCTACAAGCTGGGATGTAAGGGGCTCACCGTCTACCGGGACGGGTCCAGAGATTCACAGGTCCTGAACACCAGGGAAAGCCTGGACAAGGAAGAGAAGAGCATGCTGGTTTCCACTGCCGGGGTGGTGAAAAGAAATCTTCCCGATACCCTCAGTGCCAAACGCTACCGGGTGAAAGATCAGGATCAGAAGTCGGTCTATATTATTGTCTGTTTTGATGAAAACGAGAAACCCATGGAGGTCTTTGCGAAATTCCCCTTTGACAACCGGGTGGATCTCAAGGATAAATCAACCATGTGGACAACGACCTGTCGTCTGGTTTCCCTTGCCCTGCGTTTTAATATACCGGCTTCCGAGATTATCAAGCAACTTGATCGCTCCAGTGGACATATGCTTGACCTTCCAGCTCAATTGAGTAAATTGTTCAAATCTTTTATGGCAGGAACTCAGTATGGCTTTTCTTCCATCTGTCCGGAGTGTTCCGGTGCCCTGGTTTTTGAAGAGGGGTGTGAGACGTGTCATGACTGTGGATACAGTAAGTGCTCGTAATTTACTTGAGGCCACCTTGCAACATTGTTTTTTCGCTCAGACTCTTCGGTATGAGAAATAATTTATCCTCGGAATATCAAAGAGATGTCTGTGGTGAAATTTTTCTTATGCCTCGATTTTGAATGAAAATTCTAATTTTTCAAGGTCCCCTTGAATGAAAACGCTGTTGAGGCGTGATATGGAGAGGTTGAGATAACGTTATGGCAAAAATAGGAAGAAATGAGCAGTGTCGTTGCGGAAGCGGCAGAAAATTTAAACATTGCTGCCTGTTAAAAGTACAGGCAGGAATGATCCAGACCAGCCCTGAAGCGGCCCTTAAGATTTCCCTGGTCAGTGAGATTGAGGCCATTCAGCAGGCCGCAAAGGAAAAAAGACAGAAAATTAAGGAGCTTGGTGTCTTTATTCTCCTGGCCACTGTTGAAGGCGATTCCTGGCTGTTAGAGATTACTGATTGTGATGCGGTACAGCTCTCCCGGCAAGGTGAACCGCTGCCGATTCCCATTGATGAGAATCCCGAGACCATTGAAATAAACTGGAGCCACACCTTTGATCTGAGTCATAAGCAGTTTGAGCTTACTGCCTATAATGATAAGTCAAAGTTTGTAATGGCAAACTATCCGAGTAAGGAGATCAGTGCCTCCATCAAACGGATCAAAAAAAGATTTTCCAGTGAGCTCCTGAATCGAGTCCATGTCAATCCGGAAACAGAGGGGCGGGTTGTCTGAGCGTATTGTGTCCCTGAAGTTACGAATAGTCCCTATGGCTCTGGTCATGGGGACTATCTTTTTGCTCTCTCACCAAAGCGGCGACAGTCTTTCTCTCCCCACCTTTCCAGGTGCGGACAAGATTGCTCACATGCTTGCCTACGGGGCTCTGGCCCTGACCATTCTTTGGTTTTTTGCCAAGGACGGACTCCTGAACCCAGGCCGTGTTGTTGTCTACACAACCCTGTTCTGTTTGTTCTACGGGATAAGCGATGAATACCACCAGTCCTTTATCGCCCTCCGCTCTGTGAGTGGCCTGGATCTTGTCGCTGACACAGCAGGGGCTCTCTGTGTGGCCCTTGTCTGGCTCACCAGTTTGTCGCTACGCTCCAAAATAATCAATTTTCAGCAAAGTCTTGCCATTCGTTTGAATTCGCCATACAATAATTCAGTAGGTTCGCAACGAAACGGCAGACATCCTAATGAGGAAGAGTGATGATAGGACAAATAGCAAGTCAGGGGGCATTGGCAGCAGGTACCCAGGTACGCCAGGCCTATGAAAACAGTGTTGCAGACCAGCAGGAAGACCGTTCGGAGGTCAGTCAACAGAGCACCTCTTTTTCCAGTGATGTGACCACGCTTTCCCCTCAGGCACTGGCTCTGGCGAGAAATGTTCCACCTGTCGGCAGGGAATCGGAGGCCGATGGAGCAGCATCGGCAGAGAGTGGAAACAGGGATTCCTTTCTACAATCCGGGAAGATCAATATCATGGCTTGAAAGAACTCCCGGCAAAAAGAGGTGTCGACCAGGGAAGGGCCCTCAATCAGGGGACCTTTCCCTGTCAGCAGGAAAAAAATCTTTTAGACCAGTGCCTCTTTGACTATCTGTGAGGCAATTCCCATATCGATCTGATCTCCATATTCCTTTTTCAGGTTCCCCATAACCATGCCCATGAGTTTGGGGTTTTTTTCTGGAAGCCCTGCTATCAGGGCTTCAACAATAATCCTGGTTTCTTCCGCACTTTTGGTCTTTGGGATAAATCCTTCCAGAATCTGGATGGTCTTACCGATATCAATACCGGCCTCCTGTGACTGGTGGGCCATCTTCAGTTCCCTCTTTGCCGCAGCAAGGATGTCTTTTTCCTCGACCTCGCGGTTTCCATCTGTCTTGGCCAGTTTCTGGGCAGTGTCCAGGAGCATGGCGAGGATTGTCGATTTCTCCATGTCTGTCTTCTTCGCCAGCATCATGGTCTTGCGGAGTTCTTTTACGTTCATATCTTGAGTGCCATATTTTTCTGAAATTTTAATTTGTGAAGAGCCTGTTAAACCTTACTTCTGCAGCAACTTAGCCATATCTTTAGCAAAGTAGGTGATGATGATATCTGCTCCTGCCCGTTTAATGGAGAGCAGGGTCTCGGCCATGACTCGCTCACCGTCTATCCACCCTTTTTCTGCCGCTGCCTTGATCATGGCGTATTCACCACTGACGTGGTAGGCGGCAATGGGGAGATCAAATTCATCCTTGAGGCGACTGATGATGTCAAGGTAGGCAAGGGCAGGTTTGACCATGAGGATGTCTGCTCCTTCGTCCACGTCAAGGGTGGCCTCGCGCATCGCTTCGCGCGAGTTTGCCGGGTCCATCTGGTAACTTCGTCGGTCACCGAACTTGGGGGCGCAGTCTGCTGCATCGCGAAATGGCCCGTAAAAGGCCGAGGCGTATTTGACGGCGTAGGACATGATAGGGACCATGTCAAAGTTGTTTTCATCAAGGGCGGCCCTGATTTCCGCCACTCGACCGTCCATCATATCGGAGGGGGCAACCATGTCGGCACCGGCCTGGGCGTGGGAGAGGGCGGTCTTGGCTAGAATCTCCAGAGTGGCATCATTATCAACCGTGTCGCCGATCAGGCAACCGCAATGTCCGTGATCGGTGTACTCACAGAGACAGACATCGGTAATGACAGTGAGGTCAGGTGCCTTGTTTTTCAGCTCCTTGATTCCTCTCTGGATGATACCGTCTTTGGCATGGGCGCCAGTCCCCATCGCATCTTTTTTTTCCGGCAGACCAAAGAGGATAACGGAATTCACCCCAAGCTCCATACACTCCTTTGCCTCTTGCTCCAGCTGGTCTACACTTATGCGAAAGACACCGGGCATGGAGGAGATCTCCTCTCGTTTCATTTTGCCAGGCATAATAAAGAGGGGATAGACAAACTGGGACGGTGAGAGGTGAGTCTCGCGGATCAGGGCACGAAGGGATTCATTCCTACGCAGACGACGGGGACGGTATTCAGGAAAGACCATGGTATTACTCCTTGCAGCGGTACTTGTTTTGAGTTGATAAAAGTTGTTTGTGAGAAGTGACGAGTTCGACTAAGTCGTTTTTAAAAAATAAGATGCCCAGAGTAAGGCTCGGAAGGGCATGAGGATCGGTAAGGAAATAGATGAAAGCGGCCATGGTATTTTGTAATGGCTCCTGGGAGCCCTCAGTGCACAATCTCCAGATTCTTCAGTTTCTTATGGAGATGGCTTCGTTCCATACCGATCTGTTCGGCAGTTTGCGAAATGTTGCCGTTATTCTCATCCAATTTTTGTTGCAGGTACTCCTGCTCGAAACATTTTTTCGCCTCTTTGAAACTGGCTTCCTGATAGGCTAGCGGGGGGGCGGAACGTTCGTGCGGTGGAGTGATGGCAGCTGTAGGAGTGAGAAAGAGAGAGACGTCTTCGCCACTGATGGTGTCTGTAGGACACATGATGGCCAGGCGTTCAACAAAATTTTTCAGTTCACGGACATTGCCCGGCCAGGAATGGTGACGCATGACATCCAGAGCCCCCTTGAGAAACTTTTTGTTTCCCAAGACCTTACTGCTCAGACGTGACATGAGATCCTCCACCAAAAGGGGGATGTCCTCCAGGCGTTTAATCAGGCTTGGCACATGAATAGGAACCACGTTCAGACGCCAGAAGAGATCGGCACGGAAATTTCCTTTTTCAATTTCCTCTTCCAGGTTCTTGTTGGTGGCGGCAAGGACTCGGACATTGACTGAGATGGTCTTATGGCCACCCACCCGTTCAAATTTCTGTTCCTGGAGAATTCTGAGAATCTTGGCCTGGGTCTTCAGGCTCATGTCACCGATTTCATCGAGAAAGAGGATCCCGCCGTCCGCCTGGTCGAATTTTCCTCGCTTGGAACTGTGGGCCCCGGTAAAAGAGCCCTTCTCGTGCCCAAAAAGTTCTGATTCGATGAGCTCTTCAGGGATTGCGGCACAGTTGACCTCAACCATGGGTTTGCTACTGACCAGTGACTGCTGATGGATGGACTGTGCCACCAGCTCTTTACCGGTACCATGGTCCCCTCGGATCAGGACCCAGGCATCTGTGGGTGCCACTCGTTCGATCTGGGCCCGCAGTTCACAGATGACCGGTGATTGGCCAGTGAGCTGGGCCGGTTTTCTGGTCTTGGAGCGGAGAATCTTATTTTCTTCTTCCAACTGAGCAAAGCGGATGCCGTTACTGATGGCCAGGATGATCTTGTCATAGGAGAGTGGCTTTTCTATGAAGTCAAATGCCCCCTTGCGGGTGGCTTGGACCGCTGTCTCGATAGTACCGTGACCGGAGATCATGATTACAGGGAGGGCGTAGAGCTCTTTGATCTTTTCCAGAGCGGTCATGCCGTCCATATTGTCGCCCAGCCAGATGTCAAGAAGGATGAGGTCGACATGGTTTTCCTCAAGTATATCCAGGCCATCTTCGGCCGATGAGGCACAGAGCGCATGGAACCCTTCATCTTCAAGGATGCCGGAGAGGGTCTGTTGGATGGAGATTTCGTCATCTATGATGAGGATCTGTTTTCTCATAAGAGAGATGTCTCAGTTGCCTGCCAGTCGCGAGCTCTTGGCCAGCAGGGGCAGTTCAATGGTGAATATGGAACCGTGAGGGCTGTTGTCGTGGATTCTGATATAGCCGTTGTGGTCGGAGACAATAGTGGAAACGATGGCCAGTCCGAGCCCGGTGCCAGTCTTTTTGGTGGAGAAGTAGGGCTCAAAAAGTCGCAGTTTATCCTCTTCGTTGATGCCAGGACCAGAGTCACAGACCTGTATGAAAATATTATCGTCGTCCTCATCCAGGGAAAGGATAATATCTATTGTACCGCCATCAGGTAAAACTGCAACCGCATTGTCAAGAAGGTTGATGAGGCAGCGTTTTATCTGTTCCACGTCAAAACTAAATATGGGGATATCACTTTCTGCTCTGATTGTGAATATAATTTGTCCGTGCGCCTGCTGATAGAGTACCAGCGTTTCGTGGAGCATTTTGAGGATGTCTGCCGGAGCCTGATTGATTTTAGGCATGCGGGCGAACTGGGAGAATTCACTGACCAAGCGTTTGAGTTCATCTACCTGTTTGATAATGGTACCGGTGCATTGGTCAAAGATAGAGTTATCTTCTTCCAAAATTTCAGGATAGCGTCTGCGCAGGCGCTGGGCAGAGAGCTGAATGGGAGTCAGTGGGTTCTTGATTTCATGGGCAATGCGGCGGGCGACCTCACGCCAGGCCGCCATCCGTTGCATCTTTTCAATTTTGGTCAGATTGTCAAAGACCAGGACAAAGCCCAGGGGCGTTCCCTCTTCGTTTTCCAGGCGGGTAAAGGTGATGAGCAGTGAAAAGCTTTCCTTGAGGACGGAAATCTTGAGATGCTGGCGAACTGAGCTCTTGCCGGTGATGTTCAGTTCTTTGATAAAACCGTCAATGATCGTCACATGTTCTGCTGGCAGGATTTGTGTATATTTACGGCCCAGGAAAAAATCCTTGCTGATATTGAGTAGTTTTTCCGCAAAACGGTTGATGGTGGTAATCTTGCCGTCATCATCCAGAGAGATAACTCCGGCCTCCACGTTCTGGAGAATGATTTCAGTGTATCGTCTTCGATCTTCCGATTCCCTGGAGCTTTGCTGCAGGGCATGCAGGGCATCGGCAAGTTTGGCGTTGCTGGAACTGAGATTGGAAGTCATGGTATTAAAGGAGTCAACCAGTAGTCCCATCTCATCGTTGGATTCTTTTTCCAGGACAAAACTGAGATCACCATCGGCAACTCGTCTGGTCGCTACGGCCATCTTGTCCAGAGGACCGGTAATGCTCTTGGCAATATAGAGTCCGAACCAGATGGCGGAAAAGATAATAAGCAGGGTGACGATGAGGAGGACAATGAGGAGCCAGAATTTGAAGGGTTTTTTCAGGTATTTTAATTGCCGGTAATCGTCGATACCCTTGGAGATGAAGTTCAGGCGGTCAAGTTGATCGTTTTTGATGAGCAGAGTTGTGATCAGGAAGACTTCTTCTCCTGGGTGGGCGCTGAGATCAATTTTGTTGACCCGGCGGATTAAATCACCGGCGTTGGATTCCTGAATGACGATCTCCCGCTGCTGATTTTTTTGCACTGAGTCGAGAGTTGCCAAGGTGATCATGGGGAGTTTTTGACTGCTGAGCAGGGACGAGGAAGCGGTGATAACCTTGTTCCGTTGGTCCATGATAAGGGTGAGACTGTCAGGGCCACGGATATTGTTGGTTGTGAGAATGGTGTTGAGGCTCTTCTCCAGATCTTCCGTTTCTGGATTTTCCTCGTGTATGAGGACAATGCTCTGTTCAAGGCTTGTTCCCAGGATGTCAACCTCTTCTTTGGTTTCCTGGAGAATCGATTGGGCCAGATCCAATGATTTTTGCAGGGAGAGTTCGATGTTGGAATTGAACCAGTAGTCCATGCTGGTGGAAACAAACTGGAGGGAAATAAAGAAGAGGAGGATGGTGGGAATCAGAGAAAGAGAGATAAAGGAGATGACCAGTTTACTCTTCAGTTTGGAGCCGAGTATATTTTGCCTGCTTTCAAAAAAAAGCTCTGCCAGGTTGCGAAGAACCAGGAAGAGCATAAGGAGGACCAGCAGGACATTGAGATTGATCAGGGCGAAAATCAGGATGTCGCTGGAGACTGGCAGGGTAATATCGACATTGACCAGTGAACTTTCCAGCCAGACGAAAAGGGGGATGAGGCCGAGGCAGGTGAGAATGACCTTCCTGACCAGGCGTTTTTTTTGTTGTCGCTGCTCATCACTGAGTTGTGGCTTACTCAGACTCTGGAGGGCAGGCAGTTGGACCTTTTTCGGTGCGGATTTGTCCGCAAGTGGTGGCGAGGGAGCCATTCAGCAGCACCTCATCTGGCTGTGAGCAGAGCACCCGGCGTACTGATGGAGAGTTGGACCGTCTGGTCGTGGACACCTGGAGGGCTGTAGCCCAGGTGCTGACGCTGCTCTTATGACGTTTGCTATATACACTTGAGTCGTTACGTCGTCAAAGGACTAATAAGTGAATTCAATGGTATGCCAGTCTGTTTCCATGTCCCACAGGGAGACGAAGGGAACCACGTAGTGAAGGTTCATGGGCAGAGTCTTTTTGTACAGTACTGCCTTCATTCGCAATTCATAGGAGCTGTCAGGGAGAAGTTTGTTCAGTTCAATAACTCTGAGTCCATTGATTTCATTCATTACCTGTAGGGCCTCCTGAAAGGTGTGGTAGGTGGATGTCTTTTTTTTCTGTTCTTCCAGGTCCACCTGATAATGTTCTTTCAGGGTGTCATATTTGAGGGTATGGGTGAATTCCATGGAGATGAGCTCCTCGTCGGGCCAGTTTTCCCTGGTTCGGAAGAGTTCAATATAAAAATTAAATCGCATGGGAATACCGCTATGGAGGGCTTGTTCCATGTCGTTGTTCTTGTCATTTTTCACTATTCCGAAAAGCAGGAGATGTGTGTTGGAGGTGGTAATAGTAATGTCTTTGAATTGTACTTCTTGTTCTGGGGCGGCAAGCGCAGCGAATCCTGTGATGGATGTAAGCAGGAAAAGAAAAAGAAGTATGAATAAAAATGGGTGGCGCATAGTTACGAAAAGCCTTTTTTAAAACTATTCCTAGTATGGTGATGAGATTAAAGGGGTATTTCCTGTTGTGGCAGTGGAAAGCACCTTTTTTGTATATAGCACTGGAGTTGGAAGGGTTGTTTTTTTAACTTTTTTCTACAATGGAGAGATAATACTCTTAATGGGAAATTTTTGTAAGGATTTATCTCTCTTCTCTCTCTGAGTTGTCAATTCCTCTATCATGACACCGGTGATATATAGGCTAAGCCGGCAGGCAGTACAGTACCCTTTGAGGGGTGAACGTACTTTAGAAACTCATTTTTAAAAACAGGAAAAGACTTTCTAAGGTACTGAGACAAGACCGGCATGAGTCATCAATAAAATCGCGCACTGGACAAAGTGATTATTTTCGCTTGACAGTGACAAATTGTCGCACTACTATGTGCATATGCTCATTAGTTGTATGGGTTGAGATACAGCCAGGGAGCTGAGGCGGCTCCTGGAAAAAGGAAAGAAAGTGAAAATCTGGACAAGGAGAGGCGTATGAATCGTAGTGAAGATCTGTATAGTGTTGAAAGCGGAAAAGGTGTGGGTCAATTTGTCGCAGATTTTGCCGGAATTGTGAAAAAAAATGATTTTGTGGTCAACAATTTTGAGACGATGAATATGCAAAAGACCTTTCGTGAGCATGGCGGTACGGTACCGGATGAATTTGATTTGCATATGATGCAGATCTGCAAGCCCACCAAGGCTGATAAGAGTCTGACCGTAAACCCCGAGCGTGCCATTCTTATGCCCAAATTTGTAATGGTTTTCTCTAAAGATGGAAAGACCCAAATCCGCTATTTACGCTACAGTGCTGCCGATATTGCCACCCTGGTTCCCGATGATCCTCAGTTTCCGGAATCTCTGGCTCAAACTTTTGCCAAGATTTGTTCTATGATTGATGAGGCCAGTTGATGATTTGGAAGCTATTGATTTCAATAAATAAGAAACTTGTTTATGCCATTCCGGTCATGATCGTTGCTGGTTTTCTCTTTGGCAAGTCCGTTGATGGTCAGCTCGTCAAGCAGTTGAAAAATCTCATTGTACCCTTGACCTTTCTTATGGTTTATCCCATGATGGTTACATTGAATATCAAACATCTGAAGGATGGTATCAGGAATGTTAAACTGCAGGTTTTGACGCAGTTTATAAATTTCCTCATTATTCCATTTCTTGCCTACGGCCTTGGCGTATGGTTTTTCCCTGATAATCATTACATGGCGCTTGGGCTCCTGCTTGCTTCATTGCTGCCAACCAGTGGTATGACGATTTCCTGGACCGGTTTTGCCAAAGGGAATATGGGCGCCGCAATCAACATGACCGTCATTGGTTTGACCCTCGGTTCTCTGGCTACCCCTCTTTATGTTAAAGCGCTCATGGGGGCCAAGGTGGATATGGATATCGTCCTGGTGATCAAACAGATCGTCTATATTGTCTTCATCCCCATGGTGCTGGGCTATGTGACCAGGTCATATTTCATCAAGAAATATGGCCCCCAAGAGTTTAAAATGAACTGGGCCCCGCGATTTCCATCGCTATCTACCATTGGTGTCCTGGGGATCGTCTTTGTTGCCATAGCCCTGAAGGCTGAAAAGTTGTCTCAGGATCCGATGATCCTCTGGATGATATTCAAACCGTTACTTATTCTCTATTTTTTGAATTATGCTCTGGGGACCATTATCGGCAAATTCCTCTTTCAACGGGGAGATGCCATTGCTTTGGTTTACGGAACGGTGATGCGGAATCTTTCTATTGCCCTGGCAATTGCCATAAATGCCTTTGGTGAGCAGGGTGCTGATGCTGCCCTGGTCATTGCCGTGTCGTATATCATACAGGTGCAGTCGGCTGCCTGGTATGTGAAGTTAACCCCGCAGATGTTTGGCCCCCTTGAAAATGAGGCGGTGCTGCCTCAGTAGGGACAAGAAAGATGTCACCCTTTCCGCAAGCTGTTCCCCTGTGGAAATGGTCTATGGGAAAGGAACAACGAGTTGATAGAGCCCTTGGAGGCGATATGAAAGGATCTTTATTTTCAAAAATTCTCTATGCAACAGATCTCTCCGAGACCGCGAAAGAGGCGGCTCGTTATGCCCTCAGTCTGGCCAATGAATATGAGGCCGAATTGACTGTTGTTAATGTGATCCCTGATCTGGTGGAAGAGATGTCTGCCGGTATGGGGTATGATCTGGCTGCTCATTTTGGCCAGGATAAGCTCGACAGTTTTTACGAGGAGGGACTTGAAGAGAGTAAAAAAGCGGTAATTAAACGTATTCACCAGGTCTGCCAGGAAGCCGGGAAGGAACTGGAGAGTTGTACTGTGCAGCAGAAGGTGGAAGTCAGGGTTGGCCATCCTGTTGAAGAGATAGTGAAAATGGCCACAGAGGGTGGATATGACCTGGTGGTTCTTGGAACCCACGGTCACAGCCTGCTGGATAATCTCCTCCTAGGCAGTGTGGCCAGGGGGGTTGTTAAAAAATGTCCAATGCCGGTCTTGACTGTCCGGCTTAAGGAATAATAGTAGTATATGAACAATAACGAGTAGCAAGACCGGGTTTTGCGTTTTTTTGACCTCACAACACAATAGCTGGAAATTCCGGCAATTAGAAGGAGACTGCTACAATGCGTATCTGTATACCAACAAATAATCCCGGAGGCCTGAATGCCTCTCGCTCTGAACATTTTGGACATTGTGATGTCTTTACTGTGGTGGAGCTGGATTCGGATAAAAAAATCAGTTCCGTGGAGACCTTGTTCCCTCCCGAGCATGGTGCTGGTGGCTGTATGGTGCCGGTGCAGGTTTTAAATGATGCCAACGTCGATGCCATTGTTGTCGGGGGTATGGGGGCCCGGCCCATGCAGGGGTTTGCTGAAGTTGGCATTGATGTCTACTGGGCAGATCGTAATTCCATTCTCGATGCAGTTACTGCAGTGGAGAAATTTAGCGAGGGCATGCTGCCTAAAATGAACGTCGATCAGGCATGTGGTGGTGGAGGCAATTGTCACCAGTAGGGAATTGCTTTTTGCCGATAATGCGGGTATAAAGGAACCGTTTTCTGATAACGGCAGAATATATCTTATACAGGTATGGACCTGCCGTTATTCTCTTAGCCTTGATTCAGAATTTTTCCCTTTAACCATTGGAAACTATGTCACCAAGACCAAAAAAACTCAGGAATTGTGAAGGTAATTTTTGTGGCCGGGCCTTTAAGCCCACAGGGACACCACTGTCAAAACTGGAACAGATTGAACTCTTCCGTGATGAAATGGAGGCCCTACGACTCTGTGACATGGATGGCCTGACTCAGGAAGAGGCCGGCGTCAAAATGGGAGTTTCCCGAGGGACTGTCCAGCGTATTATTACCATTGCCAGGAGAAAGACAGCCGAGGCCTTGACCGAGGGACGGGCTCTTGTGTTTGTCGAAGATGGTGATTAGGCCGGGCAGTGGACAGATAACCATGGCTCGAGACTGGGCACTTGGCAAGTATATTTATCGTTAACTGAACCGTGTAAAGAGCTCTTGATTCTCAATACCTGGCACCTTCTCTCCTGGCCAGCAATTGAATCATGTCCCGTTCTGTGAAATCCTCTAGCAAAAATTAGCTAAAGTAAAGCCGCTTAGATATTTTCTCTGGTCTTATGAAATTCAATGTCTGGCCACTTCTCCATGAAAAAATTGAGCATCCACTCGTTTTGGGCCAGATAGGTAAGGAAGCCTTCTGCATCGATGGCAAGGGCAGCCTGGTTCTTCTGTTCAAATTCGGCCAGCCTCTTTTTGTCATTGCAGTGCACCCATCGTGCTGCCTGGAAGTCGATGGGTTCATAGATAGCTTCAACTCCGTACTCATTTTTTAACCTGGCAACTGTAACCTCAAACTGGAGGATACCCACAGCACCCATAATATAAGAGGAACCAATCACGGGGCGAAAGACCTGGATGGCCCCTTCTTCAGCCAGCTGCTGCATGCCCTTCTGTAATTGTTTCATCTTCATTGGGTTCTTGATGAGAACCCGGCGGAAGTGTTCAGGGGCAAAGTTCGGGATTCCGGTGAATTTCAGTTCTTCTTTTTGGGTAAAGGTATCTCCGATCTTGATGGTCCCATGATTATGGAGGCCAATGATGTCTCCTGGCCAGGCCTCTTCCACATTGGCCCGGTCTTGGGCCATGAAGATGGTGGCATTGGCAAGAGTAATCTCTTTTCCGATGCGGTGGTGTTTCACCTTCATCCCACGGGTAAATTTTCCTGAGCAGATACGGAAAAAGGCTATCCGGTCACGGTGGGCCGGATTCATGTTGGCTTGGATTTTAAAGACAAATCCGGAAAAATTTTCCTCTGTGGGCAAAACATCACGACTTTGGGCCTTGCGTATCCCTGGAGGGGGGGCCATTTCCACAAAGCCGTTCAGGAGTTCTCGAACCCCGAAGTTGTTGATGGCGGAGCCGAAAAAGACAGGTGTCTGACCTGCACTGAGATAGTGCTCGTATTCAAAAGTGTTTGCTGCTCCTTCCAGAAGCTCGATATCGTCACGTAAGAGTTGGGCGTCATGACTGGTAAGAATTTCATCCAGGCGTGGATCCGCTAACGATTCAATGGTAATGCCTTCCTGGTCTCGTGTCCCCTGGCTTGGCGTAAAGAGGTGGATCTGTTTTTTGTAGAGATTGTAAACCCCTTTGAAGGTCTTTCCCATGCCTATGGGCCAGGACATGGGTGTGCACTCAATCTGCAGCTTGTCTTCGATCTCGGCCAGGATGTCGAGGGGATCCATACCTTCGCGGTCAAGCTTGTTGATGAAGGTGATCAGTGGCGTGTTGCGCATGCGGCAGACTTCCATCAGTTTTTCGGTCTGCGACTCTACACCTTTGGCAGAGTCTATGACCATGATGGCCGAATCCACTGCAGTCAGGACTCGGTAGGTATCTTCGGAAAAGTCCTGATGGCCAGGGGTATCCAGGAGGTTGACCTCATAGTCCCGATAGGTGAATTTCATCACTGAAGTCGTGACTGAAATGCCGCGTTCCTGCTCAATGGCCATCCAGTCACTGGTCGCTTTCCGTTCAACCTTGCGTGATTTGACGGCGCCGGCCAAATTGATGGCTCCTCCATAGAGGAGCAGCTTTTCGGTGAGGGTGGTCTTTCCTGCGTCGGGATGACTGATGATTCCGAAGGTTCGCCGTTTGGCGACTTCTTGGTTCAACTGTTTACTCATATGAAAAATCTACTTTAATTTCTAAGGGTATGTAGTATAGAGAATATTCTATACTGATTTGTCAGGGGGCAGACCCAGTGGGGTTCCCCTGTTCTGCAAGCGGTTACCTGCAGTGCTGGAGAGTTATTATCCGATATTCCCAGACTAAGAACAGGACATCATAGGCGCTTTTGCTGAGAAAGAAAACCAAAAAAAGAGTATGAAATGGAAACACGTCGCAGAATTCTTGTTACTGGCGGCTGCGGATTTATCGGGGCAAATTTTGTGCGCCTCCTTTGCCAAGATCATCCGCAGTGGCGGGTCATCAATGTGGACAAGCTTACCTATGCCGGAAATCTTCAAAATCTGACAGGGATAAAGGAAGGACCCCATTACCGCTTCATCAGGGCTGATATCTGTGATTCTCAGAAGATGGAAGAACTTTTTGTCGAAGAGCAGATTGATTCGGTAGTCCATTTTGCTGCCGAGTCCCATGTCGATCGTTCCATTACCGGACCTGCTGCCTTTATCCAGACCAATATTGTCGGTACCTTCAGCCTTCTTGAAGCTGCCAGGAAAAGCTGGCTGGGCGGGTCATGGCAGGGCCAGGATCCCTGCTTTCTCCATGTCAGTACCGATGAGGTCTACGGTTCTCTGGGGGAGACAGGTCTGTTTACCGAAAAAACCCCCTTTGCTCCTCGTTCTCCCTATTCGGCATCCAAGGCCGCTTCAGACCACCTGGTCAATGCCTATTTTCACACCTATGATCTGCCCACTCTCATCACCAACTGTTCGAATAATTACGGGCCCTACCAATTCCCGGAAAAACTGATTCCCCTTGTTTTTCATAACAGCATGACCGGGAAACCGCTGCCCATTTATGGGGATGGGAAATATGTCCGGGACTGGCTCTATGTCAAGGACCATTGCCAGGCCATAGTCGAGGTCCTGGTCAAGGGAAAGGTCGGGCAGTCGTATAATATCGGCGGCAACAACGAGAAAGAGAATCTGGAGGTGGTCACCCTGATCTGTGACACCCTGGATCGAAAAATCGGATTGGCCGCATCAGGTGCCCCCAGGCGTTCTCTGATTACCTTTGTCAAGGATAGGCTGGGGCATGACCGGCGTTATGCCATTGATGCATCCTGCATCAAGGAAGAGCTGGGCTGGCAACCCAAGGTCACCTTTGAGCAGGGAATCGAAAAGACCGTTGACTGGTATCTGGCTCATCAGGGATGGGTGGAGTCGGTAATTGACGGTTCGTATCGTGAATATTATGAAAAGATGTACGGATAGTCCTATCCGTTTTATGGCCTTACATACAGTGCAAGCATGAAAATTAGCGCAACTGCAATTCCGGATGTCCTCCTCATAGAACCCACCGTATTCGGAGACGAACGGGGATTTTTCTTTGAGAGTTATAACGAGAGGGTGTGGCAGGAGGTGACCGGTCTGGCGACCAGGTTTGTTCAGGATAACCACTCCCGTTCTCTTGCCGGGGTCTTGCGCGGCATTCATTACCAGATCAAGCAGCCCCAGGGGAAGATGGTACGGGTGGTGAGCGGTGAGGTCTTTGATGTGGCCGTGGATCTGCGCCGGAGTTCACCAACCTGTGGACAGTGGGTGGGCGAGAGGCTCAGTGCTCAGAATAAAAAATGTCTCTGGGTGCCGGAAGGGTTCGGGCATGGCTTTCTCGTCCTCTCCGAAGTGGCCGAGTTTCTCTATCGAACCACTGATTTCTGGGCCCCGGAACATGAACGCTGTATTATCTGGAACGATCCCGACATCGGCATCCAGTGGCCCCTGGTCGGGCAGCCGATCCTCTCGGAAAAAGATAGCCGGGGAGTGTTGCTGTGCGAGGCTGAGCTCTATGAGTAGTTCTTTCCCCCTCTGTCCTCTCTTCCTGGAGGCAATATTTTTTTAGCAGTGTTAGCCGCCCTCTGTCACCTTCTATCTGACCAGCTTCCTTGCTGGTTGTGAGCATCCATCCTCCCTTTGTCAAAAAAAGTCTGCACCTGCTCTGGTTCTTAATTTTTCGAGATGCTATACTCAAAGGAACCTATCAGAGAAAATGAGTCAAACGTTTCATCTCTGAAGCCATGGTGAGACAGGAGAAGATATGGACTCTATTTTTGCAGATGCCCAAAAGAGACTGGTAGAAGTCTTTCGTCATATTGATTTGACCGATGATGTCCGGGAAAAATTAAAACACCCTAAGTTGTCGCTCTGTGTCAGTATTCCGGTACGAATGGATAATGGCCACCTCAGGGTATTTACAGGCTATCGGGTTCAGTTTGATGACACTCGAGGGCCAACAAAAGGCGGCATCCGCTATCATCCTGATGTTTCCCTGGATGAAGTAACATCGCTCAGCTTCTGGATGACCATAAAATGTGCGGTTATGAATCTTCCCTTTGGGGGTGCCAAAGGTGGTGTCAGTGTCAATCCGAAGGATTTGTCCCGCCTGGAACTGGAAAGGCTTTCGCGGAGTTATATAAGAGCCATTGCAGATATCATTGGTCCGCAACGAGATATTCCCGCTCCGGACGTCTACACCAATGCCACGGTTATGGGCTGGATGGCGGATGAATATTACCAGATTAAACGACAACAGTTGCCAGGGGTTATCACCGGAAAACCTATACACCTCAATGGCTCTCTGGGGCGTGATAGTGCCACCGGCAGAGGCGCTTTACATGTTTTGCAGCAGTGGGTTGAGCGCCATGATCTTCATGCAGAAAAAATGACTCTTGCCGTCCAGGGTTTTGGCAACGCCGGCTATCATTTTTCCCGTTTAGCCCATGAAGCGGGTTTTAAGGTGGTGGCAATTTCCGATTCCCGGGGAGCAATCTTTTCAGAAGAGGGTTTGGACCCGCAAAAAGTCATGGACCACAAGGAGCAGAAAAAAGATCTGCGAACCATGCTCTACTGCGACGGCTCCGTATGCGACTTACAGCGCTATAAAAAACTCAGTGGTCGTGAATTGCTGGAACTGGATGTGGACGTTCTGGTCCTGGCAGCCCTGGAAAATCAGGTTGATAAAGACAATGCCGGCAACATCAAGGCCAGGCAGCTTCTTGAAATAGCGAATGGGCCGGTGACATCGGAAGCTGACGTCCTCCTGGCGAAAAGAGGCATCACGGTATTACCCGATGTGTTAGTCAATGCCGGTGGGGTGACAGTCAGTTATTTTGAATGGGTGCAAAACAGGGCCGGGTTCTATTGGGACGAAAACAAGGTGAATTCACGTCTTAAGGAGACCATGGTCAGAGAGGCAAGGACCATTTTTGATCTGGCGGAGGAGAAACACATATCACTCCGTACTGCGGCCTACCTGCAAGGAGTCAAACGTATTGCCGGGGCAATTACCCAGCAAGGGACACATGAATATTTTCAGAATACCTGATGTCCCTCGCAGAGGATAGAGAGTAACTCTAATCAAACCAGGCCTTCTTGCCCCCTATCTTCTGTTTAGATTGCACTCTTTGGTCTGGGTCATTACCTGAGACAGGTGCTGAAAAAAGAGCTGAGTCGCCTCATCATCAGGGAGGCGACTCAGCCGTTCCTCATACAGGGTGAAGAGTTTGGTCAGCACATGGGGGACATCCTCTTCTTCGAGGTCGCCCATGGCTTCCCAGAGCTCATTGGTATTGATCATTTTCTCTGATTTCCTCTCAGGGGGGATGTCTTCCGGTTCCTCATGAAAAGGGAAGCGCTTTTTGATCTTGGCCCAGCTGATTGCTCACCAGTCAAAATGGATTGTATTATCCAGCGGATTCACCCGCTCTACTTTGATTGTTTCCCGGTTTCCAGGTTTAGGGCGTTCCCCTGGAGGGGTGGGGAGATCTATGCCCATGAGGATATCGGTAAGGAGAAGGAATACCCGCTTGGGACCGGATTCTATGACCAGCGCATTGAGCGGAAGTCCCTTTCTGGCCTCGAGATATTTGAGTAGCCAGTAGTGTTGGCGCTGCTGGCGGATATTGTTTGCCCGGGTCACGGTTCTGCTGATGACTGCAGTGAAATCTTTACACATCTCCTCGGTAAAACGGATTTCTTCTCTGCGAACCAGGGAATGGATTTGATGCTGCATGACGAGGTCCAGCAGGCGACGGATGGGCGATGTTACCGTGGTGTATTGTTCTACTCCGAGGCCGCTGTGGGCCTTGGCTTCAATAAGTAATTCCCCCCTGGAAAGTAGTTTTCTCTGTTTGCTGTTGAGGAATAAATCATTATCCAGACCGTGGACGACCCTCTTTTTGGGCGGCTTCTGGGCACGAAAGAGTCCGGGAGCCATCCTGTCTGCCACAAATCGAGCTGCCTCGGTATTGGTCAGGATCATCATTTCCGACACCAGAGTGCGGGCCGGTGTATCGGTATCAGAGAGGTTGACCTGTACCCTGCCTCCGTTATGGATATGGATGTTGACATCAGGAAAGGGGAGGAGCAGGGCCCCGGCATTCAGACGTTTGTTGCGTAGTTTGATGCGCAGGTCATTGAGGATGGTCAGTTCTGGATCTTTGTCGATGATGGAATCGGCCTCATCATAGGTGAGTCGTCTGGCTACCTTGATGATAGAGGGGGATATACGAACGCGCAGAACCTCAGCCTCTTTCGAGAGTAGAATCATAAAGCTGAGTGCTGCCCGGAGTTCGCCCTGGATGAGACTGCATATTCCCTGGGAGAGATGGCGCGGCAGCATGGGGATCTGGCCTTCCGGGAAATAGATGGATGTGCCGCGCTGGAGAGCTTCTCGAAAAAGAGGATCTTCCGGCTGGACATAATGGGCCACGTCCGAAATATGTATTCCTACCAGGTAGTTTCCGTCTTCTTCTTCAACGGACAGGGCATCGTCAAAGTCCAAAGTGGAAGCCCCGTCAATGGTCATGGGGCGCAGGTGGGTAAGGTCTTTTCGTACCGGATCGTGGAAGAGTTTGCCAACTCCTTGCTGGAGGAGCATTTCCGCCTGTTGGATAGCGAGCAGAGGGAATACCACCGGCTGTTCATTGCGGAGCAGGGGGATGTTTTCATTGAGATCCCAGACTCCGGCCTTGACCAGGAGGTGGAATGGGTCATGGGGCCTGTTGAAGCCTGCCGTCTTCAAGATTTGCCTGGCAATATCGGCCTGGGGAGAATCTGTGCCAAAGAGATAAAAATGGCGGATGATAGTCAGACATTCTTCCTGCTGGGCATTGTCAAGAATACCTTTTTTTTCTCCCTTGTCGATTTCTTGGAGAAATTCCGCACCAGTCATGATCAGGGTCTGGGTTTGCGCCTCTTTTTCCCGTTGCCGGCGAATTTGTTCAATCTGTTCTGGTGAGTGGGCCAACACCTTGTTTTCTTTGTATTTAAAAAAGAGGCGGTCGACGAAAACAGAACGAAGAAAGGCAGAAACAATGTCGTCATCGGCATCTTTGCCAAAAACCAGTTCGGCAAGAAAGGTTGGAAAAAAGCTGTTAACAGGTTCGTCTGCAGTGAGTTCCCATATCTCCTGGAGGTCAATCTTCTCCATGAGTTTGCTTCGGATTTCAGCTGTTTCCTGGAGTTGTCGGACGAGTACTTCGCGTGGAGCATCCAGCTGATGCGTTTGTTCGGAACAGTGTACTACTCGGGATAGCGGCAGGTTCATTTCTCTGCCGTTCTGGTTTATCAGATGAAGCCGTTTACCCTGTGCGCCGATGACATAGGCACAGATAAATTTTCCTCCATCCAGATATTCTATGAGTTTCCCTGGTACTGTCATTGACAATCCTGTGCAGCCGGGTGATTGGCTGCATACCTGCTCCTTTGCTGAAAATGGTGCCGTTCTCTGGATAAGTTTGTTATAGTCGCAGAGAAGGCAGAAGCCAAATACTATAGTGTGCTTTTTTGTTTTGAGCACATGTATTTTTCGAAACACTCGTAAAAAATTCAATTCGCAACAATGAAGTGGGAAAAGTTTTTTTCACCTGAAAGGGTATAAAGACGACCTTAGCAGTTTTTATAAAAACAACATTTTTTGAGAAGAGGAGTAACCTATTGAATGAGATGGATTTCCTAAAAGAAAGTGTGCGCTCTGGAATGGTCGCCATTGTTGGTCCTCCAAACGCCGGTAAGTCGACTCTGATGAACCATCTCCTTGGCCAGAAGATATCCATTGTCAGTCATAAGCCTCAGACAACCAGGAATCGTATCCTCGGTATTGTTAACGGAGAGGACTATCAAATCGTTCTCCTTGACACCCCTGGACTTCACAAGGCTCGGCAGCCCTTGAACCGGGAGATGGTACGGATCGCCATGGAAAGTTTGAGTGAGGTTGATGTCGTTCTCTATCTGATCGATGTCTCTCTGCCGCTTCCGGAAAAAGAGAAAGAGGGAGCGGACAGGGAGATGGTAGAGCGGATGGATGGGATTCAGGCACCTGTTATCTTGCTCTTGAACAAGGTGGATCTTGTGGAAAAAGAGAAGCTGCTGCCCATGATAAAACGCTATTCTGAGCTGTATCCCTTCCACGGGGTCCTCCCGGTTTCTGCATTAACGGGAGATGGGGCCGATCACCTTGTTCAAGAAGTATTGAATCTTCTTCCCCTGGGGCCTCGTTACTTTCCTGAAGATATGCCCACTGATGTCAGTGAACGATTTCTTGTCACTGAAATTGTCAGAGAAAAGGTCTTCCTCCTGACCGGTCAGGAGATTCCCTATTCCTGTGCCGTAGTTGTTGAATCCTTTCAGGAAGATACTGTAAAACAGATGTCGACGATCCATGCCACCATTATCCTGGAAAGAGCCTCGCAAAAGGGTATTGTGATAGGCAAGGGAGGGAGTAAACTGAAGAGTATCGGTATTGCTGCCCGCAAAGATATAGAAAAAATGCTGGGCCAGAAGGTCCTTTTGAAGCTCTGGGTTAAGGTCAAAAAAAATTGGTCAAAGGATGAACGTTTTTTGAAAGAGCTTGGATTCTAAAGGGCTCTTTACAAGAAGGCGCGGCAGGCCTGGATTTCAAAAAACAGGGTGGATACGTCTATTTCGGCATGGGCACGAGTTCCTTGTTGAAAACAAATGCCTGGTTCTCAAGATCTTTTGTTCGTTGAGAAATAATAAAAAATGCGGAGGAGAGAGATGACTGAAATCATAGAGAAAGGGACAGCGAAAAGAATGCAAAGAAGGTGCTGGTCTATTTTTCTGTCACTTGTTATCTCTCTCAGTCTGGTCACACCTGTACTGGCGGTGGATTGTCAGGCCATAAAAAAGGGAATTCAGGCCGAAAAAAATCTTGCCAAGAGACGAGTGTTGGTGGCGGACGCTATTCTCCAGTGTCCCGACGACCCCGTCCTCAATTATAAGTATGGACTCAGTCTGGAGCGCTTCAGAAAATATGATAAGGCCCTGGAATACTATCAGAAGGCCGTTCTCCTTGATCCGAAAATGGGAAAGGCATATGCCGGAATGGGAGACATCTATATCTATCTTGGCTTAGTCGACGAATCCATTAAGGCCTATCAACAAGCTGTAGAACTTATTCCGGCGGATGACCGTTTTGCCGGCAAGCTGGCCCGGTTGCAAATAAAAAAGAAGGCCCTGGAAGGGGAAGTGCTGACCAGTGGCGAGTTCATCAGGGTCATGGATAACAGGGGGAAGATCTCTGCCAATACTCCCTTGCTTCTGAGTGGACCGGCATTGCAGTACCGGATTGCCTTTGTGGTTAACAGTGATGTCTTGTTGGCCAAAGGGATCAGCCAGATCGCTGCCGTTGGCAAGGCCATGCAGAATGATGCCATAAAACATGTCCGTTTCGAGATTTCGACCCATGTGGATACATCCGATTCTTCTCTCGATGCCATGGAAGAATCGAAGAAGCGGGCAGAGATGATTAAAGAACAGTTGGTGACAAATTTTCAGATCGACCCAAAACGACTTGAAATTCGTTGGCATGGAGACTCCCAAGCCATAGAAACTGATAAGTTTGGAGAAGACTGGCCACTCAATCAGCGGGTGGAGTTCAGGAGGATCAATGAATAGACGCCAATAAATGCTTCAGCCGGTGAAGCTTTCCTTGAGAAGAAAGAGCATAAGCAAGGGGAGAGATGGTCTCCTGTCCGTTATTGGCTTTCGAGTGCTTGCCTTGAAACACTGTTGGCGTGGTGTGGTTGCCAATCAAACATCGATATATCCCTCAAGGTATTGAACAGCCTGACCAGATATGATGACCTGGCTATCCAATACCATACAGCGCAGAATTCCGCCCCGTTGCGAGGCTTGATAAGCAGTCAGCCTCTTTTTGCCTAACTTCTGAGCCCATAGGGGGGCCAACCCCGCATGAATTGAACCGGTAACAGGATCTTCGTCACTGCCATTTGCAGGCCAGAAGTATCTTGAAATGAAGTCATATTTTTTTGCTTGAGCCGTGACGACCACGTCAAGGGGAGCAAGTTTCATGAGTTCATCACGCACTACGCGGACAGCAAGGACGTCTTTTTCGTGGGGATAAATGACAAAATAGGCCTGCTGACTCAGTAAGACTTCTGTGGGGGGGATGGATAATCCCTTTGTCAGCTCCCTGGGGATATGAGTGATCGGTTCTGGCTTCCGCATGGGAAATGTCATCTCAATATATCCTTCCGCTGCCCGCCGAACTTTGAGATGACCAACTGCTTTGGCAGAGAACAGCAGCTCATCGATGGATCTGTCTTGGTTGAAGAGGACAAAGGCAGCAGCGAGCGTGGCATGGCCACAGAAATCAATTTCTGTAAGGGGGGAGAACCAGCGAATCTCATAGCTGTTGCTGCCACATCTTCTGGCAAATGCTGTTTCAGAAAGGTTGTTTTCCGTGGCGATTGATTGCATCAGCTGGTCAGGGAGCCATTCCTCAGTTATGATAACAGCGGCATAGTTTCCGGTGAAGAGCGTCTCGGTGAAGGCATCGATGTGATGAATTTTTAATCTCATTTGTCTTGCTTTGCTCTATAAAAAGGCTTTCTTGGATGTGAGGGGAGACACTGCAGGCAGAAAAACGGAACAGTTTGCCAGTCGTTCTCTGGTGGTAGCCTGGAAAATTTTTTTCTCTCCTGGATTGACCCTCTGGGCGGTTCTGACTGGAACAGAGAGGCGTTACAATCTTTTATCCCAAAGAAACATCGAGAATCATCATGACTGAAAACCCGAGCATTGTTGTCATGGTTACCAGATCAATGTTCTTATAGTCTCGTTGCGATTCTGGAATGAGTTCCTCCACCACAACAAAAATCATCGCTCCAGCTGCAAAACAGAGGGCATAGGGGAGAATGTTTTGCATCTTCATGACAAAGAGTGCTCCCAGGACACCGGCAATTGGTTCTACTATCCCCGAGGCCTGTCCCATGAGAAAACTTTTTCCTTTCGACATCCCTTCTCTTCTCAGAGGCATTGACACCGCGGAACCTTCAGGAAAATTTTGAATTCCAATTCCGATTGCCAGGGCAACGGCTCCGCCAATGGTGGCCGAGGGAAGGTCCGCCGCCACAGCTCCAAAAGCAACACCGACAGCCAGACCTTCTGGTATGTTGTGAAGGGTTATGGCAAGTACCAGCAGGGTACTGCGTTGCCATGAGGTCTTCACCCCTTCACTTTTGTCAACGCTGAGGCCAGGATGAAGGTGGGGCAGAAATTTGTCAATCAATCTCATGAAAATTCCTCCCCCCATGAAACCGAGGGCTGCGGTCAACCAGGGAATCTGGCCCATGTGTTCGGCCATCTCTATTCCTGGGGCGAGAAGAGACCAGAAACTGGCAGCAATCATTACTCCGGCAGCGAAGCCAAGCATTGAATCCATGAGTTTCATGTTTATGCTTCTTGTGAAAAAAACAATTGCTGCCCCTGCGGCAGTGACACCCCAGGTAAAAAGGGTAGCAAAGAGTGCCTGGGTGATGGGATTGAACTGTTGGATGAATTCGATCATTTTGGGGCCATTTGCTGTAGGAAGAGATTGAACCGCTTACACGAGAAGAGGAGCAGTTGGATGATAGGCAGGGTGAGGGCATTTTTTGCCCTCACCCATTGGCGGACCATTTTTTTCTTAAGCATTAGCGGAGAGGTATACTCGCTGCCAACAATTTAACCAACCAGTCGGGTACGGAAGGGGATGCAGGGGGAGCAAAGCCTTGGAGATGGCCGCTCCCCTAATTCTGTTTCTACTGACCACCTTTCGGAAGAACTGGACTGCTTTTATATTCGGTGTAGAGGTTGAGGCTTTTGAGGATATTGAGACCTGTCCGTAACTGGTTGTCCTCTTTTAAGCGCTGCTTGATAGCCTCTTGCTCTTTACTGGTATCTGTTTCTGGTGGAGCAGAAACCCCTCCTTCTTCCCTTTCCGTCGCATCGTTACGCTGGAGGATATGATTTTTGAGATCGGCCTCTCTGACAAAATCGGGCAGCACTCGTTTCTCTTCATTCTCTTCTGTGTAAGGCAGGCGCGGTACCTCCACATCTGGGACAATGCCTGTGGCCTGGATGGATCTGCCGTTAGGGGTGTAATATCGGGCTGTCGTCAGGCGCAGGCCAGCCCCATCAGGCATGGGGAGAATTGTCTGCACTGATCCCTTACCGAATGTCTGGGTACCGACAATGACTCCCCGTTTGTGATCCTGAATGGCGCCGGCAACAATCTCAGAGGCACTGGCTGAGCCCTCATTGACCAGCACAACCAGGGGATAGAGATTCTTTCCATTGTTGGCGTGGGCTTGAAAAGTCATGTTCTGTTCAGGGAGACGACCCTTGGTATAGACCACCAGGCCTTCTTCAAGAAAGGTGTCAGTCACAGAGATTGCCTGGTCGAGCAGTCCACCAGGATTGTTGCGCAGATCAAGAATTAATCCTTTGATCTGTTCTTCTTTTTCCAGTTCTGCAAGCTTGTTTTTCAAGTCTTTCGTGGTTTGACCCTGAAAGTTCGTGATGTTGATGTAGACAAAACCGGGCTCTAGAAAAAAACCGCCGACACTCTGCAGAGGAATGGTGTCACGAACAATGGTGATTTCTTTTAGATCCTGCCATCCGTCCCGGTAAATGGAGATAGTTACTTCGCTTCCCTTGGGGCCTCTCAGCTTTTTGATGGCCTCCATGGAAGGCATGTTTTTGGTCACTTCACCATTGATTTTGACAATGAGGTCCTTGGCCTGTAAGCCGGCCTTGTCGGCAGGTGTTCCGGCGATAGGAGAGATGACAGTGAGTATGCCATCGCGAACCGTTATCTCAATGCCAATTCCGGAAAAGCTGCCCCGTGTCTCCTCTTGTAACTCATCGAAGTCTTTGGCGGTCAGGTAGGATGAGTGGGGGTCAAGGGCAAGGAGCATGCCGCTGATCGCTCCTTCAAGGGTCTCGTCGGTGTTGATCTCTTCCACATAATTCTCTTGCAGGATACTGAGGATATTGGCAAAGATTTCCAGTTGGCGGTAGGTCGCCTCCCTTTGTTCTTGTGAAATAGCCCCTTGACAGATACCTGGCAAGATCAAGAGCAGGGAGAGGAAAAACAAAGTGGGCAAAGAATAAATTTTCACGTCTTATCCGTTAGGTAATAATCATTCGATATGGAAAGTCTGTTAAACTGTCCACGTAATTGTTCAGTGAGTGAGGCAAAAAAAAAAGCAGTCAACCAGAAAGCTGCTATCTTTTCCGCAACCCGCAACCCGCAACCCGCAACCCGCATACCACAAACCACAAACCGCATACCACAAACCGCATACCGCACACCGTATACCGCACACCGTATACCGCACACCGTATACCGCAACCCGCATACCGCAAACCGCAGACCGCAACCCGCATACCGCAAACCTCTCCTGTCATCATGGCAGAGTCAGGCCGACTTTGTCAAGCCAGAGGAGAGGGTCTTCCGGGGTTGAACCGTTCCGGATCTCGAAATAAACGCCTTCGTCCATCAGGGTTGCAGTATCTCCGGTGAGGGCAATGACTTCCCCCTGAGCCACCTTTTCTCCCATCTGCTTCAAGATTTTTTCCACCCTGGCGATGACAGAGAAGTAGTTATGACCATGATCCATAATAATCGTGTTGCCATATCCACGCAGGTAAGAGGCGTAAACGATGGTCCCCTCGTAAATGGCCTGTACCTTGTTGATACCTGGTGCAGAGAAAGTAATCCCAGTCGATTTTCCTGAGATGCCGAGACGGTTCTCCCGTTTCTGACCGAACAGGGAAATGATCTCACCTTGTACCGGCGCCGGATGTTTTCCTTTGTTGGCCAGGAACCCCTGGTCCAAAAGCGAATCCTCTTTTTTCAGGGATTCGAGGGATCCGGAAAGCTGATCGGCGGCCTTTTCCATCTCTCTGATGGCCTGCTCATGCAGTTGTTTCTGGGTCTTGATCTGACCGAGCAGGGATTCTTTTTCATTTTTGCTTGCCGTGATATCCTGTTGCTTGAGCTTAGCCATGTTGATGAAATCATCGAGGACACCTTTTTCCAGATTGAGTGTTTTTTGAGATTGTTGGAGTTCGTCGATGCTCTTGCGATAAATATCAATGAGGTCTTTGTCATAGGAAATGAGGGTGGTAAATGAGTCGTGAAAGGTGAGGAGTTGCGGCAGGCTGTTGGTGGAAAAGGCCACATTGGCAAATCCGACCTTTCCCATCTTATAATAGGACTGAATACGTTTCTGGAGATGGCCTTGGATGATTTGTTTGTCGGCTACAACTTCTTGTAGCTCACTTTCCTTGACTGCTATGAGATGCAGCTGGCTCTCCAGTTGCTTTTCCAGGTCTTGAAGTCTGGCCTGCTGTTCCAGTAATCTGGTATCGATCTCTTCCAGTTCGTGAAGAAGGTTGCGTTCTGTCTGGGCAGAAGATTGTACCTGACTCTGCTGCTGTTTTATCCCTTCCTGCAGTTTTCTGATGTTGATCCGATATCCCTCCATTCCCTCTTCAAGCGTTTGCTTTTTTGCCTCCCGCTCTGCCGATGTCTGGACCCCCCCGATCGACACAGTGGGGACAAGCAGAGCAGAGAGGAGGACAAGGACGCAGGCCACCCTGGAGAGTCGTGTCAGGCTATGAATCCTGCTATCTGAAGAGTGAGAGGGCATCACGTCAAGAGTGGATCAAATTTTTAAAAATTTCTGTATGGAGGTGAAACTGCCGATGGTACAGAGGCCGATGGAGCCGAAAATGATACAGACAATGACCATGGGTGGGAAAAAGCTGAAGTTGAAGATGTTGAGGAGACCGGGGCCGGCAAAGTGGCGGCTGATCCATTGAAAAAGGATATAGAGGGCACAGAGGCCAATGATGGATCCCATAAATCCCTGGATGGTTCCTTCCAGAAGGAAGGGGGTTCTGATGTAATTATTTGTGGCCCCAACCAGTTTCAGCAGTTCCAGTTCTTCGTGTCGCCCCATGATGGTGAGACGAATGGTGTAGGCGACCATAAAGGTAGCGGTGAGGATGAGGAGGGTTCCGCTGAGGAGGACGACAATGGTGACCAGTCTGGTGACATAATAAAATCGTTCCACCCATTCCTGGCCGTACTGGACTTTTTCACTGCCGGGCAAGGTCGCCAGATATTCGGAAAAGAGTTTGATCTGATTATAGCCGCGGAGGCTTTTCAGGGGGACGACTTCGATGGATGCGGGCAGGAAGTCCTTGGGCATATCTGTCAAGATGTCGGAGTCTTTTCCCAGTTGTTTGGCAAAGCGTTCATAGGCCTCGGCTTTGGAGATAAACAGAATCGCCTCGGTTTTGTCAAAGTTGTTGATCTTACGTCGCAGTTGCTCCTGCATCTCAGGCCCCGGGTCGTCTTCCAGGTAGACAATGAGACGAAGGTCGTCGCTCAGCCGGTCGCTGGCCCCGATCATATTGGTATAGATGAGGTAGAAAAAGGCAAAGATGAGAACCGAGAGGCTGACCGTAAGAAAGGTCATGAGCTGAGAGGTCCAGGTCTGGCGCAGGTTTCGGCCTGCCTGTCTGAAGACGGCGAACCAGAAATTCATCAGCGACTATTCCTTGAAAGGGAGTGAATCTTACCGTTGCGCAGTTCCATGACTCGATGATTCCCATCTTTATAGATGGATGCGTCATGGGTGGCAATAACGATGGTGGCACCGGCCTTGTTAGAACGGTTAAGCAGTTCCATGACCCGTTCCGTGGTGGTGGCGTCCAGGTTGCCGGTGGGTTCATCCACCAGGATCAGGCGCGGTGAGTTGGCTACTGAGCGGGCCAGGGCGACCCGTTGCTGTTCGCCTCGGGAAAGATCTCCGGTGAGGGTGTCATGTTTGTCTGCCAGCTGCAGCTGGTCGAGAAGGTCCCGTACCCGCAGTCTGATGGCGCTGGCTTTTTTGTAGGAAACTTCCATGGCGATGGCAATGTTTTCAGCAACAGTACGGTCACTTAAGAGTTTAAAGTCCTGGTAGGCAACTCCGATCTTCTGGCGCAGATGCGCAAGCTTATTTCCCTTGAGGTTGTTGATGTTGTGTCCGGCTACCTCAATGAGTCCCTTGCTGGGGGTATCCATGTTGCAGATCAGTTTGAGGAGAGTCGTTTTCCCGGCTCCGCTTCTGCCGATAAGAAAAAACAGCTCACCGGTATCCACAGCAAAGGAGATGTCAGACAGGGCTGTGATATCCGGGACATAGGTTCGGCTGACCTTGATCATTTCGATCATGGTGTTGCCAGGAAGCTTTTTTGTTTCTACGGGGTCTTGGGTGGGCACGGGTCTGGACAAGGATTAATCCTGATCAGCAAAAATGTTGTCAAAAATAGAAGTGATGGTGGTTATCACTTCTGCTGAATCATCAAGCTTAAGGTATGATTCACCGGAAAGTTCCTGGTTGATGAGGGCCTCGCTTGAGGGAATGATACCACCCAGTTTCATCTCACTGTCACGTACCGCCTCATCTATCTTTTCCTGGAGGGCTGCAGGTACTGGCTGGGGAGCACGATTGACCAGAAGATACTGTTTTTTGATCTCGAGCCCCAGGGGAGCAGTAATTTCAGAGATTCGTTTGGCGGTGAGGATGCCTCGAGCCGAGGGGTCAGAAGTCACCAGGAGATAGTCGATGGAGCGCAGGTTCATGCGGCTGAGGTGCTCCATGCCTGCCTCGTTGTCGACGATGATGTATTTATAATTTGGTGCCAGTTTGTCCATGGTCATGGCCAGATACTGGTTGGCAGCGCAGTAACAGCCGGGACCATCGGGTTGGCCCATAACCAGAAGGTCAAAGCCGTTTTCTTCTATCAGGGCTTGGTGGATTTTCATTTCCATGAACTGGTCGCGGGTGATATTGGCAGGGAGATCACCCTTCAGTTCTTGACGGATCCGGCCGAGGGTCAGGCCAACATCGAGACCGAGGAGTTCGTTCAGATTGGCGTTGGAATCGGCGTCAACCAAAAGAAAGGGGGTCTTTTTCTTCTTCAGCAGGTATCTGCTGAGCAGGGCGGAGGTGGTTGTTTTTCCTGTCCCACCCTTACCGGCCATGGCGATTACTTTAGTCATGCTTGATCTCTATAGAAAAAGTGGTAAAAAGAATAAATAAAAAGTAACTCTTCTGGTAATGGCCAATAATTGGCAATCAACCGTTCTGTAACTGTTTCATAGTACGTTATATTCGTTCAGTCAGGACGTTGAAGCATATGCGTGCGATTCGAGAAGACCTCAATGGACGAAGATGAAGTACTGCTGAATAGTTACAATAAAAATAGAAATATCTCCATACTCTAATTAAGGCAAGCAGTTATGTCAAATTTAAAGGGGATTTAGCCGTTTTTGCCACTTTCTCCTTGCAACTTCAATCGCAGTTGTTATTTTTGTGTGTTTTGGAATAGAAATCAGTATGAATTTGACAATCATTCTCCCTGAAGATGCCCCATAGGCCGGCTGCAGGAGATATAAGGAGATCGTTATGGATTACAGGGACACCCTGAATCTACCGCAGACCAAGTTCAAGATGAAGGCCAACCTGGGCCAGAAAGAGCCCATGTATCTCAAACGCTGGGAGAAGGAGGACCTCTATGCCAAGGTTCAGGAACACGACCAGGACAAACCCCTCTACGTGCTCCACGATGGCCCTCCCTATGCCAACGGCCATATTCATCTGGGCACTGCTTTTAATAAGATTCTAAAAGATATCATTCTCAAGTCCAAGCGGATGGCCGGTTTTCATGCTCCTTATATTCCGGGCTGGGATTGTCACGGCCTGCCCATTGAGCATAATGTGGACAAGGAACTGGGAGAGAAAAAGAACTCTATCCCCAAGCTGGGCAAACGTGGGGCCTGCCGCAAGTATGCCGAGAAGTGGATCAAGACCCAGAAGGAGGAATTCAAGCGTCTGGGAGTACTTGGCGACTGGGAGAGGCCCTATCTGACCATGAATTATGATTACGAGGCCAGTATTGCGAGCGAGTTTAACAAGTTCCTCCTTTCCGGGGCCGTCGTTCGCAATAAGAAACCGGTTTACTGGTGTTCGACCTGTACCACTGCCCTCGCCGAGGCAGAGGTGGAATATTATGATCATCGTTCGCCTTCTATCTTTGTCAAATTTCCGGTGGCGGAAGATCTTGCCGACATCGATCCTGCCCTTGCCGGTGCCAAGGTCTCGGTGGTGATCTGGACAACTACTCCCTGGACTCTGCCTGCCAATCTGGCTGTGGCCTTTCATCCCGATTTTGTTTATGCGGCTGTGAAGGCGGGGGATGAGACCCTGATCATGGCCCAGGAATTGGTGGAGTCGGTGATGGAGACCATGGGAATCAGCGACTACTCCATTGGCGGAACGTTTTCTGCCAGGGGCTTGGAAAAACGCAAATGTCGTCATCCCTTCCTGGATCGCGATTCTCTGATGGTCCTGGCCAGCTATGTGACCCTGGAGGCTGGAACCGGCTGTGTGCACACGGCACCGGGGCATGGCGCCGATGATTATTTGACCGGTCTCCGCTATGATCTAGAGATCCTCTCTCCCGTGGACCATGAAGGGCGTTACACCAAAGAGGCCGGCCCCTATGCCGGGCTCCAGATCCCGGAGGTGAATAAGACCATTAATGCAGACATGGCTGCAAGCGGAGCCCTGCTCCATGAAGAGGCCATTCAGCATAGTTACCCCCACTGCTGGCGCTGTAAGAAGCCGGTCATGTATCGGGCCACGCCCCAGTGGTTTATCTCCATGGAGGTGAACGACCTGCGGCAAAAGGCCCTGACTGAGATAGAAAATGTGAAGTGGACACCGGCCTGGGGGATGCAGCGCATTCACTCCATGGTGGAGAATCGGCCTGACTGGTGCCTGTCCCGACAGCGGACCTGGGGTGTTCCCATCACTGTGGTCAGCTGTAAAGGATGCGGCGAGGTCTTAAAAGACGAGGCTCTGGTTGGCCGCATAGATGAATTGTTTCGGGCGGAGGGGGCTGATGCCTGGTTCCGGCACGAACTTTCCGACTTCCTTGAAGAGGGTTGCCGTTGTCCTTCCTGTGGGGGCAGCGAGTTTAAAAAAGAGGAAGATATTCTCGACGTCTGGTTTGATTCCGGGACCTCTCATGCTGCTGTCTGCGAGGCCCGGGAAGAGTTGCGGGCACCGGCTGATCTCTATCTTGAGGGCAGTGATCAACACCGGGGCTGGTTTCAGAGTTCACTCCTCACTTCAGTGGGGACCCGTGGCCGGGCTCCTTTCAAGGGAGTCCTGACCCATGGCTACGTGGTGGACGGTAAGGGCAAGAAGATGTCCAAGTCCATTGGCAATGTGGTGGCTCCTGAAGAGGTAATCAAAAAATTCGGGGCAGAGATCCTCCGCCTCTGGGTCTCCAGCGAAGACTATCGCGACGATGTCAAGGTCTCTGATGCGATTCTTAACCAGGTGGCCGATGCTTATCGCAAGATCCGCAATACCATCCGCTACATGCTGGGCAACCTGACAGATTTTGATCCGGCGCTGCACAGTGTGTCCTTTGACCAGATGGAAGAGATTGACCGTTGGGCCCTGGCTCGATTTGAGGAGCTGCGGGGAAAGGTAACCGTTGCCTATGAGCGTTTTGAATTCCATGCCATTCATCAGGCATTGAATTATTTTGGCGGCACCACCATGAGTGCCTTTTACCTCGACATCTTGAAAGACAGACTCTACTGCTCGGGCAATAATTCCCCTCTGCGGCGTTCTGCCCAGACTGCCCTGTATGAGATTCTGGGAGGACTTCTGAAACTGATGGCTCCGGTCCTCAGTTTTACAGCGACTGAGGCCTGGGAACATTTTCAGGGTCTCTCTGATGACAGTCCCCTTGAGGACTCCATATTTTTCGCCGAGTTTCCAGCACCGGCACCTGAGCGACGTAATCCGGAACTGGAGGGACGCTGGGGGAAACTGATCCAGGTCCGTTCTGAGATCACGAAGGCCCTGGAACTGGCACGTCGGGCGAAGATCATCGGTCATCCCCTGGAGGCCGAGGTCCTGCTCGAGATCGATGGGAACTGGGCATCTTTTATTGAAAAGGAATGGCAACAGGTAAAAGAGGTGTGTATTATTTCTGAGCTGACTCGCTGTGAGGAGAGAAGCGGTTTTGCTGATCTCGATTGGCAGGTCAGCACAGATCTTCCCGGTCTGGCCGTGGCCGTGCGGCCTGCTGCCGGAGACAAATGCGAACGCTGCTGGACCCGATCCACCTTTGTGGGCAGCAGTGAAGCCCATCCGCAACTCTGTGAGCGCTGCCTGGGTGTCATTGTCGAGATGGATCTTGGGGAGCAGGACCAATAGTGCGTTCGCTCTGCCTCCTGGTCCTGATTGTCGTTCTGGACCAGCTGACCAAGATATGGGTTATAAACAGTTTTCAGCTCTATGAGACCCGGGAGATTCTTCCCGGCCTGTTCAACCTTACCTATCTGACCAATAAAGGGGCGGCCTTTGGTTTCCTGGCAGGGGTAACTGCTCCCTGGCGGCACTATTTTTTCCTGGGCCTGGTAAGTGTGGCTCTGGTGCTGCTCGCGGTCTTCTCGTATCGGTTGCGTGATGATCATCCTCTCTATGGTCCGGCCTTGGCCCTCATTGCCGGAGGAGCCATTGGCAATGTTATCGATCGCCTCCGATTGGGTTCCGTCGTTGATTTTCTTGATTTTTATGTGGCAGGCCATCATTGGCCTGCCTTTAATGTGGCCGACTCTGCCATTACGGTGGGGGTGGCTGTGTTTTTAGTGGCAAATGTTCTGGAAGAAAGACAGAAGAAGCGTGCGGCAGCTGGTAACTAAGCCGCCGTGAACTGATTTCTGCATACAAGGTGTACTATGAAAATAGCAGTACTTTTTCCCGGCCAAGGGTCCCAGTTTCTGGGGATGGGGCGGGAATTTATCGACTCCGACAGTGATTGTGCGGCCATCATGGAAATGGCTGCCTCGGTCTGTGATTTCCCTCTGGCCGGACTTTGTCAGGACGGTCCCATGGAAGAATTGACCCGAGCCATTCATCTCCAGCCAGCCATCACTGTGACCAATTTGATCTGTTATCAGGGCCTGAAAAAGGTCTGGGGAAAGCACCTGGCCGCCTCCTGTTTTGCCGGCCACAGTCTGGGTGAATATTCGGCCCTTTGTGCGGCAGGTGTGCTCAGTGTGGAAGATACCATCCGTCTGGTCATCAAACGTGGGGCCTTGATGGAACGGGAAGGTCAGAAACATCCTGGTGGTATGCGGGCCGTCATCGGCAAGACCATGGAGGAGATTGAAGCGATTATTGGCGACTGTACCGAGGCCGGCACAGTGACCGCTGCCAACCACAATACAGAGCTGCAGATCGTTATCTCCGGAAGTATCGCAGGGCTTGATGCCGTGGAACATGTTGCCTCCGAGGCAGGTGCCAGGGTTATTCCCCTGGCCGTGAGCGTGGCCAACCACAGTCCTCTGGTGGCCGATGCCGTACCTGATTTTTCTGCCTTTATGGACGGGGTGGAGTTCAAGTCTCCCGTCACCCCGGTCTATTTCAATGTTTCGGCCTCTCCCGAACAGGAGACGGCCCGCATAAAAGAGATGATGGCCAGGCAGATTGCCTCACGGGTACGCTGGTTTGAGATTATTCGAGCAATGATCAACGAGGGCGTGGATACCTTTATCGAGGTCGGTCCCAAGACCGTGCTCAAGGGCATGATGCGGAAGATCGCCCCCAAAGGTTATTATTACAAGGCTCTGCAGTTCGATACCCCGGAAGGACTGAACAAGTGTATGGCTAAACTGAGCTGATTGCTGGCCATTCAACCACAGAGAGGCGGAGTGTATGACGGCCTCTCTGTGGTTTTTTTATTAGGGGATACAAGAAATGATTGAGCGTTGTCTGCAGCGTATGAAAGGGGGAGGGCAGCTCGATTTTGAGCAGGCCCTGGCCCTTGCCGAACAGGCCGAACTCCACGAGTTGTGCCGGGCTGCAGATAGGCTCTGCCGTGACCTGCACGGCCGCAGTTTTGACCTCTGTTCCATCATCAATGCCCGTTCCGGAAGATGTTCAGAAGACTGTCGCTACTGTGCCCAGTCCTCTCGCTACGAGGCGGAGGTCTCCTGTTACGAACAGATAGGGGAAGAGACAGCCCTGGCCCAGGCCAGGGAGAATGACAGCTACGGTGTCAGGCGTCTGTCTCTGGTTGCTGCCGGACGTTCTCAGAACCGGGAACAGTTGGAGTTCATGGGAGAGTTGTATCGGGGCATGGCCCGTGACACAGAGCTCCTCTTTTGCGCCTCCATGGGTTTTCTTACTGCCGAGAAGGCCCGCCTCCTCGTTGCATTCGGGGTCCGCCGTTACCACTGTAACCTGGAGACCTGCCGGGAATTTTTCCCCTCCATCTGCAGCAGTCACAGCTGGCAGGAAAAGGTGGAGACCTTAAAAATTGCCCTGGCGGCAGGCATGGATCTCTGCTCCGGTGGTATCATCGGCATGGGCGAGACCCTGGCCCAGCGGCTGCAGCTGGCCTTTGAACTGCGTGAACTGGGCGTCCTCTCTATTCCGCTGAACATCCTCAGTCCCATCCCCGGCACTCCCCTGGCCGATATGGAACCCATTTCCCTGGAGGAGGTCCTGCGCACTGTAGCCCTCTTTCGGTTCATCAACCCAAGGGCTGTTATCCGCATTGCCGGCGGTCGTGGTCGCTTTGGCGATGAGCAATACAGGCTCTTTACTGCCGGGGCAAACGGAGCCATAGTCGGGGATTATCTAACCACGGCGGGCAGTGGTGTAGAGCGCGATCTGTTGGAACTGGCGAAGTTAGGATTTGCATTGCCCCCGAAGAAGAGGGGAGAAAAAGCATGACCCCTGATGAGCTTCTGGCCTATGACCGTGCGCATATCTGGCACCCCTACACCTCCATTACCCATCCCCTTTCGGTCTATGCGGTTGAATCTGCGGCCGGTGTTCGCCTTCGTCTCAGTGATGGTCGGGAACTGATTGATGGCATGGCCTCCTGGTGGTCGGTTATCCACGGCTATAACCATCCGCTCCTCACCGCCACCCTGCAGGAGCAGGCGGCACGACTCTCCCATGTGATGTTCGGCGGACTGACCCACGAACCGGCAGTGGAACTGGCCCGTTTGCTGGTGGATATTACCCCGCAGGGGCTCGATCTGGTCTTCTTTGCCGATTCCGGCTCGGTTGCGGTGGAGGTGGCCATGAAGATGGCCATTCAGTATTTTCATGGGGCGGGACGGCCGGAGAAAAAACGTTTTCTGACCATCCGCTCCGGCTACCATGGCGATACCCTGCACTGCATGTCGGTCTGTGACCCGATAACCGGGATGCATCAGCTCTTTGCCGGGGTCCTGCCCCAGTACTATTTTGCCGACAGCCCCAGTTGCCGTTTCCAAGATGTGTGGCAGGAACAGGACATCCGCTCCTTTGCCCAGCTCATGGAAATGCATCATTCTGAACTCTGTGCGGTGATCCTTGAACCCATTGTCCAGGGGGCGGGCGGTATGCGTTTTTACCATCCCGAGTATCTGCGCCAGGTGCGTGCCCTCTGCGATCAGCATGGGGTGCTGCTCATTGCCGATGAAATTGCCACCGGTTTCGGTCGCAGCGGCGAACTCTTTGCCTGTAACCACGCCGATGTGGTCCCGGATCTTCTCTGTCTGGGCAAGGCCTTGACCGGCGGTTATCTTAGCCTGGCCGCAGTCCTGGCCCGCAGAGAGATAGGAGAGGGGATCTCGGCAGGGGCGCCCGGGGTCTTCATGCACGGTCCCACCTTCATGGCCAATCCCCTGGCCTGTGCTGTGGCCCGTGCCTCAGTGCAACTGCTTTTGGACTCGGACTGGCAGGGGCAGGTTCATGCCCTGGAGCAGGGATTGGAAGAGGGGCTCGCTCCCTGCCGTCAACTGGCCTCGGTGCAGGATGTGCGGGTACTAGGCGCTATCGGGGTGGTGGAGACGAAAGAAGCGGTGGCCATGGAACGGATTCAGGCCCGGTTTGTGGAAAAAGGGGTGTGGGTTCGTCCCTTTGGCCGTCTGGTCTACGTTATGCCGCCCTACTGCATGGTGGCCGAGGATCTCAAGACCCTGACCACTGCCATCTGTGAGGTGTTAGCCGAGGAGCAGTTGCAATGATCTCTCGCTATGGAAAAGAACTTGCCGACCTTGAGAGACGGGGGCGGTTGAGGAGTCTTCATCCACTGCGCCGAAGCCAGGGCTGCCATGTGGAGTACGGTGGTCGTCGACTCCTCAATTTGAGTTCAAACGACTATCTCGGCCTGGCCGGTGATGCGGAGCTCCGGCTTCGTTTTTACCAGGGGCTGGGAGTGCAGGAAGAGACCGGGAATTTTGCCCTGGGTGCTGCCTCATCCCGACTGCTCAGCGGTGAATCGTTCCTGGCCCAGGGGCTTGAAGAGGATCTGAGCCGGGCCTATGGCCATGAGGCGGCCCTGCTTTTCAACTCCGGCTACCATGCCAATGTCGGTATCCTGCCAGCCCTGTTCACCAAGAATGATCTGATCCTCTCCGACAAACTGAATCACGCCTCCATTCACGACGGGCTTCGTCTCTGTCCGGCTCGCCATAAACGTTTTCGGCACCGGGACTACGAGCAGCTCCGTTCTCTGCTCGTCAGTTCACGGAAGGACTACGAGCAGGTGGTGATCGTCAGCGAGTCCGTCTTTAGTATGGATGGGGATGTGGCCGACCTGAAGCGTTTGCTGGAACTCAAAAAAGAGTTCGGGGCCATGCTCTACCTGGACGAGGCCCATGCCGTGGGGCTCTATGGCAGCCTGGGGCTGGGCAAGGCTGAAGAGGCAGGTGTCCTCGCTGATGTCGATCTCCTGGTGGGGACCTTTGGCAAGGGACTGGCCTCCGTTGGTGCCTTTGTCTGCTGTCGGGAGGAGATCCGTAACTATCTGATCAATCACAGTCGCTCCTTCATCTTCACCACCGCCCTGCCGCCTGTGGTCCTGCACTGGAATCGCTTTGTCTTCCACACCATGCAGGCAATGGCGGGGGCACGCCGGCATCTCCGCCAGCTCTCGGAACAGCTCCGCCTGGCCCTCAGAGAAGAGGGCATCAGGACCGGGGGCGACAGCAATATAGTCCCGGTTATGATCGGTGATGACAGTCTGGCTCTGCGTCAGGCTCAGGTCATGCAGGAGCAGGGCTATCTGATTTTTCCTGTGCGGCCGCCGGCCGTCCCCGAGGGCACGGCCCGCTTCCGTCTCTCGCTCTCTGCTGATATGGAGTGGCGGGATCTGCAGAGGCTGCCGCAGCTTCTCGCCGATCTGGGGAACAAGGAGAAGGGCCAAGGTTGAAAAGTCAGTGGCTGCACCACAGGGGGAGAGCACAGCTGATCCTCTTTTGTAACGGCTGGGGCATGGATGAGACCCCCTTGAGTCCCTTGCTCAGTCATGAGTGGGACGTGCTCATGTTCTGCAACTATGTGGACCTTGTCCCGGATATTGATCTGGATTCACTGTTCAGTGCCTATCGGAAGATCGTTCTTATCTCCTGGTCCATGGGGGTGTGGGCCGGACAACGGCTCTTTGCTGCCCACCAGGAGAAATTTACGGCAAGCCTGGCGATCAACGGCACCCTCTGTCCCATCCATGACCAGCTCGGGATACCCGAAGGGGTGGTGCGGGCAACGCTTGCTCAGTTTGACGAAAAGGGGCGTCTCAAATTTTACCAGCGTATGTGCCGGGAACGTGACCTCTATCGCAGGTTCCTGGCCCGGCAACCCCGGCGCAGCCTCGCTGACCAGAGGAGGGAACTGGCGCATCTCCTGGAGGCGGTCCACTGTGACCGGGAAGAACAGCCCCTCTATGATTGTGCCCTGGTCGCCGGACATGACTTTATCATGCCCACCGCCAATCAACTCAAGTACTGGCCGGAAAAAAAGGTCAGGCGGGTCGATGGATATCATTTTCTGTTTTATCATTATAAGAGTTGGGACGAACTGGCGGGGGAAGCGGTAAGGCGGTAAGGCGGAAAGGCGGAAAGGCGGTGTGCGGTTTGAGGTTTGAGGTTTGCGGTTTGGGGTGTGCGGTTTGCGGGGTTTTCTTTTTAACATTTATAACAATGAGATATGGTTTTGCGTCTTGATAAGGATAAGATAGCTCGTTGTTTTCTTAGGAGTCTTTCGACCTATGATGATGCTGCCCGGGTGCAGAAAGAGCTGGCTGTGCGGCTTTTGGCTTGTCTTGATGTCCTTCCTGATGCCGCCTATGGCCGGGTTCTGGAAATCGGTTGCTGTACCGGTGTCTTAACGGAAATGCTTTGTGACCATAAACCGGTGCAGACTCTGTTTGTCAATGATCTGGTGTCTGAGTTTGAAAAGGTGGTCCTGAACAGGATTCCCAGGAGAGATTTATTGTCTGTTTCTCCTTTATTTGGGGATATTGAGACCCTGGCTTTGCCTTCGCATATCAGTCTCGTCCTTTCCGGTGCCACCTTTCAGTGGCTGGCTGACCTGCCGGCCTTTTTCGTCCGTCTGGGTCGGGAGCTGGCCTCTGGGAGTTATCTTGCTTTTTCTCTTTTTGGTCCCGGTACCCTGGCGGAGTTTTCTCAGTTGACCTCTGTTGGTCTTGGGTATCGCTCTGATGAAGAGCTGTGCGCACTGATGGACAAGGATTTTGTCCTGGAAAAACGGGAAAGTTTTCAGGAACAGTTGTTTTTTCCTTCGCTGCGTGAGATTCTCTACCATATCCGTGCCACCGGGGTAGGCGGGGTCAGCGAGTATCGCTGGAGCAGAGAGGCGCTTGCCAGTTTTGAAAGACGATACCGGGAGGAGTATGGAGGTCCCAAGGGGCTTCCTGTCAGTTACTCCTGTTCCTGCTTTGTGGCCAGGAGACGCTGATGGGAGCGGTGACCTGTATCAGCGGCATTGACACCGATATCGGCAAGAGTGTGGCCACCGGTCTCATGGCCCGAAGTCTCTCTGCCCTGGGCTATTCCGTGATTACCCAAAAACTGGTGCAGACCGGATGCCATGGCCTGGCCGAAGATATCCTCCGACATCGGCAGTTGATGGGCATTGATCTTCTCCCCGAGGACCTGAGCGGTTTGACCTGTCCCTATGTCTTCAGCAAACCCTGTTCCCCGCATCTGGCAGCCGAATTGGAGGGCACAGCCATTGATCCGGATCATATCCGCCGGGCAACGGAGAGACTGGCTGCAGGATTTGATCATGTGTTGCTTGAAGGGGCAGGTGGTCTCCTGGTTCCCCTCACTCCTCATTTCACTTTTCTCGATTACCTCCAGGCCCGGGGATACCCACTGATCCTGGTCTCCAGCCCCAGGCTGGGGTCTATCAATCACACCCTTTCTGCTCTGGAACTGGCCCGGGGGAGGGGGATTGCCGTCAAGGGGATAGTCTATAACTGCCATGGTGCAGGTGATGCGGAGATCAGTCGTGACTCGCGTCAACTCTTTGCCGATTTTCTCGAGTTCTATGGCTTCCCCGCCTGCATTGTTGATCTTGCCTCGGCAGATTTGTACCTTGAGGGGGGCATCCCCTTCGATTGCCTGCAACTCTTTAGAGAAGAAGACAGCTGAGAAATGGTATGACTTGTTCTCTAAAGAAAAGAAGAGATCGAGAGTGTGTGTGAGGAAAAGAAGCTATCCGGTCCGTGTGGGAGCGGCTTCAGCCGCGAATGGCAGCCGATGATGGTTTGACGGACAGGGGGCATCGCCTGGTCTATTCGCGGCTGAAGCCGCTCCAACAGTGTGCTGAGGGGTTGACGTGGATGTTTCTTCCTGGAAATTCCTCATCCTCGAAGACATTCAGCATGATGTCAACGTCCGTTTCTACCCAGGTCCCAGCGGTTAATGATTCGACCAGTACTTTGACGTAGCCGTCATAGGTGGCCGGAGAGTCATTGCCGGCCTGCACCGTTACCCGACCACGATTTCGGTAGGTATTGCGCCTGTCGTAGTCCTCCATGTTCAGACCAAAGTTGAAATAGACCGGATTTTTTCGGTAATCTATTGCCCCGTCGGCAGGGGTTTCGTCATCATTGTAGGCGCTGTAGCCGATAACTTTATTGATTCCCATGATTGAGTTGAGATAGACAATCTTGTCAACAGTCATAGTGCCGGTCTTGTCTGCGGCAGATGCGAGAAAACTGGCGGTGAAAGGAAAGTCCTCACCGGCGCAGACATCGAGCTCGGAAAGGGTTTTGATCCCGTTCCATTCCTCACAGGTATCGCAGGGGACATCACCAACTATCAGGGTGCCTAATTCGTCCACATGGGTATAGTAGGTGCCGATATTCCGGGCATCGACCAGGTATCCCAGTCCAAAATCTATCATCTTGTCAATGTCGATAGTTGGTCGCAGAGCGGTCGAGGGTCCGTCTTCAAGCTCAAGCGCCTTCCAGGTTGGAACACCACCGTTGATTGAAGCATCGACCGGCGCCCGGTCATCTGCAGGAGTGATCAGGTGGCCGTCTTTTATCAATTTGATATAGAGGGCCAGGTTCTCCTTGGGTGAGTCAATGGCTTTCTCGACTGTTTCCAGGAGGAGAGGATCGCCGTATTCATCGGTCAGAAACTCGTCATATATCTTGGTCCGGAGGACCAAACGTCCCGATGCATCAAGCCAGACCGCCTCGGCATTGTTGATGGAATTGATGGCCTCGTCAAATGAATTGTCGAGAACCGCCTCCGGCGCCCTACCCAGGTTCAGGCGGCCGAACTCAACCTCCTGTACCAGGTCTGTCCAGTAAATATCCTTGTAATAGGTGATCCCGGTGATCTCGTCGGCGGGCCATGTTTCACCGGCAGCGATGAAGATGCCCGCATCAATCTCACATTCGGTACGTTGCCATGTTGGGTCGTAGCTCATGATGATGGGGATTCGGTTGTCGGTGAGCCCTGACTTGTCTTCGATGTCGCCCCAGCGTTGGGAGTCGGCCAGCGGTTGCACGCATTGGCTGGGGTAGGGGGCTGGGTAATAGATCCCGCCGGTCTGAGTATTGGTTACATAGTCGCCGGTCTCCTCATCAACAATGGTGTAGTCTGCATATTCTTCGGTCAGTACAGGCTCACCGCCGACGGCGGGAGCCGTAGTCCAGTCCTGTCGTAAAACCTCGTGTGAAACACCATATTCATCCGTCCAGTCAACCGTGACCATGATGGGGTTTCCATCCCCGTCCACGGCCGGCACTTTTTTGGTTTCAGTGCCCGCGTAGCGATAAATGATATAGAGATCGCCGAAGAGATCACCAGAATCTGACATCTTGTCTTTGATTGGTCCTGCATCGGCTTCGACAGCAGCGTCTGAATCAGCCGTAGTGACGGGATCAGTCGTAGTGACGGGATCAGTCACTGTAAATCCGCCCCCTCCTCCCATGATTTGATTTTTTGCCATAAGGGGTGAAGAGACTCCCAGAACAGCAAGTATTGTCAAACAACTCAGTAGCCGTTTCATAACTCCTCCTTCTGTTAATTTTATTTTGTGAGGTGTATCGGGATGCTCCTGTCGACCTCCTTTGTTGGCGCAGGGTGGTAATCGATACGGGAAATTTCATCTTTTTTATATAGTTATTAAATGATATCAATATGCTATAGCTAGCAACAATAGAGTTACAGGCAGGGAATCCTGCTTTTTCCTCAGTTAATCGGCAGGAGCCATTGTGCTGTGGTTTTCCCGGCTGCTGTATTCCTCTTACATGGGGAGGGAATAGCCTTGATCGGGGCAAGTCCTGTCGCCATATAGAGACTCTATTGAAGACTTATTGGGAGGGATGTCAAGGGTTATTTCGTAAGTGAAATACAGCATTGTCGCCTGTAGTACATAAGTGTAATTAAAAAGCAGTTTTGTTGTAACCTGGGCGAGCTGTTACTGTTCAGGTTCTGGAAAGAAAGCTGTTGGCAGGAACATGGTATTGATAAACAATTTTATAACTGAATTTTATTTAGAAAAAAGGAGAGACCCTAAAGGGGGATACTACCGTTTCTAGGAGTCTGTCGGATTTAGAGAATCGTAGCGAAAATTAGAGAAATCGAGACCAGATTTTCATGGATTTGAGGCGAATAGCAGGCCTATTTAACGAAAATCTATGGAAATATGGGCCGATTTGTCAAATTTGCAGCAGA
>JAHIUA010000011.1 GCA_018817385.1 Pseudomonadota bacterium
GACGAATTGATCGGCGCACCGTTCAAGAAATACTTCACTGATCCGGAGCGGGCCGAGGCAGGGATCAAACGTGTGCTGAGCGAAAAGAAACTCACCAACTACGAACTTACAGCACGCGATAGGAACGGCAAGGAAACAGTGGTTTCCTATAATGCGACCACTTTCTACGATCGGGACAGGAGGTTGCAGGGCGTGTTCGCTGCTGCGCGGGATATTACAGAGCGCAAATTACTGGATCAAGTGCTGCAGGAAAAGACAGCCGAGTTGGAGAACGCCAAGGCCGCGGCGGAAAATGCCAACCTTGCCAAATCGGATTTCCTCTCCAACATGAGCCACGAAATCCGAACACCGATGAACTCCATTATCGGTATGTCCCATTTAGTGTTGAAGACCGAACTGACACCGCGTCAGCGAGACTACATCAAGAAGATTAAGGGCTCTGGCCGACATCTGCTGAGCATTATTAACGATATTCTCGACTTCTCGAAGATCGAGGTGGGCAAGCTGACGATTGAATATACCGAGTTTCAATTGGAGAAGGTGCTTGACCATGTCGCCAACCTGATCGCCGAGAAGTGCTTTGCCAAGGGGCTGGAACTGGTCTTCAATGTAGACGCGAACGTGCCGCCGTACCTGATCGGAGATCCGCTGCGGATGGGACAGGTTTTGATCAATTACTGCAATAATGCTGTCAAGTTCACCGAGCATGGCGAAATCAACATCGCAATCAGCCTCAAGGAGGAGACCGACGAGGATGTGTTGATTTACTGCGCCGTACGCGATACGGGCACTGGCCTGACGGATGAGCAAATTGAACGGTTGTTCCAGAGATTTTCACAGGCCGACGCCTCGACCACCCGCGAATTTGGCGGCACCGGCCTTGGTCTGGCCATTTCCGAGAAGTTGGCCGAACTGATGGGCGGAGAGGTGGGGGTAAGCAGCGAACCAGGTAAGGGAAGCACCTTCTGGTTCACGGCACGCCTTGGCAAGTGCGTCGGCCAGTCGCGCAAGCTGGCGTTGTCGACCGACATGCAGGGCAAACGGGTGTTAGTGGTAGACGACAACGAGAACGCTCGCCAGATGCTGGCAGGCCTGCTTGACAGCATGGGCTTCAAGGTCGAGCAGGTCGAGTCGGGCGAGACCGCTGTTGGTGCCGTGTATCGTGCCGAGGCGCAGGGCATACCTCACGAGATCGTGTTTCTCGACTGGAAAATGCCGGGTATAGATGGCAATGAGACGGCCAAACAGATCAGGGAACTTCCGCTTAGCCGCATGCCGCACATGATCATGGTGACCGCTTTCGGTCGAGAGGAAGTTATTAAGGCCGCAGAGGGAGCAGACATTGTGGATATGCTGTTCAAGCCGGTCAGCCCCTCGGTGCTCTTTGATAGTGTGATACGCATTCTGGGAGGTGTCGACGATGGCGTGCGCACCGCCGGGGATTCGTCGACAGAAACCTTTTTGCAACTTGCCACCATCAAGGGCTCCCGTATTCTGCTGGTGGAGGACAACGATCTCAACCAGGAAGTGGCAATTGAACTACTGCGCGATGCCGGCTTTATTGTCGATCTGGCCGAGAACGGCTTGGTCGCGCTAAACAAGGTCAGGAACGTCGATTATGATCTCGTGCTGATGGATATGCAGATGCCGGTGATGGACGGCTTGACGGCGACCCAGGAGATCCGTAAGGAGGATTGCTTCAATGATCTTCCGGTGGTGGCGATGACTGCCAATGTCATGCAGGGCGATCGTGACCGCTGCATGGCTGCGGGTATGAACGATCATGTGGCCAAGCCGATCGAACCTGAAAAGTTATGGGAGGCGTTGCTGAAATGGATCACGCCGCAGCATTCGACAGGTGCCTCCGTAGAAGAGGTAAAACTGCAGCCAGTGCAACGTGTTGATCTGCCGTCCGGCATCGAGGGGCTGGACATGGCCGACGGCCTGCGGCGTGTACTTGGCAAGAAACCGCTCTACCTCTCGATGCTGCGCAAGTTCGTAACCGGACAGAACGCCTTTAGGGTTGAAATTCTCAAGGCCTTGGAGGGTAACCTTCTGGATACAGCCGAGCGGCTTGCTCACACGCTCAAGAGTGTATCCGGCACCATCGGCGTAATTGGCCTGGCGCAGCTGGCGGGAAAGCTTGAAGCAGCGATCAGGGAGCGCCGTCCGCGTGAGGAGATCAAAGCCCGGCTCGAAGAGTTGGAAGTGGTACTTGGAGATCTTATCACTCAACTGGAACAAAAGCTATTGGAGGAACCGGACAAGGAGGCTGTCATCACCTCTCCGGAACAGCTCAAGGCTGTCTGCAATAAATTGGAGGCAATGCTGGCTGACGACGATGCGGAGGCGGTTGCGGTGTTGGATATGAACGCGGCATTGCTTCAAGCTGCCTTCCCCAACCACTACTGCAAGATTGATGATGGTATTCGATTGTTCGATTTCGAGGCGGCGCTTGAAGCGCTGAGGGCTGCCACTGGGACAGCTGCCTGATTATGGATAAACTTGATTTCACCGAAAGGTCAACGATATTAATCGTTGACGACACGCCGGAAAACCTGACCCTGATGAATAATCTCTTTAAGGACGATTTTAAAGTGAAGGTTGCCAATGGTGGCGAGAAGGCGCTTAAGATCGTGGCCTCAGACTCACCACCGGACCTAATTCTGCTCGACATCATGATGCCCGGTCTGGATGGTTACGAGGTCTGTCGGCGACTGAAATGCGACCCTTCCACTTCAGACATTCCGGTTATTTTCCTGACTGCCAGGTCTGAAATGGAAGATGAGAAGAAAGGGCTGGAACTCGGTGCGGTCGATTACATCATCAAGCCGTTCAGTCCGCACATCGTCTTGGCGCGCATAAAGAACCATCTGGCAATCAAGACCATGGCCGAAGCTCTGAAAGACCAAAATGCCTTTCTTGAGTTCGAGGTGGCCAAGCGCACAGCCGAACTGGTTGTCGCCAGAGATGAGGCGGATAAAAGAAAAGAAGAAATCGAAGCCTTCCTTGTTGAAACAATACAGTTAAAAGAACAACTGGAAGCGGAACGAGCATATCTGCAAGAAGAAATTAAACTGAAATACAATCATAAGAACATTATTGGTCAAAGTGATAGTCTCAAATACGTACTTTTTAAAGTTGAACAAATTGCCCCCAGCGATACCACCGTACTGATTCTTGGTGAAACAGGAACCGGAAAAGAGTTGGCTGCCCGGGCTATTCACGACTTGAGTTTGCGCAAAAATCGGACTCTGGTAAAAGTCAATTGTGCCGCCCTTTCCGCAAATCTCATTGAAAGTGAATTGTTTGGCCATGAAAAAGGTGCCTTTACTGGTTCTTTATCCAGACATCTTGGACGATTTGAGGTCGCTAATGGAGGTACTCTTTTTTTGGATGAAATCGGTGAATTACCGTTGGAGTTGCAGGCAAAGCTATTGAGAGTTTTTCAGGAAGGGGAATTTGAAAGGTTGGGTAGCTCTCAAACCATAAAAGTTGACACCCGAATTATTGCCGCCACAAATCGTAATCTGCAAGAGGACGTGAAAAAAGGCCGTTTCCGCGAGGATCTCTGGTACCGGTTAAATATTTTTCCGATTACCATGCCACCGCTCCGGGAGCACTTGGATGACATCCCGCTTCTTGTCGATGCTTTCGTTAAAAAAATTTCGAGACGGTTGGGGAAGATCATTGAAACAATTCCAGTGTCTGTAATCGATACGTTACAACATTATCCATGGCCTGGAAATGTTCGGGAGTTGGAGAATGTCCTCGAACGGGCGGTGATCAACTCGTCGGGTCCCAAGCTGTCTCTTGTTGATGAACTCAAAAAGCCGTTTGGTGATTTCTGTCAGGGCAAAAAGACGTTAAAGGCGGTTGAACGAGAATATATCCTGCAGGTACTGGAGCAGACGAAATGGAAAATAGGCGGCAAGGGCAGTGCAGCTGAAATCCTTGACCTTGACCGCAGCACCTTGCGTGCCCGTATGCGTAAGCTCAATATCCAAAAACCATAAAATATATCCCTATGGAGCGGGCCTGCACGTGCATATTTTTGTTGTCCCCCGGCAAGGCCGGGGGGGTACCTAAAGGAAATTAATCCTCATCTTCTTCCTCTACATCAGCATGAGCTGTTGCCTCAAAACTCATACCTTCTTCTAACTCTCCAAACCAAAGATCTGAACTTGTTATTTCATACTGACGCTCAGTTTCTGTTATGGAGATCTCTTTGAGTATCCAAAGTATATTTTTTGCATCTGAAAAGTTCTTACCACTGATTTGCTCTTCATAAAGACGAGTTAAGATTGCATCCTCAGCCAAACCATTTGAGAGTAACCTAACTATCACAGCATGTAGTGATGAATCAAAGATATCAAATGAGTCCTTTATGTTTGATGTGATTTTTATAGTAAATTTCACTCCTGTTGGCTCTTTAAATATGCCATTGTACGCTTCTCTCAAAAGCTCATAAGCATTAAAAAGGCTCCTGTGATATGCTGAGTCTGCATGTTCTTCCCAAAGTTTATTTTCAACCATTTGATGACTTAGTTGATCTATCTTACCTTCAGTAATTTCATCTTTAAAAATATGTCTTAAAAGGAATTTAGCTGATTCATGATGTTCAAAATCATTAAGCGACATCAAACACATCTCTTTTAACTCAGATTCACTCATCCCGCCGAGTTCATCTTCACCTATATCCATCATCGATAACAGCGCTTTATAATCATCTGCCATCCAAGCATTTTCAATCGCAGAAATTTTCACCAAAGATAAAATTTCTACATTAAACTCTTTGTTCATTGCAATCTCCTATATTGATATAGTGGGGGGTGATTCTGATAGGTAACCGCTTTGTAATCACAATCTAAGATTCCCACAAAAATCCAGATTTGTACATCTATCCTCGATAACCTGTATTCTTTTTGCAAATTTTGCTGTTCCTTAGCCAAAGCCAGCACCTCTTTTGGGTCATACCCTGAAATCTGATCTTTCTTTGTTTGCCATTCCTTTCTCTTTGCCGAAAAATTGGAGATTGTCGAAGTCGTCGGCTCATTAAGATTTTTTAACTGGTTGGTAATCTTGTCGACCCTGGCCTGATAGTTCGTCACCTGTGTAAGTTGCAGAGCGGAGTCCTTCCGGGCAGTGGCTACATCCCCTCTGAGCTGCTTGCCTTCTTTAGCAAGACCAGCGAGTTCCTCTTCCACGATCTATATATTTTTTCTTTAACCAGACTACGTTGCAGGTCAATCAACTCTTTGGGCAGGATAGTAGCCCAAGAATAGATCTGGATAAGGCTGGTCTTCTTCTTTTCGGTGGGGGTACCTCTTTTTCAACCTTAGTCGGTTTCCATTCAGCCAATGAGGGTAATAACGGAAAACCAATATCAGTGACAACGGTAATAGCAAGAAAGAGAAAGCGGAAGTAACTTTTTGACTTCATGAATAAACCATGAGTGAAAAAAAAGTTCCGAGCAACAGGAATAGGTGCTCCCTATTCTATCTTACTCCTTATCTGGAGACAGGGATAAGTAGTTGCTTTAGGTGATGGGGTAAGGTGATGGTGGGTGATAAGTAGTCACCTTATAAGGGAGCCGAAAAAATTACAGCCAGGATAAGCGGCCTGATCCAGCGACAATTCATTACCCTGTCAAGTTGTTTCATACTTCGGACAAATGAAAAAACTAAACGGTGAACATTGTCATTTTCAGACTATCTGTCGGCACGGATTTTTTTCCTCAGATCATGAGACATATCTATTCCTTCCGAATCCAGGCAGGTGAGGATTTGAATCTGCAATGGTTCAGACAAAAGACTTTTGGTGCCGAGCAAAATACTAAAGCGGTTGGACCTTATATGTTGGTCGAGGTACTGGCGAGTTTCCCATTCTGAAATCAAGCTAAAGACATTCTCATCTTCGATATCGGAGAAAACACCAAAACTCAGACACCCCGTCTCCTTTTCAGGCAGCTGAAGCAAGGCGAGGAGTGTAAGGAGGACCTCTTTTTGCTTTTCAGGAAGTACGTTCATGCATGTTCTGAGTGTGATCATTATTCTCCTCGCATGTTGCCTCGTAAATTTTTTTTAGCTATGTGACCCTTACAGCTTTGGTGTCGCCGGGATCAATTCTAGTGCTTGCCGTGCTTGTCGTTCCGGTTGTTTCGATCGTCTTCATCGTTTCGATCATATTTTCCTCTATCTTCTTGTTGGAATTGTCGCCCTTTGTCCTGATTATTCCTGTAATCATCCCTCCAGCGTCTGTTTACCTCACTATAAAAAGAGGGCGGTTGTCGATGGTGACTCCAACCCGAGTTATATAGTCACGCGATCGATACCAGTACCAGTCGCATCGATACGGACGCCACCACCAACCATCGGTGAAAAAGATGTCCACATCTACGTCGGGAGCAACGTAGATATATACGTATCAGGTAGCACCACCATCCTCGGTGCTTCATAAAATCGGATGCCTGGTGGGGGACGGTAAATTTTTCTTTTTTTATTTAAATTTGAACCGTTAAAAATGGCGAACTGTCGGGATAGGCGACTTTTTCAACGACTAAAAGAAATTGTATTCCTGGACTCTTGTCGACAATTTACAGCTCTTCATCCTGCTGTAGAGGTATCCCGTGTACTGGCCAACGGGGGTGTGTTTATAGGTGGTTTTTCATTCAAAGCGATTCCTGCCAGGTGGTCCAGTTCGGCGTTCGTTGTCGTGGGAAGAAAGCGCTTTCGGTAAAGTTCGTCGTGCAGGATAGTCACGACAGCAACCATGGGTGCGGCGATTAAAACCCCCAGTACGCCGAAAGCAGCGATACTGAGGAGCATGGAAAAGACTACCGCCAACGGGTGTAATTTCAGGCGTCGCGCCATAATGTAAGGCATGATAACATTGTTCTCGAAGGCTTGAATAGCAATATAGACCAGCACGACCCACAGCGGAGTCAGCCCGCCTTTGCCGACAGCGAGTAAAAGCGCCGGTACGGCACTGAGTATCGGGCCTAGAAAGGGAATCGCTTCCAGAACGCAGGCCACCAGTCCCAGAACCAGCGCGTCCATGAAACCAAAAATTGGCCACATCAGTATGAAAACCAGCATCCCTATGGTTAACATCCCCAGCAGTGTCGCGCCGGCCCAAATAGGGACAAATTTTCCAATACGCTGCAGGATAGTCACCACCTGACCATGGTGGCGCTCAGGAAAAAAGGAAATCATCGCTCCAAAGATCGGGCGGGGATTCATAAGCATAAAGACCACCCCAAAAAAGACCGTTACTAGAACGACCAGTATCTGCGCACCGTTGAATGCCACTGCCGTGAAGCTGCCGAGTGCATCTCTGATCATCTTGCTCAAACTGGCGCGAAGCGTGTCAGCCGCTTTGGAAGAAGCCGGTGGCGTTGGTGGAATCGGTTTCTTCTTTGGTGACAAGACGTCCTTAACTCCAAGCACAGAGTTGTCTTCAGCAATTTCAGTGCTAACTTCCGCCTGGAGTTTTTCCTCGAAAATTATCGATTGCTGCTCAATTTTAATAAGGGGTTTCTGGAGACGCTCCCAGTATCCGGGCAAGGTCTCCGAGATGGTAACCACCGAGGCCTTCATGGGGCCGAAGAATGCCCAGCATGTCAAACCGATAACAACGATGGATCCCATCGCGAGCAGTCCCGTCGGTACTTTTCTTCCCCCTTTTCTGGTCCTCATCCAGGTTATCATTGGATTGACTGCAAGTGAAATCAACAGCACAAGCAAAAGAGACAACAAAATGGGAGAGATGAGTGAGAATGTTCGGATGAAGGCAAAAAGTGCTGCACCCAGTATTATATAGAACGAAATCGAATATGGTTTTGGTTCTGCTGTGCATTTGTCTGGCATGAAGCTTTCCATTGAAGTTCTTTTAACGTCTACATTTGATAAACGGGAAATTTTACAGCATCTCCCTTGTCGTGAGCTATATGCTCAATACAACCGGCAGCTGGCCGGGCCGCACCAGGAGATTGTCCGAGAATGTCTTTTTTTCCCGATTCTTCGTTGTTTTAAGAAATAAATCTTTTAATATCAAACAGATGACTGTGGATATTTTTCAGAAAAGTCTCGATTAGAGAAAAAATGTCTATTCTCAGACAAGCTCCTAGCTACGAGTGCCTTTGCGCCTGCGCAGAAACCCTAGAATCTCCTCGATGACGGTCAGTCCAAGGGTAAGGTTGGAAACCGTATTGAACATGCTCCCCCAGATGCCCTGGACTTCGAAATGCACTAGTTGACGACGCATGTCACAACATATGGCCAGTCGGCTCTTGGCCTCTTGGATCTTTTTCAGTTTTTGATTGAGAAACATGTCAGATCCTTTTTTAGTTCTGCGAGGCTCTGGTCAAAGGCCAGCGGCTTTTGTCCAAGGTGTCGGCTGAGGGCAATGAAGAGGACTACTCCTGCCAGCAGGCTGGCAACCGCTGCGGATAACAGGCCGTAAATTCTCCATTCGGGTGGTAAGATGTACACCACAGCCAGAACCAGCAACAGGAGTCCAGCCATGGAAAACACCACCCCCAGACAAGCGAGAAGCCATGCCTGGACCAGACGTATCTTAGCTTCGCGCAGCTCCAAAGCCAGCAGTTCCAAACGATCTTCGAGGATTTGGCCGGCTAAGCCACTGAATCGACCGGCAGCCCCGGTAAACCTGGAAATGATCAACGGTAGTCTGGTCATGCTATTTCCTTGACATGAACCAGCCCAGCAGCAGGCCACCGATGAATGTCCCGCCTATGGCATAATATGGTTTTACATGAATGAACTCATCTGCGTCCATAACCTTGCCGAGGAACTGCTTTTCTAGATCGCAGTATTCGCTCTTGCTGGAATCCAGACGTTCCTTCAGCGCTTCTCTGGCTGCTTTGACCCGGTCGTCAAGTTCTCCGGATGTGGCATCCACCAGTTCGCGGGCGTGGTCAATGATCTGTTGCATTTCTTCACTCATTTTCTGGGTATTGTCATGCGTGCTTGCCATGTTGGATAGTCTCCTTGATGTTATTTTTTTGTTTAGTGTATTGTTGAGGCGCGACCAAGCCATCGCCATGGAGACTGAATGTACCAGTCTAAGACCCCATGGCGATAAACCCGGTCTTTCTTTAGTTGGTCAGATTCTGCCTGTTAAGAGCAGAATTAGCAGAATGAGCATTATCAGGCCGACTCCACCGCTGGGTCTATATCCCCAAGATCGGCTATGCGGCCAAACTGGGATTAATCCCAAAAGTGCCAGTATCAGAACTATGAGTAAAATAGTACTTATTGACATTTTTCATTCTCCTTGCAGTGTGACGGCCATTCCCAAGCAGATTGGCTGCCGGTTCATTTAATAACAAGACTGTTTTTAACGGATTTGACACCTTTCACCGCTTCTGCTATTTGTACCGCCTTCTCAGCGGCCTGTCTGGAATCGACAAAGCCACTCAGCTGCACCACTCCTTTGTAAGATTCGACATTAATCTGCAGCACTTTGAGGCCCGGATCATTAAAAATGTCGGCCTTAACCTTGGTGGTAATGGTCGTATCATCCAAATACTCTCCGGTACTTTCCCGTTTTGATGTTCCGGCACAACCGGCAATAAAGGTTACGAGAGCAAGGCCTACCAGAAAATGTTTGAGAAACTGTGTTAACTTCATGATGTATCACCCGGTTGTGTGAAAGTTACATCGTCGGAATAGTGCTGTCGTCCAATTATGTTAATTGGTTTTCCTGCGAGATCCCGGTGCCGATGGTCATATTGTTGGTTGCGCCTATAACACCGTATATATCGCTGACCAATTTCTTTATTACAAAACCTGATTGTTCAACGTCCCTGTCAGTCATTCCTTATATTTGGCGACGGCATCTTGAACAGCAGTGTTCAGTGCACTCCACCCTTGCTCCACGCCATACTTAAGCTGCTCCCAAGAATCATCGCCAGCCGCGGCCATCTCTTTCACTTTGCTTCTGATGGCGATAACCTCTTGTTCCAACGTCTCTATCTGCTTGCTATATTTGATACGCGCGTCGGCTGCAGAACTTCTGGCCTGGGCCTTCAACTCGGCTAACTTAGCCAGTGCCAGTTCCATTTCTGCCGCAATTTTTTCTTGATAGGCTTCTTTAGTGCTCATATAAGTCGATTCCTTAACGTTTCAGAATTAAGCCTCTTTTGGCTTTTTATACAGTTGGAATATATCAGCAGCGCAATTACTCTCAAGCCAAGTGCTATCAATACAATTTACCAGGAAGGGGTTAGATACGACGGCCCTGAATTACCCGAACCAGAATCATGATGACCGCGAAAACCAGAAGGATATGTATAAACCCTCCAATGGTGTACGAAGAGACAAGACCAAGTAACCAGAGGACAATGAGGATGATGGCAATTGTTTCGAGCATGATAGTTCTCCTTTTAATATTGAATATATAGTCAGGTGAAGCTTCGAAACGGTCGCCACCAAGCCCACCTCAACAGGTCCTTGTGCAAAGGCAGCGATGAGACAGTCAGCAGGAAGAGCAGTGTTGCTTTCTTTACTTCTAGTATTTCAATTATTGTGCCATCCTGAAACACAGTGCTGAAAATTTTTAATGGTATGATATTATGGGACATTTTTGTAATAACTGCTCTACTTAACAACAAATGATAATTTCACTCAGGCGGTCATATGTAATCGATGGTCATATGCGACCTTTTGAAATACATTGACCGTTCCCTGTCTCATCGCTGGAGCAATAAAATTGTGCTTTCGATTTGGGTGCGCCTATTGAGCGGAGTGTTTATCTTGCAGGATAAGGATTCTCATATGTCGCTCGAACTCCGGCACAACGTTTTGGTCATCCTAAGGAGGAAGTGAGCGGCAGTTTGCTGGTCCGCTCTAACCTCTACGCCATCAAGCGAAAAAAAAATGATGGTCGAGAGGGAAAAACTCAGGCAGGAGCTGGAAGATGACCTCGACAAGGTGAAACTGCTGACCGTAATTGCCTTCCATGAGGCGCAGATATCAACATCCCTGTCCCGTGTAAAAGACTGGGGAGAACGTATGGAATATTTGCTTCTTAAGGGCAAATATTCTTCAAGGGAAGAAGCGCCTCTCCCTTCTCTCATCCTGCTCGATCTCGACATGCCGAGGAATGAAGGTAGGGAGGCATTGCAAGAGATTCTAGCCCATGTTGATCTTCGTAAGATCCCGGTGGTGGTAATGACAACATCGGATGCCAAGGAAGACAGCTTCCGATGTTACGAAATTGGTGCAAATTCGTATATTGTTAAGCCAATCACCTATGAAGGACTGGTCAAGGTAATTAGGCTGCTGGGGCAATACTGGCTTGAGATGGTTGAGCGGCCTTAACTGGAAGGTGGAAAAGGATTCGGACATGGTATTCCGACTGGTCACTTTTGAATAACTCCCCCCGGTAAACGGGAAACAAGCAGGGGGACTCTTTAATACTCCCTTGTAAGGTACACCCCCTAAAGCAAGGGGACTTTGTTCATTACCCCCCTTGGGGTGTAAGTATTTTGAGACAGATTGTTCTCTTTCAAAAAAACAACAAAATAGTCTGTAAGGTACTAATACCTTGCCGGCTGCGTTGTTGCCTCTTTATTCTATGTTCGCTTTCGCCGTATTAAGAGCAATATTTTTATCCTTTGTAAATAGCCTCCACATCATTCCTGACGAATGAATACCTGCTTTCTTGTCTTGGCCTCTGGATAAATACCAGTGTCCAAAGCGTTCTACCGTTGCAAAGGGATGATTCTCGGTACAGAACAGGCCGCAGGGATTTATCTCCTTGAAGAAAATGGTTTCATCCGGGTCTTCACCATAAGACATGTTTGTCGGCAGGGTGATTTGAGATACATCTCCATTCTCTGCTTCCTTTTTATCCAGCCAGTCTGAGATTTTCATTTGATTTTTTTCTCCTTTAAAGTCCTAATGTGAGGATCGTCCCCAACTACCACAAGAATAACAACGCCATAACATAGTTACAATGTCTATGGAGTACCAAGAATAGCAAGCAAACCATGAACAGGGCTTCCATGTGAAACACCTGATGATTCCGGTAGGGAAAGAAGGCGGGAGTCTTTGTAATACCCTTAGCGGGCTCCTTAAATTCCATTTAACAATTCTCTTCCCCAGGCCACCGCATTAACTGCAAATACCATATCCAAGGGAAAATCCTTGTGGTTTTACACAAGACCTAGAGATTTTGGGAGGGAGGAGAGTTGGCCGACTCAAATCTCTGCCGCAGCTCGGATACCTTGCATTTTTGCTTGCGGAAGCACCTTGTTGAAAACCTGCAGATGGTGTGGGGGAACTGCACTCTTCTGATATAATATAGTTTGCATAAACATCTGCCAGAGTTCACTCCATAATTAAAGAATTTTCCGTTTGTTGTCTTTAGGCGTTTCCTAGCCCTTTTCCCAGATCAGGTTTGACAGTAAATTCGAGGATAATTTCCAGTATCTGCAGATACTGGAAATTATCCCGGCAAGGCTTAAAAATTATTTTCGTACATAAAACACAAGAAAAGCAATATTCGAAAGGCACGTATAACCCATTGTGGGGTGTTAGTTGAGGCCTGTACTTTAATAAAAAAGGACGATCCTCGATCTCCGGCCAGGGCAGACACCAGATTCGTCGAAAGGGCCTTGTCGTCAAGGATACTCTGCCGGCGTAAGCGTAGGTCTCTTCAAAAACCGACAATTGTTATATTCGGTTCCACCTTAATTGAAATCCACCTACAAGGTTATTGTAAGGGGCCGTCTTTCATCGCCAATTGATAGAGGCATTGGCTCTTAGTAATCCCCCTGCCATTACCGCATATGAAAGTTGCTGCCTCCCATCAGGCCTATCACGCCGATAACAATCAAATATATGGCAACGATGTAGTTTAGCAGACGAGGTGCGACCAGAATGAGAATACCGGCGATCAGTGAGACCAGCGGCGCGAGGCTTATATGTAAATTATTTATGTTCATGTCTTCCTCCTTGGAGATGATTTAAGGGTGTTGAGTTATGACGGGGCATCTGTACTTCCGGGTCTCAGTTATAATTCTGGGGAAAGTTCCTTCTCATACCCTGGACAGGAGTCACGAGTTAACTTAGCTTCGGTGTGGTTTTGAACATAGACTTCCACTTGGCTCCTGAAGCATGATCGTTACGGATCTGTTTGCATTTTTTTGGCGTTAATCGGGAACTCTCTTCCCCAATCATTCTATGTCCGTTAACGGACCCCATACCATCGCCCTGGTTCCTCATCGCCTTGCCTTGGCTCATACTTTTGCTTACCGGCAGGAACCTGGTCGGGCAGGGGCAAACCGTGGGACTTGGCTCGGTTCTGCATGACCTGGTGATTTTCGTTGCGGATCTGCTCCCGCTCTTCTAACGTTTTCACAGCGGACATTTTGGCGCGAAATGCAGCACGTTCTTGCAACGTCATAAGTTGGACGCCATAGATTTGTTCCTGGTCTTCTAATATGCTCATTTTTCCAACCAGCGTCGGGGGAGTGGCAGTTAACGCAAACTTTTCTGTTGCACCGGCTGTCCAAACAAAACCAGTTTGCATGGACAGGGCGATAGCCAGGGTGAAAACTATCAAAACGAGATTTGTAACGAGAGGCTCCTTTTCAAGAAAGGTTCTGTAAACTACGCTCGCAACTTTTCTAACTCTCTTCAAGGGGGGTACTCTAATGAGTCCCCTCTTGAGGGGGAAAAGTACTTTGAGATAAGTTGTTTTCTTGCAAAAAAAAAAACGAGAGATAAGCGTAGACTTAGAAATAATCTGTAGGGTCTCCACCCAGTGGGTGTCGGTGCATGACAGCTCTGTTCAGGATTTTTTCTTTCCAGCTACCAGCAGCACGATGCCTCCCACGAAGGCTAGAGCTCCAACGATTGGCGGTAGCGGCAGTGTCTTGGTTTTTTCCGCAGTCACTTCCAGCGGACCGATATTGACCACCTTTTCATTAGTCGTGTAGGTGATTCCCTGATATGCGAAAGCCACAATTCCCAACGCTATGAGGATGATGGCCAGGAGTGTGTTTGTTCTCATTTGGTATTCCTCTTAAGGTGTCCGACGGTAGTGCCCGTGCAGTTTGTGCTCAATTGTAGTATTGCAACCCCTGTGCCAGGTTCTTTTTCGCTTGTGCTGGTACTTTATCGTTTTGATATTGCATGCTAATAATTTTGACAATTACGAGTGGCAAAACAGATATCCGCCATACCATACAGGTCACATATAACCAACGGTCATATGTGACCTGTAGGCCGGTTTTTCGCCCCAATTGGTGGCAGGAAGTGAGGAAAGGGCCGGTTTAACGCTAGCGAGGTTTTGGCCTCACCTCTCGATTGTTCGGTGCATAGCCCGCTATTTCGATCAGGATTCTTGTAAGGCCGTAGCTGGGCCAGCACATCAGTCGCAGGATGATCGGCTCTGATCGCCAATGATGCTCAGGGAGCCGCCTTGGCCCCATCGAAATAGCTTGTTCCAAGCTGTCCTTTAATGCTGCAGCAAAGTCGGGTGACGTGGTCAAGTAAAAGTGGACATATTATTAAGTGACTTTTAACAAAAGCCACTCACCCTCACATTCCATAGGGGGCATGTAGCCCAAACAGGAGTGCCGTCGGTTACTGTTGTAAAACATTGGGGTAGATGATGGAAAGAGCTGATGCTCAAGGGCTGTGTCGGTGAGATCATTCGGCAGCGGCCAGCTTAACCCTGCCGCCTTGGCACTCTGGAGGTAATCTCACACCGCGTCCCCCTGCCTATACCGCAACTCTTACCGATCTCATGATGGCTGCAACCGCAACTGTATTTGATATGTAAAATCTCTCGTATCTTACGCAGAGATAACCTCTTTCTCGGCATGATAAAATCTCATTGGAAAATTGATTCAAAAAGGTCTTCTCTAGCGTATTGTTCTATGCGCCGCTATGCTCCAAAACTGCTGTCCAGATTCAGTTGGGAGCACTTGTCCAGAATGAAATGGAATTGCTGTCCAGATTCCCGTGGAATCGGTTTCCGGAATCGTCTGGAATATGTAAAAAAGTGAAAAAAGAGTGTGAAAATGGGTAATTATACCCATTGTAATGATACGTATTTCTGGTGTATGTTTTTTTTTGAAAAAAGTGAAACGGTGCTCACTCTGTGAGCACCCAAGTGTGTTAGGGTGGAGAGAAAGGCTAACTTGAAAATATAAAAAGCCAATTGATTATTCAACATGAAACAAAGCTAAATTGAAACCTATGATGTCTGTGGGCAAGGGGCTTTCTGTGTAGGCAGCAGTGTGCCTTCATTGTTGAGATCCGAAATATCGTGGAAGCCTTTTTGATGGTTAGTTTTGGGGGAGAGTTCATTTGTTCTTTGGCAATGGAAATCCTCTGGGCAGGTTTACAAAGTTCCACCATAGCTTTTAACCCGTTGTACTTGCTAACCAAATCAGACAGATGAAGAAGTAGTGTGAATATTTTATTTAAGCCAAATAATAGTGGAAAGGCGCAACTAGAACGAAATCTCTCGCGAAAATTGTGAGTTAAAGAGAGTGGAATGAGAAATTATTATGCACATTCAACAGAATCTGCTGATAAATGTGAGTGGCAAACTCTTTCGGCACATCTGCTTGGTGTTGCTGAAAAAGCAGGAAATTTTGCTTCTGTTTTTTCAGCTTGGGAATGGGGCAATCGTGCTGGGCTGTTACATGATGCAGGGAAAGCAACTGGAGCTTTTCAGCGTAGGCTTGAGGGGAGTCCAGAAAGAGTAGATCATTCAACCTTCGGGGCACGTTTGGCAATAGAAAAAGGTGGCCCACTCGGATTGCTCTTAGCATATACTCTTGCTGGTCATCATGGTGGTCTGCCTGATGGTGGTGACCAAGACACACAACTTCATTTCCGTTTGAAGCATGGTAAGGTGCCAAAGGATGTCCAGTCGGTGCCCGAGACCGACTGTCATGGTAATCTGGCTCTACCTTTTAAATTGTCTCGGGAGCGAGGGGCGTTTGCCCTCTCTTTTTTCACCCGAATGATTTTTTCCTGTCTGGTTGATGCAGATTTTCTGGATACTGAAGAGTTTTGTTCTCCTCACAAAGCAAAAGACCGATTAGATCATTTTGCTGGAAGTGAGAATTTTATAATTTTACAACAAAAACTCAATGTATACCTGAAAGCAATAGTCAGAGAAGCAGAAGCTACACCGGTAAATACCTTACGACAAAATATTCTCTCGCAGTGTAGAGAGAAGGCTAAATTCCCGCAACAGATATTTTCACTTACGGTACCTACAGGTGGTGGTAAGACGCTGTCTTCTATGGCCTTTGCTCTGGATCATGCCGTTGAACATAAGCTTTACCGGGTTATTTATGCAATTCCTTTTACTTCTATAATTGAACAAAATGCTCAAGTATTTCAGGAAATCTTGGGTTGTGAACAGGTATTGGAGCATCATTCCAACTACAAAGAACAAGATGAACCTGAGGAGGCGGCCTATAATCGCCGGCGAGGGTTAGCGACTGAAAATTGGGATGTGCCTGTTGTGGTTACAACAAATGTACAGTTCTTTGAATCCCTTTTCAGCCATAAGCCATCACGTTGCCGAAAGTTGCACAATATTGCCCGGAGCGTGATTGTGTTGGATGAGGCGCAGGCCATACCCACCGAATATCTGGAACCTTGTCTTGCTGTCTTACGTGAATTGGTAGAGCATTATGGTTGTAGTGTTGTGCTTTGTACCGCAACCCAACCAGCCTTTGACGATAAAAGTTCTTTGCGTATGGCCTTGTCAGAAATTTGCGAGATAGTAGAAGACCCTGCCAGCCTTTATACGGAGTTACAGCGTACCGAGGTGAGTTTTGTCGGACGGAAAACGGATGTCGAGCTTGCGGGGCTTCTTGGAAGAGAGAAACAGGTTCTGTGTATTGTCTCCACCAAGCCTCAAGCTAAGATAATATTTGAGCTTTTGTCAAAGGAAGAAGGTGTTTTTCATTTATCTACCAATATGTATCCTCTGCATCGAAGGAGGGTACTTGACAACATACGTAAACGACTCAAAGAGAAGAAAATTTGCAGAGTGGTGTCAACATCTCTTGTGGAGGCGGGTGTTGATCTTGATTTTCAGGTGCTTTATCGGGCCATGGCCGGTTTGGACTCCATAGCGCAGGCCGCAGGTCGTTGCAACCGGGAAGGAAAGATGACTGGACTAGGGCAGGTTTTTGTTTTTGAGACTGAAAAAACTCCAGGCATGCCTTGGCTCAAGCGTTGCATTTCAAGAACTAGAGAATCTTTGCGTAGCTTACCGGATAGCGACCCTTTGGGAATTGAAATGATGCGGCGCTATTTTGAACTACTTTATGACGTACAGGAGTTGGATAAAAAACAGATTGTACGCCTATTGGCTCCTAACCCGTTGAGGAAGGAGTTGTTTTTCCCGTTCAAAGAGGTGGGCCAAGCCTTTAGATTTATAGAAGAGGAAACTATCGGTGTGATTGTGGCAATTGAGCCTGAGGCAAACAGACTTGTTCAGGATTTGCGTTACACTGAGTTCCCAAGCGCCGTTCTGAGAAAACTACAACAATACAGCATTGCGGTGCGCATGAAAGCATTCGTGTTTCTGAAAGCAGCAGGAGCCTTGGAAATGATTCACGAAGAAATCCCGATTTTATGTAATAAAGCGGCCTACAGCGAAGATGTTGGATTGTGCATAGAAGAAGGAGAAGTATGGAATGTGGAAGATTTGATTACATAAAGTATTAATTCACTTTTCTTTATGGAAATTGTTGTAGAATATTTTTTTGGTTAAAAGGAGGGATCTATGGCCTTTGGCATCAAACTGAGAGTCTGGGGGGACTATGCCTGCTTTACCAGGCCGGAAATGAAGGTGGAACGTGTCTCTTATGACGTGATAACACCATCGGCGGCGCGAGGAATTTTAGAGGCGATCCATTGGAAACCATCGATCCGCTGGGTAATTGATAGGATTCATGTCTTGCGTCCGATCAGGTTTGACAACGTTCGTCGTAACGAAGTCAGCTCTAAAATTCTCAAGCCAAATCCGGCAACGGTTGTGCGTGATGGGAAACGTCTCTATTTTCTGGTTGATGATGGTAAAAATCGTCAACAAAGGGCATCCACTTTATTGCGGGATGTGGAGTATATCATTGAAGCTCATTTCCAATTAACTGAAAAAGCTGGTGCAGATGATAATGAAGGAAAGCATTTAAGTATTTTTAATCGTCGTGTGAAGAATGGGCAGTTCTTTCATCAGCCGTGTCTGGGGTGCCGTGAATTTCCAGCCTTTTTTGAGTTGTTGGAAGATGAGCCTTCGGTTTCATATTATGCAGGCCAGACAAGGGAATTGGGCTATATGCTACTGGATATTGATTTTGCCAACAATATGACCCCGTTGTTTTTCAAGGCTGTTATGGAGAACGGTATTATTTGTCCTCCATCGCCGTTGTCTTTAGAGGTGCGCTCATGATCCTGCAAGCTCTGAATGGTTACTATGAGCGATTGACGGCTGATCCAACATCAGGGATGCCGCCGTATGGCACAAGTATGGAAAATATTTCTTTTGCCTTGGTACTTGCTGGGGACGGCACTCTTCAAGATGTGGAAGATTTGCGGGAACAGGATGGAAAGAAAAAACGACCAAGAAAAATCCTTGTTCCGGCAGCAGAAAAAAAGGCAAGCGGTATTAAGGCTAATTTTCTTTGGGATGCAACTGGCTATGTGCTGGGCTTGGACGACAAGGGAAAGCAAGAGAGGACAGATAAATGTCACGCCGCTTTTATTGAACATGTGAAAAAGAATTGTGATGATTCTGACCCAGGTCTGAAGGCAGTTATGGCTTTTTTAGATGGTCAAAAAGGTAAGGTAGTTAGCAGTCGTGATGATTGGTCGGAGATATGTGGGACCAATCTGGTATTTCGATTAGACGGGGTACCAGGATTTATTCATGATCGCTCTGCAGCTCGTAAAGCTTGGCAAGCTTATCTCGCAAACTCTGATTTAGACGTTTTAGGGCAATGTCTAATTTCCGGCACAAAAGAACCTCTCGCACGTCTTCATCCTTCTGTAAAAGGGGTGAGAGGAGCACAAACTGCTGGAGCGTCAATTGTTTCTTTTAATAACAAATCCTTTGAATCGTATGGCAAAGAACAGTCTTTTAATGCTCCAGTAAGTCAAAGTGCCGCTTTTGCCTATACTACAGCACTGAATATGCTATTAGCCCGTGATAGTCGTCAAAAAATTCAAATTGGTGATATGAGCATGGCGTTTTGGGCAGAAGATGCCAGTCCGGCAGAAGAATTTTTTGCTGATCTCTTTGACCCGCCTGTCGATTCTGTTGACAAGCAAGTAAGTGAAGATGACCAACAAACTAGCACGAAAATTCGTGACTTGCTTTTGGCAATTCGTCATGGCAAGCGGCCGACAGATATTGTTCCGGATCTGGACGATTCAGTTCGTTTTTATATTCTTGGCTTGTCACCTAATGCTGCACGATTGTCCATTCGTTTCTGGGAAGCCGACAGCTTGGGCAATTTGTTGATGCGGATCGGCAAACATTTTGAACAGCTCTCTATTATACGGCAGTTCGACAATGAACCGGAATTTCCACCTTTATGGCGCTTACTTTGTCAAACGGCCACTCTTGGTAAAAGTGAGAATGTCTCTGCGGTTTTAGCTGGAGGAATGGCAAGGGCAATATTGACCGGAGGGCGATATCCACAAAATCTTTTATCTGCGGTGCTTGAACGTATCCGCGCTGAACATAATGTCACCTATTTTCGTGCAGCGTTACTTAAAGCCTTTCTCATGCGTAATGGAACTAACAAATACAAGGAGATTTCCATGTCATTGAATCAGGATAGAACTGATTTGCCGTATCTGCTCGGCCGACTCTTTGCCGTTTTGGAAAAGGCACAGGAAGAGGCCATTCCTGGTACAAGTGCAACTATCAAAGATCGCTACCTGGCCTCTGCGTCGGCAACGCCGGGACAAATTTTTCATATGTTATTGAAAAATTCGGCTAATCATATTGCCAAACTGCGGAAGGATCCGGAAAAAAAGGGACGGGCGGTATATTTTGACATCATGACCCAGGATATTATTGCTGGGTTTGATGATTATCCTACTATTCTTTCTGCAGAAGAACAGGGGTTATTCATGATTGGATATTACCATCAACGTAAAGATTTGTTCACAAAGAAAAACAAAGAGGTGTAACTTATGACTGCTATTGCCAATCGCTATGAATTTGCACTGTTGTTCGATGTTGAAAACGGGAACCCCAATGGTGACCCCGATGCGGGAAATATGCCGCGCATTGATCCGGAAACCGGTTATGGACTGGTAACCGATGTCTGCTTAAAACGAAAAATTCGTAACCATGTTGCCTTGGCTAAGGAAGGGGCTGAAGGTTTTAATATTTACATACAGGAAAAGGCAGTACTGAATGAAACTCATAAATTAGCTTATAAGGAATATGACCTTGAACCTCAGCAGAAAAAACTTCCGAAGAAGGTCGAAGATGCTAAGAAGGTTACAGGTTGGATGTGTGCAAATTTTTATGATATTCGAAGCTTTGGAGCAGTAATGACCACGGACATTAATTGTGGTCAGGTACGGGGTCCTGTTCAGTTGGCTTTTGCGAAAAGTATTGAGCCTATTGTATCCCAGGAAATAAGTATCACCCGTATGGCAGTAACCAATATAAGGGACTTGGAGAAAGAACGTACCATGGGGCGCAAGCATATCGTTCCTTATGGTCTCTATCTGGCAAAGGGTTTTGTCTCGGCGTCTCTAGCCGAGAAAACCAATTTTGATGAGGATGATTTGAATTTACTGTGGGATGCGCTTGTTAATATGTTTGAGCATGATCGTTCGGCTGCTAGAGGTATAATGAGCAGTCGTAATCTCTTTGTTTTTAAGCATAAAGATAAATTAGGTAATGCGCCTGCACATCAATTATTTGACCTGATTCGAATTAAACGTAGAGAAAATTCTAAGGGACCAGCTCGAGCATTTACAGATTATGATGTAACTGTTGGCAAACCTCCTGTTGGAGTTGATTTAATCAAGAAACTTTAGTGGGTATGTTATTAACTGATTGAAATAATAAGTGATGTTGTGGGGGGAGGGGTAATTATTAGGGGGTGAGGCGAATTGTTGATGAATATTATTGATGGTTTTTGAAAAAGGGGAATTAATCCGTTACCAGTCTGATGATGGTTAGGTGACGATTGATGTGCGGCTCAGAGATGAAACGGTATGGTCGACTTAGGCCAATATGGCGAAGTTGTTTGGGAGAGATCAATCAGTCTTTCTCGTCATGTGAATAATGTCTTTATAGAGGGAGAACTGGAGCGTTGAAGCAATATGCAAAAAATGCATATTGCAAATTCGGATAAGCTGGTTGCAGTTACTGACTGCATTCAGAGATCCGGGTCCGAAGGACTTGATTCTTCGGCTGATTGTTAATCTTCTTTCAGAGGAGTAGGGATGAAAAATAACATGTACTCCGAAGATGATCTCCTCATGCTCTCTGCCCTGCAGCATCTGTTGTTTTGTCCAAGGCAGTGTGCACTCATTCATGTTGAACAATTATGGACGGAGAACCGGTTGACCGCCGAGGGGCGTATCCTTCATGAGCGTGTTCATACAGCGGCGAGAGAGTCACGGCGTAAAATCAAGGTGGAGTTTGACATGCCTATTCGGTCTCTGCAGCTTGGTCTTATTGGCAGGGCAGATGTGGTGGAGTTTCGCCTACAGGAGGACGGAATCTGGCAGCCGTTTCCTGTAGAGTATAAGCGAGGACGCCCCAAAAAAGACGATTCCGATCGGGTACAGCTCTGCGCCCAGGCCATGTGTCTGGAAGAGATGCTTGGCAAGGAAGTTGCTGAGGGTGCACTTTATTACGGGCAGAAAAAGCGCAGAGTTGGGGTGGAATTTGATCAAGACCTACGTAATACGGTAAGGCAGGCGGCCCTGGATCTGCATAACTTGTTTGACGCAGGAAAAACACCTCCTCCAGTGTATAGCCGTCGCTGTGAAAGTTGCTCGTTTATCGAGACCTGTTTGCCAAAAACCGCGGGTAAAAAAGGAAAGGTGCGTAACTATATGAACAGGATGACATCCTCATGAAAAAACACTTGAATACCCTGTTTGTCACTACCCAGGGGGCCTATCTTGCCAAAGATGGTGAGACAGTGGCCGTGCGGATTGAAAAAGAGGTTAAGTTGCGTATTCCAGTCCATACTCTGGATGGGATTGTCTGTTTTGGGAATGTGGGTTGTAGTCCATTTCTTATGGGGTTTTGCGCTGAACGTGATGTCGCGATCAGCTTTTTGACAGAATATGGACGGTTTTTAGCCAGGGTGGTCGGGCCGGTTTCCGGCAATGTCCTGCTTCGGCGCGAGCAGTACCGTCGGGCCGATGATTTGGCGTTTTCTGCCCAAATGGCCAGGGCCTTTGTTACCGGAAAGGTTGCCAACTGCCGTACTGTTCTGCAGCGGGTCCTGCGTGATCATGGTGATAAAATTGATACGGCTGCAGTTGAAGAAAGTGTTAATCGATTGAACACCTCTTTGAACAGATTACAGGGAGAACTCGACCTCGATGAAACTCGTGGTGTCGAGGGTGATGCTGCCCATGTGTATTTTGCTGTCTTTGATCATCTGGTAATCCGCAACAAGGAGGAATTTTCTTTCAATCAGCGGAGCCGCAGGCCACCTCTTGATCGGATCAACTGTCTGTTGTCATTCTTATATACTTTGATTTTGCATGATGTCCGTTCAGCCCTTGAGTGTACAGGGCTTGATCCAACTGTTGGCTTTCTGCATCGTGATCGGCCGGGACGCTCAGGTCTGGCTTTGGATATGATGGAGGAGTTCCGGCCGGTGGCTGATCGTCTTGCCCTGTCCCTTATCAATCTTGGTCAGGTACAGGCAAATGACTTTGTCGTGAGTGATGGCGGTGGGGTACGGATGAAGGATGATGCGAGAAAGACGTTATTGGTTGCATATCAGAAGCGAAAGCAGGAAGTCATACAGCATCCGTTTCTTGGAGAGAAGATGGCACTGGGACTGTTTTTTTATACTCAGGCGCTGCTGTTTGCCCGTTTTTTGCGAGGTGATCTGGACGGATATCCACCAGTAATATGGAGATAAACTATGTTTGTTCTGATTACCTACGATGTTAAGACCAGTGACCTGGGTGGGTCCAAACGATTGCGCCGGGTTGCCAAGGCCTGCAAGGATTATGGCCAGCGGGTTCAATATTCTGTCTTTGAATGTATCGTCGACCCTGCCCAATGGACAGTACTGCGGCAGCGGCTTATTAATGAGATAGAAGGAGATGCGGATAGTCTGCGTTTTTATTTCCTTGGCTCTAACTGGAAGCATCGAGTGGAGCATGTTGGTGCTAAAAAGGCTATTGACCAAGAAGGACCCTTGATTATCTGATAATGTGCTGCGAACCATTAATAGACATGAAAATGCGGTTGGTTCGCGATGACTTATTTTAGATATGTTGGGGTCAGTTTCTTTGGCTGGCCTCTTTACCGTGACCCTTGTGTTAATGAGGTTCGCATAATCGTTAATTTTTGCTCAATCCTATTGGTAGGTTATGGATTGACAGTCGCCCCCTTCACGGGGGCGTGGATTGAAACATGTCGATTACTGAGAGGATAGGCTTCTGCTCGTTTGTCGCCCCCTTCACGGGGGCGTGGATTGAAACAGCTTGGAGGAGAGCACGGAAGATATGTCATAGGTCGCCCCCTTCACGGGGGCGTGGATTGAAACTTCCCACTTCAGACCGTCGCCGAGTGTGGTTTTTGTCGCCCCCTTCACGGGGGCGTGGATTGAAACCAACCAGAAAAGAAACTGTGCCTAATGTTGGCAATCGGTCGCCCCCTTCACGGGGGCGTGGATTGAAACAATACATAAAAACGCATTAGATACAGTGCCCACGTCGCCCCCTTCACGGGGGCGTGGATTGAAACCGCCCACATGCAGAGTCGTAAACGTATCTGCTGTGTCGCCCCCTTCACGGGGGCGTGGATTGAA
>JAHIUA010000012.1 GCA_018817385.1 Pseudomonadota bacterium
CTTAGACATAAATCTGCTGCAAATTTGACAAATCGGCCCATATTTCCATAGATTTTCGTTAAATAGGCCTGCTATTCGCCTCAAATCCATGAAAATCTGGTCTCGATTTTTCTAATTTTCGCTACGATTCTCTAAATCCGACAGACTCCTAGATCGGCAATATCCTCCCAATGGGTTGTGACATTTTCGCTTGTCAATACGCCAGCTGCTGCCAACAAAAAGCCCCCCGTGCAAACGGATGTCACAAGCTTTGCTTTCTTTGCCTGTTGCGCAATCCACTCGAGTACCTGTCCTTTAGCCATCTCTTGACTGTGTACCCCACCTGCGTCAATCAAGACATCTATTTTGGCCTGATCGTGAAATCCATAAGCAGGAATCACCCTATACCCGCCCCGAGCCAGAACAGTACCACCTGTTTCACCAACTAAAAAGACATTAAATGGCTGGCCAGCGTTACAAATCCTTGATGCCGTCGAAAAGACCTCAAATGATCCTGAAAAATCAAGGTCCTCTGCCTGATCATATATAAATTCCCACATTCATACTGTCACCTTTCAGCCACGACTCCACTCTCAGCGGACGCGCAGGACCATGAGAATAACGATTCCTGCCTCATAGAGAAGATATAAGGGACCGCCCATGAGCAGCATATTGACAATATCCGGAGTTGGTGTCAGCAAGGCGGCCAGGATGGCAATCAACAGGAGCGCATACCGCCTGTTTTTCTCATAAAAACTCCTGGAGAAGACGCCAACCTTGGCCATAAAAACCATAAAAATTGGCAATTCAAAAACAACTCCGAAGGCCAGAATAAATATGGTGGTGAAATTGACGAAACGTCCGATGGAAATAACCGGCTGCAGGTCGGCAGAGCCAAAGCCGAGAAGAAACGTAATACCTAGAGGCAGGGTGACAAAAAAACAGAACAGAGTCCCTGCATAAAAAAGGAGACAGGTAAAGAGGATAAAGAAAAAAAGGTGCCTCCCCTCCACCCCGAAAGGTTTTCCCAGCGCCCGCCAGAGGACGGTCATAATCCAGGGCATGAGGCCGTAGAGAGCAGCAAAAAGGGCCAGCTTGACATGGGCCAGGAAAGGGCCGGCCACAGAGAAGAAATAGAGTTTATCTGCCAGGTGCTCCTGGACAAGGTGCAGCAGTTCCGGAGAAAGAAAAAAGACCACCGCTGTCATCAGCATGATACTGAGACCCAGAGCACGGATCGACTTTCTCAGTTCAGAAAGAAAAATAACCAGGGTGTTATGTGTGTCCATTGCAGGCAAAATCCGATACCCGGGCTGATGTTTGCGGTAAAGAGCAGCTTCAGTGCTTTGTGTGAGAATCTGCGGCTAAGATAGCAGATGCCATTTCGAAAAGCAATTTGATAGAGGTTGATTTCACCCCCCAGCCATGATAAAAACGAAGACCACGGTACTTAGGTCTCTCATGACCAGAGGGACACCCTCACCTACAGTTAACGATCATCATAACCTGAGACAAACTTCACCATGCTTGAACTACGTTTTATCAGAGAAAACCTGGATCTCATCCGCAAAAAAACAGGAAAAAGAGGCCTGCCAACGGACAACGTTGACGAATTTGCCACCATAGACCAGCAGCGTCTGCACCTGCTGCAGGAGGTGGAGGGCTTAAAGAATACCCGCAACACCGTCTCCAAAGAGATCGCCCAGCTCAAAAAGGGCAGCGCAGAAGAGAAAAAAGAGGCAGATCGTCTTATCCCTGAGATGCGCAAGACCTCTGACCACATTAAGAAGTTGGATCAAAAACTCGCTGAGATTCAAAGCAGGCTGCAGGACCTGGTCCTCTCCATCCCCAACCTCTGCAGCGATGATGTCCCTGAAGGACAAGACGACAGCGACAACCTGGAAATCAGGAAATGGGGGGAGAAACCTCAATTCTCTTTCCCGGCCAAGCCCCACTGGGAAATTGGCGAGGCCCTGAAGATCCTCGACTTTGAACGGGCCGCCAAACTCTCCGGTGCCCGTTTTGCCCTCCTCACCGGTCTTGCCTCTAAGCTGGAACGGGCATTAACAAATTTCATGCTCGATCTCCACACCGAGAGACATGGCTACCAGGAGGTCCTCCCTCCTTTTCTGGTCAACTCCGCGTCCTTGACGGCCACCGGTCAGCTGCCAAAATTTGCCGATGATCTCTTCCGAATCAAAGATTGGGATCTCTACCTTATCCCCACTGCCGAGGTGCCAGTCACCAACATCTACCGCGATGAAACTCTGGATGAGAAGGATCTACCCATCAAATTGACTGCCTACACCCCCTGCTTCCGTTCCGAGGCCGGCTCCTACGGTCGAGACACCAAAGGACTCATCCGTCAACACCAGTTTGACAAGGTAGAACTGGTCAAGTTCACCACTCCCGAGACCTCTAGCCAGGAACTGGAAAATCTGCTGGCTGATGCAGAAGAAGTTCTGCAACTGCTGGGCCTCCACTATCGGGTGGTTACCCTCTGTAGTGGAGACCTCGGTTTTTCCGCAACCAAGACCTATGACATCGAGGTCTGGCTTCCAGGCCAAAATGCCTATCGCGAGATCTCCTCCTGTTCTAACTTCCTCGACTTCCAGGCTCGACGAGGAGGCATCCGCTATCGCCCCAGTGGTCAGAAAAAAAGCCGGCTGGTTCACACCCTGAACGGTTCTGGACTGGCCGTGGGCAGGACCCTGCTTGCCGTCCTCGAAAACTACCAACAGGAAGACGGAAGCGTTATCATCCCTGAGGTCTTGGCCCCCTACTTCGAAAAACGCTTTTAGCACCATTCCGACGCCACAGCCACTTCTTCCCTGGTGACTGTGGCGTCGGAATGGGAAATTCCAGGAGCAGGCGAAGATGCCTGCGCCCTTGGCCCCTGGACAAGAGGACAGCAATGGAGAACCATCGAATCTGAAAGGACTTTTTTTCTGCAACTAAACCGTCAAGCCGTACCGTTTTATCTTTTTGAACAGGCCTTGCCGGGTTATCTGTAATAGCTTGGCAGCCTGAGTCTTGTTTCCCTCTGTCTCCGCAAGGGCCTTGACTATGAGTCTTTTTTCCAGGGTCGTAACTTGGTCAGGAAGGGCATACTCGTTCTCCAGTACGTGCATCTCTCCCATCCGGTTACTAGAGGCAAAGGCGCGCAGGTCACGAGAACAGGTTTCCACCTCCATCGGCAGATCATTTCCAGTCAAGGCCACCAGACGTTCTACCTCTTTCAACAGCTGACGGACATTACCGGGCCAGGGATATTCCTCAAAGAGGGCCAGCAGCTTAGGACTGAATCCAGCCACCTTCTTTTTGAAACGGCGATTGGTGTCCTCCAGAAAAGAAAGCGCCAGAGGAAGTATATCTTCCCTTCGTTCACGGAGGGGAGGAATTTCAATCTCCACAGAAAAAAGTCGAAAAAACAGATCCTTACGAAAATTCCCCTTTTCAACTTCTTCGGCAAGGTTGCGATTGGTCGCCGAAATAAGACGTACATCGTAAGGAATAATGACACTGCTGCCAAGCCTGCTTCCCTCCTGTTCCTGAATGGCCCGCAGAAATTTGGGCTGGACCTGGAGAGGCATCTCACCGATCTCATCCAGAAACAAGGAGCCGCCTTCTGCTTCTTCAAAACGTCCCTTGCGACTGTGATCTGCACCGGTAAAGGCCCCTTTTTCGTGACCAAAAAACTCACTTTCCACCAGTGACTCCGGAATACAGGCGCAGTTGACCGGCAGAAAGACATGGTCACTTCTTTCTCCGTTTTCATGGATCATCCTGGCCACAAGCTCCTTTCCTGTCCCGTTTTCTCCCTGAATGAGGACATTGACAGGGGTATTACGAACGACCCAGACCATTTCAAGTACCGCCCGCATAGACGGACTCTCAGCAATAAATCGTCCTCCCCGCACTGATGCAAGCTCCAGACGATTAACTTCCGTATCAAGCTCATCTGCAATCTTCAGAATTTTCTTGTTCAGCAGCATCGACTCTATGGAGGTGGAAAGATAGCCTGTAAACTCTTCCAGTTCCTCTTGATCCTCCTGATCGAAATATCCTTTTCCCTCACTATTCAAGAGTTGTATGACACCAATAACTTCATTGCCGGTGAAATTTTTAATGGGTGTACAGAGCGTATTACGACTATCAAACCCTGTCTGTTCATCGGCCTGCAGATGATAGCCGGCCACGGTATGCATATTATTTTCGATGACACTCTTGCCACTGGCCATAACCCGACCGACAATACTCCCTTCCAGGGGTGGCTCAATGACATTCTTCTCCAGTCCTGTCCCGTACATTGAAATCAACGAACCAGTACCGGTCTCATCGAGAAAGATGGTACAGCGCTCCACGTGCATCAACTTAGGCAATACCCCAATATAAAACATTACCAGAGAGTTATATTCATCCATAGTCCAGCTGGCAGTCACTTGGGAGAGCCTGCGCCTGAGGACAGAGAGTTGATTTCCGAATTCCATAAAAACCCATATCCAGAAGATATTACAACAATAAACGAAAACTTAGTTCACAATCGCAAACTATCTTTACAAATATTGTTTGTTGTATGCAACTTCAGTTACTTTGTCAAGCCAATCCCTTACCCTGCTCATTTCCACACTGATAATAAGAGACGAAGCCTCATGAAAAGAATACAGATTATCGCCGCCAAGCCCAAGATCGGAAACTGGGTTGTCAGATCCATATCTCCTGCGCGATCAGCACCCGCTGCCAACCAAGCAAATATCTCGCCAACATGCTGGATCAACGCCAAAACAAGACAACAACAAACAATGGCCCGCTTATTGCTTAGAACCTCATGAAAAGTTCTCATTGACCAATCTCTTTCATTCATAAGGAAAAGCCAATGCAACACACATATGAAGAAAAGCAGGATAAATGCCCGAACAACATGATCCGCCGCTCGTTAAGTCAAGCTATGGAGAACAAACAACCCCCCTCTCTCGTTGAACAGGAGCTCCAATCGACAAGGCTCCTCAGCCATGAAGAGGAAATCAGACACACGAAAACAATTCGAGAAAACTTCCACACCATCATTCTCGGTATTAGAGCGATCCAGTCCCCTTGCCAAGAGATCCTTACTCTGCAGAACCTTCTGCAGACATGGGAGAAAAAAGACAGCCCGATCAAACCAGGAAAACGGCGTCTGGATCACACGATTACCACCTTGGAATCAGCCGCCAAAAAACGACCGCAAGACCATGCCCTGGTCAGCCTTTTGACACAGCACAAAGCGCTGGCCAAGGAAATCGAGACAGCTAAAGATATCCTTATCACCACCAATATCCGCCTGGTCTCTTCCATTGCCAAGCGCTATACCGACAGAGGCTTAAGCCTGGCCGACCTCACCCAGGAAGGATGCATTGGCCTCATGCGTGCCGTCTTCCGCTTTGACCACAACACCGGCAGACGCTTTTCCACATATGCCTCCTGGTGGATCCGCCAGGCCATTACCAGGGCCATCCCGGAAAAGACCAGAACGATCAAACTGCCAGCCCACTTCCTTGTCTCCTGCAACCATTTCAACAAGTCCTTCACTTCCCTCCATCAGCGATTAGGAAGAAGACCAACCATAGGCGAATTATCGCAGACCACCTACATGCCATACAACAAGATGCTCTCCATCATGGAGACCAGCAGGGAGCCGGTCTCCCTTGAAGAACCCGTAGGAGATAACGCTCAGACCCTGATCCATGTCATTGCCGACCATAATTCATGTTCACCTGCTGACAACGCCATCACAGCAGACCTGAGCAGACAGATAGAAGGCATATTAGCCACCCTCAACGCCCGCGAGGCACAGGTCATTCGTCTCCGCTTCGGCATCGGGGTGAGCTGCGAATGCACACTGGATGAGGTGGGGAAAAAGTTCAACGTCTCCCGGGAACGAATTCGTCAGATCGAGCAGGAGGCCCTGCAACGCCTCCGCCACCCAAACCGGAGCGATCACATCAGATGTTTCTTGGAGAGCAACTAACCTCTGCCAAAGGCCCCACTACTCCAGAGCCAGTTCAAGCAGCCTGCTGATAAGACGAGTAAAGTCAATACCGGCAGCGGCGGCAGCCTGGGGAAAAAGGCTCGTCGGCGTCATACCGGGAATGGTATTTGTCTCAAGGAGATAAAGAGAGCCATCAGGAGTCAGGATCATATCGGTCCGCGAATAGCCCCTGAGACAGAGAGCTTTGTGGGCTTCAACGGCCAAGGCCTGCGCCCTGGCCGTTATCTCCGCATCAACTTCTGCAGGACAGATCTCCCGTGTCGCGCCCTCCTTGTACTTGGCGGTATAGTCAAAAAACTCATACTCCGCACCAGGGATGATCTCCACCAGCGGCAGAGGGGTCAAGTCACTATTTCCCAGCACCGCAACCGTGATCTCTCTTCCGGCCAGGAACTGTTCCACCATCACTTCCGAATCATACTCGTAAGCAAGACGTATCCCCTCCCCTAACTGCTCCCTGTCATGGGCGATGGTCATGCCCAGACTGGACCCCTCACGGACCGGCTTGACCACCAGGGGAAGGGTAAGTATCTCCAGCAGACGATCAGGATCCTGACCATCCTCTGGCCTGGCCATTTCCCACTCGGCCACAGGCAATCCGTGGACACGATAAAGGGTCTTGGCCATGTTTTTATCCATGGCCAGGGCACTGCCCAAGACTCCCGAGCCCTGGTAGGGAATATCGAGCAGGTCAAGATAGCCCTGCACCCTCCCATCCTCCCCATAGCTCCCATGGAGGAGGATAAAAGCCACATCAATAGAGTCGGCGTCCTGGGCCAACAGGGTCAGATCCGTTTTAGGATCATATCTGCGAAGATCATATCGTTCACGATCCATGGCCGCTTCAACCCCGGCAGCGCCGGCCAGAGACACCTCCCGCTCTCCCGAGCGTCCACCGGCAAGCAACGCCACTCGAATCTTTTTCTTCTCTCCCACAACCACTCCTTCAATTCTCATTTATTTTCCATAGCAGCTAACAATAGCACATCCCCCAAGAGACTCTCCCGGAGAATCTCGAATCAGAGTGCTTCCATATCTGCCATTACCCCTTCGCCAAACATGTCTTTTCCCACCGTAAGGAGATCACTGTCCCCTCAACAGCGATTGGCAACATTCCCCCAGCCCAAACAGCGAGCCCCATATGCATTCACAGTGACGAACCACAAAGAGTCCTCACCTTGAATGCTGAATCCCGACGCAGTGGATACTGTATTCCCTCTTGGCCATCAACGCCCTTGAGGATGCCGACAAGCACCATAACTATACATCAAGGTTTGTTCAACATCCACTTCCACAGAGAATTCTTTGCTATTTTTTCCCTGTTGCCCGATATGATAAAAAAATGGTACCTTTTCAGCAGCACTTCAGCTTCATCTCTTTCAGGTCTTCTCCAATTGCACCAGTATGTTGCGAAGTCCTGACTGAAAAATATAAACCACTGCTAACCAATTCCAGAGCAGTTGGTTGTCAACCATTGAGTATTACTTGAATAGTTACTGAAAATGGATAAAGATCTCTTCGCCAAAATTGCTGCCATAGTCGGGCGCGAACACTGCAGTACCAGTGTCGAAGATCTGCATTGCTACTCCTATGACGGCAGCAAGCAGTGTTTTCTCCCCGAGGCGGTAGCCATGCCGGACTCGACAGCTCAGGTTTCAGCCCTTCTCAAATTGGCCAATCACTATGAATTTCCTGTGGTGGCACGTGGTGCAGGAAGCGGAATGACAGGAGGGGCCCTGCCCATAGCAGGGGGCCTGGTAATAGCGTGTTCCCGCCTCAATCGCATCCTCGAAATTGACCCGGACAATCAGATCGCCATAGTCCAGCCGGGAGTAATCACCGGAGAATTTCAGCAGACGCTGAAAAAATACAAGCTCTTCTATCCTCCTGATCCAGCCAGTCTCAAATTCTGCACCCTGGGAGGCAATGCTGCCGAGTGCGCCGGAGGTCCATCTGCTATCAAATATGGCGTGACCAAGGACTCCATCATCGGCCTGGAGGTGGTGCTGGCAGGCGGAGACATCCTTACCACCGGTACCCGTACGGAAAAAGGGGTTGTGGGCTACGATCTGACCAGGCTTTTCATCGGTTCCGAAGGCACTCTCGGGATTATCACCAAAATAGTCACCAGACTCCAGCCCCTGCCGGAGTGGAAAGAGACCTTCCTCCTTCAATCCACCTCCCTGCAAAAAACCACGGAACTGGTGGCCAAAATCCTGCAGAACAACATACTCCCCTGCACCCTGGAGTACCTGGACCGAACCGCCCTCCGCATCGTCTCCCACCTCCTCCCCCAGACACCTGGAGAAGACATCCAAGCCATGCTCATCATTGAGATTGATGGCAGCAGAGACCATGTCCGCGACATGGCGGATCGCCTGCAAATACTGACCCGGAAGGAAAGCCACTGCACCCTGAAACAGGCAACAAGCGAGGGAGACATCAAAGAAATATGGCTGGCCAGACGCTCCATTTCACCTGCCTGTTTTAAGCTCAGCCCGACCAAGACCAGTGAAGACGTGGTCGTGCCCAGGACCCGTATTCCCGACCTTGTTCACTTCTGTGAGGCCCTGTCACAGAGACTGGAGCTCACCATTCTTACCTTTGGACACGCCGGAGACGGCAACATCCACGTCAATATTATGACAGGCAATGGGGCCCCCCGGGAAATAACCAACGCTACAGAGGCCAAGAAAGAGCTCTTTGAGGAGGTAATTCGACTGGGAGGGACTCTTTCCGGAGAACATGGCGTGGGAATTACCAAATCCTCCTATCTCAGCCTTGAGCTGGACGCCACCACTCTCGGAGTCATGCGCAGCATAAAGAAGCTTTTCGATCCCAAAAATATCCTGAACCCAGGAAAAATATTCCCTGACGCCACCAAAAACAACAACTCTCACTTTTCCAGAAAAAGCCATTGACAGAAAGCCAACTTTTTTTTATATAAAAAGGATTGTTGTTTTTACTTTTTGTCTTTTTTATTGAAAACCCGGGAAGCAAGTCCTATCTCCGGCGTTTTTCCTAACTATATTGTTCTAACGGAGCCCCCAAATGATAGAAGTTGAAGTTCGTGGAGATCTTGAATATGCCATTCGTCAGCTCAAAAAGAAACTCCAGATTGATGGAATCAAAAGAGAACTGAAGCGTCGCGAGCAGTATGAAAAACCCAGTGTAAAAAAACGGCGCAAACAGGCCGAGGCTCGACGCAAACTTCGCAAGTTCAACCGCGTCAAACGGGGTTGAGAACAGGGACAGAATTTCCAGAAATGCCCTCTGCAGCTCTCCTGTAGCGGGCGTTCTCTTTTTTTTCTTTCCTCCGTCTCCCTCACACTGCCATCGATACCACACTCCTCCCTCCAGAGTTCGTTTCTGCAAGAGAGCTTTTTCTCCACTACCTGATCACGGAAAAACGTTTTGCGGTAAACACCATCAAGGCCTACGAGGCCGACATTGACTTCTTTCTTGCATTTCTCTGCCAAAAGCCCAGAGTAAATTCCCTGCAGGAGGTCAACAGTAATGCCATCCATCGTTTTCTCGAACAATGCCGAAATAAAAAGATTTCCCATCGTAGCAACGGCAGAAGGATATCGGCCCTGAAAAGTTTTTTCTCTTTTCTGGCCGCCCAGGGTCAGACCTCAAGCAATCCCTTTGCCGTCATAACAATCCCCAAAAGCAGACAAACGCTCCCCCAAGGTCTGTCCCTTGACCAGGTGGAAAGACTTCTCACCCCGCCGTCCGTGTCCAGCCCTCTGCTCAATCGCAATTATACCATGCTCCGTCTCCTCTATTCCACCGGACTCAGGGTCTCAGAACTGGTCAATCTCCCCCTTGCGGCCTGCAATCTTTCCTCCTGTTTCGTTCGAGTCATTGGCAAAGGTGAAAAAGAACGACTGGTCCCTTTCGGAATTCCCGCCAAGGAGTTCCTGGAGTCTTACCTGGAATCTGCCCGCCCCCTGATCCTGAAAGGCAGACGCAGCAACACCCTCTTTGTTACCAGTCGCGGTAAGGGAATGACTCGACTTCGTTTCTGGCAAATCATAAAGGAAGCGGCCCGCGCTGCAGGTATCCGGGAAAAACTCTCACCACACACCCTCCGTCATTCCTTTGCAACCCACCTTCTGACCCACGGAGCAGACCTGCGCTCAGTACAACTCATGCTCGGTCACTCCGATATCGCCACCACTCAGATCTATACCCATGTCGACGAAGAACGGTTAAAATCCATCCATAAAAAGTTCCACCCCCGGGGATAAAACAGACCTTTCCTCCACTTGCCAGCAACAGGTCTCTCATTCTCCTCTCTCGGCTCCATATTCTTCATAACATTCCACAGGATGTCGCTCTCAGTTGACAGTTAAGAGTAGATAGTGGATAGTGAAAGGAGATCGCTTCCGTGGCCAACGAGGCGAAAACTCTAAAATCCTGATGGCGTCCGCCCTGTTAACAAAAAACGCATACCGGCATACTGAAAACTTTCCTCAACCATGAAAGTCATCACCACTCACCTCAATGCAGATTTTGACGGGCTTGCCTCCATGATAGCTGCCCAAAAGCTCTATCCAGATGCGGTGATGTCTTTTCCCGGCTCTCAGGAAAAGACTGTCCGCCAATTTATCAACGAAACACTTCAATATCGTTACGAATTCACAAAAGCCAAGCATATTGACCTGAGCCTGGTCACCACCCTGATCGTGGTGGACACCCGGCAAGAAAGCCGTATCGGCGTCTTTGCCGGGTGTCTGAATAATCCCGGCTTCTCTCTTCACCTCTATGACCATCACCCCGACACTCCGGACGCCATGCAGGGTGACGTGGAGATACTCGCCCCCACCGGGGCAACTACCACCATTTTCTGTCAACTCTTCCAGCAAAGAGATATCGCCATCAGTGAGGAGGAGGCAACCCTGTTCGAACTCGGTATATACGAGGACACTGGCGCCCTCACCCACCTGACAACCAGGCCAGATGACCTTCGCGCCGCAGCCTGGCTCCTGGAAAAAGGGGCCCGGCTTGATATCATCTCTCAGTTTCTTTCCTTCGACCTCACATCACGCCAGGTCACCCTCCTCCATGAACTGACAAAAACTGCCCGCAGCTACATGATTGCCGGAACCGAAATCGTGGTGGTAAGTCTCACCCTGCAAGAATACGAAGACGATTTTTCTCTTATTGTCCGTCGCTTCATGGTCATGGAAAACCTTGACTGTATCTTTGCCCTGGTCTGCATGGAAGGACGCATCTACCTCATTGCCAGGTCTCGTATCCCAGAGGTCAATGTGGGCAATATCGCCAGAGACTTCAGCGGTGGTGGCCACAGCACAGCAGCCTCGGCTACGATACGCGACATGAGCATGATCGAGGCCCAGGAAACCCTGATTCGTAGTCTCCACAGACATATCATGCCCCAGGCCATTGCCAAGGAAATGCTCTCTCAACCGGCCATCTCTATCCCTGAAAACACTTCCATCCTCGAAGTCAACAGACTGCTCACCCGTTATAATATCACAGCCTTGCCGGTAGTCAAAGCCATGCCCCCCGGACAAGAGCAATCGACAGCTGTAAGCGTGATCGGGATTATCTCCCGTCACATTGTCGAAAAAGCCATCCATCACAACCTCGGATCACTTCCTGTCAGCGAATATATGACCAGCGACATCGAAATATTGCCGCTCAGCGCTACTCTTGCAGACATCGAAGGCTTGATCATCGAACAGAGGCAACGCCTGATCCCCATCGTTCACGAAGGACAACTCATCGGTGTGATCACTCGAACCGACCTCCTCAACCGGCTGGTCAACGATCCAGGTCATCTCCCTCGTGACCTCTTCCAGCAAAATGAGCAACCAGCCCGGGAAAAGAGCAGAAACGTCCTCCAACTCATGAGTGGATTTCTCGATCGCGAGCTCATCATCGTCCTCCGCACCATTGGTGAAGTTGCCGATAGCGTCGGTTTCAAGGCCTATGCCGTAGGGGGATTTGTCCGCGACCTGCTCCTGAAACAGAGCAATCTGGATCTTGATATCGTAGTGGAAGGCGACGGAATCGTCTTTGCCAAAAGACTGGTACAACAGATGGGAGGCCGGCTCAGGACCCATGAGCGATTTATCACAGCCAATGTTATCCTCCCTGACGGATTCAAGATCGACATAGCCACTGCCAGACTTGAATACTACGAATATCCGGCTGCCCTCCCCACCGTGGAGCTCTCTTCGATCAAGCTTGATCTCTATCGCCGCGACTTCACCATCAACGCTATGGCCTTACAACTCAACCCTGCCCAATTCGGCACCCTGATCGACTTTTTTAACAGCCAGAACGATCTCAAGGAAAAATCAATCAAGGTCTTACACAACCTGAGTTTTGTCGAAGACCCAAGCCGGATATTCCGGGCCATTCGCTTTGAAAAGAGGATGGATTTCAAGATCGCCCGACATACTGAGCGCTTAATTCTGGGGGCCGTAAAGATGGACCTGTTCGGCAAAGGGAATGATCCGCGTTTTTTTTCCGAACTGCAGCAGATTTTTTCAGAAGACAACCCCCTGCCAGCTATCAGAAGACTTACTGAATTCAACCTGTTCCCATTTCTCTGGCCCGACCTCAAGCCCAATCTCAAGATCGATCGTCGTTTTATGCACATCCTGACCCAGGCCCATCAAGCCATTTCCTGGTTCCAATTCCTCTACCTTGAAGAAGAGATCGAAGCCTGGCGCATTTATCTTCTGGCAATCATGGGCCGATCCAAGCCCAGACAGCTGGAGACCTTTTGTGAACGTTTTCAGCTTCCCCAAAGGACACGTGATGAGCTGATCCAACAGAAGGTGATGGCCGACGAGGTGGCCAACCGTCTCCATGGTCGACAGGTGGAGAAAAAGAGCGAGATATACCAAATGTTCGCCCCCCTCTCCAATGACGGTCTTCTCTACCTCATGGCCATTGCCAGAAAAAATGAAATCAAAAGACTCGTCTCACTCTACGTTACTTCCCTGCGCGATACCAAACCCCTGCTGAACGGTCAGGATCTGATGGCAATGGGTTATGTCCCCGGTCAACAGTTCAAGAAGATGCTGACCGCTCTGACAAATGCCAGGCTGGATGGTGCAGTGCACCACCTGGAAGAGGAAAAGGATTTTCTCCGCCAGCATTTTCCCCTCTCAGTAATCACTTCTTAAAGACCTTTGCCACCTTGCCTCCCACGAGGATAAGAAGATAGACCATTGCGGCAATGACGATAATAATCGGACCGCTGGGAAGATCCAGAGTAAAACTCACTCCAAGCCCGGCCACCACAAATCCGGCACAAAACAGGACTGCCAGCAACATCATCTGGAGGATGTTGCTGGAAAAATTTCCGGCAACCGCCGCCGGCAGGGTCAAGAGGGCAATCACCATGACAATCCCCACCACCCGGACCAAAAGGACAATGGTCAGGGCTGTAAGGCAGAGCAGGAGCAGATAGAGCCAGCCAGTACGCAGCCCCCGCAACCTGGAAAATTCCTCATCAAAACAGATGGCCAGGAACTTATGATAAAAAACTCCAACCAGTCCCAGGACCACAACATCCAGGATCAAGACAAAAATAAAATCGCTTTTGCTGACAAGTAGAATATTGCCAAAAAGGTAGCTCATGGGATCGACATACCCCGGGGTCTTGGCGATGAAAAGAAGGCCCGTTGCCATACCCACTGCCCAGAGAGCACCAATGACACTGTCTTCACGCTGTCTGGCATGACGGCTGACCAGCGCGAGAACCACGGCAGCAAGGAGAGAGGCCACGACTGCTCCCTGCAGAGGACCAAACCAACTAACCCCAACCGCCTTTTCCAGATAGAGCCCTAGACCAATACCGCCCAGGACACAGTGAGAAATAGCACCGGCAATATAACTGATTCTGCGGACAACGACCAGGGTGCCAATAATGCCAAAAGGCAGGGAGGCAAAGATCCCGGTGAGCAGGGCATACCGAAAAAAACAGATATTCGGATCAAAGAGCACACTCCACAATTCACTCATGGCTGTGTCCCTCGCCGCTGCAACAGTGATCGTGCCGGATCATCTGCAGATCGCCACCATACATCTCCCGGATCAAGTCTCCGGTAAGGGTGCTGGTCGGATGAATCTTCACCTTTTTATTGACACAGGCTACGCGCTTGAAAAAGGTAGAAGCAAAACCAACCTCGTGGGTCACCATAAGAATGGTCATCCGCTGATTCAGCTTGGCCAGAAGATCAAAAAACTTGACCTCTGACTCATGATCAATATTGGCTGTGGGTTCATCTAGGATCAGGATATCCCCTCTGGATGCCAAGGCCCGGGCAATCAGTACCCGCTGTCTTTGTCCCCCGGAAATGGAAGAAAATGGACGGGAGGCAATATCAACAAGATTTATCTCAGCCAGGGCCGCCAGGGCCTGTTCCCTGTCATGCCTGCTGTACCTGCCGGTAAATGACTGGCCCAGCCGTCCCATGCACACCACCTCCAGAACAGAGATGGGAAACTGGGGATCATACTGGGCATACTGGGGCACATAGCCAATCCGCAGACGGGCCGCTTCCGGTTTCCTGCCAAAGACACGAACAGTCCCCGTCTCCGGGATCAACAGCCCCAAGATAAGCTTGATCAGGGTAGTTTTGCCACCACCATTTGGGCCTACCACACAGATGGAATCGAGGGGATCTATATCGAGGTTTACATCAACGAGCACCGCCTGAGCGTCATAGCGGAAGGAGAGATTGCAAATGGAGATAGCACTCTTCTCTGGATCTCCAATCATCGTTTTTCCTCGCTCACCATGGCCTGGACTATCCTTTCTGCCATGATTTTCAAATTTTTCTCCACATCTTCGGCAAGAGGATCCAAGGCTACAACCTTAGCACCTATGGCAGCGGCCACCACGGCCGCACTTTTGGAATCAAACTGCGACTGGACAAAAATCACCTTGACGCCTTCGGCCCTGGCCCGGCGAATAAAGAGAGATAATTGCCTGGGCGTGGATGATTTGCCCCCGGTTTCCACTGCCACCTGTTGCAGATGATAGCTCTGGCCAAAATAAGCAAAGGCCGGATGAAAAACAAAGAAGGAGGCCCCGTAAAAAGGAGCCAGCATTCCACTTATCTCCTGGTCAAGGGAGTCAAGCTTCCTGTTCAAGGCCTGAAGATTATTCTCATAGTCTCGCCGATGCTCTGGGTCCTCAGTAGCCAGGGCTGCGGCCATATTGGCAGCCATAATTTTCAGGTTCTGAGGTGACAGCCAAACATGGGGATCAAAAGCGATTCTGTGACGCTGACTTTCTCCCTTTTCCTGCTCACCCTTGTGCTCATGACCTGACATCTCCATGGCAATCTTATGAATCCCCTCAGTGGTATCGATGATGCGCAGATCAGGGGAATTTTGCCCCAGACGCCGCATAATCTCCTGTTCAAATTCCAGACCTACACCAAAAAACAGGCTGGCTCGTGAAAAGTCGAGGATCTGGGTTGGCCGAGGCTCAAAGGTGTGGGGCTCCTGGCCATTGTCCACCAGGACATAGGTCTTGACCAGATCTCTACCGACATGCTCACAGATCCATCTCTGGGGTGGGATGGAGACAAAGACCTCTACCTTATCCGATGCCGCAGCGAGCCCATGGACGGAACAAAGGAGAAGCAAGAGGAGGAAGAAAAACTGGAGATGATTTTTTTTCACAAGAGTTCTCTCTTTTCCAGATCAGGATGACCGCCCTCTGCGGAACCATCGGAGTGACAAACAAAGTGCATGGCCTGACATTCCTCACACCGGGTCAATGGGTGCACGGTGAGAAATTGTTCCAGATGTTTTCCCTGCTCAAGGGTCAGCACCCCGCTACCCTTACAGAGAGGGCATTCATGTTCCAGGGTAGTGAGAAGGGCCTTACGAATAAATTCAGACCGGTTGGGGGTGTTCTCCAGGGCCTCGGCAAGGTCGCCATCAGCCTTGAATGAAAAGACTCGTTCTCTCTTCTTTTCCATAAATTCCTCCTTGTTAATACTGGTATTAATTTTTAATACCACCCTTCTTATTCGTCAAGATAAAAATTGAATCACTCCCCAGAGAAGGTTTCCAGACAAAATCGGTTGCTGTCCCACATATTCCTCAGTATATCATTGCGCGGGTTCTCCTTGGCGCCAACTACTGGATCATCATTGGCAGTCGCTTTTCCATGGCCTGTATGGTCACCTTTCTCCTCGGCCGATTCCTTTCCTTCCACCAAGCAAAGACAGAGAGAGAAGAATAGTCCCAGAAGAAACCTGCCCCCCAGTGACACGAACAACCCGGGAACCTGCCTGGTCTTTCCCTGGACATTTGCCAAGAGCCCTCGTGGAAAAAAGACATTTCAATGCTGCCCATTACCAGGAGCCTGTGAATAAAGAAAATGAAGGGACAGCACCTCATACTCAGTACAATTTCACTGACAAAGCATCTTCCCGAAAGAAGGCTCTTATTCCCGCTACTCTCCTCTCTGCCAGGAAACAGCAGTCACTGACACTCCACAGTTCCTTCTTCCCCCTGTTATTCTGAAAAAAAATATCCCGCCGTTACCTATTTGTTACCAATTTGTTACCTCTAAGGACGTATGTTATAAGGTAAGGAATCGACGGCTCCACAGATCGTATATGATGCCGAAAATACAGTCAACAACCGTCCGGTAACGAATTGATCCTGACAAGATGCTGTACTTGCAAATACGTATCGGCAAGTACAAGGGGGAGAAGAAACAATGCATCCACAAAAGATAGAAAAAGAGGAGATGCTCCCATTTACCATCAAGGTCCAGCTGGAACAGACAGAAGAACAGGAGCTGCCCGAAGGCATTGTTTATGCCTATGACCGCAATGGCAGTTTTCTTGATGCTGCTTCCTTTCGCGGCACAGAAAAATTCACGGTAACATTGTCACTCCCCTTTGCATTGCACGGTGATACCATACGGATACTCATAGGGCCGAAAATTTCTGATGATACAGAAGGGGTACCGGAATGGATGCGGGAATCCATCGAAACAAAAGAGAGTGCTGGCAACGGCATTTCACCGTCGATTCTGGTTCGCAAGGGCGCGTATGAAAAGAGGATTCAGCTTAATGCTGAAGACAATACCCTTCTCTTGAATCTTTTCCCCCATGATTGGGAAAAGTGGATTCGCTGCCGCTGTCTAGTCAGGGGCCGATTGATTAAAATACTCCAGATGCCCGATGGGACAAATGAAGAACTCGGGGTGAGCAATGGTTGCGTCAAAATATACGAAGTTGACAAGTTCTCAAAGATTATTTCCCGGTTGCCTGATCGTGATCTCTCACGAATCCGAGACGACCTGCTAACCCTCATCAAGCATTGGCCTCCCGAATCCTCTCTGAGAACAACCCCCTCCATAGCAGGGCCAACGATTGGGCAACCTCCATTCCTCTCTGGCAAATCTGAAGAAACATGGCCAGGAGGAGAAGTCCCTGCCAACGTGTTCGATACAGGGAGCAGCTATCCGGCGCCACCCCTGGAGCCACCACACCCTGACCCACAAAATCCTTGTCAATACGAACAGCTTGCGGCACTGATTGCCCAGGATCTGGAAAGCGTCTTCCTGGCTGCTTCTGCCAGTCAACTGCGCAATGCGCTTATCGGCAAGGCAGGCATCCTCGCCCAACTCATCTGCCAATGGAAATGGCTCCATTTCCATTTTTCCAAAGATTTGATCAAGTACACATCCACCGATGAGCAAGGCAGATTTGAGACCTCCATCACCTACCCCTGCGGGGGCGACAAACCTGATCTCTACTTCAAGGCCGTGCAGTGCATTGCCTCCAGCCTGCATACCCTTTACGATCCCAACGTGGCCTGTCATACCTATTGGAACTACGAATGTGGCCGCGAAGTTGTTTTGATCACCACCGATCCAGCCGCCATAACCTCCATGCCCCCAAAAACAGTGCAACCGCCCTCAGGAGTCCCCGTCTGGATTATGCCATATGCAGTGGGAGGTATTCCGTTGAATAAGATCAAGCAACCCAGTGGCCTCACCAGCTATGATACCATCATCGACGCCCCTTTTGGCAATCTTCCCGGGCACAGACTCGGTTTCCAGCATGGGTATTCAAGTACTATCCCCACGAGCACTCTCTTTTTCTATCGCTGGCAGTATAAAAAAGATGGAGAAACAGCATGGCATGAGTTACGTGAACCCGTTGTCCGCCACTATATCAAAGAGGAGCCTGGCCAACTCCCTGCCTACCCTGTCTGTACGCTGGGGCCCAAATCAGTGCACGGCAAACATCTGTACCACTTCAAACCACATACGCCCGAGGACTGCGATGATTTCATCCCTGGCGGCCATAACTCCTGGCCGGTGGACGACTGGTTTGTCGATATCTATTCCGGGTTCATCGACACCTTCGACCTCCCAGGCGAAGGGGATGCTTCCGCAGGCAGATACAAAGTGAAACTGGAAATCTATACAGAACAGGGGACAATCGTTCCACCCGGTCCAGCGACCTTCCAGTTCATCATCCCCACTGGCAAGGATAGTGATGGGACAACCATTCTCAGCCGTAAAGCCGAAAATGATGAGCTTGACGGGGATGGTTTTATTTTCTCCCTCCACATTGACAACCGCAGTTGCCAGGCCAGGATCAATGCCCCCACCATCGGCCCCAGCAACGCTGACCCCGAATGTGGCTTTCTTCATTATCAGAACCTCAACGAGCAGCTCCTAATTGATTTTCATGCCCACCATCCCGCGCATTGCGCCATATTCAACTTTCGAATCGAAAGAAACAGCACCGAAATCAACAGTTGTGACGGTGCAGTGACAGATCTCTCGGTCAATGGCTATTCCAGTGATGGGAGTGGCCACTTCAGCAAGCGTTTTGCCCTGAGCAACCTGCTCAGCACCGGCAATAGTGCCACCTTTTCCGAGAGTCTATGGGTCAAGGCCAAGGCCACAAATGGCTGGGCAAGACTCTATCAATACGACAGTTATTGCACCCGGGCATTTGCGCTGGCACCGGCAGCAGCTGATACGCCAATAAAAGAAGCAGTTCAGTAGATCGCAAAGAGGACAGCAAGACTCGCAACCATAACAATATGAATTCAAACAGGTGTTACATGAAAAAAAAGAGAGGCTGCGATGGCCAGACTCGTTTCCTGGGCCGAATAAAAGCACCCTACCAGAAGGGAGCAGTGAATGAAGATATGTATTGATCCTGGCCATGGCGGTACAGATCCAGGTGCAGTGGGTAGATGCGGTGATCAGGATCTGTGTGAGCATGATATCGCATTGCAAATTTGCCTCTCTCTTGAGGAACTCTTGCTGGAGCAGGGGCATCTGACCTATCTGACCCGACGGGTTGACCGCAACCTGTCATTGCCGGCCAGAACACAATTTGCCAACCGCTACCAGGCCGACCTCTTTATATCCATCCACTGCAACGCCGCTTATCAGCCCACGGCCGCCGGAATAGAGACTTGGATTCATCCCTTTTCAAATGTCGGCAGACAGTATGCCACCCCCATACAGAAAAGTTTGACGCAAGCGCTTTCCGACCACAAAAATAGAGGCGTCAAGGAAGCCGATTTTCATGTACTCCGAGAAACGGCCATGCCTGCTGTATTGGTGGAAACAGAATTTATCAGCAATCCAGAGCAAGCAGAGTTTTTAGCAAAAGGTGAAAATCAACGTCGTATCGCCCAGGCGATCGCAGAGGGTATTTCTCAGGCCTGTTTGCAGCCAGCCCCGGCAGGTGACGAATCATAAAAGTGGCGCCAGAAAAAGCGAATGGTCCAAGAGGAGAAAAAAAGTATGACTGCACCGGGTCGCAAAAAACAGAGCAAAAAAACACACCATAATGCCCCCATGCCAAAGGAGCAACTGAAGCCAGCCAGGAACGTGGCCGGATTGACAGGATCAGCAGATGGTTCTGCTATCGTTTGCTCGATCTTATATTTTTCTTTTTCCGAGATGCCGTCATCAAGGATCATGGGTAGGTGAGTACGAATGAGAAAAGCTGGTACGGAGTTCGCTTAGCCAAATAGCAGCAAAGAAACACCAAACCAGAGAGTGTAACAAGCAGATCCATTCAACAAGGAGAATCGCAATGAACAGGCTTTATACTGAAGTGACACTTTCAAGCACAGGGGAAAAGGTCGGCACCGGATGGTTACCGCCAATGCCTGATTTGCGCGACTATACTGACCAGGAACCTGAAATTGCAAAGATGACAAAAAAACTTGGCCTCACTGCCAGTCAGAAGAAAAAAGCAGTTCTTCCTGAAAAGGTGGATCTTCTCCCCTGGTGTTCTCCGGTGGAGAATCAGGCCAGCCTCGGGTCCTGTACGGCAAATGCCGCCGTGGGAATTATCGAATACTTTCAGCGTCGCGCTTTCAACAAACATCTCGATGGATCCCGGCTCTTTATCTACAAAACGACCCGCAACCTGATGCAGGTTACAGGTGACACCGGGGCCTGGCTCAGGAATACCATGGGCGCCCTGGCCCTGTGCGGGGTCCCAGAAGAAAAATATTGGCCCTATACCGATGTAAGCCCCGATTTCGACAAAGAGCCACCAAATTTTGTCTATGCCGTGGCCGATAATTTTGAGGCCCTGCGATATTTCTGCCATGATCCCCTTGGCGCCAACATTTCCGGGAAAGAGGTGCTCTCCAAGGTAAAAATTTTTCTTTCAGCCGGTGTTCCTTCTATGTTTGGTTTTTTTGGATTCCCGTCCTTTAACAACAACACAGCTCCTGGAGAAATCCCCTATCCATGTCCCGGTGAACAGGCAGAATGGGGCCATGCCATCATGGCTGTCGGCTATGATGACAAAAAAGAAATTCACAATCCACTATGCGATCAGACAACAACCGGAGCCCTGTTGATCCGAAACTCATGGGGACCGGACTGGGGTAATGCGGGCTATGGATGGTTACCCTATGACTATGTAACCAACAAGCTGGCTCTCGATTTCTGGTCCCTTTTGAGCATGGAGTGGGTGGACACCAAACAGTTTGGTATCTAATCCAAACAGGGGTTTCCCCCATCAACAGATGGCCAATCATAAAGATCGAGGAAAATTTACTGGAACAAAACCATGACCGAATATCTCAACAGCAGTCATTTCCCCTCTTCATCAGCCGCCGAAGCGGATAGGCTGGCGACCGCCCTGGCACAGCTCCTGGACAAGGATTTTACCGGGAACCTCTATGCTCTATTGGCCGGATATCAGAAGATCCTTGCTGACAACAGCAAACGCCAGGAGTGGCCAGATGTCCACAACAAACTTGAGGTCCTCTTTAAGTGCGGCCGCTATCAAGTTGTAAATGGCCCCATGATCGGCATTCCTGTTTCCATCAGAGACACTGATTATTTCCGAGAGACCATCAAGAAAGCCGGTCGGGAACGGTCGCTGATAGCCGGGATCGAATGGATGGCCACGGCCTGGAACATGACTTTTGCCGACACCGGGCTTTGGATGGGGAAGACATTTGAACCGGTCAGCAAAGAGATTGTCGCCGCAAAAACCGGCAACAATAAACAATTATTAGCAAAATACAATAGAGCCAGCACACGGATAGGCCGCAATTTCTTCCGAGAACCCAATGATCCCGATATGATCCAGGGCCTTGGTCTGCCAGCCCTGACGCCACTGTGGAACCTGCAGCCGCGTCCTACATTTGAGCAGAAGACCCTGTTTGATGCAGAACTCCTGCCAGAAAATCTGACTCGGGAAAAAAATATTCCCTACAGTATGACCGGAGGAATATTCCTGGCCACTCCAGGCCAGTCGGTAGTGCCGGAAATGAATGGCAAAGAGGTCTATCAGCTGAACTATCGCTGGCCTCTGTTGGAGCCTGCTTTTCCCATGACTCGTCTTATCGATGAACTGGTAGAGATTGGAGAGGGCATCTATCTTGGACAGCTGGTTTTTGCGAGCAGACATTACAGTCTTGGCACGCTGCCTCTCCCCATAGCGAAGCAAGGCTCCGCAACACTTGGAGAGCCCTACACTGCAGATAGTGCTCTTGATTACGGATACCAGAACAATGGCTATTTCTTGATGATGGCCCCGGACCGAGCCGCAGAGGTCTATGCCGACACTGCCTTCCCCCAACTCCGGCCACGGTCAGGGGAAAGCGGATATGTGGAGTTGGGATACAATAAACTGGCCGCCCCCTCTCCTCCTTCATCAGGCAAAACAGGCAAAAAGGTGTATGATGTCGGAGACTGGACAACGGGTTGGCGGCATAACAACGAATTACGGACTAAATTCACCACCTTCATTGTGGAAGATTCGCCAAAGGACTCAGACACAACAGATGTACGGGAGATGCGTCGGGAAGATGAGTCCATTCTCCAGATGCTGCAACGGATAAGTCATGAAATTTCTACCAAGAGCAAAGAAGATGATCGTCTCCATCATTTTGAAAAATTACATCACCTGTTCAGGTGTGGAGTCGCACCTCTGGTCAACAACGGTCTGTTTCAGGGGCATGGCAAAAAGGGCTTTAACTGCCGGGTTGAGGGCCAGGAGAAACGAGACTGGTATGGCCAGGCTGATGTTGCCCATGGCTGGGATTACTATCACGGCGCCAACCTGAACCTGCATCTGGGTCTTGCCGACTCCTTCAATCCGCGCCCCGCAGAGAAGATTGATGACAGTCGTCTCTTTCCTGCAGCCATTGCCGAATCTCTTCTCAACAGCAGCGGCAGGGGACCAAATGTGCTGGACATGACCTGGCACAGTATCGGCAAGTATATCTTTCCCTGGGCCGGCAAATCATTTGAAACAATCAGCGGTCGTAAATTGAGCATGTTGCTCGACGAGAGCAAAGATCTTCAGGCCAGGTATCCGCTGCGGGTACAGGAATTGAAGTTGCATCTGGCCTCCAGACCCCATTACGAACTGGTGAAGAAGGCCGCCCAGGGATACTGGCAGCAGCCGGGGCTCTTTGATGAACATCTCCGGCATGGGTCCTGGGACGAGGGGATGCCTGGGGAGGACAAGGCCTTCTGGGAACAGGAAGCAGGCAATCATTGGCTGGACGGCTGCAATATCCAGGACAAGCGCATCCTGCTGGCAGATCCCCTGTTTCGAGTGATCGATATGAATTATCGCGTTCCTGACCCGGCATTACAGGCCGTTTCCGAGGCCGGCCCCTCCCCATTTGCCAGACAGGGATACATTTTTCTCGGTGTTTCCGAACGGCAATCCATACTGCCCATGAACAACAGCCAGGAAAAGAAGAAAAGGGTCTTTCAATTCCACTATCGCAGTCCCATGGTGGGCGGACCGGCACCCATAGGTCTGTGCCTCGATGAGCTGGTGGAAATCGCAGACGGCCTTTTTCTGGGCCAGCTCATCTACGCAACCGCCCTCGATGTTCCATACCATTCATCTGTTGATCCGGGACAATACCGCTACCAACTCTTTGGCTATTTCCTCCTCCTGGATGATGTCTGGCAGCAGCATCGCAAGGCCATCAAACTCGACACCTGGCAGGAGCGCTGATGATTAAAAAACAAGCAATTACCCGTTTCATTGGACGAGGTCTCTCATGACACCCATAACCCTTGCCGACATTGGCCTGAAAGAGTTCACCCTCCAAAACCTGCCACGTCTCCAGGAACTGCGGAGCCAATATTTTTCCCGCCGCCCCGAGATCTGTATTGAACGAGCCCGCTATATCACAAAATATCTGCGTCTCCATGATGATCTTGAAGATTCTCCAGAAATCAGGCAGGCCAAAAAAGTCAGTTACTTTCTCCATCGCAAGAGTGCCCAGTTCCATGACCGTAACCTCCTTGCCGGCAACACCACCAGCAAGGCTCTCGGGGCACCGCTTTTCCCCGAATTTTTTGCCCTGACCCTGTGGCCTGAACTGGAAACGGTTAGCAAGCGGACAAAAAACCCGCAGTTACTGACTGATGCGGAAGCCAATGAACTCAACCTGGAGATATTCCCCTTCTGGATGGACAGGAATGTCCTTGAGATTACCCGGACCCGCTTCGGCAACCCGAAATGCCTGCAGCTCTTTGAAAACCTGGTCTTTTTTATTGCCGCCAAGGCCGGTTGCATTTCCCATGCGGTCCCGGCCTACAGCCTCATGCTTGAACAGGGGGTATCTGGCCTCATCACAATGGCTGCCGAACGTGAAGGAGAACTGGCTGCGGCAGGAGACCCCAAAAACAAGCAACAGATTGATTTTTTTCGAGCCGTGCAAATCGCTCTGGAGGGGATCATAGCCCATGCAAAACAACTGGCGAAAGAGGCGGAACAACTTGCCAGGGCGGCTAACGATCCTGCAGAGGCCGCTGAATTTGCCGAGATAGCGGCTATCTGCCGCCAGGTTCCAGCCGGACCGGCCCGCACCTTCCGAGAGGCCATAAATGCTCTCTGGATCTGTCAGGTGGGAATTCATGCTGAAAATATTAACATGGCCATGAGTCCCGGCCGCTTAGATCAGATTCTCTACCCCTATTATCGGCGTGATATTACAGAGGGACGCCTGGATGTGGGCCAAGCCATTGAACTGGTCGGCTGCCTGTGGTTAAAAATAGCTGACAATGTGACCATGGTGCCGGAAGCCTCCGAAGAATTGTTCGGCGGCGCCGGTACAGTACCCGCTATTACCCTGGGTGGCGTCGATGCTAACGGTGAGGATGCAGTAAACGATCTGACCTATATCATGCTCCGGGTTACGGAACTCCTTGCGATTCGCGACCCCAACGTCAATGCCCGTTATGACTATGAAAAAAATTCTACAGCCTATTGCCGGCGGGTCTCGGAAGCTATTCTCAACACAAAATCTGTACCGGCTTTTTTCAATGATACAGCGAATATCACAGCCCTGACCGGGCAGGGTGAGACCCTGGAGCATGCCCGGGACTACGCGGTCATCGGTTGTGTGGAACTTGCCAGCAGTGGCCGTGACTACCCGGCTTCCAGCTCAATCATGATGAACCTGGCTGCGCCTCTGGAAATGGCTCTCTTTCGCGGTAAGCGGCCAATAACCGGAGACGAGCAGATAGGACCGGTCACTGAGGATCCATCAACGTTAAGGAGTTTTGAGGAGTTCTGGCAGGTCTTCAAGATCCAGTTGGACTGGCTCATAGGACAGGCCATTCAACTTAATGAATACATGGGCTCTGTGCATCAGGAAATGATGCCGTCACCGCTGTTATCTGCCCTTTTCATTGGCCCGATGGACAAAGGGAAAGACCTGATCCAGGGCGGCGCCTTGTATAATTCGTCTGGGGCCACCCACATTGGCTTTGCTGATGTAGTTGATTCACTGAACGCCATCGAACAAACCGTCTTCATCGCCAAGAAATTCACTTTCAGCGAGCTTCTGGAACAGGTCCGAGCCAACTTCAGTGGCCCGCAAGGGGAAAAGGTACGGCTTTACCTGCAGAACCATGCTCCCAAATATGGAACCGAGGCCCCGATCGCCCGAAAGAATAGTCGTAATCTGGTCCAGCACCTCTTTAATCTCTACCAATCCCATATCAATTATCGAGGCGGGCGCTATCGTCCCTCCTATTGGACCATGACCAATCATGCCGGTCTGGGTGGAATCAGTGGCGCCCTCCCCCATGGACGTAAGGCAGGGGAAGTCTTTTCCAGTGGCATGACACCGGTTTCCGGGGCGGCACCGGAACTGACCGCCTGTCTCAATGCTGTCGCAGAACTGGGAGGCGAACTGGTACCAGGAGGCTGGGCCTTGAATATCAAATATACCCCTGAAGCCGATGTGGCAAAGATGGCAGAACGTTTTGCCCAGACCATAGATGCCTATTTCCGGGCTGGAGGCCAGCAGGTACAGTTTAATATCATGACCTACGAAATGCTCCTTGATGCCAAAAAACATCCGGAAAAGTATCCTGAGCTGATGGTTCGCGTCTCCGGCTATTCCGCCTATTTTAAAGATCTGAATGAGATGATGAAGGACGAGTTGATTACCCGAACCCAGTATGGATTGGCGGACGGTCAGGCTGTGCCCCTGCCGGCTCTGCAATAACCAAGAGCTTACCAGTACCCCACCTTCACATAATCAGGCCGACGCCGGAAACAGACTCCGGATTCGCCCTCCTGATTACCTGAATCCGTGGCTCAAGTAAGTTATTCAATAACGAGGATTATTGACAATGATAATTCCCTTCATTGAGGAGTTAAATGCTATGAAAATGAAAGAGGAGATGTTTGATATCATCAGCACAAAGGGCATAGAAGAACTATGGGCGGATTTCAGAAATTGTTTTGACTCTGAAGTAGCAGAGGAGTTTTTAGAGAGCCTGTTGACCTTGATGCATATCATGTTTGTGGTGAATCATCACTATCGCCGTAATATCAATCAATTCAATGGTCGCTACCAATTCTGCAGCGAAGATGGTGAGATAACCGTTGGTGTGATTTTTGCTCACGGCCGCATGAAGGTGGTGGAGGGAATGGTTGACGCCCCGCATATTACCGTAACATTTCGTAACGGTAGGACCTTACTGAATTTTATCATCTCCCCGCGCCAGGATATACTCGGCTCCATGCTCAAACATGACGTCAGAACCGAAGGAAATCTGAATTATCTCTACAAATTCGGTTTCATGGCAAAGCAGCTGCAACTGATGATCCCGCAACTGGGATGAAAGCCCTGGTCGGAAATATAAACCGCTATGCTCTCCATGACGGCCCAGGTATCAGGACAACTGTCTTTTTAAAGGGATGCACCCTGCACTGCCCCTGGTGTCATAATCCGGAGCTCATCTCTCCCGAGCCGGAAATCGCCTTTTATCTTCAACGATGTATCAGCTGTGGGGACTGTCAGGCAATATGCCCCCAGAAGGCCATATGCATGGAGAGTGAAAATCGCCTTGATCGCAGGCGCTGCACCGGATGCGGTCTCTGCGTAGAAAGTTGTCCAACCGGGGCTCTGGTGCTGACAGGGAGAGAATATGAGCTGGAAGAACTTGTCGAATTACTCCTCCGGGATCGATTGTTCTATGCACGATCAGGCGGCGGAGTAACCCTGTCAGGAGGCGAACCAACGCAACAGCTACTCTTTATCAGCGCCCTACTGGAGAGGCTGCACCGTGAAAAAATCCATACAATCATTGAGACCAATGGCCTTTTTTCATACGAACAATTTGCAGCAGCCTGCCTCGACCACCTGAATATGATATTCTTTGATCTGAAATATTTGGATGCCAGACAACACCAACAAATGATCGGCAGCAGCAATACTCTCATTCTGGCCAATTTATGCCGTTTGTTAACCAGCAGAGCCCAGGACGTCGTTGTCCGTATTCCGCTGATCCCTGGTTATACGGCTACAGCTGAAAATATAGAGCAGATTGGCAAATTCCTCCGTCACCAGAAAGCACGCCACTTTTCACTGCTGCCATATCATCCATATGGCCTGGCCAAGGCGGCTGCAGTTGGCATGACTCCAGACCAGACACTCCCAACGCAGGCAATGGATCAGTCGGAGCTGCTTCCATGGCAGGAATTTTTCTATGAGTTAGAGATGGTAACCCCATAGAAGAATCCTGAAAAAAAGACAAAGAGGAGAAAAACAATGCAGATCGACTTTCATCATGCCACAACCTATGTGGCAGCACGGATAGCAGGATTTGACAGGATCCGAGCAGATATCATCGCCTATGCAGCCCAGTATGTTGATGATGCAACCAGCGACGGACCGGTCAGGTTTACCAATAAATTTCTCTATCAGCGCATCTCTCCGGCCCATCGAATGATTGATACCAGAAACACCAGGGACCTGGATAACCATCAAGTCTGGATCCCTTTCCACTTTTTACCCGGAAATGGGGGGATGGCGGCAGGCACAAATCCGTCCGGAAAGGCTGTCAACAGGTTGATCTGCACACCAGATTCGCCAATTGCCCGAGACATGGTCAAGCAGGCCATTATTGAACAAGACAAGCCCTATGGCTTACATCGGCTGGGGATAAGCATGCATGTTTATGCCGATACCTGGGCCCATCAGGGTTTTGCCGGCCTCCTGGATTCGGTGAATGAGGTGGAGGATGTCAAAGAAACCGGAAATTCCGGTGTCTTCAAATCAGGACTAAGGACCTATCTGGCGGATTTTCTAGATGATGCCATTCCAGCCCTCGGCCATGGTCGGGCAACCATATTTCCAGACATGCCTTTTTTAAAATGGCAGTACAGAAATCAGGACAAAGAACTTATTGAGCTGGATAACAGCGAAGAATTCTGTACAGCGGCCAATGAGATGTGCAAGGCCATGCAGCGCTACCTGCTCGGCGATACCAATGCCCAAAGCGAAGGCATTGGAGCTGCAGACATGCAAGAAATAAAGAAACTGTTTGAGACAAACAGAGAAAAAGAGGGGCCCGACAGACACAAAAAATGGCTGGAGGCCATCCGCAACGGCACCTTCAGTTTTGGTTCCGAAGATATCTCCTACAAGGGAAAATCGGAAAATTTCTGTAACGATGGGCCAGACAAATCATGGAAGGAACAGGCTCTCGGGACCAATGCCAATATATGTAAATATCAATACCGGCCATCGTTTCTCAAGAGTGACTGGAAACTGTTTCACGATGCAGCGCTTGCACACCGGTTTTATGTCATCACTGAACTGTTACCGGCCTATGGAATTTGTGCCGCCTGAGTGAAAGGGAGCTCGAATAAGGACCGGGATTTTATTGGCCGTAAGCTGCCATTTTCCAGGATCGGTTACCTGTTTGTTACCTTATGGCCTGTATTCTCTTTACTGAGAATACAGTGTGCTCTCCCTGTCACCGGCAAATACCGGCAGGCCACAGCTGTCTCCCCTTACGGAAACCTTTCCCCTGCAGGCGCGGGAAGCGAGGTGAAGGAAGTGGGAGACAGGCAGGTGGCAGCGCCTTCACTCTTTATTGGCCATAGCCCCTTACGAGGTGTCATTCATGCAAAGCCTGCAAGATATCGACTGGTCTTCCCTGATCAGCGGCAAGGAATTTTATCCCTCCCCGGTGGCCTGGCAGGATGAACTGCTCTACTTTCTCTTTGTCGACCGTTTTTCCGATGGCAGGGAATATGGTGGCTTTGCCAATATCAGTGGTACCGACAATGATGGCCCAACAGCTGCACGGACGACATCACTCTTTAGAGCAGAGAAGCATGCCTGGCAGGCGAACCGCGAATCATGGTTTGAGGCCGGCCAGAACTGGTGCGGCGGCACTCTCGCAGGTCTTCAGGATAAACTTGGATACCTGCAACGGCTGGGGATCACCGCCCTGTGGCTGAGTCCCGTCTTCAAACAGGTCACCGGCAGTCATGACTACCACGGCTATGGGGTCCAGAATTTTCTGGAGGTCGACCCCCATTTCGGTACCCGTGATGATCTGAAAAATCTCGTCGCCAAAGCCCATGCCGCTGGTATCCGGGTTATCCTCGACATTATCCTCAACCACAGCGGCGACGTTTTCGCCTATCAGGGAAACTACCGTTATTACTATCACAGAGGAGAGCAGTGGCCGGTAGCCGGCTTCCGGACTCACAGCCAGGACCACGGCACCCTGCCCTTTGCTCCCCTTGCCATGGATCTCTATCCCCAGGCCTCGCCGGACGAAGCCGTCTGGCCCCTTGAATTTCAATCAGCAGAGGCCTGGACCCGACAGGGAGAAATCAGGAACTGGGATAGCTTTCCTGAATATCTGGATGGTGACTTTCTCTCCCTCAAGGACATCTACCATGGCTCCGGCACCGATAATCCGGCCACGGCCTGGGATATTCTCGAATCTATCCGCTGCTTCAGGACGGCACCTGCCCTGACCCATCTGGCAGAGGTATACAAATTTTGGATCGGATTTGCCGATCTTGACGGGTTCCGAATTGATACCGTAAAACATATGGAACCAGGGGCTGTCCGCTATTTCACGAACGTTATCCATGAGTTCGCCCAGTCCCTGGGCAAGGAAAACTTTTACATGATCGGCGAGGTGACCGGTGGCCGGCCGCATGCAGTAAATATGGTCAACACCACAGGCCTTGATGCCGCCCTTGGTATCAACGACATCCCTGACAAACTCGAATTCCTGGCCAAGGGCTGGCGCAGCCCTGGAAATCCTGATACTGCTCAAGAGGAAGGATATTTTGACCTCTTCCGCAACAGCCTCCTGGACAACAAGCACACCCATCAGTGGTACTCCGGCCATGTGGTCACCCTCTTTGACGATCATGATCAGGTGGGAGTGAAGCATAAGTTCCGCTTCTGCGGTCAGCAGCAAGACAGTCACCAGTTTCTGCCTCCTGCTCTTGCCATCAACCTCCTCACTGCAGGGATCCCGTGTCTCTACTACGGAACGGAACAGGCCTTTAACGGCGCAGATAAACGAACGGAAGAGGCAGACTACAGTGATGTCTTTCTCCGCGAATGCATGTTTGGCGGCTCTTTTGGCTCATTCCAGAGTAGTGGCCACCATTTCTTTAACGAGGGGCAGCCCATCTATGGATTGATCCATGCCCTCAGCAGCTTACGCAAGAACCATATCAGTCTCCGCCGCGGCCGCCAGTATCTGCGCCAAGTCTCTCCAACAGGAACGGAAGGTGATTTTCATTTTCCACAGCCAATCGGCGAAGAGCTGCGCTGGGTAGTGGCCTGGTCACGTATCTTTGCCGGCCGGGAATATTTGTGCGCCATCAATACCGATGCAACACAGGCGCTCACGGTCTGGGTCACCGTTGATCATGGTATCAATCCGCCCGGCGCCCAGATGGTCTGTCTGCTGGCAACAGACAGTTCCGAACTGGGGACAACAGTAGAGGTTGAAGAGAAAAACGGCTCAGCAGTGCGCCTCACGCTGCCAGCGGCAGGTGTCATAGTTCTCCATTAATCTCTTCACCATGGAGAACGGTTCAATCGCAGCCAGAGCCAGAGAGAAGGGGAAGAGATCCATCAGAAACGCTTTGTTGGCCCTGGTCAGCCGTTGCCGCACGCTTTCTGAAACATCAATTACGACAAAGCTATACAGAGCTGAGGGAGGAAAATCAACTATGCGAGCACTCTTAAAAGCCTTCGTGACAGGAGCGGTGATATGTTTTTTTCTCTCACCTCATTCTCTGGCCTGGGCCGAGAGCAACAGTGCCCAGATCGGTCCGGGACTGGTACGTTACACCAATCCGATGCACCAAGGCCATCGACTTGACTGGTGTCTGAGCTGGGCAACTCAGTGCGGTGAACCTGCAGCCTCGGCCTGGTGTAAATCGAAAAGTTTTGACCAGGCCAACAGTTGGCAGAAGGCACCAGATATCGGAGAAAACACAGCCACGATAGTTTTTCAGAGCGGCAAGATTTGCGACCAACCTTTTTGTGACGGTTTTGCAGAAATTGTCTGTGATTCCCTGGAGCCCGACATACTCGTTGATTTCATAGGCCAGGCAGCGACGGCGAAATGGACAAATGCCTGGCAGGCCCTGCCCTTCCCGGGGAATGCTTCTGACTCCAAGGGGTTTGCGCGACTTCTTGACAGTGTCAGACTTGAAGATAAACAGATATACCGCCACGTCCTGGAAACGCACCCTCACTGGCAAGCTCGGGGCAGGATAATTGGTCGTTATCCTAATATCACTATTCCGCATCATGGCGCAGAATTTCGGGCTGAAATTGGCTTTTTGGACGGAGCCGCAGCATCAGATGGGGCCTACTTTGAGGTCTGGGCTGAGTTCCCTCAATATCAAGGCATTCCCCTGCGACGCGGGTATCATAAAAAATACAGCGGCTCGGTAATCAATGCCTTCAGCCAGGACCTTTCCCTCTTCCGTGGCCTCACTGGCACCGTGGCACTTGCTGTGGAGGCGGGAGAAAAAACAGCGACTCAAGACTGGGCGGTGTGGGTAAAACCGCGCCTTGTTTCTCTGGAGAACGAACATGCCTTTGCCTCCTTTATCGGTGGAGCCGTTGGCTCTCGTCGGAGCGGAAACAGGCTTCTGAACCCCTGGGGTGGTAAATCCGGGCAACTGTATGGCAATGTAGCCCTGTACCTGGCCTTTGCCCATGTACAAATGAACTATTCTGTACGAATAGATTCCTATTACCAGGACCAGTTCATCAGCAGCACCGATTTGGGCACTGTCCGGGCAGGTCAAAAAGAACTCTGGTACTCACTGCCAAGAACCCAGGAAGGGTCTTGGCGGGAAAGCGTTATATTTAATGGCACCTACGTCGGTGATTTACGCTATATGATTTCCAGGATCGGAGAATGAGCCGGGATGCAGGCTGCGCTTGACATCTGGGATGTCTGTCGGATTTAGAGAATCGTAGCGAAAATTAGAGAAATCGAGACCATATTTTCATGGATTTGATGCGAATAGCAGGCCTATTTAACGAAAAACTATGGAAATCTGGGCCGACTTGTCAAGTTTGCAGCAGATTTATATCTAAGTCCGACAGGCTCCTAGAGCAGCAACAAAGTGAAAGAGAGAAGGGACATTCCCCGGAAGAGGAATTTTGGAAACGGAGGCACGGGCAACCCTGCTGAGCTGATTGCCTTAAACACAGGAAATAAAGTGAGGAACAATGGCAAATAACAATATTCTTTTCATATTACTCTCTTTTGGCCTCTATCTTCTCTTTGTCCTGGTGCCAATCATACCAGCGGCCCTGCTCTACAAATGGTTTCCTGACTCTAAAGTTTCGGCCAACGGCGTCTTGTCCAATTTTAAAATAAATTCATCTGGAGCCTTTGCCGCATATATTGTCACAGTGCTCTTGGGATATTTCGTTGTTGCAGATATCAAAGAGACAGTCCTTGATCTCGCCAAGAGCAGCTCTTCCTATGTCTGGATAGTTCGCGGGAACCTGCAACTTCAAGACAAGAACGGAAACAATTTAGACGAAGCATCACTGTTTGACAGGCTGTCTTTTGATTTTAAGCCTGATTTTTTACTGCAAAAAAATGGGAATGTGGACTTACAGATTCCAGGCCCGGCAAGCGGAGAAGTTCCCCAATTTTTTATTACCATCAATGTGGATGGCTTTGGTCAGGAAACCCTTTGCCTCTCGAAACTGACAGAGGATGAGGCCATTATAGATCGGGATTCCCATCTCATTCACCTTAAAAAACCTGTAATTGTACGGACCCTCAATGATCCGGAGCAACTCTACGGAGGGGGTGACTATATTAATCAATAGGAGCTTATCCAAGAATAGATAGTCCTTCTCAAATCGAGAAATTAGCAAAAAAGCAGCACAGCCATCTGTCTGGTTTTACGAACATCATTTTTTAACAATTCTGAAGAGTTGGGGAAAAATGGCATTCTCGGACACGCTCTTAGAGTAACAGCATTCGAGAGTAAGAGAAAGGCCACACCAAAAACAAAATCACAAAAAAGAAGAGAGGAAGAACATGAAACTGAGAGTGTTACTGGTCATTATCTGTTTCTTTTTTTACGGAACCACCCCTGTCGGTGCGACCGACTTAAGAGGACGAGTGGATGGCATCGGCCAGTGGGCGTCAGCCCCCTTTCCCCTGGCAAAAGCCTCTGTTGAGATCAAACGGCAGGACAACAGCCAATCGGTGGTAGCCGTCTATCGTACTGGTCGAGACGGTATGTATTACTTTCGCAATGTGTCACCAGGGCAATACCTGTTGGTTGTCAATAATTCCCTCACCGTCCCCATTCAGGTCGAAACCACACCACTCCAGGATATTGGCCCCTTATTGTTTCGCTATTAACAAAGCTCAACGCCTCTGTTGGAAGCCGAAGCAGCTGAGAATAAGCGTCCTCCTGTATTGGCGACGGTGAAGTATTCATCTCCTGCCTCTCGAGTTTTCTTTTTCTCTTCCCGATGATAATCCCAGTTTATCCGGTCAAGTGATCAGAGTACGATCAGCCCTCGATGCCAGATGGCCAGCCGTAGACAATCTTTTTTTTCGCAAGGGTGCCTTGAAAAAATAGAATTTTCCTTCCAAATCGATGCATGAGAAAATTTTAGTGCAGGCATCTCTTTGCTATTCATAGAATAATGTTTTTCTTATAACGAAGAGTTTGAGCGAAAAGGCACAGTTGCAAGGTGCCTCAAACCTGCTTGCCTCTGACAGACTCAGATAATTCTTCGCTGCCTCTGGTGACACTTGCCCCAGCATCCGATTCTCCCCGCAAAATTACAGAGTACCCTCTGCTGCCTTCCGTTTGCGCGGCCAGAAGAGACAAAACAAGAAGATTTCCCCTTGCCAGAGCAGGCGCCATTCTTGTACTGAGCACTCCCCATATCTCCTGAAAGGACAGGAAAGAGGAGGTTACCTTTCTGGTCGCCGCCCACACAAACCGCCACCAATGTCATATAAAAGTCGAAAAAACATTGACTTATAACTTACTGTTTTGTATTAGTAATTACAAAGGTATTTTTTGTTTTTGCCCCTTGTGGAAGGCAAAAAGGGGTTATTAGAGTTGCCGATATGAGGAACTTCTGCGGCGAAGAGCGTCCTGAGAGAGGATACTGGCAGCATGGACGTCAGATTGCATCCGCCTTGACTGGACTTTTTTTTCGCCAGAGTCGTTCGCCAGAGCAGTAGATTTTAATCATCTTATGAGATAACAACAACTCCTTATCTCCCTGACTTTTTCTGACAGTGAGGACGGACCACATGGATTCTCCGGCACTCCCTCAAATGTATAGTACTCAGTCTTCGACCTCAAAAGTATCAACTGAGGCCACAACAGGACTCGGGCACATTGGCCTCGTATCATGGTTCAACCTGGATTTCCGCCACCTTGCAAGACTGCTATACCAGGCCTCCCTTGCTGAACAGCAAGGTTCTTTGTCTCCCCGCCTCCAATTCCTGCAGGAGTCCCTTCAAGACACCCCTTCACTGGAGGTTTATGAACAGCTCTACACCACCTTTCTTTTACTGGATGACCATGATGCCTGTTACGCCTGCACAGGTGCGGCGATCAGCTCTATCTGGGCCAGTGGCCAAGATTTTGGTCGCTACGACATCTGGCTTTCAAGAACGAATTTTCTCCTCAAGCGATCCGCCAAGGCTTCCCCACTAGCCGTTGCTTCCCTGCTGGGCTACAAGACCCTTGTCGAGCTTACCGGCCAGGGGAATCTAGACCTTGCGGCTATCCCGTATACTGAGCAACAACACTGGGCGGAAAAGTCCGGGTCTGTCTCCTTGCGTCTTCTCCATGCATCCACTGCCGCTTTTTGTTCCTTCTGGGCAGGTGACCTCACAGCTGCTGAACTCCTGTTAACGGAAACGCTCCCCTTAAGCAGGATGGCAAACAGCTCAATTTTGGCAACGCTTCTCTATAACTCCTGTCTTGGTCTCTGTAAGGTGATAAAAGGTGACATTACCCATGGAGTTGCCTTATTAGAGGGAGTCGTTGGTCACAAAGCCTTTTCCCTGATGCCCTTGGCCGTCTATCTCCACCTGTACACAACGTACCTGTACGGACTCTGTCTTTCCGATGATCGGGCCAAAATCGAGGAAGTCTCCAATCTGATCATGTTGAAAACCATTCCGCCATGCAACTACTACCATCTTGCCTGTCTCCATTTGTGCCTGGGTATCGCTGCCCTACGGCTGGGAAAACCACGCAAGGCATTGCTGCACACTGAAATTGCCGAGCAACGGGGAAAAATAAGCGGCAGTCCGCTCATTCAACCGATTGCGGCCTTGATTCATAGCCAGGCACTTGCAGACCTGGAGGAGGATGCCCAGGCCCTCAAGCATTTGAGCGCCTGGCTACCCCGTTGGCAAAAAAAAGGATTTGCCTTATTTGCGGCCACCGGTTCCCTCGAAATGACGGCCATCTACCTCTCTCACAACAACTTCAAAATGGCCGCCAGGCATCTTGATATAGCCCAAAAAAGCCTTCCCCGCGGAGAACAGTTGATGCCATTATTCCGCAATGAAGAATTTATCCAGCAGATAAGGGTCGCAACGAACAGGGAAAAAGCTCCGGCCTATCCTGTTCCGACTGTTGAAAAAAACCCGATTGTAGCCATTCAGACCCTTGGCAATTTTTGCCTGACGATTAATTACCAACAACTCTACGACAGGGAATGGAAGGGACGGCGGCTCAAACAATTACTCAAAGCCATCATTGCCCTTGGCGGAACCAAGGTTTCCTTGGAAAAACTTTCTCGTCTGTTCTGGCCAGACAGTGACGGAGACCACGCCCTGAACAATCTCAAAATGGCCCTGTCGCGATTACGGAGGGTCGGTAGTGACGATTGCACCTCCCCTGCCAACTGGCTGGTCGTGAAACATCGACGGGTTTCACTGGTTCAATCAATCTGCAAAATTGATGCCTTGGAGTTTAGCCGAGCCATGAAGAAAATTGACGATTCGGAGAACGAGATGTCCTTGCAACAGACCCTTGCATTGTATAAAAACGATTTTCTTCCTAATGATGAAGATCCATGGATTTGTAACTACCGTAACCATCTGCGCAAACTTTTCATCGAAGGTGTACTTCGCCTCGCCTCTCTCAGGGAAACAGATGATGCAATCCTCCTTGCCTTTCTTGAACAGGCCCGTCATTCTGACCCGCTCAATGAAGGTGTTTACGCCTGCCTGATGGAACATTATATAACCACAGGATTTCCCGCCTACGCCCTGGATATTTTCCATAAGGCAGAAAAAGTCATTTCCCTGCACACCGGCCTTCAGCCTGGTGTTTCTCTGCAGACCCTTGCTGCGCAGGCAAAAAAAACCCAGCCATACCACTGAACACAAGCGTATCTTCCCCATATATAGGCAGGATATCTTGCCGGCTTAGCCCCCAATCAACTCTTCATTCAAGGTACCTCTTCAGGGAATGGCCAATAATTGCAAACAACGGCTCTGTAACTGGTTAGCATTCAAGATCGTTGCAGTTTCATTTCTTCAACCCAGCAGTAAAGGACCGGCACCACAAAGACGGTGAGCAAGGCGATGATCATACCGCCAAAAGAGGGAATGGCCATGGGAACCATGATATCCGACCCTCGACCACTTGAGGTGAGGATGGGGATCAGGGCAAGAATGGTGGTTGCCGAAGTCATCAAGGCCGGCCGAATACGTCTTTGGGCGCCAAAGAGGACCATCTGCCGAATATCCTCTTTGCTGGCCATGGGGAAGCGAGTACGAGAATCGTCGAGATAGGTGGCCATCAAGACGCCATCGTCGGTGGCGATACCAAACAGGGCCAGAAAACCGACCCAGATGGCCACGGACAGGTTAATGGTATGGACCTGAAACAGCTGGCGCATGTCTGTACCAAAGAGTGAGAAACCGAGAAACCACTCCTGACCATAGAGCCAGACCATCAGGAACCCGCCGGACCAGGCCACCAGGATCGCCGAAAAAACCATCATGGTGGTGGCCATGGATTTAAACTGGAGGTAGAGAATGATCATGATAAGCAAGAGAGAGAGCGGCAAAATCATAGCCAGACGCTTCTGGGCCCGAATCTGATTTTCATAGTTCCCGGCAAAGGTATAGGAAACGCCAGCCGGAAGCATGAGCTCAGCGGATTCAATTTTTCCCTCCAGAAAGGCCTTGGTCTCTTCCACCACATCGACCTCGGCAAAACCGGACTTTTTGTCAAAGAGGACATAGGCCGTAAGAAAAGTATCTTCACTCTTAATCATCTGTGGCCCCCGGACATAGCGGATATCGGCAAGCTGGACGAGCGGGATCTGGACGCCACCCGGAGCAGCCACCAGAATTCGTTCCAGGGCCTCAATGGAATCCCGCCGCTCGCGAAGATACCGAACCCTGACCGGATAGCGTTCCCGGCCCTCAACCGTGGTGGTTATCGTTTTGCCGCCAACGGCCACCGCAATCACCTCCTGCACCTTACCGATCTGAATGCCATAGCGGGCAATGGCCTCACGGTCAATGACTATCTCCAGGTAGGGTTTCCCCACCACTCGGTCAGCCAGCACAGTGAGGGGAGCCACCGATGGGACCTGCTTGAGCAGTTCTTCCATCTGGAGGCCGACCTCTTCGATGGTCTCCAGGCTCGGCCCCTTGATTTTTATTCCCATGGGGGCCCGCATTCCGGTCTGCAGCATAACAATACGGGTGGCAATGGGTTGCAGTTTGGGAGCAGATGTCACTCCAGGGATCTCAGCTGCGCCAACAATAGCCTGCCAAATATCATCGGAACTGCGAATCCCAGGCCAAAGGGTCCGACCAGGATTCAAGGATGGATCAAGGGGCATGCGCCAGATCCTGAAGGGCCTGCCTCTGGAATCTGGAATCAGTCGGCCATCGTCGTCTCTTTCAAATCGTCCCTGCACCAGATAGGGAAGGCCATCATCTGCCGGTAAAGGGACTCCATTCGGGTTTCTGAAATAATCTTTTCTGTCCCATCTGAAGGCAAAACGGAGCCGTTTACCCTGATCATCAAGGAGATACTCCGAATGATAATTGATAACGGTCTCAATCATGGACAGTGGTGCCGGATCAAGTGGCGTATCTGCCCTGCCCAGTTTTCCCACCGCCGTTGCAACCTCAGGAATGGCGGTGATTTCCCTGTCCTGGTGAGCAAGTACTTCCTGCACTTCCGAGAGACCGGCATGGGGCATGGTGGTAGGCATGAAAAGGAAAGAACCCTCATCCAGAGGAGGCATGAACTCCTTGCCCAGACCGGGAAAACTATGAGCCAGCCGGACCATGGGTCTACTCTGACGAAAGGTGTCAGGCGCCCAGCCAGTGAGCTGCGGCACACCGAGCCAGACCATGGCTCCAGCGAGGATAACAAAGAGGGGCAAGAGGAGAAAGAGCACTTTATAGCGCAGGCACCAGCCGAGCAGCCAGGGATATAGATGCTGAAAAAGCTGGAGGAAGCCAAGCACTCCCCCGATCAGTAAAAAAACAAAAAGGCAATTCACAACAGTGCCTTTTTCCACACCCAGCGGCTGCCATGTATAGGCCAGGAGCAAGGTGATGATGAGGATGGCAACCCAGTTTTCCAGCCGACCAAGGAGAGGCATAACAGAATTGGGTACCCATTTGAGAAGCAACCGATAAAGCCCTAAACCGACCAGGATCAGCGCCAGGAGATGCACCTTCAACGCCAGGACAACGCCGGCGATAATGAGCAGGAGAGGCAAGACAAACTGAAGCAGCCCCGGCCTTTTCACTTTTTTAACCCTGGAAAACAAGAGATGGGCCAGGGGAGGCAAGACGGTAAGAGCGATGATCACCGAGGCGATCAAGGCAAAGGTCTTGGTGTAGGCCAGGGGTTTAAATAATTTCCCCTCAGCTGCCTGCATGGTAAAGATAGGCAGGAAACTGACAATGGTGGTCGCCACAGCAGTGAGTACGGCGCTTCCAACTTCCGTGGCAGCCTGGTAAATGATGAGCAGGGTCGATTCCTCCGGGGCGGATTCGTCGAGTTTTGTGAGGATATTTTCACAGATGATGATGCCCATATCGACGATGGTACCAATGGCAATGGCAATTCCAGACAGGGCTACAACGTTGGCATCCACCCCAAAGACTTTCATACCGATAAAGGCCATCAGCACTGCCAGCGGCAACAGGGCAGAGACCAGGAAGGAACTCTTAAAATGCATTACCATCACCAGGACAACAATGATGGTGATGAGGATCTCCTGACCAAGGGCAGTCTTGAGGGTACCCAGGGTTTCATAGATCAGACCGGAACGATCATAAAAAGGAACAATGGTCACCTTACTCACTGTCCCGTCGGCCAGGGTCTTGCTCGGCAGGCCGGGACTGATCTCCTTGATCTTTTCCTTGACTCTCTCAATGGCTGCCAGGGGATTATCTCCGTAACGAACCACGGCCACTCCCCCTACGGTCTCTGCCCCGGCCCTGTCCAGCACTCCCCGCCTCAGTGCCGGACCAAGCGTCACAGTTGCGACGTCGGACACACGGATGGGAATATTATCCACGGCCTTGATCACTGCCTTTTCCAAATCCCCCAGACTTTTGACAAAACCAATGCCCCGGATCACGTATTCTACCCGGTTAATCTCAATGGTGCGCGCGCCAACATCGAGATTGGACTGTTTGATTGCAGCAAAGACCTCAGCCAGGCTTACCCCCTTGTCATGCATGGCATCAGGGTCGACATCTATCTGATACTCTTTGACAAAACCTCCTACCGAGGCGACCTCTGAAATACCCGATACCCCCATCAAGGCGTAGCGGACATACCAGTCCTGAATAGAGCGCAGCTCCGCCAGGTCCCAGCCTCCGGCAGGGTTTCCTGCCGGGTCGCGGCCTTCCAAGGTATACCAGAAAATCTGCCCCAGCCCCGTGGCATCGGGTCCCAGTGCTGGTCGTACGTCCTCCGGCAGGGTTCCCTGGGGGAGACTGGACAGTTTTTCCAACAACCGTGATCTGGACCAGTAAAATTCGACGCTGTCGTCAAAGATGACGTAGATGGAGGAAAAACCAAACATGGAGTAACTGCGCACCGTTTTGACCCCGGGCAGACCCAGGAGGGACACAGTGAGTGGATATGACACCTGATCTTCCACGTCCTGTGGTGAACGCCCCGGCCACTGGGTGAAGACAATCTGTTGGTTTTCCCCGATATCGGGGATAGCGTCTACCGGAACCGGGTCACGGGGCAAGCCACTGAGCGAGAGGTCAAAAGGTGCAACGATAATCCCCCACCCAACGACACCCAATAACAAGAGGGCTATGATCATCTTATTCAACAGGCAAAAGCGAATAAGGGCACTGAGAAATGAAGTAGGCGGAGGCAGTTGTTGGCTGGAGTTTGTCATAATCTCATTGGTTGCAGGAATGGGTCAAGCAAGGAAGAAAAACACCTGTTTCCCATTCTCTTCTCGAAGGGGGGAACAATGCTCTGTCTTCATTCTATCAGACAGGCCGAACAGCAGTCCTGGCAGGAAAATGAGCAGATGGAATACAGGTGAGATTCTGGTGAGCAGTTACTCTGTTATCTGTTGGCGAACCTCACCGCAGCGCAGCATCATGGCACCGAAGTATGGATTGCTGATCTCTTCCGAAGGTGCCAGCCAGGTGGCACCCTTGTTATCAAAAGCCATGGGACAGAATTGGACGTAGATCGGCACATCGTCCACACTGCCGAAGGTCTCCACGACCTGGGCCAGCGTCAGGCTCAAGGAATAAAAGAATGTCCGCATCTCGGCCAGGGTCTCTGCTCCTCCAAGAAGATGGATATCCTTGGTCAAGCGACTGACAAAACTATTTACCTGTTCAAACCCTGTCTCCTGAAGTCCTGCAATGACAGCATCTGCAGGAGGACTCAGGGAAGCACTGTCTGCAAGGGCGGCTTCAAGATTATCTGCAGCCAGGTCTTGCTGGAGGACGAAATAACGAGTCAGCAAAAGACTGATCTTTTCTCTCAGTTCAACTGATCCAAGACGGGTTGCAGCTACGTCATTTAAGGCAAAACGATTGCGCAGCTGGTGAAAGTGTTCGGCCATGGTGCCATACAGATGTTTGGTTTCACGGCTTCCTTCAGCTTCCTGAAGCAAAATGAGGTCACTGCGAAGGAGCATGGACAATTCCAACCAACTCAAGAGATCTTTCTTGGGAAGGTTGTCCTCCTTGATTCTATTCAAACTGGTGGAAAATTGGGTCAGTGTTGCTTTTTGCTGGCCAACATCCCCCCCATGAAAGGCCTGGGAAAGCTTGGCAAAGCTACGGTTGAGGAGATTGAGCCTGGAGACAAAAAGTAAAGGCAAAGAGGTATCCACGCCTAACACTTCTTCCCGGTAAGGATTCATCAGAGAAGGACGGCCCTGGAGCTGGATAGCCGAATCAATCTTAAAATTGCCCCGGGTAACCACCAGTTCTCCTTCCTTGAGGCCGCTGTGTACCTGATAAAATTCGCCACGCCGCTGACCCAGAATCACCTCCCGTCCCACATAGACTCCCTTCTCGTTGGGCAACTGGACATAGACCAGGGCACGTTTCCCGGTGACCAGGGGGGCTGAAGCCGGAATGAGCAGTGAACTTCTTCCAGGATCGTCGCTGGCCATACTGGAAGAGGTGGCCCGAACAAACATGCCTGGTTTGAGCTTTGCTCCCACATTGATAACATTGAGCCGAACCCGGACGGTTCTACTTTTATCATCTACCAGGGAATCTATATAGGCAACCTCACCCTGAAAGGAGGTGCCTGGATAGGATTCCACCGTAAAATGGACCTGCTGCCCCAGGGCTATGGCCTGAATATCAGACTCATAGGCCTCCAGAATAACCCAGACCTGATCAAGATCGGCCACGGTATAAATGGGACTGCCGGTCTTGACATACATCCCCTCATTGACATCTTTTTTGATGACAATACCACTCAAAGGGGCAATCAAGGTAAGGTGTTCAGTGGGTTTCCCCTGCTGTTCAATTCCCCTCAACTGTTCATCACCAAGACCTAACAGGCGCAGCTTCTCCCTGCTTGCCTCCAGGGTGCGTGCTGCTGTCTTTTTGATAATCTCGTTGGAGGAATGCTCCGCCCGTTGCAAGGCAGAAGATGCCTGGATGAGTTCGGCCTGAGCACTCAGCAGTTCCGGGCTGTACACCCTGGCCATAGCTTGTCCACGTCGGACATGAGAACCGGTATAGTCAACAAAGAGTTTATCAATACGACCATTCACCCAAGAGGTGATGGTACCCACCCGCGTCTCATCATAATCCACCTTGCCCACCATCCGTACCTCTCTGGCGGTGTTACCCCGGACCACCGGCTGCACCTCGACCTGGGCCATTCTCCGCGCCCGTTCGTCAAAGCTTATCTGCCGCAAGCTCTGTCTGTCTGCACCACTTTCTTTTTTAATCTCAATAAGATCCATAAAACAGATGGGACATTGACCAGACTCCGGCAGCCGTATCTGCGGATGCATGGAACAGGTCCAGACCGTTTCCACTGTTCCGGCAGCGGCTTGCTCCTCTGAGTCATGCTGATGCTCCGCCCCTGACTGGGCCGCAACAGCCCCCGCTCCCCCTGCCCACAGGAGGAGGAAAATGGAAAAAACAATAAAAAAGCGTAATGATGCATTCCGCATAGTTAGGCTCCTACTTATTAGTTTCGATCTTTTCCGGATCCTGTCCCATTTCCTTCAGCTTCTTGATATATTTTTCCGGATCCTTGGCAAACTGTTCCGGACAGGCCAGACAGCAGAAGTAGACCCGCTCGCCCTTATAATCAGCAAACAGTTCTTTATTGACGATGGTACCGCCCATGACCGGGCAGGTCGTCTGAGCTTCAGCAAAAGCGCCGGTAGCCAGAGAGAGCAACAGAAAAGCAGAAAAGATGCTGCTCATACTGAGTGTTTTCAAGGTATACATACGTAACTTCCTCTTCGTTATGGTTATGGTTTGAGCCTCTGACAACAGGGAACATGATCTCCTGTCCCCCCATTCATTGTCTCTTTTTTATTCGGCAGTTCCCCAATCAGCCAGGGTCACGCCGGTCCGGAACTCCAGGCGGGCAACAGCCAGGGCACGATCGGCAACAGCCCGGTTCACTGCAAGCCTGAAATCAAGTAAACTTTTCTCCGCATCGATGAGTTCCAGGATACTTGACTCCCCCGTCTGGAAGCCATTGACAGCGACCTCCAATTGCTGTTCAACCTTAGGCAACAGATCATCTCTATAGAGGGCAATCCTGCGCTGCGCTTCGCGGTAGGCATAGAATTCCTTTTCCATTTCGACAGTGAGCATACGAATCTGCTGCTGCTGGGAAGATTGTGCCGAACGGATACCTGCTTCTGTTTCAGCCAGCCTGCCATGACGTCGGTCGCGGAAGATGGGGAGATCAACCGTCACCCCGGCGATAATTGGATCCCGACCGCTGTCCGGGGGGGTACCGAACTCCGCAGAACCGGTAAAAATGGTTTTCAGAGAAATATTGAAATCCGGATAAAATTCTTTTTCTGCCAGCTCGTTGCCAATCCTGGCTTGAACAATACGCTGCTCGGCCTCATGAAGTAAGGGGGCATTCCTCAAACCAAGGGAGAGGATCTCTTCTTCTCCCCGGACCAGGACAACCTGGGGCAGGCTGTCCGGGATGGCACGACTTCGCTCAGACTCACTTCCAAGGAGGTTATTGAGAGAGATCCGCAGCGGACCGGCCTGATCAACAAGGGAACGACCCTTTTCTTCAGATTGGGAAAGTTCAATCTGAATCTTCAAGACATCAAAATAGGTGGCCTTACCAGCAGCATAACGGCTGCGGGCAACCCCTTCAAGATAACGTAACAATTCAAGATTATCAGCAACCGTCTGCTGTGAACGACCGAGGAATCCGTACTCGATGTAGGCCTCTTTCACCTGTCTGGCCACATCTAGTTCAACAGTTGCCATCCTTGTCCCGGCGATAGCGGCATCATGGTCACTGAGATCACGCGCCAGCGCACGTTTATTGTACCAGGGGAACGTTTGACTGAGGGCGACAGAGCCATTCTGGGGTCCGGTCCTGGTCTCAATCGGCACCAGGTAATAGTTAACTACCAGTTTTGGATCCGGCAATACGCCTGCCTGCCGGATCTTTTCCGTGCTGGCCCGAAATTCAGCCCGGGCCTTCAGCAGGGCATCATTCCCCTCCAGGGCCTGTTGGAGATAATTCGCCAGGCTGGCTGATCCCTCTGCCAGACAGAATCCAGCGGTGAGGAAAACAAGAACCATCACCAAAGGAATCATTTGAGCTGTAGTCTTCATTTTTTCGATAGGCATACCAGTTCAACCCGCTGCTGAGATTATCTTTCCCTGCTTTTATGTTTAGCATTTACTATGCCTAAACAACAAAGAGGGCCAAAAACAAGACAAGCAATTGAATCAACGCAAGTAATTACATATTGAGGACAAAGAAAAAATCAAACGACCCGGGAGCAATAGAGAATATTCTTCATTGGTGTGGAGAATATTCTCTATTATTCAGACGAGGAGCCTGTCCGAGGATAGACTCCTATAGCGCTATAGCAAATTTTTCCAAGCGGTAGATCAGCACGTGACGGGGAATCTGCAGGAGGCGCGCCGCCTGGGAGCGATTTCCTTCTGCCTGGGAGAGGGCCTGTTCGATCAGAGTTTTTTCCACCGCTTCCAGAGAGACCCCCCCGGGCGGTAACTGAAACTTGCCAGTGGAATTCTGTTGTTCGCCATGGGGAAGGAGAATGTCTTGAGCGTTAATTTTCGGACCTGAGCGCAGAATAATGCTCCGTTCCACCACATTCTGCAGCTCTCTGATGTTGCCAGGCCAATCATAGTCCTGCAGTTTCTGCAACCCTTCAGGACTGAAGGACACCTCTGCTGGAGCGTCATGTTTCTTTAAAAAATGGCAGACCAAGGCAGGGATATCATCCTTCCGCTCTCTGAGAGGGGGAAGGTGCAGGGGAATCACCGACAAACGATAATAGAGATCTTCACGAAAATATCCCTTGGCAATGGCATCCTGGAGATTACGATTGGTGGCAGCAATAATACGAACATCCACTTCTTCCTCTTGCTGACCGCCCACAGCTTCGACCTTTTTTTCCTGGAGAACCCGGAGAAATTTGACCTGCATATCCGGTTGCAAATCACCAATTTCATCGAGAAAGAGCGTTCCCCTCTCGGCCCGCTGGAATCGTCCCTGACGATCTGTTATGGCACCGGTAAATGCCCCCTTCACGTGACCAAAGAGTTCGGATTCAATAAGATTTTTGGGAATGGCTGCACAGTTCAAGCCGATAAAAGGTTCTTTTCGCCGCGGACTACGGCGGTGGATCAGCCGAGCCAGCACCTCTTTTCCTGTTCCCGATTCACCGGTGATAAGGACTGTAGCCGTTGATTCAGCCACCTTCAAGGCTGTCTGCAGCAGTTCGGCCATGGCCGTGTTCACCGTTTCCATACCGGCGGCCCCGGTGAGGCGATTAATTTCCTCAGTCAGGTTACGGGTACGGCGATGGAGATTGTGCATCTCCAGGGCCTTGATGCAGGAAAGACGCAATGCATTGCGATCAAAGGGTTTGGCGATAAAGGTAAAGGCACCCAGCTCCATGGCTCGAACCGCGAGTTCGATGGAGCCGAAGGCAGTGATGATAATCACCGGTATGTCCGGCTGCTCCTGCTTGATCTGTTTCAGAACATCCAGACCATCCACATCACCCAGCTGGACATCGGTGACAACAATATCCGGCTGGACCTTGTGGAAGGCGACAAGCCCCTCCAGGCCGGAAGATGCGGCAAAAACGGTAAATCCAGCCTGACTCAGATTATACTCCGTTACTCGCAGCAGACTGGCATCATCGTCTATCAGCAAGACCGTCTTCATGGAACACCTTCATACGCCATGGGCAGGAAAACAGTGAAAACTGCACCGCTGCCGTGCTCCGGGCTCTTCACTGTAATCGTACCGCCATAGCTCGCCACAATACGACTGGAGATGGCAAGTCCCAGGCCGGTTCCCTCTTTACGGGTAGAGTAAAAAGGGGTGAATATTTTTTCACGGTCCGCTTCCGCAACCCCGGGCCCGTTATCGGAAAAGACAATTTCCACCTGACCAGCATTCAGTCTGCTTTCCACCTCAATTATGCCATGTGCTTTCAGCATATCACAACTGTTGAGCAAAAGGTTCATAAAAACCTGAGCCATCTTATCTCCAGCGATCAGGACATGATCCGTCTCCTTTGAGAGTTTCATCTTCAGGACAATATTTTTGTGGCGAATATTATTATCCAAGAGCCTGACCACCCGCTCAATGACCTGCGGCAGAGCTTCGAGTTTTGGGTTTTCCGGGATTGGTCTTTGATTTCTTGAGAAGCGGAGAACCTCTTCCACCGTTGACGACAGACGATCCGTTTCCTTGAGCAGGATTTCAGCAAACTCATGTTTAGGGTGATCCCGGGGAAAGTCATCGGCAAGAATCTCCACAGCTCCCCTGATTGAGGCAAGGGGGTTTTTTACCTCATGGGCCAGAGAAGCAGAAAGCTGACCCAGGGCAGAAAGTTTCTGACTGGCATGCAGCTGTTCTTCAGCCTCAACCAGAGTACAGGTTTGTTTGTGGAGTTTTTTGTAGGATCGTTCCAGTTGCCCGGAAAGGTCTTGATACTTGATCCGCAGCTGTTTTTCCCTGTTGGTGATACTCCCGACAACAATCCCCGCACCAAGATAAAGAATTATTTCAGGGAGTTCTGAAAAATAAACATTGGGTCCCAGGTGATAGAAGTGGCGAAGATGGGGAATAAAGGCTAGAGAAGTACAGACTGCCAGGAACAGGCCTCCACGAACTCCGTAGAATATGGCAGCCACTACAATGGGAAAATAGCTGACCCTGCGATAAAAATCATGGAGAGCAAGCTTTTCGGTTGGAGTGACGGCATGCAGCACCCCAATACTCACAACGATCAGGAGCAACAGAAAAATAGTTGTGTTCCGGGTTGTTGACATGGTTGCTTACCGTGAAGGAAATATTCGACGCTGTCAATATAACAACTATCATCGCCTCTATCGAAATGCAAGAGTGCCTTTTCTGGAGATGAAAAAGATGGCCAATACCGACATCCAGAGTGTGCGGAGTTGCGGCCCCACAAGTTAGCCGGCCTGGCAATGATTCATCCCCTTGCATTCTCCTTCGGCAATGATTAGTTTTTGCTTTTCCTCCATATAATCTGTACACGTCAACTCATAGAATCACCTGCCCCTCCCCATCTATAAGGTCCTTATTCCATTATGAACGATTTTATTCTCCAACTCATCATCCTGGCCCCACCAATTCTCCTGGCGCTCACAGTTCATGAATTCGCCCACGGGTATGTGGCATACCGCCTGGGAGACCCCACGGCCAAAGCCATGGGCAGACTGACCCTGAACCCCTTGAAACACCTGGACCCCCTCGGCACTTTGGCCTTCTTCATTATTAAGATCGGCTGGGCGAAACCAGTGCCGGTGAACCCAGCCTATTTTCACAATCCACGCAAAGACATGCTCTGGGTGGCCCTGGCAGGACCGGCAGTGAACCTGGCATTAGCCATTATCAGTGCCCTGGCCACAAAAATAGTCTGGTTCATCGCATCCACCATTCCCTATTCGCAGTTGGCGGAAGCCATCCTTGTGCCCCTGAATCAGGTCCTGATGGCCTCTGTCTGGATCAATCTGGTTCTTTGCATCTTCAACTTTCTTCCCATTCCGCCTCTGGATGGAAGCAAAATCCTGGCAGGCATCCTGCCCCCGGATATGGCCCGTTCTTATGCCTCTGTGGAGCGCTATGGATTTGTCATCATCCTCGTCCTCGCCTTCTCCGGACTCCTTTCCAAGATGATCCTGCCAGTCATCTCATTTGCCAGGAATATCTTGTTGTAGGGTTGCGGTTTGCGGGTTGCGGGTTGCGGGTTGCCAAAAAAGCGAAAGCCCTCGTTGACACAAGTCAACAGAGGGCTTGGGGTGGATAGAACTGAGCAGTGAATTGTTGTAACCGTTCAGCAGCACTCCATCTTCATCCATTGAGGTCTTCTCGAATAGCATGAGTATGCTTCGAAGTCCTGGCTGAACGAATAGAAGGCAATGCTAAACAGTTACAGAGCACTTATCTGCCAATTATTGGCCATTAGCTGAATGGTTACGAATTCTTTTGCTCCTGACGCACTCAGCTGGCCAATGCTTCCTTTACCGCCCGACCGAGTTGGACTATGGAGTAAGGTTTTTTTATAAACCCGCCAGCTCCACGTTGGAGAGTCATTTGCACATCATCACTCTCAGAAAAACCACTGGCAATGATTGCCCTCTGCCCGGGATAGCGCTCGAGTATCTCCTCATATGCCTGCCGCCCGTTCATACCCGGCTCCATGAGCATATCTATGACAATTAAGTCAACCGCTTGTTTCTTTACAAATTCAACAGCCGACTCACCAGAGTCAACAGAATCAACCAGGTAGCCGAGAGATCCTAACATCTGAGCAGCGATATCCCGCAGTTGCGGTTCGTCATCGACAACCAGAATAGACTCACCGTTGCCATCGATTTTTTCTATGAGAACCTTTTCTCTTTGGACAACATCTGTTTCCGTGGCCACGGGGAAATAGAGTTGAAAACGTGTTCCCTTATCACTGCTTTCAACAAATATTTTACCAGCATGATCTATCATGGTATTCCAGACTACTGCCAGACCAAGCCCGGTACCGCTTCTCCCCATAGCCTTCTTGGTATAAAACGGTTCGAAGATATGTTCGATGCAAGTCTTGGGAATTCCAGGTCCTGTATCTGTTATCGTAAGGACAACATACTCCTTCTCTGCCAGCTCATGCTCCTTCGCCCACTGTGGATCCGGAATAATGCTTGAGGTCTTGAGAACAATATCTCCGGATTTACCTATGGCTTCAGCAGCATTCATCACCAGGTTCATGATACATTTTTTGATATGAACCGGTGAACAGGATATATCCGGCAGATTCTCAGCAAGATTTTGCAGGCATTGAACTTGTGGGCATAACGAAAAGATGTGCCGATGCTCTGGCGAATCAAGATATTCCCTGATTAAGGTGTTCAAGCTGGAAACTTTCTTGATACTGGCCACTCCGCGGGCCACGGTGAGCAGATCAGCAACAACTGCTGCTGCCCGCTCTCCTGATTTTTTGATCTCTTCGATGGGTTTTCGCAGTTCACTTTCCTCGGACAGCTGCAAAAGGAGGAGCTCTGGATACCCAGTAATACCAGTGAGAATGTTGTTCAGATCATGGGCAACACCGCCGGCCATGAGACCGATGGCCTCCATCTTCGAAGCACGAAATAATTGTTCCTGCAGGACTTTCTTTTCCTGTTCTTGTCTTTTTCGTTCTCCGATGTCATGGCAGGAACAGAGGATAGCGATCTCATTATCCAGAACAATACGTTGAGCCCGTACCTCCACAGAAAACAATTCACCAGAACGTGCCCTCTGGGTTGTCTCGAACTGGACAGAACCACTCCTTAAAACCTCTTGCAACATGGCACTGATCCCCCCGCCTTCACTGTCCATATAAATATCTATTATTGTTCTTGCTTTTAATTCATCCTCACTAAGACCCAGTCGATTACAAAATTGTTTATTAGCACTTAAATAATGGCCCTCAGCATTAATAATACTAATTCCATCACCCGCATTGTCGTAAAGGGTCCGGTAACGGGCCTCATTGATGCGCAGTTCTTCAGTGCGCTCGACAACTTTTTTCTCAAGGGTATTCGCTGATTCAACCAGGGCCCGCTGCGAACTTTCCCGGAATTTTTCATAGACCAGGGCAAAAAGGAGAACCGCAGCAAAGGAGGGTATAAAACGAAGGACCAGATCCTTACTGTAGAGATTGATCATTGACGAGTTGAGATCAACGATCATAACCACCAGACAAGATATAAAAAAGAGAACCGACACCAGAAGACCCTTTTTGCTGCCGAGTAAAAAAAATGCAAAAAGGGGAAAGGTGTAGCTCCAGAGAAAAGCAGTTCCGGAGATGCCGCCGTCAATGAAGAGATAGAGGTACAGGCAGTACATGACGGCAATGCCTGTGTAGATGCAAAAAATGAGATAGCCCTTGAGACGTAAGAAAAAAAGAATCCCGAACAGGATGAGAGCGACCAGAAAATCAAGAGTAGCAAGTACCAAGCCTCCCTGCATGAAGGCAATGGCACCAAGGAGGCTGAGAAAGAAAATCCCAATGGAAACGATGCCATACATCAGGCCGGTTTTTCTTACCGCATCTTCGTCAAAGGTACTGGTTATAAAAAGATGCTTCCGAATAGCAGCTATACAGGCGGGAGGAAAAAAAGAAGTAAAATCCATTAAAAAAAGTACCTTTTGTTCTTATTGATAAAAAAAAACAGCAGGGCCATTTTTCATTTGTATCCTGTTATCCTTCCCATGTAAATAAGATTCCGTACAAAAAAAAGTGTGAGAGGCGGGAATGTAAGGGAAAACAGGTACACCTACATAAAAAGATAGCCTCTTTTGTTACAGTTTTGGCGGTCCGAAAAAGTAAAAGCCCCCTGCAGACAGAAAGTCGACAAGGGGCTTCATTTTACAACTGCTGCCAACGATTCCTTTTAGAAATCGTAGCTCAGACCAAAGCTCAGGAGATGGGCTGAGGCGTCAGTAAAGGTGCCGTTTATGGTATCATTGCTGACACTGCGGCTGGTTTTATAGTCATAGAGGTAAGCCACTCCCAACTCTATCTGCTCATTCACTCGGTAACGGGCCCCAAGGGAATAGAGGAAAGAATCACTGTCAGGCAGCTCAAACCCAAGGGTAGATTCAGGTACAGCAGTTTCATCATAGGCAAAACCTGCCATCAGAGTCCAGGTCGGATTCAGCTCATAGCTCAACCCTATCCGATAGGAATCACTGTCTTCCCAGTTTTTGGGAATAGGTTGATTAAAAACAGCAAGCACCGGATGGGTAACAGGGGCATCGTACTGAAAGGCAATATTTTCATACTCTGACCAGTAGGTCCTGTCCCAGGTCAAATCAACAGTGGCCTTTTCTATGGTGTAGGCCATGGAAACACTGAGAACGGCCGGAGCCGGCACAGAAACGCTGCCACCGGTGAATAGAGAGTAAGGCCGGGGATAATTGGTACCCATGTTCACATCCCCCTCAAGATCCAGATCGACGTTGGAACGATAGGTCACGGACAGATTCATGTTGTCCATGGGACGAAGAGAAGCAGCCAGGTTCCAGCCCCACTCAACAGTGTCCCCATCCATCCCCCGATTGACAGCAATTCCGCTGTCAGAACGAACCGCGTAGTTGCTGAGCTTGGCCGAACTGTAGAGCATACGAACACCGCCAGCCAGGGAAAACTTGTCGCCAATCTGGTAGGCCACAGTAGGATTGATATCAAAAACCTTGAGACTGTACTCCTGGGCATAACTCCGGGGAAAAGGCTGTGTCCAACGCTTGGCCAGTCCGAACGGGGCGGTGACGGAAAAGCCGAAACGGAAATTGTTCATCTCGGGAGAAACCAAAAAGATGGTGGGCAGAACAAAATGCTCAGTTTCTGACTCACCATTATATGAGGGAGTACGATTGTCGGTATAAGTAATCGCTGGCAGATTAATATAGGTCAAAGCCCCCTCAAATTGCCAGGCATCCTTCAGCCAGGACATGTTGGCAGGGTTATAATAACTGGCATCAGCATCCATAGACGAGGCGACATTGGCCCCGGCCTTAGCCACGGAATCCACAGACTGCTCAGGAATACGATACCCTGCTGCCCAGGCAGATCCAGTGATCAAAATGGAGCTCAAGGCCAACACAGAAATCTTCTTTTTCATATTCTCCTCTCATTTTCCTTTATAAAAACAATTAACTCGCCAGCCTGACTCGATGTTCCAGACTGACAGCTCTTCCTCTTCTCTATACTTAAACACAAACGAACAATGCCATGCGAACACCACCCTCCCCGAAAAGCAGTAATCGCTGAGATGTGGCAAATCTATGGCAGCAGGGCACCTCCGTCATAGAGGTAGCGCTTGATTTTATGAGTTGCCGTCTTGATAAAGGGTTCCCGTCTTTCTACTATTCGTGCCAGACGTGACGAGGTCGACAACTGCTTGTTTACCTCCTTGCGCATGTCAGCAATCAGAGAGTTGATATATTCACGGCGCTCAACCCTGGACTGCCCCTGAGTCTCTTCATCAATAAGCTCATAATCTGGATAAATCCAGCCGTCAAGCTTACCATTATTTTCCACCACCAGAGCTTCCACCACCCACGGATACACATTCAACTTATGCTCGATGGGTTCAGGGTAAACGTTCTCACCGTTAGCCATGACGATGACATTCTTCGATCGTCCGCGAATATGGAGATTTCCCAATTCATCAAGATACCCCAGATCACCAGTTGCCAGCCAGCCATCTTCGCTAAGCACCTCTGCCGTGGCATCAGGATCATTACAGTAGCCCTGCATTATATTTGGCCCACAGCCATAGATCTCACCAATTCCACTCGTGGGATCAGGATTAACAATCTTAATCTCTACTCCGGGGAAGGGTTTCCCTGCTGAGCCCACGACAATGGTGGCGTCGCCGGGAGGGCCACCTGACAATATAGGTGCTGCCTCAGTGAGGCCATAGCCGATGAGATAGGGAAACCCAGCCTCTTCCAGAAATTTTTCCACCTCAGGATTCAGGGCCGCCCCGCCGATCCCCATCAACTTGAGATCTCCACCAAAAAATTCTACGAGCTTCGCCCCAATCTTCCGGTACACAAACTTTCGACCAAAAGAAAAGCGACAAAGAAAAGAGAGCAGACGGCTCTTTTCGATCTGCGGCATAACCCGTTTCTTATAGATCTTTTCCATGATCAGAGGCACTACAAACATCACCTTTGGCTTCTCATAGTTACAGATTTTCTGGAGGATAGCCGGGGTTGGGGTCTTGCCGGCATAGGCAATCTTACACCCCTTGATCAGGGGAAGAATGAAGCCCAATGTAAATTCATAGGTATGTGACATGGGGAGCACCGAGAGAAAAACGGCCCCGCTCTCTACTGGAATCATGGCCGCGGCGGAATAGGCATTGGCTGTTAGATTTTTATGGCTGAGCATCACCGCCTTGGAATAACCGGAAGTACCGGAAGTATAGAGAATGGAGGCGAGATCGCCCTCATCCACTTCAGGGAAGGATATGCCCTCACCCGCCTCCACTTCTTCCTTCATTGCCATGGCCTCCTGGAGGTAGGTAGAGAAGGGGATTACATCCACCACTCCCGAAGTCCCTTCCGAGTCATCCAGAGTAATAACCTGATGCATATTTTTTTTGTTCAGCTCATAGATTTTTTCAATCTGACGCTGGGTGATAAAAAGGACCGGAGCCGCCATTTCATTGAGGATATGATGGACATCAGCTTCCGGAAGGTCGGGAAGAATGGGTACCGCAATGGTCCCGACACGAATAATGGCGAAATAGGCGATTCCCCAGTTATGAGAATTCTCGGCCAGAATAGCGACATGATCCCCCTTTTTTACCCCTTCTCTCGTAAGACGAACAGCAATGGCTATGATACGAGTATAAAAATCGTCATAGCTCAGAGGAGGTTCGGTAGCCATGCAAATGGCAGGCAGATCAGCATACCGATCAACGCTGATATCAAGTATGTAGTTCAGGGTCATCCGCACATCATTCAAATCCGGCATGAAAAACCTCTTAACAAAGATTGTGGTCAGGAGAGATGAGACACTTTTGGGTTGCTCCAGCAGCCTTGGCCATTTCCTCTCCACCAACAATAAAATGGATATCTGCAAAATTGATCACAACGAGCTTTTTTTTGGAATTTATAGTACCTAAAAGTAACTTTTTGGTCAATTAAGAACAAAAATGGCCCGCAGCCAAGATAACAAAACTCCTTTCTTTCGATGAGATAGCTGTTTTGCCTTGACAGAAAAACATGAAACATATAGATTTTTAAAGAAGAAACTGTACATTGTGGACGTATGTTGCTTCGACATCCTGAGGTAAAATAGAGGCCATTGATGCATTCAACCAGACATTTTTTTATGTATACTCAACGCCCTTCCCAACTCTTTTCATTACTCCTTTGCATTCTCTTCGTTCTTTGCTGTACGACTCTGCACAGCTCCACCCTCCCTGTCCTCGACGACACTACCAAATGGGAAGTGGAAGAAAACACAACCACCACCGCAGACCCAAGCCCACCAGTTGCCCAGCCAGTGAGCGCTGTCAGTTCGCACCCTGTCGTTCTCGGGTCTGCTGCCGATATCAGCCAAACAAAAAACAGAATTTGTGCTGTTGTCACCACCGCAACCACAAGCAAACTGGAAAGAAAGATTTCCTCCAGAAGTGCTATCATCATTGATGCCAAGACTGGAAAAACCCTGTTTTCCAGGAATCCGGATGCACCACGCCAGCCTGCCTCCACCATTAAGGTGCTGACCGGCATGATCGCCCTTAAATCACTGAACAGCAGTGAAAGCGTATCCGTAAGTAGTAAAGCGGCACGACAACCCCGTTCCAAGATATACCTGGATCAGCGCAAGGTGTATATGGCAGACGATCTGATTAACGCCGTTCTCCTGGCCTCTGCCAATGATGCCAGTGTCGCCCTGGCGGAGAAAATTGCCGGAGATGAACAGCAATTTGCCAAGATGATGACCCTGCGGGCCAAACTCTGGGGAGCCCAGAACACCGTATGCAAGACCGCCACCGGACTTACAGCAAAAGGACAGACGAGTACAGCAAGTGACCTGGCCACCATCTTTCGTCATGCCATGAACGATGAAGAATTTTCAGACAGGATGAAAAAAGTCAAGACCCGGACCACCGATGGTCAACTTCTGCGCAACCACAACAAGGCCCTCTGGCAGGTCAAGGGAACTCTGGGCGGCAAGACCGGCTACACCAATGCAGCCAGACAAACCTATGTGGGGAAATTCAAACGGGGAAAAGACGAGATCATTGTGGCTATCATGGGCAGTGAGACCATGTGGGCTGACATCAAAAATTTAGTCGAATACGGTTTCCAGAAAAAGATAACCCTCTCCGAAGAGATTGACGACCTTACCCAAAAGACAACGCTGGTGGCTGAACTCTAAGAGCTTGTCCGAGAAGCTGCTCACCCTGGGCATATGCCCCTCGACAGAGTATCCGCTTTGACCAAAGATAGTGTGCTGCCCACCTCGCCTCACAGCCTGCGCAAGCCTTCCACAGTCAAAGTTACAACCCCATATTCTTCTTCCACTCGTCCCCACAACATATACGGACAGCCTGAGAAAAGATGTGGGGCATAGCGGCGATAGACCCGGGGAAAAAATGTTGTTTCTACCACCCCTGTTTCATCCTCAAAAGTCAGAAATTCCATGACTTCTCCACTTTTTGTCGATACCAGTTTTCTACTGAGCAACCACCCGGCAAATGAGACCTGTTTTCCTGTGCAATGGTCCATTTCAGAGGCCCGGGTCCGTCCCTGCAGCTTAGGGCCACAGAGCAAAAGAGGATGCCCCCGGCACAAAAAACCGAGTACCTGATATTCCCGACGCAGCAACTCTCTGGGGGCCAGCGCCTGCAGACAGGGCGCATCAGGCAACTGCAACCCAAAGAGAGGGCTGCTTTTTTTGCTCCTGGCCAGACAGCGAAACTGGGAAAGCTGCCAGAAAAGCGTGCTCCGATTCCTGTCTGCTGTCAAGCCATCCAGGGCCCCTGACTGAATCAAGGCCCTGGACTCATCTTGGGGGGGCTGGACCCGCTGCCAGAAATCAACACTGGATGAATATGGCTGCTTTTGCCGGTATTGGACAATCTTCCCCATCACCTCAATTGAAAGCCCCTTTACGGCCATCAGCCCTACCCGGATACTTTTCTTGCTGCCCTTCCAGCGAATTTCACTCTCCTTGACACAGGGAGGCAAGACACTCACCCCCAAGCGCTTGGCCTCCGAAACATAGGCGAAGGTGGAATAATAGCCCCCTTGGTTAGAAATAACGGCGGCCATAAATTCTGCAGGATAGTGGGTTTTGAGCCAGGCGGCCTGAAAGGATACCCGGGCATAAGAGGCAGAATGCGGTTTGCAGAACGAGTAGCCGTCAAAGCTCATCATCATCTGCCACAACTTCTTTCGCGTTTCTCCATCCACCCCCTGGGCGGCACAGCCTGCATCAAACTCCTGTTCATAATCTCGCAGGCACAGCGCTCTATCCTTCTTGGACAGGACCTTGCGCAGCCCGTCGGCCCGGGCATGACTGAAGCCGGCCAGGGCCACCGCCACTCGCGACACATCTTCCTGATAGACCATGAGTCCGAAAGTCTCATCCAGGACTTCGGCCAGCCGTGGATGGAGGTGCTGCCATTTCCCTCCGTGCAGGCGGCGCACATACTCGCGCACAAAGTCATTGGCTGCCGGACGAATGATGGAAGACTGGAGGACGAGCTGCTCGAAATCGCCTGTGCCTGCCTTTTGCTGCAGCAGTCGCATGGCCGGGCTTTCAATATAAAAGCAGCCCATGGTTTGGCCTGCTGCCACTGTTTTCCTGGTCTCGAGGTCCTCTTCGGGCTGCCAGTACTCCTCATCAAAATTGCAACCGCTATCCTCTATGGCGGCAATACTGTCCCGGATCACCCCCAGGCTGCGATTGCCGAGGATATCGATCTTCACCAGCCCTGCCTCTTCTGCCGCATCCTTGTCCCACTGCATCACCACTACGCCCTTGGCAGCACACTCCACCGGCACATAATCTGTAACCGGCTCAGGAGTAATGACCACGCCGCCGGGATGGACAGAGAGATAACGGGGCACACCAATCAGCCGGGAGGCCAAGGCCACAATTTCCGGCCATGGGGCGGCAAGTTCTCGTCCCTTCAGGGCCGGCAGTCTGTGCAAAGAGGCAAGCAGAGGTTCCCCGTGCTCCCCCCCCAGACCGGAGAGGTATTTGCCAAGGCCTGAGACCTCTCCCGGCGGCAGGCCAAAGGCCTTGGCCGTTTCCCGTATGGCCATTCGCGGCTGGAAACAGATAATGGTGGAAACCATGGCCGCATGGCTGCCATACTCCCTAAATATTTGCGCTAATACCCCATCCCGCTCATCCCAGGAAAAATCGATATCGATATCCGGAGGATCGAGACGGCCAGGGTTCAGAAAACGGGCAAAATAGAGATTGTGTTTCAGGGGACAGACATTTGTGATTTCCAGGCAATAGGCCACCAGCGAGGCCGCACCAGATCCCCGGCCACAGATACGAGAAGGACGGCCTCCCTTCTTGGCCCGGGAACCATGAACAATATCCCGCACCACCAGAAAGTAAGAGGAAAAGCCCATGGAATCAATCACCCGCAACTCATACTCCAGCCGCTCCACCACGGCCTCGGAGAGGTCGGTACCGTAACGTTTACAGGCCCCCCTGTAAGATGCCCGACGCAGGGCCGCAGCCACCTCTTCCCCTTTTCCTTTCCAAGGGGGCATGACAATTCCAAAACTGGGGCCGGAAAAGTTGCAACGCCTGGCAAGATGGTGGCTGGCGGCCACGACCTCAGGCCAGACCGCAAAGCGTTCCCGGTAGACCGCTGGCGCCTCCAGCCACGCAGGCAGCGGCCTCTTCCTGTCTGCTTTCAGATCCAGACGGCTATTGGTCCTGATCGCCTCCATGAGCAGGAAGAGATCGCGATCTTTTTCCTCGCCCAGGGCGGCTGAGGGTGTGGCCACAGCAGGAATATGATGCTCCTTGGCCCACTTCCTCAAACGCCCCCCATTCTCCGTGGGCCTGTCTCCCAGATCGGCAGCCAGATCCATTCCCTGTTTTTGGAGGCCCTGGAGAAGGGCCAGAGACTGAGACAAGAGCAGAAGGCCCTCACCATATATTCTAACTTCTCTCAGCAGGGAGAAATCCGTTTCTCCTTTTCTTCTGCTTATCAAATGACATAAATTGACATAGCCAGCAGGATTTTTCACCAGACAGATAACAGTTTCCTCATTTTTCAGGTCAGTTACTTTTGCCCCTACCAAGGGACGCAACTGCTCCTGCCTGCAGGCGGCAAGAAATGGCCAGAGCCCGGTGAGGGTATCAGTGTCGGTGAGGGCCAGCCCTGAATAGCCAAGCTCCTTTGCCAGACGACAGAGCTTGGCCGGCGAACTCGTTGCCTGCATCAGGGAATAATAAGAATGAAGAGAAAGGGGAAACATAGAAGATCAGGAAGTGTCGAATATTGAAGAGGGAAAAGTTTAAAAGATAAAAAATAGGTTTGCGGTCTGCGGTCTGCGGTCTGCGGTCTGCGGGAAAAATCTTACCTGCCGAGTGAATACATTGTTTCTTTATCTTCAGTTCTTAGTCTATCTTTAGCTAAAAATTTATTTTCAGACTGTCCGCCTTCCTTAACAGGCCGTCCCCAGGCGGATACTGCCACTTCCAAACCTGGCATACACCGCATCCATGGCAGTCATCACCTTCTCCTGTTGCAGCTCCCGGGCTGAACGAAGGACAAAGAGGGTCTGCTGCCGTGAACGGGGCAGGAGCCGATCGCAAACCAGGATACAGCTGCGAATCCGCACACGACGCTGCCAGGCCCGACTCAAGGCAGTCAGGGCCAGTTGCCGCAGGAGGAAGTCATTATCCGTCCCTCCCGCCTGGGTGGCCTGGCGTACCGCACCTCTGCCATCGCTGTATGTCAGGCGAACGCCAATCCGCTGTCCGACCTTTCCCTCCTGACGCAGCTGCCTGCCTATGACCTGGATCAGAGCGGTAAGAACGCCTTGCAATTCGCCGGGATCAGCGGTATCGCCCTCAAAATGGTGCTCACGGGAGAGCTGGCTGCCCCCGGTTCCTCCAGGTATGACAGGTGTCCTGTCCTGGCCCCGACTGGCAGCATACAGGTATTCACCCCGTCCCTGAAAAGGAACCGCCAGCTGTTCCCGCTTCAACTGCGCCAGCTGCCCAATACGGTCCAGGTTAAAATCCCGCAGTAAACCAAGTTCCTGAGCACTGAGCCCGGGAAGCAAGGACAGGGGCAAAGGGGCGAGAAATTCAGCCTCTTCGCCCACACCAACGATGTATTCCCCCAGAGGCCGAACCATTCTCGAGGCCACCTTGGATACCAGTTTATTAGAGGCCAGGCTCCAGACCGGATCAAGGCCCAGTTCCTTCAACACCTGCCTCCGCAGGCGCCAGGCAATATCCGGAGCAGGACCAAAGAGGCGATGGGTGCCGGTGACATCCATAAAGAGATGCCCGTCTTCCTCTCCCTGCTCCAGCAGTGGTGTGTAGGGAAGAACCTTGGCCACCAGCGCCCCCATGGCCCTGCGATAGAGCCTGGGCCTGGGCGTCAGAATCCTGGCCCGCCTGCAATAACGACGTGCCTGGTCCAGACGCATGCCTTTGCGCACCCCATCCCCATAGGCCTCTTCACTCATATCATAGACCAGGGCCCTGGCCGCCTGTTGGGGGGCAACAATTACCGGGTGCCGCTGCAGGGAAGTGTCCTGGAGCCGTTCCACGGCCACCGCAAAATCGGTAACATTCAAATGAATAATAGATCGATCCTCCATCTCTCCTACTCCCGCCAGAGCAGTTCTCTTAAAAGAACGGCATTCGCCGGTGCCTGGGCACGAACATGATTATTAAAAAAGACCACCCCTTTCTCTGCCTGTAAACGGAGGGAAACAAGATACCGATCATTCCATTGTTGCAACTCTTGGGCTGAATAGGAATAATCAAATTTTTTCTGCATATTGCCGGACTGCCAGCCCTGACAATTACGACCGTGAAAGCGAACAAAAAAGAAAGAGGGGTTCGTGACCACGTCCAGGCAGGGAAAAAGCCCGGGCAGAGACGGTCCATCCACAGTCACCAGGGTTACCTGCCGACGTTGCAATTCAGCAAAGACTGAGTCCTTGGCCCATGAGACATGACGGAATTCCACGGCCAGGGGAAAACCCTGCAACCCATCCAGGAGCTGCGCCAGATAACAGCGATTGTTCCGGGTCCACTCAAAATCCGGCGGCAACTGAATAAGGATGGCTGCAAGTTGTCTCTGCAGGGGCTTAATCCCTTCCCGATACCGTTTCAACTCCTGGCGCCAGTCCCGCTCCCGCTCATGGGTGAGGGTCCGGGTCAACTTGGCGGCAAAGAGAAAACTGTCCGGGGCCTTGGCGATCATCCGGCTGATGGCCTCAGCCCGGATCATCTGGTACCAGGTGTAGTTGAGCTCGACTATGGGAAAGGAGTCCGCATAGAGGGGCAACATCTGCGGAGCCCGCGTCCCCCGGGGATAGAAACCACTATCCACCCATTCGGTATAGGAATAGCCGCTGGTGCCTATCAGAACAGGACAAAGCCCGTCTTTTCTCTCCACCACACCTCTTGCCGCTGCACAAGAGTGACCCTGGACCTTATCATTCATCTCATGCGACCAGAAACACTGGTGTGCTGCTGCGATGCCTGGGAGCACGTACTTCTCATCACACCCACCACCTTACCCTGCACCAGAAGATCGGAAAATGGATAACGAGTCGGGGAAAATTTCTTGTTTTCAGGGCGCAGCTCGATATAATCAGGTCCCAGAAAAAAACGCTTCACCGTGGCCTCTTCCTCCTGGATGAGTACAGCCACAATCTCTCCATTTTCCGCATACTGCCTGGGCTCACAGACCACCAGGTCCCCATCCAGTATGCCAGCATCCTGCATCGAATCCCCCTGAATCCGCAGACAAAAAAGATTATTGCCGGGAAAAAGATCTCCATCTATCACCACCGAACCATCCCACTCCTCCTGGGCATACATGGGCAGACCGGCAGTAATCCGTCCCACCACGGGCACTTCCCGAACACGCCCGCTTCTGCCCTGCCCACTCTCTTGCGGCAGGATACGGATGGAACGGCTATAATGTCCTTCCCTTGCAATCACCTTCTTTCGTTCCAACTGACTGATCAGCTGAGCCACGGCATTGCGACTGACGCCAAGATCATCTGCGGCCTGCCGCAGACTGGGTGCACGGCCATCCTGCCCCAGATTCTCCCGGAGGTAATCAAAGAGCAATTGCTGTTTTTTGGTCAAATCCATACATCCTCCTTATGTCCATGTACTTTTTTCAATTACACCACAATAGACAGATATGTCAATGTACATTTTAAAGAAGCCAAAAGGCCGGCAAGGCTGACCATGGTTCAACGCCAAATATTCCTCTCCCTGTAAAGGTGTCGTGCCATCCACCAGCATTCTCCCCCCCGTTTAGCCAGAGAGGTACCCCATAACCAATTCCTGCTGGTGAACAAACCTCACCCCTGCAGATATTTTTTTGCAGTATTTCATGTAACTAAATCTTCTTTCCCACGTTTATATATATATGAGAGACAGTTTGGGACAATCAAGGCAAGAGTTGACCTTACTCACATCCCGACCTATTCCTGACTGACTGGTTGAGTTCTTTTCTGCAACAGATGAAAATTGCCGAAAGGTAACTTAAAAAACAAGGAGATTGACTATGAAAACAATCGGAACCACCTTAACCCTTTGTTTAGTTCTGGCTGCCAGCCCTGCCCTCGCCCATCATCCCGCTGCAGACACCGTTGATCCGGTAATCTATGCAATGATAGATGAGATGGTGTCCGATACCCCCCATGCCGATCTGGTTTTTGACGACGAAATGGGAACATCCACATTCGAAATAGACTCTGTGAGTGCGGCAGAAGATCTCATTGACGATGGCTTACTTGCCACTTTGTCCCTGCTTGACGTCGAGGATATGACAGTTACCATTACCTTCGGTGATGACCTTGAAGCAACAAGCAGCAGCTCTGAAGGTTCCACGGATAAGCAGTGGACAGAAAGGAATGACTGGGGAACGCAGGTATTTATCACCGTGAACACCGAACTCTGCGAACTCCCGCCCTGTCTGGATATGATAAGCGACTGAAAGCCCTTCAGGCGTTCTTCAATATCCCCCTCTGAGCGTTTAAAAGGGGGATCAACCAGGCGACAGCGCCCCCTTTCTCTGTCGCCTGGTTTCCTACCCTGTGCAAAGCAATCCTTCCCTCCACCTTTTTCATCCTCTTTCCCCCGTTAATCCTCATCCATACTGTCCACAACCTTTTCGCTGAGCTCCTGCATGCCGGGACACATTACATCTGGTAGTCTTTGCTGAGGTAGAGTATTTTATTTTTTTAAGCCACCCTGCGACTACAGAACTTCTCAATTTAACAATTCCCCTTTGCCAGCCATGGATAACAATCAACGCCACCACAACCGTATTTCCGCAGCTCTGCAGGTCTCTGTCAACCAGGTAGCGTCTACAGCCCGTCTCCTGGAAGAAGGGGCAACCGTCCCCTTTATCTCCCGGTACCGAAAAGAGGTGACCGGATCCCTTAATGAGGTTCAGGTAGCAGCCATCCGTGATCAACTCGCCAGCCTGGCCGAAGTGGATAAACGGCGGCAGACTATCATAGCTTCCCTCTCCGCAAGAGATCTTTTGACTGACCAGCTGCAGGCAGGTTTAGACCGTGCCCAAGACCTTGCCACCCTGGAAGATATCTACCTGCCGCACAAACAGAAGAGAAAGACCCGCGCCATGGTGGCCCGGGAAAAGGGCCTGGAAGCCATGGCCCACTCAATATTTACCGGCCAGGATACAGGTCTCACCCTTCCAGCCTTTATTGATGCTGAAAAAGGAGTGACCTCTGAGAATGAGGCCCTGGCCGGAGCCAGAGATATTATCGCCGAGTGGATCAATGAAGATGCGGCAATACGGGCACGTCTGCGCAGGCTCTTTGGCGAAAAATCGATAATCCATTCCGCAGTTGTGAAAAAAAACGAAGAGGCCGGCAGCAAATTCCGAGATTATTTCGACTGGCAGGAAGAGGCCCGTAAGGCCCCGGGACATCGCTTGCTGGCCATGTTCCGCGGCGAGACCGAGAAGGCCCTGCGACTCTCCGTCAGACCCGATGATGATCTGGCCCTGACCATTCTCAATCACCACTATCTGCCCAAAGGAAAATTCCGTGCACAGATACCCCTGGCCGTGGCAGACAGTTATAAGCGATTGCTCGGTCCCTCCCTGGAAAAGGAACTTCGAACCAGCCTCAAGGAACGGGCTGACCGGGAAGCCATACAGGTCTTTGCCGACAACCTCCGCGAGTTGCTCCTGGCCCCGGCCTTAGGGCAAAAGCGAGTCATTGCCCTTGACCCAGGATTTCGTACCGGAGCCAAGCTGGTCTGTCTGGACGGCCAGGGCAGGTTACTCGATTTCACCACCGTCTACCCCACCCACGGCGGGGGCAGACAACAGGATGCGGCAAAAAAAGTTAAGGAGCTCTGCCGTCGACATCAGATCCAGGCCATTGCTATCGGCAACGGTACGGCCGGTCGGGAGACAGAACAATTTATCCACGACCTTGATCTGGACAGCAAGATCCTTGTCACCCTGGTCAACGAAAGCGGTGCCTCAATCTATTCTGCCTCCGAAGTTGCCCGCCGGGAATTCCCCGACCATGACATTACTGTCCGCGGTGCCGTCTCCATAGGTCGGCGCCTCCAGGACCCCCTGGCAGAACTGGTCAAACTCGACCCCAAATCAATCGGGGTCGGTCAGTATCAGCATGATGTCAACCAGACAGAACTGAAAAAAGGTTTGGAAGATGTGGTGGTCAGCTGCGTCAACAGCGTCGGGGTGGAGGTCAACAGCGCCTCACAGCAACTGCTCACCTATGTCTCCGGCCTGGGCCCGGTCCTGGCTGCCAATATCATACACTACCGTGATGAGCATGGCCCGTTCAGGAGCAGAAAAGAACTGCTGAAGGTACCCAGACTGGGAGCAAAGGCATTTGAACAGTGCGCCGGATTCCTGCGTATCTATGGTGCCGCAAATCCGCTGGATGACTCCGCGGTCCATCCGGAACGGTATCAGACTGTGATGAAAATGGTTGCAGACCTCAACTGTAGCGTCCGGGACCTGATCGACAGACAGGAACTAAGAGAAAAAATCGATCTTGACACGTATGTCTCTGCAACCCTTGGTCTGCCAACCCTGCATGACATCCTGGGAGAACTGGCCAAGCCCGGTCGCGACCCGCGCCAAGAATTCACCACCTTTACCTTTAGCAAGAATGTGAACACCATTGACGACCTGATCACTGAGATGAGACTGCCCGGTATCGTCACCAATGTCACCCGCTTCGGTGCCTTTGTCGATATCGGGGTCCACCAGGACGGTCTGGTCCATATCAGCCAGCTGGCCGACAGATTTGTCAAAGACCCGGCCGAGGTGGTTAAGGTTGGGCAGCAGGTCATGGTCCGGGTCCTTGAGGTGGACCAGCAGAGAAAACGGATCGCCCTTTCCCTGCGTGGGCTTTGAAGGAGTTTTCGCCCCCCTGGAAAAAGAGAAACAAAGGTAACTGCAAAACCAGTTATTGTCCCATTTGAAGGAGTATCAACGCGATACGGGTTGGCATAAGTGATGGAGGGGCGTAGTCCTCCGGCCTCCATACTCCCATTTGGCCTCAGTAACTAAGCGATAACCGCTGCATTTGGAATCCATCTCAACTCCAGGACATACCAGGCACAGCGGCATCAAAACGTATCAGCCGCCAGACCTTCTCCTTGCCCCCCCACAACTACCTATAACAATAACAGATACCATCATTATTTCCTATTAGACCGACACTACACTTCAGTGTATCGTCGCTTCTAGAATATCGTCATTTCCCAGTGTTTCAACATACGTTCCCACGGAGGATATACCATGAAAAATCGTTTCCACCTCTTCTCGCTTATCTGTGCCACGCTGGTTCTTTTGCTGTCTTCCAGCAGCGGAGCTCTGGCTTCTGATCTTGCCCCCTTTACCGGGCAGCAAGGATCACTTAGAATAGCCGGGGGAACGGCTCACATCTCGGTAATGAAGGAGGCGGCCAAGCAGATCATTCAGTCGAACCCGAAAATACAAATCAGTATCGCCGGAGGCGGTTCCGGTCTCGGTATCAAACAGGCAGGAGAAGGATTGATCGACATTGGCAATTCCGGACGCAAGGCGACCGATGAAGAAATCAGCAAATACGACCTGAAACTCTTTAAATGGGCCATTGACGGAGTCGGAGTCGTTGTCCATCCGGAGAACAGTGTCAAAGGACTGAGCAGTGTCCAGCTCCAGGACATCTATGTCGGGAAGATCAGCAACTGGCAGGAACTTGGCGGAGCTGATCGCCAGATCAACCTTTACACCCGTGATGAGGCCAGCGGTACGCGCGAAGTCTTCTGGAAAAAGGGTCTCAACAAGGGTGACATATCGGCCAAAGCCAACGTGGTGGTTTCCAACGGTGCCATGAAAACTGCTGTTGCCGGAGACCCTTTTGCCATCGGCTACATTTCCGTCGGCCATATGGACCAGAGCGTTACGCCACTGGCCCTTGATGGAGTATTGCCAAATCTGGATACCGTACGTAGCGGTGAATACAGGGTATCGCGCGGCCTTTACAGCCTGAGCAAAGGTGAACCTTCAGGACTGGCCAAACTCTTTCTCGACTTTATTCTCAGCCCCAGTGGTCAGCAGATTGTCGCCGAGAATGGATTTATCCCGGTTCGTTAATGGACCGTCCGCATTCCTTCACCGAGTACATCTTCCTGACAGCAGCGGTCTGCAGCGGCCTGCTCACCGCTGCTGTCTTCCTGTTCCTCCTCATCTTCAGCCTGCCGCTTCTCCAAAATGGCGAGCTCACAGACCTGCTGCTCTCCTCGTGGGCACCGGACAAGGGAATGTACGGCATCTATCCGATGCTGATGGCCAGCCTGACCCTGGCCTGTCTCAGCCTGGTTATCAGTTTTCCACTCAGCCTGGGCTGCAGTTTTGTCATCAGCGCTCTGGCCCCTGCCCGCCTGCGCCGTTTTCTCCTCTCCATGGTCAGACTGATGACCGGGATTCCCACTGTGGTCTACAGTTTTGCCGCCCTCTTCCTGCTGGTACCGTTTATGCGCAACATCCTCGGCCACGGATCGGGGATGTCCATTCTCACCGCAGCCCCGGTGCTGGCACTGCTCATCGCTCCAACCATGATTATCTTTTTTGTCGGCAGCTTTGAAAAAGTCCCGCTCAGCGCAACCCTTGCCGTGGACGCACTGGGCGGCAATCCCATACAAAAACTCCTCTATGTCATGATTCCCCAGGCATGGCCGGGTATTATCAACGGTGTTCTCCTGGGCTTCGGTCGAGCCATGGGTGACACCATGATCAGCCTGATGCTTGCCGGTAACAGTGTCTCAGCCTTCAACTCCCTGAGCCAATCGGCAAGGAGCCTCACCGCCCACATAGCCCTGGTCATGGCCTTTGACTTCGATTCCATGGAATTCAAATCCATCTTTGTTTGTGGACTTCTTCTCTACATCTTTACAGCGATTCTGATGCTGCTTCTACGTATGAGTACGCTCTGTCTTTCAGGGAAACGATGATACGCAGACTTATTGAAGGCTCTCTCATCCTCTTTTCCTGGGCGGCCGGATTGCTGCTGACACTGGCATTTTTGACGCTTGTGGGGTTCCTGTTACAAAAAGGCGGCACTTCCCTGGGCGTAAACCTCATTTTTGGAGACACCGCCCCTCTGGACGCCCTGCTCCTGCGGCAACAAGTCTTTGACGGCCTTTTTCCAGCTATTATCGGCACCCTGCTTCTCATCGCCGGCTCCATGCTCATTGCCATCCCCCTGGGCATCGCAGCCGGCATCTACATGGCCGAGTATTGCAGAGGCCGGGTCAAAACATTTTTCAGCCTGCTCTTTGATATTTTGGCCGGAGTCCCGTCCATCATCGTCGGTTTGGCGGGACTCTCCCTCACGATCTTTCTCCACCGCTCCTTCTCGGCCCAAATCAGCACCAGTCTCCTGATTTCCTGTCTGTCTCTGGCCCTGCTGGTCCTGCCCTACCTGATCCGCACCACCCAGACGGCACTTGAATCCATTGATCCCCTTATCCGCATGACCGCGCCGGCACTGGGTGCATCACGTCTGCAGAATATCATCCGGGTACTGCTGCCCAACTCCATCTCCGAAATTGGCAGTGGCATCATCCTGGCCACCGGCCGCTGTGCTGAAGATACTGCGGTGATCATGCTCACCGGAGCGGTTGCCTCGGCAGGACTGCCCCGTTCCATCTTCAGCCAGTATGAGGCCCTGCCCTTCTACATCTACTACATTTCATCGCAATACAGCGGCCCCGACGAACTGAGAAGAGGCTTTGGGGCAGCCATCCTCCTCATCCTCCTCTGCGCAGGCCTGCTGCTGACCGCCCTGTGGATGCAGCGACGGTTGAAAACAATCCTCCTCTACAGATAACGCCAACATGGTATCTTCAACCAAAATCCGCACCCAGGACCTCTGTTTTTACTATCATCGGCAACAGGTACTGCACGATATCAGTCTTGATTTCCCGGCCCATCAGATAACGGCCATCAGCGGACCATCCGGATCCGGAAAGTCCACTTTTCTCATGATTTTAAACAGGTTGTGGGAAGAAATAGAGGGCTGCTCCATATCCGGGAATGTGGCAATGGAGCTGGATGGAGAGCTGCAGGACATCACCAGCCGAGCGCTATCCGCCCGTATCCTGCGTCGTAAGGTGGGCATGGTGTTTCAACAGCCCAATCCTCTGCCCATGTCCATTTTCAAGAACATAGCCTTCCCTCTCCGTCTTGCTTCTATCACTGACAAAAACCAGGTAAGGCATGCAGTGGAAAACGCGCTCAGACAGGTACAGCTGTGGGATGAAGTCAAGGAAAGGCTCAACGATGACGGCCGCCTGCTCTCCGGCGGTCAGCAACAGCGGCTCTGTCTTGCGCGAGCGCTTATCCTCCGACCTGAAGTCCTCCTCCTCGACGAACCCACTTCCTCCCTTGACCCCGAAGCCAGCGCGGCCATAGAAGAACTGCTGCTCAGCCTCAAGTCACAGTGCACCCTGATCATGGTCTCCCATTACCAGGACCAGATCCAGCGCATCGCCGACCTGCGCTTTGAGATCCGCGAGGGTCGCTTTATATCTTCGCGTTCAGATTGTGACGGTGGCAATGCAAGAAGGCAAACCTGACTGCAAAGCAGCCAAAAAACGGTGCTCCCGACACACCCCATAGGGGCGAATGTGCGTCAGGCAATACCGACTACCAATAGGAAAAATACAGCTGGATACGAGGATTTTTTGCTCTGATTCCAACAGACGGTCCCATAGTTCATTTTTATTCTCCGCCACTGGATAATTTTCTCAGGCTGGAAAAACTAAACGCCTGGCAAATGTTTTATAAGGGGAATGCTTTCAACTCTCAAGCTGATGCTGCTTCTGGAAGGTGGATTGCCCCTCGACACTCCCCGCCCCTGCTTCGACCCGACCTCCTCAGAAAAGAAGCTCCCCACTATTATAAATCACCCCATTAAAGAGCTTGGTGCTGCCATGATTATGACAGCCAGAGCAGGGGCCTGAAACTATGGAATATGTTGCATCAAGGATATGGCAATCAAGGCATGCAAGGTTATACGGTGGGTTGGATAGAGCCGTTGTGTGATGTGGCTCAGCCATTGTCAAATGGCATTTCTTACAGAGTGAGGTATAGGCTCCAGTAGAACTAGGAATTGTAACTTCCAGTTTATTAATCGACTTTCTGATAAGAAACGGATTTGGTGAACCATGGGGTTCATGGCAATCGGTGCAGACAAGCACATAATCACCAATTTTGCTATCAACATAGGGCAGTTGATGATCAATTCCAGCATTCATACTGTAGGCATCATTCGTGGCTGCCCGAAAGCCGTGTTTGTCACCGCTGGCACCGATAGTGCTACTCCAGTCAATGGCAGTCAATTTCCCGCCTGAGGTGCCAGGATTCGCCGAAACAGTACTGGTGGAACTCACTTCGTTTTTATGACAATCGAGGCAGAAGGTGTTGATATCAGCGAGGTTGGAACCATCCGTTGTCCCGCTGCCGTCCGGTTCATAGGTATTTGCCAAACCAATTCGGTAGGGCGCCTGGTACACATAGGAGGATACATAATCACTGGTCTTTTCACCGGCATCATCCCCCCACAGCCCCCAGGTCGTGAGGTTGGCATGCTGACTCGGCCGGGAGACAGGATATCCCCTTGTCCCACTGGTTTTTGCCGCTGAAGGCAGATTTGCCGGATCTCCCTGGGCAGCATGCGGATTATGGCAGGCAACACAGGGATTTGAAGAGGCAGTATATCCCCACTGGCCGGTAATAAACGTCGAAATATTGTCAAGGTCATGGGTGGAAGAATTTAGTGAAACAAAGTTAAAGGCCTCTTGTATATTATTCACCGGGTCAGTTGTCCAGTTTCCTGCCCTGAAGCTGTAACTGCGATTGACAAGACCTCCGTCCTGAACAGACCCAGTATTGACATGGCATTTAAAACAGAAGTTATCAGTCTGATCTACATGGTTGACAGCAAACAGTTCAAAAGGCACGGGTTCGCCTCTGTTCATACTGCTATGTTGTCCATGACAATGGGTACAGTTTCCCGGAGAATAATCGTCTAGAGAAACATCTGTTCTGTCAACACCATAGGTAGCATTTCCATGCGCTGAATCGAGATATTTTCCAGCTTGGGCATCAGAGTAAAAAAACAAAAAAGAAAGAACAACGATACGAAAAAATATGCGATTGTGCAATTTCACCTTAAAAGTCTCCCGTTCATAAATGGCACAACACGAAGCAATAACTAAAAACACTCAGAGAGATTGTGGCCAGCAGTAACCGTTACAGTCTTCCCTGCAACAGTATTTCCCCCCAGCTCATTTCACCAGGTTATGATGGACCCATACACAATTCACCGTATTCCTGAGTGGAAACAATCAATTCCTAGTCCTTACGAATTTTTAACCACATCATAGCATTATTCTCAATAACTTTAACAACAATCCGGTTCCTTCTTTGTCCTTTATATAGCAAAGAAAAGAAAAAGAAAACAGACCTATTGTCCGGCCTGAACCAGGCCATCTCTTGAAACGGCCGCAAATCCCGCCCCAACATCAGGTCAGGCACAAAAAAACGAGAAAGATACCCTGCTGAAGGTGGATGCATTCGTGTCATCCCAACCCTCCCCTTTGGCAGCACCGGTCATTGATCAATCACTCCACCACTGACCCCTTCGTCGATGCCTCCATATTGGGAGGCAATGGAACCAGATGAGCTGATGAAGAAGAGAGGCCGTCATTTGTAAGCGGAAAACTGATGGAAAACCTACCTTGGCAAGAATCAGGAACTTGGCCTGGAGAAACTGCAGTTTCTCTCCCATATTGCCCTTGCCATTGGCGGCACGGGCAGTATTAATATCCGCGTCGATCACTCCCGCCAAGAGCGCCATAAAGTCAAATTCTTCCCCTCTTCTTCAGACGACTTCAGTCCTGGGGGAAGCGAGGAGCCAACGCTAGAGTACGCGTTTGCTCTGTTTTCAGGTCACACTCGAAGCAACACCAGAAATACATATCAAAACAACAAGTTAACAACTCTGTTTTATTAAAGGAACTGTAACGTTATGGAGCGGTTTCTCTGCAGAAAGGTCTATGATAAAATCAGATTGAGCAACATACCCTTCAGCTGAGATATCAAACAGATATCTATTAGGGAGATAGTTATCTATTATTACACAACCATCTTTATTGGCAATTCGTACTTCATTAAATCTCTGCAGACAGGTTATCCGAGATCCTGGTATAGGTTTTTTACTTTGTCCATCTATTATAGTTACGTGGAGCACATAAACTGGTCTCTGTACTATCTTGGCTGGAAAATAAGGAATTTTCCCTAGAAATTTATTTTTTATTCTTTTCAGCACCTTGGGTTCTGGCAGATGAATAGTTATCCGTTTATCAGTCTTCTTATGGAGAATTGCTATACCAAACCCATCTCTGGTTGGCATTTCAATTAATTCAATATCATTGGGAATAGTACGATAGGATTTAAGATGATCTATTAAAGCACGAGGACCATGCACACCACACATCTCGGGATTCACATCGTGAATAATTATATAGCCCCCTACACGAACATCATCATAATACGTATTAAAATCTCCAAACATCCCCTTTACAGTGTGATCACCATCAATATAAAGCAAATCGATTTTATTTTTTATCTGATCTCTAATTTTTGTATAGACCAGAGTCGAATAGCCTTTGACGTAGGTGATAATGTCTTCTAATCCAGCTTTTTTTCGATAGTATTCAGCTACCTCCTGACGATTAACCATTCCCCTGCCGGCATCAACGTTATGATCAAAGGCGTCAATGGAGATAACTTTCCCAAAAGACAATTCCTTTAAGGCTTTTGCAAAATGCAAGGTAGAAAAACCTATAAAACAGCCTATTTCCACTACCAGTAACGGACGTAACATTTTAGTGATACAGTAATAATATTGCGCCACATCAATATTTACAGAAGCTGGATGCGAACAAGGTAGTTGATCCACTTCCTGGATAATTTCACTTAAAGATATTCGCTTATTCATAACAACTCACAGTAGTTATTTTATCTGCTTTCAAACCTTATTCAGTGATCCATTTGGCAATTATATTCATCCAGTCGTTTAACTGACCACATTCGAGATGTTTTTCATATAGGTAAAGTTACCCATTTTTTCCATTCACCCAGAACTGCTCAATGCTCCAAGAGGCAACTCACAAGGCAACACAGTCGCCCAACTTATTACAGCTGCTTTTTTTTTGCGAAGGAAACTCTTCCCTTCATGGCATAGGGTTTTGCAAAAAATAACTATATGATCGGTAGGGAAGGACTAAAGACTAAAATTGACAGCAGCAAACAATATCAGGAGCAAAAGATTGCCTGGTAGATGTTTTTCATTGGCGATTTCCCAATCAAGTACCCTTCTCAATACAAGCGGTAGGGGCAAGCTGAGTACAGTTTATTCTCTGAATGGCTTCACTGGGCTCTTCATGCCACCCTTTGAGAGGAACAATTCGTCCAGAGGAAACGCCAGCAATGCTCTTTTGCCGTTCACAAAAGAAATGAGGTTTTCTGAATTTTGACCAGTGCTGTCAGGACGATCTGAAAACTATTGGTATTTTTTCTTCCCTACTGGGGGGAAAAAGCCCTGTCTTTGCTGACAGCGCCATAGTGGCTACTGGCCTTACAGGTGAGAGACGTAGCCCCCCGGTGAGTTAGGCAGAACCACGATTGAGGTGTTAATGGATGGAGGAATTGAATTCATTGCAACCAGCAGACGACCAGGCCAAAAGAGTGTCGGGGCTCAGCGAGGTCACAACACGCCGAAAGTTGAACGAATAAAATTTCAAGATATATCCGGTACCATCGCCCTCATACCGAATACCAGAGGAACAGCTTATTCTTGGCCATCTCCGATCCGACCTGGCAACAAGCCCTCACAACCAATCAGTCCTTTCCTCCTCCTGCCAGATGGAGGACATCGTCATAGATGACATAGAAAGCAGGCATGAGAAAAAGGATAACAATGGTGGTGAAGAGAATTCCGTATCCCAGCGAAATGGCCATGGGGACGAGAAAACGGGCCTGTACCGACTGCTCAAAGATCATGGGGGCAAGACCAAAAAAGGTGGTGAGGGAGGTCAGCATAATGGGGCGAAAACGGCGGACAGAGGCCTGAAACGCTGCCTCGGCCACAGCCATTCCTTCATCCCGATAACGGTTGGCAGTCACCATAAAGACCAGTCCTCCGTTTATGACCACGCCACAGAGGGCAATCATACCAAAAATGGAGATGATACTCAGATTGTAGCCCATAAGAATGTGGCCAAGCAGGGCGCTTACCAGGCCAAAGGGAATGGAAATCATCACCAGCAGGGCCTGACCATAACTGCGAAAGAGAATAGCCAGGAGACAGAAAATGGCCGGCAGACTGAAGCCGATACCAAAAAGGAGGTCATGCACGGCCTCCCGGGTCTCCCGCTGCCGGCCCTGGAAAGAATAGCTGAGGCCACTGTAGCTGGCAAGGAGCTGAGGTAGAAAATCCGTCTTCAGACTGGCCAGGATCTTATTCTCATTGGCCTTGCCCGCAACCACATTGGCCGTAACATTGAGGACCCGTTTGCCATCCACCCGGTTAATCTCGGTATAGGCGCGGCTCTGAATCATCCTGACTGCACGATCCAGGGGAATTTCTCCCCCGTCCGGAGTCCGGATCAGCAACTGCTCCAGATTGAAGAGGGAGCGCCTCTCGTTCTCGGGCAGACGGACTACAACCTTCACTTCATGCCTCCCCTGCTGCTGTCGCAGCGCCTCTGCTCCGTAGAAGGCGTGCCTGATTTGACTGCCAAGAGCCTTGGCGCTCAAGCCAAGAGACCGTCCCTCAGGAAGCATCTTAAAATCAACCTGCGGCTTGCCCTGGGCAAACCCATCATTGATATCGGTTACCCCGTTGTACTGGGAGATGGCGACAGCCAGATCTGCAGCAGCCAGCTCCAGAGTTTTGGCATCAGGGTGCGTAAGCTCGACGTTGATGGCAGCTGAGCCACCGGGACCAACCAGGTAATCAAAAAAGAGCTTCTCCAGGCCTGCGATCTCACCCACCTCCTTTCTCCACTGGACACTGAAATCACGAGTGGTAATCAGGCGCTGATTCTGTGGTACCAGGGTAATGGAAATCTCTGCGGTATTGCTGCCGCTCCGGCCGATATCGGTACGCATCCCGACCAGAATCTCCCGACCTCCATTCTGCTCGACAGCCCTCATCCCCCCCTCTTCTATGCGACGGGCAATCTCTTTGACCTCCTCCATACTGACCCCGTAGGGCAGCTCTATTTCGGCATCGACACTGTCGGTCTGGATATCAGGACGGAAAGAAAAATTTATCCAGCCGCTGTCCCAATATGAATAGGCTATAAGCAGTACGGCCAGGGAAACGGTTGCCACCATATAGCGAGACAAAAGGACCAGACGAACCCCCCTGGAAAAGGGTCCGTTCACAAACCGATCCAACCAGCGACCACACCATAAGGGGACCTGCTCCAGGAGATGAAACACTCTCCCTGTACGCTGCTTCTTGCGATAGCTAAGATGGGCCGGCAGTACGTAAAGACATTCAACCAGGGAGATAAGAAAGACCGAGATGACCACAGCCGGCAGGATAGCAAAGAAGCGACCGGTGGATCCTGAGACTAAGAGCAGGGGGATAAAAGCAATAATATTGGTGGCCACGGCAATGAGCACCGGCGCCGACATCTCCCGAGCCCCCTCCACCGCAGCCTGGAGTGGTGCCATTCCCAGTTGACGCTTATAAAAGATATTTTCACCCACCACCACAGCATCGTCCACCACGATCCCCAGGGTAATGATAAAGGCAAACATGGAAACCATGTTGATACTGCCGCCAACAAAAAAGAGGATGAGAAAAGAACCAATAATAGAGATGGGAATTCCCATGGAGACCCAGAAGGCCAGGCGCGGCTCAAGAAAGAGACCGAGAGTAAGCAGGACCAGGCAAAGACCCAGTACCCCGTTGGTGAGAAGGAGCTCCAGCCGGTCCTTGTAGAGCTCTGATCGATCTCTATAGGCCACCAGATTCAAGCTCGAAGGCAGAGTAGGGCCCAGTTCCTCTATATAGGTATGGACGGCCCTGGAGATCTTAATGGGAGTCTGGTCTCCGGTCCGGTAGACATAAATAAAGACCGCCCGTTTTCCGTTATAGTAGGCCTCCCGATCACTCTCTTCAAAACCCTCATAAATATCTGCAACTTCCCCGAGAGCGAGTTCGGTACCGTCTTCCTGGCTGACCAGGGCCAGATTGGAAAACTCACTGGCCAGTTCTCGTCGCTCAGTGGTCCGGAGGAGGACCTCACCTCCCGGGGTCTTGATTCCGCCTGCCGGGACATCCACAGCCCTACTTTTGACGATATCGGCCACATCTTCCAGGGTAAGATTATGGGCCCGGAGGACACTCTGGGGTACCTCGATAGCCAGTTCCGGATCCCGAACCCCGTTCAGCTCAACCTGAGTGACCGCAGGGAGAGCGATGAGCTCCTCGCGAATGGTCTCAGCCAGGTCAAAGAGGATGCGTTCATCCAGGTCGCCATACAGGGCCAGACGCAGGACCTCGCGTCTCCGGGTCTGGAGGCTGACCAGGGGGCGCTCCACCTCATCGGGAAGCGAGGTGATCCGATCTATACTGTTTTTGATATCCTGCAATGTCTTGTTAGGATCCGCCCCGGAAAGCAGTTCCACAGTAATCGCGGCACTCCCTTCCCGGGCAACGGCTGTTACCCGTTCCACATTTTCCTGAGCCCGGATCTCCTCCTCCATGGCCAGGATAATCCCTTCTTCCACCTCTTCCGGGCTGGCTCCGGGATAACGAACCGAGACCTCGACAAGATCAAGATCATAACTTGGAAAGACCTCCTGGGTAATCATGGTGGCAGAAATCAGTCCACCGACGAGAAAGATCAGCATTAAGAGATTGGCGGCTACACCATTGCCGGCCATCCAGGCGAGGAGGCCCTGATCCTGAGACGAAGTTATGCGCATAAGAAGCCTCTTCCGCCCTTATTCCTTGCCATCCTGCTGCAGATCCGACGGACGGCTGTCATCGCGAAGGACCATTCCCGGAATTGCAGACTGGAGGCGACTGACGACAATCCGTTCATCGGCTGCCAGCTGCATATCCACCAGTACCTCGTTAACACGTCGCCACAGGACCTTGACTTCACGGATATCGAGAAGCCCCTCATCATTGACAAGCCATAAACGGTCTCCCTCGCGCAGGGCTTCGCGGGGAATGACATACACCCCATCTAAGACACCGGCATCAATCTCGACCTTGACATAGCTGTCAAGAAGGATCTTCTCTTTCTTTCTTCCCTCTTCACCAGCAACCGCATCCTGTCCCTTAAGAACAAAAGGGTCCTGAACCCTTACCAGCAATCTGGCCATGCGCCCCTTAGGGTCAAGGTCTGCCAAAAGCTTGAAGACCCTTCCCTCACGGAGAGTAGGAGTACCGCCATACCCCTTTTCCAGGATAATCAGGGCCTGGCTGCCCCCATTCCCGGAGGTATCGGGAAAGTGGATGCGATCAAGAAGGGAGAGGGGGACTGAGACCTGGACCCAGAACTGATCAGTGGCGACCAGGGTTGCAATGGTGCTCTGTTTTCCGACAAATTGACCCTTTTCCACAGACTCTGCCAGGACCAATCCGGAAAAGGGAGCACGAATTGTTGTCCGTTTTTCTGCAAGTTCTGCTGCCGCGAGACGGCTGCCAGCCGCCTCAAGACGAGCACGACTATTCTTCAAATGCGGTTGCCGCAGGGCCAGGCTCTTACTGACCTTCCCCCCCAGAGATTCTTTTTCCAGGAGCTGCCATTCCTGGCTGGCAATAACCTGCCTTCCCTCTTCCACTTCCAGTTCATACTGGGCCGTAGCCAGCTCAGCCTGACGTTCACTGACCTGAAGGCGGTAGTCCAGGGGGTCAATCTGAATCACCAGTTCATCCTCAGCAATAATCCCGCCTGGAACCAGTTCAGAATTCTGCTGGATGATACGCCCCTCCACTTCACTCATCAGCGTCACTTTTCGCGCTGGAATTACCGTGCCGGAGGCCTCATAGAGCACGGGTTCACGACTGGCCTGCACAGCCACTGTCCTGACCACCGGCACAGGACGCTGCGGCTTGACCTTTTCAGTCTCCGGCTTATGCCCGTACAGCCAAAAGGAGATCCCAGCTGCCAGCACCAGGACAAGAATAGAGAAAAATATTTTCATAATAGGGTGTTCAATTTTTAGTAATACTGCTCTGCTGCTCAGGAACAAGGATATTCCCACCCAGAGCCCGGTACAGCCTAAGCCGATAAGAGACCAGTTCCCGTTGCCGCTGCAGCATGGTCCGCTCCAGATTCTGGAGTGACACCAAGGCCGCAAGCACTGGAAGATAATCTGTTACACCCTGGACATAGCGATTGCGAGTCTCTCGCAGTGTTGCCTGGGAGATGAGCAATTGCTCATTCAAGGCAGCAAGTAACCGTTCATACTGTCGCTCCTGCCAAAGACTGTTTTCCACCTCTTCAATAGCCAGCAGATATCCTTGAGAATAGCTGGCCATTTTTTCCTCAACCACGGCCTTCTGCTTTTCGACTTCCCTTTTTTTGTGCCCCCAGTCAACAATGGTGGCCAAGGCATCAGCAAAGAGCGAAAAGAGAAAATCACCGCTGACCAGTCCGGCAGAACTGCCGACTTTGAGGGCCGGCAAGCGGTCGGCCACGGCTTCGGCCACCCGATAATCTGCTGCCACCAGTTCTCGCTGCAACTGGCGAAGGTCCGGTCTATTCTGAAGCAGATCTGCGGGTATTCCAAGTTCCGGTAAAGCAGGTATCAGAGGCAGGGACTTGCCTAGAGGCAAAGAATTGGACTGTGGCGGTCGCCCGAGGAGCACATGCAGTCTGTTGCCCAAGATGACACTTCGCGCCTCGTTGAGAGGAAACTGGGCTCTGACCGAGGCCACCAGTTCCTTTTGTTGATAGACATCGACCAGGGAAGCGGCTCCATGGGCAAAACGGAGCGTAATCAGATCCAGAGAGGTTTCATTGGCCGCAATCTGCTCTTGCAGCAACTGCTGGTAAAGAGACTGCTCAATAAGTTGATAATAGGTATCCGCCACCTCTGTGCTGAGAAGCAGGGCCACCCCCTGAACATCATCCTCTGCCGCCTGTGCCTCAAGGGCTACGGCCTTGGCAGCTGATGCTAACCTGCCCCAGAGATCGACTTCCCAGGACAGCTCCAGAGCAACCCCACTACTATCATCACGTTCCTCATCCGTTTCCCAGGTCGAGGAAACGCTCCCTCGACCATTGAGAGAAGGATAGAGGCGATATCCTGCCTGTTGCTGAATCGATCGGGACTGTTTAAGTCTGGCATAGCCCTCCTGCAAGGTGAAGTTGCCGGCCAAAGCTTCCTGGATATAGTCATTGAGAAGCTGATCATTAAAAACCAGCCACCATTGAGGCAAAGGCACTGCAGCGGACGGGGACGGACTGATCGTGTAGGATGACCTTGGTAAAACAGAGGGCTTAATATCTTCCTGAACCACATGACTGCAGGCGGAAGAGAGAAAAAGAAAAAGGAGAGAGGACAGTAAAAAAAGAGGAGGAGGACAAGAGGCCGTAGTCAGCAAACAGTTTGTTCTGAATAATAGATGGCCGATGCGCATTAGCACACTATTCCTGTCTCAGGAGATGAGAACTTGTAATTTTCAATCTAACACCAGTAATGAACGGTAAACCGGTACTCAGTACAGTACCCCAAGGGGTGAAAGTACCTTCACGAAATTCTTTGCAAAAAAACACGAAAACAATTTCTAAGGTACTAAAAAACGTTACTGTCTTCCACAGGGAGGATATCCATCCCTTTCGTTGGCCATCATAGGAAATAAGCAGCCGAATGGCAAATTCTGTTTTGGCAAAGGTCGAGAAAACCTGTTCCTGATCTGGAGAGGGGTTGAATGCGGAAACTCTCCCCCCAAAAAAAATGGAGGACTGAACGTCCTCCCAAGGTTATGCATGCCGCTTTATTGACCAGGTATCAACCAGCAGGCAACCATTGAACAATGAGTGGTTCATCATTCACTATATATATAGTGGAAACCTCTGCAGCCACGAACAGAGCCCCTAGCCCAACTTTTTGCCAATCATTCCCAAACTCCTCTGGAATGCTATGTGTTACCTGAGACGCAAAACAAAAAACTCGTAACATTAGCGACATGACATTCCTTGGCCTTTTGTAGTGCCATA
>JAHIUA010000074.1 GCA_018817385.1 Pseudomonadota bacterium
CCCAAGCGGCCAGGTGAGAGTAAACACCTGTTAGCCCCCCTTTCTTGGTGCTGGCTGCAAGCCTGCGCCAGTGCATCCTCACACCGCAAAACGAAATGAGCAGTCAGAGATGAGGCGCTCCCTTCGCTATAAAAAGGGTACGGGCTTCCCTGTATCCAGAGAAGCCCTTAAGTGATCAAGGTATCGTACTCGTCGCTCAAAAGAGCCAAATGAAGTTTTTCTTCTTTAGCCATGTGTGCGAAAAAGACTCTCTTCTCCTCATCTGCAGCAGTTCGACTGAGGCGACTGTAGAGATCCAAGGCCTGGGTCTCAAGCATCATTGCAAGCTGAATAATATTTTTCAGGTCGGTGACCTGCTCACGAAAATGATCCAGGACCTGCTGTCCTTCAAAACCGCCTTCCAGCAACGCACTGTCCGTCACCTCAGCAACGACGGCACCACTGGGCAATCTGGCCCTGAGCATGGCCTTATGGCCTTCCTCAAAATTTGCCAGGCGTACAAGAAGCGCCTTCGCCGTTTCATCTTCAACCAATTCTTCCAGGGCCAGATAGAGCTTTTTCAAGCCTTCTTCCATGGCATAACTCATCTGAAAAACATCAGCGAAGTTTTTGCCGACAAAATATTCCATACCCTGATTTTCGTCACCAGCGGCCTTCCCCCCCTCATAGGCGATAATCCCACCGCTCATATTGTAGACATTGGTGAACCCCTCTGCCTGGAGTAGCTGGGCAGCAGCCTTGCTGCGCACTCCAGAGTGTCAGTAGACCAGGGTCGGCTTCTCCCTGTCTAGTTCATCCACTCGATCCGTCAACTCTTTTACAGGGACAAGCAGCGATCCGGGGATATGTCCTTTTTCATATTCCTTCAACTGGCGAACGTCCACTAACTGGTACTCATCAAGCTGATGTTCAGCCATGAAGACCCTGGCCTCATCCGGACTCATATTGGCTCCCGGGGTAAACAAGCTTTTCCAATTCATCCCATTAACTCCTTATACATCGAATCGTTATAGCCGATATAAAAAACCTTGCCGATACGCAGGGTCGGGGCTCGAAGGTTGCCGGTACGTCCAAGGGTTTCTTTCAGGATCTCTTCTTGAGATGCAGGATCCGGGCGAAAGACCACGGTCCGCTTTCCCTTGCCCACATGAAGGCTGTCTGCATCCTGGAAAAGCTCCCAGGCCGCCGCAGCTTTTATTACATTTTTCCGTGCATCAACAACCTCGCCGATCTTCACCTCTGCCTGCCCAAGAGCCTCTTGAGCCTTTGTGCAGGACGTTCAGCCGTTACGAAAATACGCCCAATCAATCATCATCCTGTTCTCTCCTTTCTGACCATATTGACAGTTAGCTACTGAAACTCTTTCATAAATTTTTTATCAATCCAATCCTTTACCCAGAAGGCAATCCTTCCGGTAAGTTGAAACCATTTCTTGCGCAATACACCCTGCCTGTTACCAAGGTTAAAGATGAGGAGGTAGTCCCCCCCGGGGTCAAAGGCCTGCAGAGATTCCCCCTGGAGAAAGGCCTTGAGGTTGTGAAAAAGGACTGGATTTTCCCGAACGGCATAGACCCCCACCTTATCCAGGGGCTGCTCCTTGTACCAGATACAGTCACCGCCCCCAAACATCTCGAGGTAGTCAGGATGCTGGAGAAAACGATTCACCAGCAGACCGCCGTCCGGACCAGTCTGAAGACCAGCCTCCCGGAAAAACGGCGAAGGATGAACCCCAGTGGCCAGAATGATGAAATCAGCTTCCACCTCCGAACCAGAATCAAAAGACATTCGATTATCATGAATCCCAAGGAGATGTCCTTGCTCCTGAATGGAAACACCACTTCTTTCCAGGATCCTGCGGCTCTTGTTGCGCACTCCCGGGGGAAAGCGCGCCAGTAATGAACGTCCGGCAAAAAGGGTTACCTGGGCGGGAAAAGGAGAGCGGCTCAGGAGTTGAGCGACATTCCCCGCAGCCTCCGTCCCGGCCGGTCCTCCCCCGACAACAGCAACGGTGACTGATTGTTTTTTGGCCAGAGATTCAATCTCAGTCCGGGCCTGATACAGACGTTCAATAGGTTTGACTGTATAAATCCGTTCCCGACTCCCCTCTATTACCGGGATATCCACATGACTGCCGGTGTTAAAGGAGACCACATCATAGTTCATTTGGTTACCAGATTGGAGACGCAGTGCACGAGCACCAGGATCTATCCCCACAATGGAATCGAGGACAAAGATTCCTCCCTGCTCTTCCACCTTTTTCCTGGTGGCAAAGCGAATATCATCAGGCTCATAGCCACTGCCGAGCATTCCCGGTCCCATTCCGGAATAGTAATGATACGCGGAGGGACCAATCACTGTCACCCGATGGCCCAGATGACGAAGGACATGAATATTGGCCATGGTTACCATATGCGCATGACCGCCACCCGCCAGAACAAGATGTTTCCCCATAGCAGCCCTCTTTACATCCATTGTCGTGTTTAAAAATTAACCTGCCACATCGGGGAGAGGAGAATCCTTCCCTGGGAGACAGGCTCGAACAGACCGTTCACTTCCCGGCACCCATCTCTTATTCCTCTAACAGGGCCTCATTCCCGGAGAAAAGCAGGCCGCCGCAACCTGTACCCTACCCGCTAAGCTATGCTCCATATAGGCAACGGCCAAAGGAATCATTGCCTCCAGATAATCATCGATCTCTTTTGCTCCTGCCGAGCTCAAGGTCTGAGAAAAGAGACAATGACGTTCTCCGCCACCTGTGGACGGCAGACCAAACTCTTCGAGAAGATGGCACACCGTATGTTCATCGGTGGCACCATAGAGCGGAAACTTGGTCGTAATACCAAACAGCGTGGACAGTGCAGCAACGCGCTCCATAAAAACATCTGAATGCTGTGAACAACAAGACGACCTGGCACCATAACCGACCAGCAACAGAGGAACATGGTGAGTTATGCAGTAGAGCAGGCCCTTGACGTGCATTCCAAGTTTGCAGGCCACACAGACAAGATTTTTGCCATTGAAGCGGGGCATCAATTCTTCGCACCTGTCCAGCCACAAGCCCTGGAACAAACGTCCCATATCCAGTTCCAGCCATCTTGTCGGCGGAGCCTCATCAGGTCTGGGTATCTGTCTTTCAAGAAGCCCGCAGGCGAGCTGATAACGAGCCAGAGGAAAAGAATGAAACCTTCCCATACCGTTGAGCATATGAAGGAGGTGGATAGAATGAGGACGGAAGATTTCGGGGTGATGACCTGCCAAAGCCAAGGCATAGAGGAGCAGGGAGTTACGACCACCGGAATAGAATATTGCCAGATCTTGTTTTTCCATATTGAGTTTTCCAGGCTGCAGCCTACTCTATATCTTTCCATTCAGCTGCCTTGCTGAGGCTCCGGCAAAGGATCTTTCTGACCACCCTTTCCCCATGACCTCGGCATCCTTACTGTTGCAAAAGATAAGACACGCATCAACAATATGCTCTCGACCACCTTGATGAGAAATATGGACCTGATAGATACAGTATAGCAAAATTCAGTGTGGTATGGGAAGGTTATACTCTAATTTTTTAATGAACACCACCAGGATCACTGTACCTTGGGCAAGTTCAGCAAGGCGAGATTTCCCCTGCCCCGGCAACTCCTTTGCAAAACGTGGGAAAAAAGCTGCCCTGTTTCCCAGAGCAGGACAACAGGGCAAACGAGAGGGATGCTTTCTTGTTATCTGCTGTATTACACCTTGAACCGGCTCAACATTTTCTGAATTCGAACAGCAATCGCGGACAGATCTGTAGAACTGTTGTTCACCTTCTGAGAACTTTGGGTCATTCCTTCGGTAACAGAGTTGATCTGGCTGATATCTCGAGCAATCTCTGAAGCCACCGTCGAAGTCTGGGCCACATTTTCATTGACCTCGGCAATCCCGTGAGCCGCCTGCATCACGTTAGATCCAATAGCACCGGTGGTGGCAGCCTGTTCTTCTACGGCCGCGGTAATGGTGGCCACAATCTCGTTCACCTTGTTGATTACTGCGGTGATTTCCCGGATCTCGGTGACCGTCTCACCGGTAGAAGTCTGGATATCCTCGATCTGCTGCTTGATCTCCTGGGTGGCAGCAGAGGTCTGACGAGCCAGCTCTTTGATCTCATTGGCAACAACGGCAAAACCCTTACCGGCCTCACCGGCGCGGGCTGCCTCAATGGTGGCATTCAGGGCCAGGAGATTGGTCTGGGCGGAGATCTCGGAGATCACCTCGGTCACTTTACTGATCTCATGGGCGGCCTTACCGAGGATATCAACCTTATCGGTGGCGCTCTTGGCCTGAGCCACCGCAGAGGTTGCGATATTGCTCGCCAGATCGGTATTGGCAGAGATTTCCGAGATAGTTGCAGTCATCTCTTCGGTGGCCGTGGCCACCATGTTGACGTTGGTGGATGCCTCTTCACTGGCTGCAGCCACTGAACTCATATTAACGCTCATCTCTTCCGCCGCTGTTGCTACCGCATGAGTCCGTTCGGCAGCCGATTCAGCACCTGTCTGCATTCCTTCTGCCAGTGTCGACAGTTGCGCTGACGAGCCAGACATCTCTTTAACACTTCCCTGAACATCAATGATCAACCGCTTGACATTACTGAGGAAGGAATTAAAGGTGGTACTCAACTCGGCAAATTCATCAAGAACGGAATCCTTGTAGACGCTACACTCACGGCAACTGCGATACTCCCCTGTAAGTATTTTGGGACACTCCACCGTGGTCGACAGGGAGCCACTCTGTTCCCAGCATTTACCGTTCTTTCCATAACTGGAACATTCCGCTTTTGCGCATTGCATGATATCTGAACAGTTGGCCGAACGGAGGTTTCTACTTGCCATGGTCGCAGTCAAGTCACCCTGACCTGCCTGCTGAAGCTTCTCCACCAGCTCCTGCATAGGCTTGTTGATAAGAAAATTCATCAAGAAATAGAGAGCTGCCATGGTCATGAGGAGCACCACCAGTCCGGCCCCGGTCATCGTATAAATATTAGCACGAATAGCCACCATGGTAGCGGTAACATCGGTGGGAATGGCCAGGACCCCGATCACCTTGCCGCTGTAATCCTGCAAGGGGCCAAAGGCCGTCATCAGATCTTTGCCGTTTTTATGGACCTGCTTAAATTGTACCTTCCCCTCCTGCATCACCTTTTTCAGCCAGGGGAAACTCTTTTCAGGAATGGTAAGGGAATGGGTTTTGGCCAGATACTTGAAACCGGTACCATCAGGGATCACCACCGAAATATCAACTCCCAGCACCTCTTTCAGCGTCACGAGCAATTTATCATCAAGTTTAATCCCAAACTCCACCGACCCTGTATGATTGCCTTTCAGATAGACCGGTACCACCCCCCTGATACCGAGACCGGCACGTCCCTGTTCAATACCGGAAATCGGTTTTTTACTGGCATTCACCTGCACCACGGTATGACGAATGGAGGAAAGATCATCGTCGAATTTTTCAGGTTGATGAAGCCTGAGAAAGGAGGTGGCGGGCGGGAGATGGAACTGAAACTGGGCCAGGGAAAGACGCTCTTTCTCCTGGTCAAAAAAAGGAAGGGTCAAATCACTGAGCTGTGAGCGATTGCGAGAAGCAAAGGCTTTCTGGACATCAGGCATGGCCGCGACCACCAGGGCCATGGCCGTGGCTGTTTGAGCCTTATCGTCAAAGGCCTTTTCCACCCCATTATACTTGGCCATCAGTTTCAGTTCTTCGGCCTGGAGAAAGGTCTTCTTGCGTTCAATGGCCGTGGATATGACTATGGCTCCGATCAGCACACAAAAAGAAATCCCGATCAGGGTCATCAGCTTGGCCTTTACCGTTTGCGGTAAAAATCTTCTCAACATGGTTCCTCCAAAATTTCTTCACAGGTAATCTGCGTGCTTTCCTCACCATTAATGTAGTATATGTGTTAAAAAGAACAAATTGAAAGGAAAATATATCATTACCAATTCTCCCTCCGTCTCCCAAAAGAGGTGATTATCGGCCACATCCTTCTCAAACTCCCATTTCGTATCGAGGTCCTCACCAGAACCTGGAAAGAATCAGGACGAATCCTCTGGCGAAGAGCTCCCTGCCATCCGCTGGACAACCAGCATGGCAGAAAGAACGATGACGACCCCAGGCAGAATTTTCAGCTCGGGAACATCCCCCCCCCAGAGGAAATCCAGGACAAGGACCAGGGCCGGGTAAAGATAGGAATAGGCCATGACCCTGGTCGGACCAAGAAAAAGAATGCCGTACTGGGTGAGGAAGAAAGAAACGATGGTGGAGAAGATGGCTAGATAGCCGATCCCAAGCCAGACCTTTATGGAAACATCGCTCCAGGAGACAAAGGCGAGCCTTGGGCCAGCCAGAAGGAGAAGCCACAGGGTTCCAGTGACCATAATCCAAAAGGCCATAAGGGCCATGGGCTCACCCCGGTGGAGAAGACGAATCAAGGGGGTATAAAGGCCCATAAACAGACAGCCGATTAAAAAAACCAGATCGCCCCGATTCCAGGCCAGGCTTATCAGCTGGTGCACATCGCCCCTGAAGATAATCCACAAGGCACCTATAACGCCAAGGAAAAGAGCGATCAGGCGGGCTCTCCCCAGTCGTTCCCGATTCAAGACCATGGCATAGAGACCGGAGAAAGAGGGGACCAAGGTAAAGATGGCGCTGGTGTTGAGGGCTGTGGTGTAACGGAGGGAGAAAAACATACACCAGAAAAAAATCACCAGGATGGCGGAGACCAGAGAATAACGGAGCAGGGCAGCAAAGGAAACGGCAAGACCGTAACGAAACCAGATCAGGGGCGCAAAAAGGATACTGGCAAAGAGAAAACGAATCAGGGTCAGTACTGCAGGATCTAGATCCTGAGTAATAGCGGCCCCCACTGGAAAGGAACCGGAAACCAGAAGGGCACAGAGGAGCATGAGGAGGTGGACTGTGGAAAAACGTGTTCGTCGCACCCTGTTATTCCTCTTTTTCCCAAAAAATGACGTTAACTGGAAAAACAAATGGCAAACAGGGAAGAGCGAAGGTCGAAGTTTTTTTTCTTCTCCGCCTCAAAATTCCCCATTCGCCAGATAAAATAAACCAACCGCTGCTGTACAGCCTGCCCTTTTTCCAGGAGGCTGTCCAAAAACAGGCATTCCTTCTCAGATCGAGAAATTCTCAAAAAATCAGCACAGCCATCTGCCTGATATTACCATCATTCCCTTTTGAGAACTGCACTGCGTTGGGGAGAAAGGCCATTCTCGGACAGGCTCCTGGCGCAAGGCCCTACTCCCTCTCAACATATTACCCTTCGCTCAAGACCTCTTCCTCAGCGCCGGCAGAGCCAAAAAAGAGCCTGTAGAGAATACCAAGCCCAACAAAAAACATGGGTACAGTCCAGATCATTCCCAGACCCAAGGGAATGGTAGAGACAAGATAGATCAGGCCCATCACCAGATATAACCCGAAAACAGTCCACCATTTTTTATGGATGGCCTTACGAGAGACCTCAAGGGCCTGCCACGGGCCAAGTCCCTTCTCCAGGATTAAAGGCAAGGTCAAGGCATAGCCCACAGAGAGATAAATCCCTGGCAGCACAAGAAGACAAAAACCGATGAGAATAAGAACGGTCTGGAGAACAAGGGCTATGGTTATGGAAAGGGCTTTTGTAAATCCGGTAAAAACCATTTTCCAGCTGATATCCTCCTCCGCAGCCCGTCTGACCCCCATCAACATGATACCGGCGGTAAAGACAACAGAGAACCAGGTGGCAACCAGCTGCAATCCGGCATTTATCCCTATTACCATCGTCGGTTCCATATCAACGAGCAGCCCTTGGAGCCCGAAAACGGGACCAAATATGAGTACGAAGAGAACAAGATACATAACACACAGGCCACCCCAGATGGCAGCTTTTGCCCCTTTGGTCTTCTCCCAGGCCTCTTTCAGGACCTCCCCGACGGTAAAATCTGGAACAGCACTGGCCTCTTCCTCGTCCACCTCCGTATCAGCATCGGCCATACGTTCAGAAGCGACAGATGAAGACTCACCCTCAGTATCTGACGCCTCTTCGAGGTTCTCAGATTGACAGACACCGCAATAAAGCCTGGAGTCAATCTCCTGGAGAAAATCAGGGTGAAATCTTTCTCCACAGCCTGAACAGACCTCCAGAAAAGACTCTTCAGCAACAACCTTCTCAGTCAACAGAGACGCCACAGTAGCCGTTTTAGCTACCATTGCCCCTTCATCTGCGGCAATATCGACCGCTGTTGCCTCCGCTTCGGCATCAGCCTCTTCGCGCGCTCCCTCTTCAGGAAGACAGAGAGCACAATAGCGTTTGGAGGAAACGGTCTGCAAAAGCTCTGGATGCAATAATTCCCCACAGCCTGAGCAGGTTTCAAATTCAGGATTTTCCTCAGCGAGATACTCCTCGCTCTCCTCTTCCGCGGCAACAAATGCTTCCCCTTGATCCTGAGGTTCTCTCTCTTCTGCCTCAACTTCCGGTTTACAGAGGGCGCAGTAGAGCCTGGAATCGATTTCCTCGAGAAATTCGGGAGCAAAAGTCTGGCCGCAATCCGAACAGACCTGAGATGTTACCTCATCCTCGGCGACAGCCTCTGCAACGCCTGCCCTCTCTTCCTTGTCACCACCTTCAGCGCTCTCTTCAGTTTCCTGCAAGGCTGAGGACACCTCCTCCCGGGCCACAGGGAACTGCCCTTCATCATCAGAGAGTACTTCCTGACGCAACAATTCCGCAGTATCTGGTTCGGGGAGAAACTCCTCGGCAATCAGAAAAACCTTGCTGCATTTCGGACATCTCAGTTTTTTTCCAGCAAGAGAATCATCTATTGAACCGTGCACCCCGCAATGGGGACAATCTATCTTCATTCACAACCTCCAGATATCTTTATCTCTTTCATTCTCTAACGAAACAGAAAACAGACGTAGCTTTTCCCGAACAAAAATAAGATAAAACTAGTATAATGATGAAGTGTAGTACAAAAGAGTAGAGAAAATACAGGAAAAACAACGGTTCTTTCTCTTTTTTTGCATTTCCCTCCCAAGCCATTATCGGAGTTTCACCATGGAAATCATTCTCATAGTCGCCATGGCTCAAAACAGGGTCATCGGTCGCAATAACCACATCCCCTGGCATATTCCTGAGGAGATTCATTTTTTCAAAGAAACCACCATGGGCCACGCTGTAATCATGGGCAGAAAGACATTTACCTCCATAGGAAAAGCCTTACCAGGACGGCATAACGTGGTGCTGACCAGAAACAGGGACCTCCACTTTCCCGAATGCCAGACAGCCCACAACTTTGCCGAGGCCATCAGCTTCTGCCAGGGACAGGAAAAGATCTTTGTCATCGGCGGAAGGGCTATCTACGAGGAATCCATGCCTCTAGCGGACACGATTCTTCTCTCTGTGCTGGACGAGGAGTATGAAGGCAACACCTATTTTCCCGTTATCTCCGAAACACTCTACCAGCAAATTTCCGAGGAACGAATAGGGCAAGAGCATCCCTTTACCCTTCTTGTCTATAAACGGAAGAGGAGAGGATGATCATCGCCGATCTTCCCGTCCTCACTGTCCTCCCGGAGCTTCGTCAATCCCTGCGTAAAGGCCATGTTCTTCTCAGTGCCCCACCGGGATCAGGAAAAACCACTGCCGTTCCTCCTGCCCTTCTCCAGGAATCCTGGCTGACAGACAAGAACATTATTCTCCTGGAACCAAGACGACTGGCCGCCCGGGCCGCAGCCCGAAGAATGAGCTTCCTGCAGGGGGAAGCCGTTGGTCAGGGGATCGGTTACCGCACAAGGTTAGACAGCAAGGTCTCTGCAGCGACCAGAATAGAGGTGGTTACAGAAGGAATCCTGACCCGCAGACTGCAGCGTGATCCCGAGTTGCAAGGAGTGGGCCTGGTCATCTTTGATGAATTCCACGAACGAAATCTCCAGGCGGATCTTGGCCTGGCCCTCTGTCTTGATCTCTGCATCCTCCGCCCGGACCTGAGAATCCTGGTCATGTCAGCCACCCTTGACTGCAGGGAACTGCTCTCCATCATGGAAAACTGCCGGCTCATCGAAGCCCATGGCCGAAGTTTTCCGGTGCAGCTTTGTCACCTCCACCCCATTTTCGACCCTTTCTCCATTGCCAGACTGACGGTTCGCGCCATCCTTCATGCCCTGGACCATGACCGGGGGGACATTCTCGCCTTTCTCCCAGGGGCCGGTGAAATCAAGGCCTGCCAGAAACTCCTTGTTGCGGCTGAGACCAACTGCTCCATCCTCCCCCTTTACGGCAACCTCAGCAGCCGAGACCAGGACCTGGCCATCACTCCTTCAGCAAACGGCCTCCAACGAATCATTCTTTCCACCCCCATTGCCGAGACCTCTCTCACCATTGAGGGGATCAGCATAGTGGTGGACAGCGGTTTTGCCCGACGTCCCCGCTTTGACCCGGCAACAGGGCTGGACCGTCTGGAAATGGTCCGTATCTCCAGGGCCTCTGCCGAGCAGCGCCGGGGACGTGCCGGACGCCTCGGCCCGGGAATCTGTTATCGCCTCTGGGACACCAATATTGAACACTCGTTGCAGGACTTCTCCCCCCCAGAAATCAGCCTCTCCGATCTTTCGGCCCTGGTTTTGGATCTGGCCCTCTGGGGAGTCCTTGACCCCAGGGAACTCCAGTGGCTGACCCTGCCTCCGGAAGGTGCCTGGCAGATGGCAAAAATCCTGCTCCAATCCCTGTCCGCCCTGGACGAAGAGGGACGCATCACCAATGCTGGCCGCAAACTGGCCCACCTGCCGCTGCATCCCCGTCTCGGCCACATGCTTCTTCAGGCAAAAAAGCAGGGACTCGGGGCTACCGCCTGCCTCCTTGCGGCCATACTGTCGGAACGCGATACCTACAGAGGGAAAAACAGCCTCACAGATATTGGTGAACGGCTACGATTTTTCACAGGCCGGGAGAGCAACGACTCGGCAACCGAATTTGATCGTGTCCTCTGTCAGCGGATCGGCCACCAGGCAAAACAATGGCAAAATTTTCTCGGTTGTTCTGGCGGGGAGGAAATCAGGGCAGACGAGTGCGGACAACTGCTGGCCTTCGCCTTCCCGGATCGCATAGGGGTTCTCCGAGAACAAAGCAGAGATCGCTATCTCATGGCAGGGGGTCGCGGCGCCATCCTGCCGCCTGGAGACCTCCTGGCAGGAAACCGCCTGCTCATCTTCCCCCATCTTGACGCCGGCAAAGGCGAAGGCAAGGTCTATCTTGCCGCGCCCCTCAGCCTGGATGAACTGAAGGCCTTTCACCCTCACCTTCTTTGTGAGATGAAAGAAATGCAATGGGATGACAGCGGCTCCCACATCACCCTCCGCCAAAACAGCTATCTGGGCAAGGCGGTAGTCGAAAGTAGCCCACTCACCGTCATTGACTACGACCAGCTGCTGGCCCTCTTCCTCCAAGGGATACAACGAAGAGGTGTTAGTTGCCTGCCCTGGTCCAACAAGGCCAGGTGCCTCCAGGCCCGTATCGAATCCCTGCGCTTCTGGAAAATTGGCACGTGGCCGGATTTCAGCGATACCGGCCTCCTGAACGACCTGCAATGGTTGGCCCCCTACTGCCTGAAAATGCGCCGCCTGAACCAACTGGCACAACTCGACCTCCACTCTATTCTTCTCTCCCTCCTCCCCTGGAACAAGCAAAAAGAGATGGAGCGCCTGGTTCCAGAACGTTTCCCGGTGGCCTCTGGATCCCAGATCAAACTCGACTACAGTCCGGGCCAGTCTCCGGTCCTGGCCGTCCGCCTCCAGGAACTCTTTGGCCAGACAGAAACCCCTGCAATCTGTAACGGACGCATTCCCGTCCTTCTTCACCTCCTCTCTCCCGCCAGGCGCCCTGTCCAGGTCACCAGCGACCTTGTCTCCTTCTGGCACAACACCTATCCACAAGTCAGAAAAGAACTTGCCGGGCGTTACCCCAAACACTATTGGCCGGATGACCCTCTGCTCGCTATGGCCACAACCCGCTGCAAGCCCCGCTAAGAGTGGAGCCGTGCTCCACTCTTAGCGGGGCACCCGTCGCCTGCGGCAGCGCATTGCGATGTCGCCCTTGATAAAGACGCTCTGCGTCACCTCAGGCATCAACACGGGCCATCTTTTTTTCTCAGCAGGCCAAATTAAGCCTTGCATCTGTTTCGGATTGTTTTATCATATGAACAGATGCTCATATGATCACATAAGAGGACCAATGCAAGAGACTAATGACATGATAGATCTTTGCGATTGCCGCTGTATCCATGCAAAGCGGATCACAGTGGCAGCCAATGACGCCCTGCCGGAAGAGGAAAATCAGCGGATGGCCCAACTCTTCAAAGCCATGGGAGATGGAAACCGCCTGAAAATCCTCTGGGCCCTGGATCATGGCGAGATGTGCGTCTGCGACCTGGCTGCCTTTCTTCAGGTTTCAGAGTCAGCAGTGAGTCATCAGTTGCGTATGCTGAGACAACTGCAGCTGGTACGCAATCGCCGTGAAGGCCCGATCCTTTATTATCGCCTCGCTGATCAGCATGTGAGGACTCTTATCCAGACAGCTCTTGAACACACCAGGGAATAATGATGAATGTTATAATCTTTTTCACAGACGCAGCAGCAGCCAGTTGGCAGTTGCTGCTCCAATCTGCACCTTACATGCTCCTTGGCCTCCTGGTGGGCGGTCTGCTCAAGGTCTTCCTTTCCCAGGAGTATGTGGCCAGGCATCTCGGATCCAGTCGTTTCAGTTCTGTGATCAAAGCCGCCCTGCTCGGTATCCCTATCCCCCTCTGTTCCTGCAGCGTCCTGCCTGCTGCCGCCTCTCTCAAAAAACAGGGAGCCAACAAAGGGGCAACGGCGGCGTTTCTCATCTCCACACCGGAATCCGGAGTGGATTCCATCGCCATCACCTATGCCCTGCTCGATCCCCTTATGACGGTGGCCAGGCCCATTGCCGCCTTTATCTCAGCCATGACAGCAGGAATTGGTATCAATCTTACTCAGCCACTGGCAGCACAAGAGCAACCGACCTCCCAGCCAGCTCCAAAGACGAGCTGCGACTGTTCCGGGACCTGTTCTCCCTCCCCGACGAAAACGCCCCCCAGCCTCATAAGACGTTTGAAACTGGGAATCCGCTATGCGGCCACAGATATCTGGGGAGACCTGGCTGGATGGTTTTTTGTCGGAATCATGGCCGCCGGGATCATCACCGTCCTTATCCCAGACGAAATTATTGCCAACTACCTGGGAGGCGGCCTCAGTTCCATGCTCCTCATGCTCTGCCTGGGAATCCCCCTCTATATCTGCGCCACGGCGTCCACCCCCATTGCCGCCGCCTTTATCCTCAAGGGAGTCAGCCCCGGTACGGCCCTGGTCTTTCTACTCGTAGGCCCGGCCACCAACGTCACCTCGCTTTCCGTCCTCTTCGGAATCCTGGGAAAACAGGCTACTGCCATCTATCTTACAGCCATTGCAGTGGTTGCTGTACTCTGTGGCCTGGCCCTTGATCTGGTCTATGCCTCTCTGGGAATCTCGGCCATTGCCATCATCGCTGAAAGCAGTGAGATCCTGCCCCCAGCAATCTCCCTGCTTTCAGCGCTCCTCCTCCTCATCCTTTCCATCTCCCCCCTCACTGCCATAGCCAAGAACTGGTTTTGCAGGGAAAAGAGTGGATGCGGATGCCATACATCCAGCTGCTCAACAGCCGGCCACACCTGAGAAAGAAAGAGCAAAGACTGGAGAATAACAGGTCCTCATGGCCCGAACCAGCTTGTCATGAGGACACCCGAGAGGATGAGCATCTCACCATGCATCCCTTTTCCCCTGTAAAACCGGGCGAACCTTCAACCCACCCCTCGCGCCTCACATCCGCTGTACATAGTAATCATATTTGGCCAGATAAATATCTGTGAGAGTAAGAAATGCGGTAATAATAAGCGGTCCATAGATAATCCCCAGCACCCCATAGACACTGAGCCCTCCGAGGATGGAGAGAAAGACCAGCAAGGTATGCATCTGTACCTGGTCCCCCACCATCTTAGGTTTGACCAGATATTCCATGGAAAATGACAGAACGAGATAAAAACAAAAGAGAAAGATTCCGGAGCCGACACTGTCGTTGAGCATAAGGATAATTGCCGCCGGAATCATTACCAGGCCAATTCCAAAAATGGGGAGAAAGGCAAGAATGGACATGATCCCGCCCCAGAGGATGGGAGAATTGAGGCCGAGAATAGAAAAAATGGCACCGCCCAGCACCCCCTGAATAAGACCGCAAATCCCATTCCCTTTCAGAATCGCATTGGCTATCTCTTCAAACTTTTCCAGAAGCAAACGGTCTTCATCATCGGGCAGGGGAGAGAGATCAATAATAAAATTAATCAGTCGCTCCTGGTCAATGAGAAGGAAAAAGATGGTCAGGATCATCATAAAAAACAAGAAGAGAAACTGGAGAATATTGGCCGCCCAGGAGCTGGCCTGGTTGTAAAAAAAGAGTCCCGCCATCTTGGCCACAGAGGAAAGAGCCCCAGTGATCTGGGCGGGCTCAAAGCGGAAACCGAACTCATCCAGATAGAGTTGCAACTGAGCAACCAAGGGGCTGTTCTGAATAAAAAATTGCAGCTTCAACCCCACCTGAGTATCGCGGCCCCAATGGTACAGATCCAGCGCCTCAGTGGACAGAGCGCCGACAAAAAAGAAGAGTGGGATAAAAACAATGAGAATAATCAGGAGACAGGTAAGGATCGAGGCCAGGTTCGCCGCCATCTTCCTGACCAGGATCCTGTAAACCGGACGAAAGAGGCTGGTAAGCAGGAAGGAGAGGACTAAAATCGACCAGAAAGGCCAGAGAATACGGCCAAGGAAGAGAATGGAGATGAAAAAAATGAGAAGAAAATACCAAATTCTCATAGAGTTTGGCTCCCTCCTCTTTCCGTGTACACCCGGTGCTCTAGCTTGATCAATCATTTCGCTTCTATCTCATTACAGTATTGAATCCCATCGCAGGAAAATGTTGCATTTTTTACGGAGCGGAGTAATTTTAGCCCTTTGTCAGCCCGTGTCAGGATGAGCTTTTTTTCAATTAACCAGCACATTCGCCATATTATATATTGGACTGCTGTTTAAGAAAAGTGAAATACGTTAGTGGAGATAAAAGAGGTATACTATGTGGGAAGATATAGAGGTAGCGGTAACTAAATGCACCCCGGCCAATTGCAAAGAGAAACCGGCCGAGGATGCACTCGGATTCGGCAAATATTTTACCGACCATATGTTTCTTATGAAATGGGATCGGGAGAAGGGTTGGCATGATGCCGAGATCTGTCCCTACCACAATTTCCATCTGGACCCGGCGGCCATGGTCTTCCACTATGGCCAGGCCATATTCGAAGGCCTGAAGGTATACAAAGGAGAAAACGACCAGATTTACATGTTCAGGCCCGAGGACAACCTGGAACGAATGAATACTTCAGCGCTGCGGATATGCATGCCGCGCCTGCCCGTAGAGAAAGTACTCAAGGGCCTTAAAGCCCTGGTCTATCTGGACAGAGACTGGATCCCGACAAACCACGGGGCAACCCTCTACATCCGTCCAACCATGATTGCCGTTGAACCGGCCCTTGGTGTCCGACCTGCAAATCAATACTATTTTTTCATCATCATGTCTCCTGTGGGGGCCTACTACGCAGAAGGATTCAACCCCACCAAAATCTGGGTCACGGACAAATATGTCCGGGCCGTGAAAGGGGGCGTGGGAAATGTCAAGACCGCTGGCAACTACGCAGCCTCCATCATGGCATCCGAAGAGGCGCATAAGGCCGGCTACACTCAGGTCCTCTGGCTCGACGCCTGTGAACGTAAATATATTGAAGAAGTGGGGACCTCCAACATCTTTTTCAAGATCGGCAATGAACTGATCACCCCGCCCCTGGACGGATCAATCCTTGGCGGTATCACCAGGGATTCAGTTATCAAGCTAGCCCGTAGCTGGGGAATCAATGTAGTGGAAAGACGGATTACTATAGATGAAGTAATTACTGGCTGCAGCGATGGCAGCCTCGAGGAAATATTTGCTTCCGGCACTGCGGCAGTGATCTCGCCAGTGGGCGAACTCTGCTATCAGGATAAAAAATACATGATAGCAGATGGCAAAACCGGAGCGCTGTCCCTGCGACTCTTTGAAGAACTGCAGGCTATCCAGCACGGCAAACAGGATGATCCCTTCAAGTGGATGATCCGCATCGGCTAGTCTTCCCGCTCTCCTTATGGAATGATTGCTCTATGCGATGAAAGATCCCAAGGCATCCCCTCCATCTGCGACACATATTTGATAAAAATATATAACTTCAAATAGTTGGGGCGAACATTTTTTTTTAGTGTTCGCCCCTTGATTTTCATAAAAGCAAACCTATAGTTTTGGCCAGTTTAGGAACAACCGAAAATTCTTTCGGTTTGCTATCCCTATGCATAAGGGAATATCCCAATAGTTATAACTAACATACGCTTTACAGGAGGATCTCAATGAAAATTCGTCCCTTAAATGATCGTCTTCTGGTCAAGAGACTGAAGGAAGAAGAAGTAACAGCTGGCGGCATCATCATCCCTGACAGTGCCAAAGAAAAACCCGCAGAGGGTGAAGTAATAGCAGTTGGACCGGGTAAAACAACCGATACCGGTGAGCGCGTTGCCATGCAGGTAAATATTGGCGATCGAGTCCTGTTTTCCAAATACGGTGGTACCGACGTCAAGCTCGGTGGTGAGGACTTCCTCATCATGCGTGAAGACGATATCCTTGGAATCGTAGAATAATTATTGCTAAATACACTCTGTAACAGAGTTCATCTTTAGAGGAGAATTAGACCATGGCTGGAAAAGAATTAAAATATGGAGTAAAGGCCCGCGAAGCTATTCTCGCTGGTGTCAACACTCTTGCCGATGCAGTAAAAGTTACCCTTGGGCCCAAAGGCCGGAACGTCCTGATCGAGAAATCCTTCGGCGCCCCCACCATCACCAAAGACGGTGTGACTGTTGCCAAAGAAATCGAGCTGAGCGACAAATTCGAAAACATGGGTGCACAGATGGTCCGCGAGGTTGCCTCCAAGACCTCTGACGTTGCTGGTGACGGTACCACCACCGCCACAGTACTTGCCCAGGCTATCTACCGTGAAGGTGTCAAGCTTGTTGCTGCCGGCGGCAACCCCATGGAGATCAAACGCGGTATCGACAAATCTGTTGCAGCCGTTGTTGCAGAGCTGAAAAAAATCGCCACTCCCACCAAAGAGCAAAAAGAAATCGCCCAGGTCGGAACCATCTCCGCCAACAGTGACGAGACCATCGGCAAGATTATTGCCGAGGCCATGGACAAAGTCGGCAAAGAGGGTGTTATCACCGTTGAAGAAGCAAAATCCATGGATACCACTCTGGATGTGGTTGAGGGAATGCAGTTTGACCGTGGCTACCTCTCTCCCTACTTTGTCACCGACGCCGACCGCATGGAAATAAACATGGAAGACCCCTACTTTCTCCTGGTCGAGAAAAAGGTCTCCAACATGAAGGACCTTCTGCCAATCCTTGAGTCCGTAGCCAAAATGGGCAAGGGTCTGTTCATCATCGCTGAAGATGTTGATGGTGAGGCCCTGGCCACACTGGTTGTCAACAAACTGCGCGGTACCCTGAACATCGCTGCAGTCAAGGCTCCCGGCTTTGGCGATCGCAGAAAAGCAATGCTTGAAGATATTGCCACCCTCACCGGCGGCCAGGTCATTACCGAAGACCTGGGTATCAAGCTTGAGAATGTTACTATTAATGACCTGGGTACTGCCAAACGCGTGGTTGTCGATAAAGATACCACTACCATCATCGATGGTGCCGGCGACAAAGTGGCCCTCGAAGCTCGGGTAAAACAGATTCGCACCCAGATCGATGCCAGTGATTCTGACTATGATCGTGAAAAACTGCAGGAGCGACTTGCCAAACTGATCGGCGGCGTTGCTGTGATCAATGTCGGTGCAGCTACCGAAATCGAAATGAAAGAGAAAAAGGCCCGCGTTGAAGATGCACTGAACGCTACCCGTGCCGCAGTTGAAGAAGGCGTGGTTCCCGGTGGCGGCGTTGCCTATATCCGCTGTCTGGCAGCCCTTGCAGCCGTTTCTCTCGACGGTGAGCAGGAACTGGGCAAAAAGATCCTCCTCCGCGCCCTGGAAGAGCCCATTCGCCAGATCGCCAACAACTCCGGTTGTGAAGGTTCTGTCGTTGTTGAGCATGTCAAAGGCCTGAAAGGCGCCATGGGTTTCAATGCTGCCACCGAGGAGTATGAGGACCTGATTGCTGCCGGTGTCATTGACCCTGCAAAAGTAACCCGTACTGCACTGCAGAACGCAGCCTCTGTTTCCGGAATGCTCCTCACCACCGAGTGTGTCATCGCCGACAAACCTGATGATAAAGATTCTGGTATGGGCGGAATGCCTGGCGGAATGGGTGGAATGGGTGGAATGGGCGGAATGGGCGGAATGATGTAATTCCCCTGTTCAGCTCAACCTGAACACTCTTAGAAGGACAAAGAAAGGGTCTCCTCGCGGGACCCTTTCTCTTTTTGTCATCTTTTTTTCACGGAAAAAAGTTGACAGCAGAAAACGAATAAGGTATCTATTTTCGTCTTTACATAAGGCGATGTAGCTCAGATGGTTAGAGCATACGGCTCATATCCGTAGTGTCCGGGGTTCAATTCCCTGCATCGCCACCAAAAAGCATTCCGGAGTATTCCGGTTAACATATAAGCCCCGAGTCCTGTAAAGGATTTCGGGGTTTTTTGTTTCCTGCGTGTTCCTATAAAAGTTATTAACATCCCGCCACCTGTGACGGTATCTTTGACGGTATAAGCATGATTTGGAAACGAGATACCGTCAAAATCGTGTTTTCCCCTTTGTTTCTGGTGGATCGGCTGCCTTAATTAATACTCATCCCCCCCGTATTAAGAGCATATGGTACAGGTCAAGCACGTCATTAGCACAATGCCCACTGCCACAGAATTGGAAAGACGTAATCGCGCCCTGGTGGCATTTACATTGTTGACTGGAGCAAGAGATAGTGCCATCGCTTCGATGAAGCTGAAACATGTCGATATGATCGGTGGCTATGTTAATCAGGACGCCAGAGAAGTGAAGACGAAGTACAGCAAGACCTTCAATACTTACTTCTTTCCTGTGGGTGAGGAGATACTTGAAATTGTCGCTGACTGGGTATCATATCTCCGGAATGAAAAACTGTGGGGCAACGATGACCCGCTCTTCCCGTCAACTCGAATTGCGGTGGGGGCTTCCCGCCAGTTTGAAGCCGCAGGACTGGAACGCAAGCACTGGAGCACCGCCACTCCCATTCGCACTATCTTCCGCAATGCCTTTACCGCTGCCGGGCTGCCGTACTTCAACCCGCACAGTTTCAGAAACACCCTTGTCCGCTTCGGTGAGCAGGTCTGCAAGACCCCGGAGCAGTTCAAGGCGTGGAGCCAGAACCTTGGACATGAGAAGGTTTTGACAACCTTTTTGAGTTATGGTGAGGTTGCCTGCCAGCGTCAGGGGGAAATCATACGGAACTTGGCTGCAAAACCACCATCAGCAACTCAAACGAATGCCAACGAATTTGCCGATGCCGTTGTTAAAAAACTGACTGAAGCTGGGGTGAATCTTTGATCAAAAGCCGTGAATTTCTTGAACCCTCCAGTTTATGGCTTCACAACACCCACCCAAACCTCTACTCCAAGATTGCATACTTTTGTTTCGTACCGTGAAGATAATTGCCTATTATTCTTGAGAATTAGTAGGCTTACTGTTAGATACTAAGGCTATTCAAGATTTCTACATTATTTTGTAGAATTGAAATCTTCACATCAGATCTGTCCAGGAAAAATGATACCTTGATTTATCTCCATCTTCAGTAAGGTTGGTTCCCAATGGCAAAAAAGAAGGCAGCAAACAACAATAAAACAAACGGCTTTGAGCAGAATCTGTGGGATACGGCTAATAAGCTGCGGGGCTCGGTGGAGTCGTCGGAGTATAAGCATGTGGTGCTGTCGCTGATCTTTCTTAAATTTGCCAGTGACAAGTTTGAGGAGCGGCGGGCCGAGCTAATAGGTGAGGGCAAGGAGAAGTATCTGGACCAGGTTGAGTTCTACACCATGAAGAATGTCTTTTACCTGCCGGAGGAGTCGCGCTGGAGCTATGTCAAGCAGCATGCCAAGCAGGATGATATTGCCATCAAGATCGATACCGCCCTCGCCACGGTGGAGAAGAACAACAAGGCCCTGAAAGGGGCATTGCCGGACAACTACTTTTCCCGCATTGGCCTGGATGGCTCCAAGCTGGCGGCGCTCATTGATTCCATCTCCAATATTGATACGGTGGCGGACAAGAAGGAGGATGTGGTTGGCCGGGTCTATGAGTATTTCTTGGGCAAGTTTGCGGCCAGCGAGGGTAAGGGCGGTGGCGAGTTCTACACGCCCAAGGATGTGGTTAACCTCATTGCCGAGATGATTGAGCCGTACAAGGGCAAGATCTATGATCCCTGCTGCGGTTCCGGCGGTATGTTTGTCCAGTCCATCAAGTTTGTCGAGAACCACCACGGCAACACCAGGGACATCTCCATCTACGGTCAGGAGTCCATTGGTGCCACCTATAAGCTGGCCAAAATGAACCTGGCCATCCGCTCCATCAGCGGCAACCTGGGCGAAGTCCCGGCTGATAGCTTTTTTAAGGACCAGCACCCGGATCTCAAGGCCGACTACATCATGGCCAATCCGCCCTTTAACCTCAAGGAGTGGAGGGCCGCAGACGAGCTCACCGATGATCCGCGCTGGGCCGGATACGAGGTGCCGCCTGCGGGCAATGCCAACTACGCCTGGATTCTCCACATGATCTCCAAGCTCTCCCAGAACGGTGTGGCCGGTTTTGTCCTGTCCAATGGCTCCATGTCCACCACCACCAACTCCGAGGGGGTGATCCGCCAGAAGATCATTGAAAACGATCTGGTGGACTGCATGGTTGCCCTGCCTGGTCAGCTCTTCTACACCACCCCGATTCCGGTCTGCCTCTGGTTTCTCAGCCGCAATAAGAAGACGGACAGTACGCGGGGCTTCCGTGACCGCCAGGGCGAGACCCTGTTCATCGATGCTCGCCAGATGGGCACTCTGGTTGACCGGGTGCATCGGGATCTGTCCGACGAAGAGATCGCTGAGATCGCCCGCACCTACCATGCCTGGCGTGGTGAGGAAAAGGACGGGGTGTATGAGGACAAGGCGGGCTTTTGCAAGGCTGCCACCCTGGCGGAGATCAAGTCCCACAATTATGCCCTCACCCCGGGCCGCTATGTGGGGGCAGCAGATATTGAGGATGATGGCATCCCCTTTGAGGAGAAGATGACCGAGTTGAGTGCCACCCTCTATGAGCAAATGCATGAATCCGTAAAGCTGGATGCCGTTATCCGCCAGAACCTGGAGGTGCTGGGTTATGGTGAGTGAGTGGAAGGAGAATACTTTAGGGTCGATTTCTGAAATAATTATGGGGCAATCTCCCAAAGGTGACTCATGCAACAATGATCAACACGGGCACCCTTTACTCAATGGCCCTACGGAGTTTGGTGGTTATCACCCATATCCCACTCAATACACAATTGACCCCAAGAAGTTTTCTCAGCAGGGTGATCTTCTGTTTTGTGTCCGCGGGTCGACCACTGGGAGAATGAATTGGGCTGATCAAGAATATGCGATTGGGCGAGGTTTAGCCGCAATGCGTCACAAAAATGGAAGAGAGTATCAGCCTTTTCTCAGAGGAATAATTGAATGTAAACTCCCCGAACTCTTGGCATCCGCGACAGGATCAACATTTCCGAATGTTAGTCGGAATCAGCTCTTAGACTTGGAAATTGAACTCCCCCCTCTCCCCGAACAAAAAGCCATTGCCCATGTGCTGGGGGCGTTGGATGACCGGATTGAGTTGAACCGGCGGATGAATGAGACCTTGGAGTCCATGGCCCAGGCCCTGTTCAAGAGCTGGTTTGGTGATTTTGACCCGGTGCTCGACAACGCCCTGGCCAGCGGCAAGGAAATCCCCGCCGAGCTTAGCGACAGGGCTGCTGCCCGCGCCGCCCTCGGCGATAAGCGCCAGCCCCTGCCCGCAGAAATCCGCACCCTCTTCCCCGACGAGTTCACCGACAGCGCCGAGCTGGGCTGGATTCCGGAGGGGTGGGAGGTGAAAACTGTTTCAGATTTTGTTGAAAAATTATCTAAAGGGACTACCGCCCGGAAAGTGGATATTTCTAATGCGAAGGATGAGCCGGAGGTGCCATTTCTAAAAGTAAAAGATATTGATGATAAGGGAATTATTAAAACTGAAAAGCTTGAGTTGATTCCAAGAAGTGTTCATGAAGGGCCGCTAAAAAGATCAGTTTTAAAAGAAGGGGATATTCTATTTTCTATTGCTGGAACAATTGGACGTACTGCCGTTGTGCCAGCAGAGCTTCATGACTCCAACTCTAATCAGGCGATTGCATTTGTTCGATCAAAAGAAAAGAGCAAGACTTATTTCTTGCTCCAATTATTGAGGTCTGAAAACATACAACATCGTGTTCATTCAAGAATTGTTCAAGCTGTCCAGGCAAATGTAAGCCTGACTGAACTGGGCAACTTGCCAGTTATATATGCATGTGAGGGTATAATTAATTATTTGAATGAACATTTAACGGGTATTTATCATAAAAAATTCCATCTCCACTCCAGTTCAGAACGTTTAATAAAACTTCGTGACACCCTCCTGCCCAAACTCCTGTCCGGTGAGATCCGTATACCCGAGGCGGAAAAAATGGTGGCAGAGGTGGCCTGATGAAATTCACCGAGGCGCGACTGGAACAGGCGATCATCGCCCTACTCGAGGAACAGGGCTACCCGCACCACCGGGGTGATATCCTCGACCGTGTTCGGAGAGAGATGCTGCGCAAGCCGGCTTCATCGAGAATTGTCCAAGACTGTTTCAAAGTCAAAGGGGAGGCCTGATGCTGGAGGCAATACCAGAATGGGTAGAAACTCAGGGTAAACCAACCAGCGGGTTAGATCTGACAGGGCTAAGATTGCCCGTTGATGCGATCAGTACCTATCAGCTGATTGGCATCACAACAGTTACACCCAGAGTACGCTTCCTCTCAATTAGAGCATGGATAATCAAGGCCTTCAGTGAGTCCGGGTTGCCGAACAACTATGAAGCCTATGCTGATTTTGCCACGCGTGTCGAAACTGCGATCATCTTCGCTGTTCTCCTCAACAACCCTAATCTGCCCTATCTCCCTGGTGTGACCAAAGCCCTGGCATTTATTGACGAGGATGCAGATCCGATTGGACTGGAAAAGCTGGTCGATCAACCAGCTTACAATCTCTATGCCGGGAGCAGTTACAATCTGTTACTCGGCTACCTAAGCGATGATGGTATCCCGGGGTTGACTCAAGAGCGCGGCGTGCCACTTGCAGAAGTTTTCGAGAGTTTGATCAGTCAGACTGCCTTCTTTAAGACTCTTAAAGCCCATCCTGCTCTTCATGAGGTGTCCAGACGAGACCTGACTGATTTGGGGAAAGCAATCAATATGGAAGGGATCAGCGAGGCGGAGCGAGCTTGTCTGCTGTCGGCGTTACTGCCTTTACAACCAGCTGAACAGTGGGCCAACCGCGAAATACGACGCATTGGCACATACACCCTTATGCTTGAACTCACTCAGCGTCATCAGAGACTGCCGAATGAGGACGATCTATTTGAGGCGGCTCTGGCGCCAAAGACTGTTCTGCCAAAGCAATTCCTCCCTGTACTCGACGGTTATCTCTGCTACCGGATACGCGACGCCTTGGCGGTATCCCATGAGGCCATGCTTGGCCTGGTGTGTAGAGAGCTTGGCGGGTATGAGGGTTCGATTCATCACGACAGGGTCATTCATGCGGTCGCCGGTAATAGTGGTGGCGATATCGCACTCAGAGAACTGGGCTTAATGACGGATGATGAATCAATCACTACGGTGCGCTTCCTGACCTTGGCTGAGCGTGTCGAGTCTCATCTTTTAGATCGACAAACCGGACGGGGGCTGGTGCGCTGGCAGGGTGGCCTTGACGAAAACGTCCTGATACAAAGTATCTTGCAAAATAGTGATGCCTCTACAGGGCTTGCGCCCGTTGTTTGGTTATTATGCCGTCAGCGGGTCGCAACAGAAACCCCGGAGGCATTTACCCCCCTGGCGATGCTCTTGCGGGCTGGTTCCGCAAGGGTCGGATTGCGTGAAGTGGTTTTCCCGCAACTTGAAACTTGGACTGCCACAAACCCTCTGTTGATTGAGGTCATTTCATGGCTGGTTCAGCGTACTGTGGACCAGCATTTGAGGATTGCCTGGTCGCGGATGTTTGCAGACATGAACAAGGATGTTGCTATCCTGCTGTGCGATGGTGATCTTTGGACGCATCGCGGCAGAAACTATGGTGGCGGTCGGATGGCATCGAGGATTTCAGATGCCATAGGTTGGCTTGAGCAGTTGCTCCTTCTCGGCCCAGCAGGGTTGACTCGCGAGGGAGAAGAGGTGTTGCAGCACGGTTATGACGTATTGACGCGGCATGGAGGTGAAGTATGAAGCCACGTGTCTTCTGCCGTGAATCCCGCTATCCCAGAGCGTTGGCACTGACCTATTCCTTTGATCCGTTGTTTTTCGAGCGCATCATCATGAAGGATCTGGGCCATGGTGGAAGCAGCGACATTACGATTGTTGGCGATCGCAACGAGCTGCAAGAGGCAGTAAGCCGATATGCAGGACAGTTCAACTTTCTGGGCAAGAGTTACCTCCTCGCTCCTGCAGAGTCTAAAGGAATTTTTCACCCAAAGCTGCTTTTACGGATGAGCAACAAGGGTGCACGGTTGATGTTTGGTTCCGGGAACCTGACTTTTGGGGGGTGGGGCGGCAACCATGAATTGGCCTGCCAGTTGACGCTTGAGGCAAATCAACCTGGTTCTGCGGCCGTTGTGAACCACGTCTTGGATCATGTCGGGCTCTATTTGCATGCCGATGTCGGTAAAAACTGTCTTGCTCGCCTGAGGGACTACCCCTGGCTGGCAGTAACAGATGAAACAATACCAAGTATCCTGATTACCACACCTGATGAGCCGCTGGCAGAGCAACTGTTGCGGCGCTGGGCAGGGCGTCGCTTTACTCGCATGAAGGTCCTGACAGGTTCGACAGACGAACGAGGGGCATTCATTTCCTGGTGTCACAAACAGTTCGGCGTTGAGGAATGTGTGGTGGCGGTCTCTCCGGAAAATGCCTCCTTTGTCAAAGAGGATGTCGAACGATGTCCAGCGAAAGTAACCCTTGCTCCTTTTGCTGATAGCCGGATGCTGCACGCGAAATTTTATTGGTTCGACGGCCCAGACGGCTCCGCAGCAATCGTAGGATCGGCCAACTGTTCAAGTGCTGCTTGGCTGAAAGCTCCGATTCATGGGGGAAATGTTGAAATCGTCCAGGTTCACGACACTGCAGGCGCCGATGATTTTGCTGAGGTCCTGCAGTCTTTCCCAGAAAGCCGGGTTGAGGTGTCCCGAACACGGTCGGTGGAGCCAGAGACTGAAAAGGGAGAGCCCCCGGGCTATTATGTCAAAGCCATACATCTGTATCGAAGCCATGGTTTTGTCCATGTACATCTCAGTAAGCCTTTTCCTGAAGACGCAAGAGCTGTCCTGGTCGGGCCAATGGATATTGAAATCCCTCTACTCCCAGGGGATAGCGGCGTACTCGTGGGACAAGTCCCGGAGACCATGGAGTGGCCAGAAACAACGTGCCTGGCAAAGGTGCGAATTGTCGCGGAAGGGGGAGTTTGCGAAACACCGCTCCACTGGCTTGATGATATGGATTCAATCACTCAGGCGGCACATATTAAACCGTCTGCGGAGCCCTTTAAAAACCTGCCTCGTTCCGGCACATCTTCTGAACACGACAAGGTCATTTCCGATCTGGCGATGATATCCGCCTCGATCTTTACCGACAATGCTGCTTATCTAGACCCTCCAAAACGGCGAAGGGCGGATCTGCCGACCAGAGAATCGGGTGATTCGGGGCCGGTCAGGCCCGAAGACCTGGTCAAAAGCCTCAATGATATCGAAGCCAAGGGGGGCAGTTGTCCCGGAATGGCAGGGGCAGGGATGCATCTTTCAATGACTGGGGTGATTCGTGCCCTCTTTGAGGAAGTCGAAAAAGCATCAATACCAGACGATGAGGGTCTGGTTGGAGATCCGGTTGACCCTGATGGAACTCCTGGCATACCGAAGCCTAATGATGGGAACCCCAATACTCAAGAGCGAAAAACTCGAGAATTGCCGACAGACCGGCACAAGCAGAAGCTGCGTCAAGATCTCGACAAGTTTTTGGACATATTCTCTTCAGAAGATTTTTCTCGTGACTGTACAGCCAGCAAGCTCGTGCAGGCGGCGGCATATCCCCTTGCAGTCTCTCTTCTGGGAGAGCGCGGTGGCTGGCTTGATCCGGATGAATCCAGGGCAATTACCACCCGTGTCGTTGATATTCTGCTGAACCGTAATCGTTCGGGGAAAAAGGAGCGCGGTCTTTTGGAGGAAGTTTATAAGCGTTATCAGGCTGATAAGAAGGAGGACGTTTTTCTCCAGGTTCTTGGAGACGGAACATTGTGGGTTGTCCTGCTTGCAGTCATGGCACAAATATCATGGGAGCATGATTTTGAGAAGTTTGAAAGGGCTATCAACCTGCATCGTATCTACAAATGCGACATGATGAGGGCAGACACGACATTGGGAAAACTCACAACCCTGGTCACACGACTCGATGTTGAAAGGGCGCGTGATTTGATCGGCAATGATGCTCCGCAGATTGCTGAAACTGTTGATGGCATAGAACGTTTATTGCTCGAGCACAAAGATACTCTTTTTAAAAAACAGTCAGGACAGGCGCACGTGGTTAACGATCTCATCTGGAATCCCAATGCGGGGTGGGGAGTCGTAAAGTGTGTTGCTGGTTCTACTGATAAATTGGATGCTTATCTTCATCTGCGGGGAGAGATAAGGACCGTAGTGACGAAAAACTTCTATGTTAACCTGCGCCTGGCTGCTGAAAAATTGCCTGAATTAAGGCAGTTGGTTGCCCGGGTCAGTGCTTGAGTGTTAAGTCGTTAGAGGATGATATGAGCAAATTCACCGAGGCCAAACTGGAAGAGGCCATTATCGAGCTGTTGGGCAAGGCATTGATGATTTACTACGACAAACCGATTCAGGATTAAACAATGACAATTACTGTTGAACAAGTTGATTTTTGGCGAAGCGCCAGGTCAGAGACACAAAATCTCGAATTTAAAGAAGCGAAGAACCAGTTCGATAACAAGAAGCTCTATCGCTATTGTGTGGCGCTGGCCAACGAGGGCGGCGGCCATTTGCTGCTTGGTATTGCGGATAAGCCTCCTCGCCCCGTGGTGGGTACTTCTGCTTTTAACGACCCTGTGGATATGGCTTCTAAAATCTTTCAGGCGCTTGGGTTCCGTGTTGATATTCAGGAGGTGCCACATCCGGATGGCCGGGTGTTGGCCTTTGTGATCCCACCTCGCCCGCGCGGTACTGCCTATCATTACGAGGGGGCCTATCTGATGCGTTCCGGCGAGGAGCTGGTTCCCATGAGTGAAGATCAATTGCGCCGGATCTTTGCAGAGGGGCAACCTGGTTGGCTGGAAAACGTAGCTTTGCAGAATGTCAGTGCCCAGGATGTCGTGCAGTTGCTGGATACGCAGACCTTCTTTGATTTGTTGAATCTGCCATACCCTACCGATCAAACGGGAGTCATCGCCCGATTGCAGGATGAAAGACTGATAGAGCAGTCTACCACGGGTTTTCCCATTTTGAACATCGGGGCATTACTCTTGGCAAAGACGCTGAAGAGTTTCCCCAGCGTTAGCCGTAAAGCGCCCAGAGTCATTGTGTACGACGGTGAGTCGAAACTTAAAACCAAGTCGGATGTGATAGGGGACAAGGGTTACGCGGTAGGTTTTGTCGGCTTGGTCAACTATGCTATGGGGCAGTTGCCGCAAAATGAGATCATCGAGGAGGCTATCCGCAAGGATGTCAAGCTGGTGCCCGAGGTGGTGATCCGCGAATTATTGGCCAATGCCCTCATTCACCAGGATCTGGAAATGGGAGGGGTTTCCCCTGTTGTCGAGATCTACAGCAACCGGGTAGAGATCTCCAACCCAGGCGAACCCATTGTGCCGGTAGAACGGTTTATCGATGGCTATCAATCACGCAATGAACGATTGGCCAACCTGATGCGCCGCTTTGGTATCTGCGAGGAAAAAAGCAGCGGTATTGATCGTGTTGTCCAAACCGCCGAGATTTTGCAGCTCCCCGCACCGGAGTTTCTGGTCAGCTACAAAAGTACCATCGCCGTCATTCACGGTCCGCGCAACTTCCGGGATATGAATGGCAGTGATCGTGTTCGGGCCTGTTATCAGCACTGTGTGTTGCAGTGGGTGTTGCGCAAGCAAATGACAAACCAGAGTCTGCGCGAGCGTTTCGGGGTATCCGAGGGTAGCAGTAATACTATTTCCCAGATTATTTCTGCGGCGGTGGAGCAAGGGTTGGTCAAGAACGATCCTAATGCACCTGAGTCAAAACGATACGCCCGTTACATACCGGCCTGGGCCTGATGGTTATTACATTGCAAACCATTTTCTGGGACTGACAACTTCATAACCTATTGATAATTTAAAGTATTTTTATTTCATCGCAAACCAAAGTAGAGGCAAAATCCTGTAATGAAATTCACCGAGGCAAAACTGGAACAGGCCATTATCCACCTGCTGGGCAAGGAGGGCTATCCCCATGTTCTGGGCGAGACAATCAGCCGGGAGGTGGGCGAGG
>JAHIUA010000075.1 GCA_018817385.1 Pseudomonadota bacterium
AAGTTAAGCTCTTCTGCGCCAATGGTACTGCATGGGTGACTATGTGGGAGAGTAGGACGCCGCCGATTTCTTTATATAAAAAGCCCCATACAGTTTTTACTGTATGGGGCTTTTTTGCGTCGTAACGGTTTGCGTCGTAACGGTTTGCGGTTTGCGGTTTGCGGTTTGCGGTTTGCGGTTTGCGGTGTGCGGTTTGCGGTGTGCGGTTTGCGGTTTGCGGTTTGCGGTTTGCGGTGTGCGGTGTGCGGTTTGCGGTTTGCGGTTTGCGGTTTGAGGTGTGCGGTTTGAGGTTTGAGGTTTGAGGTTTGCGGTGTGCGGGAAAAGATCAGGGAGTTAAGGATGAAGGAGTTGGATTTTGCTCCTCCCCCCCCTACGCTACAGAAAACTGACAGTACCCCTCACACTGTTGCAGTTTGTTGAGGGAGATATGAATAGCCTGATCTTGCCACTTATAGGCTTGTTCACATTTTCGGGGACACTTCTCCTCTTTGACGACACAAGTCCGGTAAGATTTCACCAAAATCACGCTTTAACTTGCTATATAGTACTTTCTGCTTATATTTTGTATCAACTACTCTATGATATTTGCAATTCCACCTTACGTGGGATAATCTCTCACATTCATACATAGGTTCATTCTCCAAATTTACCCAGTGACGGGGCTATCTTCGGAGGATGAACCTATCGTATTTCACCCCCGATCGGTAGAACCTCTCCGGGTCCTCAACTAGAAGTGGAGGGTTTATGGATACCTAAACCAGCAGATATTGCACTACCTGCAAAGAGCTCACGTTTTTTTAATCTCCTTGCTTTCCTTTCTCGATGTGATGTATATTCAACATTTTACTTATATTTTAACGTATTCTGCACACGGAAGCTATTTTGAAAAAATCAAAATAGTGAGATACTCTTCACCTGAGCAGAATATAAACAATACAGTTTTAAATCTGTAGAAGGAGACAAAGATGAAACAATTGCAAACGTTTTTACTTATTTTACTTGTGGGGATAACCTTTGGTTGTGCGCTAAAAGGCCAGGTTTTTTCTGTCGACAGCAATCATCAAGAGTTGCTGAAAAATGGATATCAACAAAAAGTAGACAATTTTCTCGTCATTTTTGACGGTTCTTCTTCAATGTGGGACATGAATGACGGTGACACAAAATTCAACCAGGCCAAAAACATCCTCCTGGGCATGAATCAAGGCATCCGCGACCTGACACTCAATGGCGGTCTACACATTATTGGCGACACTACGACAACCAAAGGTACATTAGAAAACGACAGTCTCATTTACGGCATGACTGATTACAATTCAGCCGCATTTGCAAAGGCGGTGAACACGTTAGAGATAAATGGCCTTACCCCCATCAGTATCCCTTTGGTCAAGAGCATAAAGACCTTAGAAGAGAGTAGCGGAAAGACTGCTGTCATTGTCATTAGCGATGGCCTGCAGGTCTCCGCCGACAAGACATCTCCTGCAGATGCTGCCGCCCAGTTAAAAGCAGTTTATGGCGATCGGATCTGTATCTACACCATACTTATTGGCAATGCGACTGAAGGACAAAACACCATGGCTGCAGTTGCCAAGGCAGGAGAATGCGGTTTTGCCACCACGGGAAATGCAGTTGCCAACACTGCTGGAATGAATGATTTTATCGAAAAGGTTTTCTTTGAAAAAGTCGCTCCTCCAGTTTCCTTTAATCTCCATGTAAAATTTGACTTTGATAAGGATACCATCCGCCCCGACGCGCAAGACAATCTTGATGAAGTTGGAAGCTTTCTGGCCACCCATACTCAGATTACTGTCACCTTGGAAGGACATACCTGTAGCATGGGTTCTGACAAATACAACCAGAATCTTTCCCAGAGACGTGCAGAAAGCGTCAAAAGATATTTGAGCCAAAAATTCTCCATCGAGTCTTCCCGCCTTACCGCCACAGGATACGGAGAATCTCGACCAATGGCTTCTAATGACACAGAAGAGGGGCGCAAACAAAACCGTCGAGTAATGGCAACCATCACCAACGATAGAAAATAAAGGACACCATCTGTAAGGGCTTGTGAGACTCTTGTAACGTTATTTTTTATTGTAAACTGGAGCTCTGAAAAAAGACGGGAAGCAGAATCTGCTTCCCGTCCTATACATGCGTACCTATCGGTGACAGGCTATTCAGGAGTGTTAAAATACAAAGCCCACACCCAACAAGGTAACCACTTGATTTCCGTCACTTCTTGTTTCTTTTATGTCATCAAAGAACCATTCGTAACGATACTTAACCATTACAAATGTATTGTCACTGACTGTCCCGGGACGTTTAGTCCCCTTAAGGCTCGTTGAAGACTACAACGTTGATAGGTCGGGTATGGAAGTGTTGCAATACATGGAGCTTACCGATACTATTGCGGTGTGCGGTGTGCGGTTTGCGGGAAAAGATCAGGGCGCTAAAGATGAAGGATTTGGATTTTGCTCCCCCCCTTCCCTTCCCCATTTCGCTTTCGATTTCAGATCTGGATTTTCCAGACAAAAAGCCCCCGGCAGGATTTTCCTGCCGGGGGCTTTTTGCGTCGTCTGCGGTTTTCTCTCTACTCAGGGCAGAGATGACCGTTGTCCCCCTAAGGTTGCAGTGTTAGAGATGCAGGGCAACAACCTGATCTTTATTCATTTCCCGCATACCGCATACCTAAAACCGCATACCGCATACCTTTTTACCGCAACCCGCAACCCACTCACCGTTTCCTTGACAGTTTATTTTTTTCCGACTACTACTTTTGCCTATCAAACCAAATGGTTCCTGTGGGAGTCCATTTACAATAACTTTATTCCATTCAAGGTTTTTTAATGACACATGCAACTCTCTCTCTTGTCCTGCTCGCTGCTGGCAAGGGAACACGAATGAAATCAAATAAGGCAAAAGTCCTGCATGAACTTTTCTATGCGCCCATGCTCCACCATGTTCTGCATGCTGTATCCCCTTTACAGGCCGAAAAAACAGTCGTGGTCGTCGGTCATCAAAAAGAAGCGGTGGAAGAAAGTCTCGCTGGTTTTTCTGTGGATACCGTAGTTCAGAAAGAACAACTGGGAACCGGGCATGCCGTTCTCTGCAGCAAACCTGTTTTGGCAGAGATGAAAGGTACCATTATGATTCTCTGCGGCGATACCCCGCTTATCCGCTCCGAGACCCTGCAAGCCATGCTTACCGCCCATACGCAATGTGAAGCGGTACTCACAGTAATGACCACAATACTCGACAATCCTAGCCATTATGGTCGAATTATCTGTGATAACGAGGGAATGGTCCTTTCAATTGTCGAAGAAAAAGATGCTAATCCAAGGGAGAAAAAAATACAGGAAATCAACGCCGGTATTTACTGTGTCGATGCCGAATTTCTTTTTAGCCATCTTCTCGCTATTGGCACCGATAACAGTCAAGGCGAAATTTACCTCACAGATATTGTCTCTCTTGCGGTGGAAGATGGACACCCCGTCCACAAATTTATCAATCCTGTCCCACAGGATGTTCTCGGTGTCAACTCCCGTGTTGAACTTGCTGAGGCACAGCGCGAACTGCAACTGCGGAGGAACAGGGTGCTGATGCTTAATGGTGTCGGTATGATCTCTCCTGAGACCACTCTGGTCTCTCCCCAGACAACCATAGATCAAGATGTCACCCTTCACCCAGGTGTCCAACTCAGTGGTGAGTCAACCATCTCTACCGGCTGTGTCATTGAGACAGGAGCGCTTCTCCATAATGTCACTCTCGCCGCTGACTGTCGAATAGGAGCCTACAGCTGTCTGAATGGATGCAGTCTGCAACCAAAGAGTATCATTCCTCCTCATACCAGTTCCTGCTCATAGTAGTTCCTGCTTCGGATTGCCCATGCTCCTTGTCAACGAACACCCTGTTACCTTGCCACACGCCACTAAGCTGACCATCGGCGAGCTTGCTGCTCTCCACAAACCTGGTGCCGATATCTTTATTGTCAATGGTTACCCGGTATCAGCCGAGACTCTGGTCAAGGATGGAGATACCTGCACCCTGATACGCAGAGGAGAAATCCCCACAGGAGAAGAACTGGAGGCCTTACTGGCAGCCAGGCATACCCCCGGTATCCACTCTAAAATAAAAACAGGTTGTATCGCCATTCTCGGTCTCGGCGGACTCGGTTCAACCGTTGCCGGGGCAATGGCAAAAATCGGTATTGGCAAGATGCTCATATCCGATTATGATAGGGTTGAACCAAGCAATCTCAATCGCCAACACTATTTTGTCGATCAGATTGGCATGATGAAAACCAGAGCATTGAAGGACAATCTTCTTCGGATGAACCCTTCGCTTTCTTTGCAACTGATTGAAGAACAATTGACAGAATCTAACCTGGCCCTTTTTTTTAGGCATGTTGATGTCCTGATTGAATGTTTTGATGATCCAGCCATGAAGGCTGCCACACTCCGTTCCGTACTCAGCCAGATGCCGAATGTTGCCTATGTTGGATCTTCCGGTATGGCAGGATATGGCGAAAATAACAGCATTCTTACCAGGATGATTCGGCCGGGTATCTATATCGTCGGCGACGAAACATCTGCAGCGCAACCGGGACAAGGTCTGATGGCACCGCGAGTTGGAATCGCAGCTCATCACCAGGCAAACCAGGCCCTACGGTTGCTGCTGGAAGCTGATCCTGGACGTATCTCTGGCCAATAGATGAGGAAGGCCAGCAAGCCATCGGCCGCCTCAAAAGCCTGAACTTGTACCTTACGCAAACAGAATGAACATCACCCTCAACGGTACGCAAAAGGTTTTTCCTTCTGCCCACACTCTCAGCCAGCTTCTGGCCGATCTCCAGCTTCCGCCAGAAACCATAGTCGTCGAGTTAAATACCCTGATCATCCAGCCAGACTGCTACAGTGAAACCACTCTCTCTGAGGGAGATACAGTGGAAATAATACGATTTGTGGGAGGCGGCTGACATGTTGACCATCGCCGGAACTGAATTCAGCTCCCGACTCTTTCTCGGGACCGGGAAGTTTTCCTCTTCCGCTGTCATGGCCAAGGCCATAGAAGCATCCGCTTGCCAAATGGTTACTGTCGCCTTGCGTCGGGTGGATTTGCAAAACCCTGATGACGACATCATGAAGGCCTTGAGCCAGCGAGCCTATACCTTTCTACCCAACACCTCCGGGGCCAGAAACGCCGATGAAGCCATTCGTCTGGCCCGTCTTGCCCGAGCAGCCTCCGGCTCCTCCTGGCTCAAACTCGAGGTGACACCTGATCCCAGAACCCTCTTACCTGACCCGATTGAGACCCTGCGTGCTACCGAAGTGCTGGTCAAAGAGGGTTTCATCGTCTTGCCGTATATGAACGCAGATCCTATCCTGGCCCTGAGACTTCAAGATGCAGGCGCCGCCGCAGTCATGCCCCTGGGTTCCCCCATTGGCACCAACCAGGGTATCCTCACTGACTTTCAGATAGAAATTATCATTGAGCAGGCCAGGGTTCCTGTTGTAGTGGATGCGGGCATTGGGGCACCTTCTCATGCCGCCTATGCCATGGAGATGGGTGCGGATGCAGTTCTCGTCAACACCGCCATATCCGTGGCCGGAGACCCAGTCGCCATGGCGGCAGCCTTTGCCAAGGCAGTGGAAGCCGGCAGAACCGCCTTCGAAGCAGGGATGGGGCAACGCAGTAAACAGGCCAGGGCGTCTTCTCCTGAGAGTGGTACCCTCTCTTCTCATCTTGAATTCCTCTCCTGAGCGCATGTTCGAGCCTCCTGATTTCACACAACTCAGTGCCCAGATCCACTGCAGTACGGAAGCCGACGTAAAAAAGGCCTTGGCTTGCAAACGGCCTGATCTGAAGGACCTTGCCGCCCTCCTTTCTCCAGCAGCCGAATCCTCACTCCCCCAGATGGCAGCACGGGCATCGACAATCACCCTCAACAGATTTGGTAAGACGACACAACTGTATGCCCCCCTCTATCTTTCCAACTACTGTACCAATCACTGTGTCTATTGCGGATTTTCAGCAAACAATCATATCAAACGAAAATGTCTGACCTTGGATGAGGCTGAAAAAGAGGCCGAAATTCTCCATGAGCGCGGCTTTCAACACATCCTTCTCGTCTCAGGTGAAGCTGAAAATGCTGTTGACATCGACTATATGGAAGCCATTGCGCGGCGCTTGCGCAACAATTTTGCAGCAGTTTCAATCGAAATTCAACCCCTGTCCAGAGAAGAGTATCATCGACTTTTTGTCGCTGGAATTACGGCCGTAGCCGTTTACCAGGAAACCTATAATCGAGAGCTCTATAACGAAGTACACCTCTCTGGTAAAAAACGCGACTACGACTTCCGCCTGGAAACACCTGCCCGAGCCGCTGCCGCCGGCATGCGTGAAGTCGGCATTGGTTCCCTCCTCGGCCTTTCCGAGTGGCGTACTGAAGGACTGACCCTTGCCTACCATCTCCACTGGTTACGCAAACAATTCTGGTCCACAGCCTTTACTGTCTCCTTTCCCCGCCTGCGACCAGCAACCGGAGAATTGGAGCCCCTGCAACCGGTTTCCGAACGCAACCTCAGTCAACTCATCTTTGCCCTCCGCCTCTTCGATGCCGACGTCGGCCTCCTCGTCTCCACCCGGGAGGAAGCCCGTTACCGTGACGGCATGATAGGTCTCGGCCCCACCCGCTACTCTGCAGGTTCCTGTACAGCCCCGGGAGGCTATGGAAACGACACCTCTGAAGGGGAGCAGTTCAGTGTTGGAGACCACAGATCTCTGAAAGAGGTCTGTGAGGCAATCAGGCAAAAAGGTTTTGATCCTGTTTATAAAGATTGGGACAGCGAATTTCAACATGCTCTATGAAAATGCCATATCCTCATCGAGGCTGACAGCCTGAATCCATCTTCAATCTATCAGCAATGAATAGGGCATAGAGTCTGGGCAAAATTGAGACAGTTTTTTCTCAGTCAAGGCCTGCAATAAAGGGAAGCGCAGCCAGGCGACTGATACTGAAAACAAATTTTCGGCCAACAAAGAGTTAGGAAAAAAGAGCCAACTATGGACAGACACTAACTATTAATCCAGTTTCTTCTACTTAAACGGAGCAAATTATGAGTGATCTCAAAAAAATGTATAGCACCATTCTTGGGGACAGCTTTCCCATGGATATGACCATCTCTTTTGGTGACCAGACTCTGGTCTATCGCAAACGCACCTGGGGTATACAAATGGAAGATGGGTCCATTGATGAACGCGGTATCCGCTACGGCGAGAACCCTGACCAGGAGGCGGCCCTTTACGAACTGGTCAACGGCAACCTGACTCTGGGGAACTGCAGTTTTATCGATCCTGGCAACGGCCTGGTCTCTGCCATTAGCGTAGAAGACATGCTCCAGGTGGGAAAACATCCGGGAAAAATAAACCTGACGGATGTCGATAACGGCCTCAACATTATCAAGTATCTGATGGATAAACCCGCCTCTGTTATCCTTAAACACAATAATCCCTGTGGTGCAGCAATAGGTTCTACTCTTGTTGATGCCTACAACAAATCCAATCGCTGCGACCGTATTGCCGCCTTTGGCGGTGCTGTTATCGTCAATCGAGCGGTGGATAAGGACACAGCAAGATTGATGGCAGAAAACTACCTGGAAGTGGTCTGCGCCCCGGAATTTGAAGAAGGCAGCCTGGAAATTCTGGCCAGTCGTAAAAACCTGCGCGTCATCAGGATGAAAAACATCGATCGCCTTGCCGACTTTGAAAAATTCCGCTTCGTTGATTTCAAGAGCCTCATAGACGGTGGTATGATCGTTCAGCAGTCTGCAGTAAACTCCATTCGTTCCATAAAAGACCTCAAGCCTGCCACAGTCACAAGAAAAGGCCAGAATTACAAATGCGATAGAGAACCAACCCAGCGGGAAATAGATGACATGCTCTTTGGCTGGGCCATTGAACACGGAGTGACCTCAAACTCTGTCCTCTATATCAAAGATGGTTGCACCGTCGGAATTGGTACCGGTGAACAGGATCGTGTTGGTGTTGCTGAAATCGCTGTCCATAAGGCCTATATCAAATATGCCGACATCCTCTGTTTCGATGCCCACAAGATCCCGTATGCTGACCTCTGCCTGGAGATCTCGCAGGGCAAACGAGACAAAGGAGAAAAAGAGGCCATAGACGCCCAGGTCCAGAAAGACCGGGCAAACTTACCGGGCTCCGTCATGATTTCGGATGCCTTTTTCCCATTCAGAGACGGTGCCGATGTTGGAATCAAGCAAGGAATAACCGCCATCCTCCAGGCAGGTGGTTCCATGCGTGATTTTGAGACCATTGAGGCATGTAATGAGGCAGATCCGCAGGTCGCGATGATGTTCACCGGCCAACGCTCATTCAAACATTGATCGTTCCTCTCAGAGGACCAGGCGGAAAGAAAAGAGAAATCTGTCACCAAGGTATCCGCTCTTCCTCTCAGCATCTGCCTGGCCCCTGCCCTGTGGGGCACCAGACATCATCTCTGACAGAGACAAAAAAAAGCGGGAAGGGCTTATGGCCCTTCCCGCTTTTCCACTTCTGCTTTTCCCCGCTGCCAGGATACTCTTTTTTACAAGGGATTCACTTTCATCACCAGTTCCTGGGCGCTCACCAGACGCACGCGCTCCAACAATCTTCCCCGACACGTGGTCAAGGCAGAGAGTGTTGCCTGGTTAGGGTGCCCTATGCCTATAGCCCACCCCTTTTCTTCTGCACTCAGGACCAGTTTTTCCAACTGCTGACAAACCTTATCTGGAGAATGGATATTATCGAGAAAGATATGACGTCGTGCCGCGGGGACATTTGCAGCGCGGGCTGCAGCTAGGCCCTGGCTGGCAGCGGTAGTAAAGCTGTCTACATAAAACAGGCCCCTGGCGTGAATCAGTTCCATCAGCGCTGCCATAACCGCTCGGTCTTCCGTATAGAGAGAGCCCATGTGATTGTTAATCCCGACGGCGTGTGGTACGGCTCGGAGATTCTGCTCAAAAAGTATTTCCTGCTCTTGCCGGTCCTGTCCAATCAACAAGGCCCCCAGTCCAGGGTCCCACTCTTTACTCTTCGGCTCCATGGGCAGATGCAAAAGGACAACCCGCCCGCTCTGAAAAGCCTGCTCTTCCAGTTCGGCAGTAAAGGGGGCCGAGGGCAGAAAAGAAAAAGTCAGATTTATCGGCAGAGCGAGAAGCTCAAAGCCAATCTTTTCATGATACCCCATATCATCAATAATGATCGCCACCAGGGGCAGGCTGGAATCTCCAGCCTGCTGGGGCTCCACATGTAACTCAGGAATAGCGGAATAAGGCTCTTCAAAGACAATATCTACTTCATGGTCTGGCTGTGGGGCTCCATGGGCTACACTGGTCCTGAAAAATATCACATAGCCTGCTGCTCCCATGGAAAAGAGGAGAAGTCCGAATAAGATCAGGAACGAAAACAACCTGGTAGTAAACACTTTCCGGGTACTGTTTTTTTTTCTTCTCCGAATTGGAGTTGTTTTTTTTCTCTTGCTTGTCTGACTCATAACTCATCCAAAAGCAGATAATAGCCCGGAAACTCTTTGCTGGCCTCGTCGATACGTGACGAATTCAAAATCTCTTCGTCTACCGTCCCACCCTTGCTCCTCATCAAGATCGTCACGAAAAGCTGAAAAGCCGAGCAACTCTACGACACAGGAATAAAAACACTCCTTGACATCGCTCGGCTATGTCAAGAATGTCTTTGTGCCTGTAGCAAAGGAGATGCTGTGGGGCTGGCTTCGTGGTAAATTTTGCTGAGAACTATAGACTTATTATCCATCTCAATTATAGAGCAGTGGGGACCGTATTAACTCTTGGTTACACCACTCAAGGATTGGGCAATAGCCCTCTATTTATTTCTTGTCAGCACATACTCTGCCAATGCGCGCAGGGTATGTGCTGGAGGCAAGGCTGCTTCCTCAGAGAAAACAGCCAACCCTGCGACAGCATCAGCAACAAGGCTCTCAGCCCGATTACGGCTCAAAGCAAAGCCATTATACTTGTCGATAAGAGCACAGGCCTCGGAGAATCCAGTCTGACGCGCCTCATCATTGTCTAAGAGAAACAAAAGTCTCTTCTTATCTTCTGGGCTGGCAGAGGTCAAGGCCGCAATCAGAGGAAGGGTCATTTTCTCCTCTTGAAAATCGTTGCCGATGGCCTTACCGGTTTGTTTTGCATCTCCCAGATAATCGAGGAGATCATCAACAATCTGGAAGCCGATGCCCAGGTTCAAGCCATAATGAGACAAGGCCTGCTGCTGCGGTAAAGAGGCCCCTGCAGCCAGGGCCCCGATCTCACAGGTTGCAGCGAGGAGCAAGGCTGTTTTCCCCTTGACCACGGTAAAATAATCTTCTTCAGAAAGATTGTGGTTCCTGCTATTACGGAGCTGCAAAAACTCCCCATCAACCATGCCATTTGCTGCCCGGCAGAAAACCTCAAGGGATGCACTCCCACCGCGAGAACCAACGAGAAACATGGAACGGGAATGAAGGAAGTCACCGCAGAGTATGGCTGCAACTTCCCCGAATGCCTTGTTGACAGAGGGTTTTCCCCGGCGGGTCTCTCCCCGGTCAATCACATCATCGTGAAAGAGGGTAGCGGCGTGAAGATATTCAAAGGCGATGGCCAGATCATAGATCTTCTCTCCCTGGAGGCCACAGAGACGAGCAGAGAGGACGGCCAGAAGCGGACGCAGACGTTTTCCACCATTGAAAATACCATACTCAAGAATCTCAACCAATAACGGATCGGCCTGACTGGTTGCGACCTGGAGGTCACAGCGCATGGCTTCTTCGATTTTTTTGACCTCCGGCCCAATGGCAGCCAGCAGTCGTTTTTGAGGACTTGTTTCCTCTGTTTCTTCCCTCATACCTGGAATTCCTTCTTTATCAGTCTGTTGCAAAAAACTTCTCTACCTCTGTAAGGGTTCGTACCACCGGTGATGGTGGCAGGCTTGCCCGAAACATGTGGCCGTAGCCCTTCGTATAGAGACGAATATCCATAATTCCGATGACCCCCCTATCGTTTGTCGAGCGCATGAGACGTCCTACACCCTGCCTAAGAGTCAGAATAGCCCGAGGAACCTGAAACTGAAAGAAAGGTTTCCCCCCTTCCTCTTCAATGGCCTTCATCCTCGACTGGATCACAGGATCACTGGGGACTTCAAAGGGCAGTTTGTCAATCAGCACACAACTCAACGAATCACCAGCGACATCCACCCCTTCCCAGAAGCTGGCCACTGCCAGAAGAACCGAATCAGTCGTATCACGAAACTGGTTCAACAGGGCCTGACGCGAGGCATTGCCCTGCACCAGAACCGGATAATCGAGACGATCTTCGAGGAAATCCGCTACCATATCCATGGCCTTGAAACTGGTAAACAAGACAAGGGCTCGTCCCCTGCTGATCGTTAACAGCTCATAAAGACGCTGACAGAGAGAGTGACTATAGTCCTTGGCTGTGGGATCCGGAAATCCAGTTTCAGGTACATATAACAGAGTTCGCCTACTGTAGTCAAAGGGCGAATGAAAACGCAACGTTTCACAGGACGAATCAATACCCAGTCGCTGCTGGACATAGCTGAAATCTCCGCCGGTGGTGAGCGTTGCAGAGGTCATGATACAGGATTGGACTGAAGAATAGAGACTTTTCTCAAGTTCAGCTGCCACCTTGACAGGAGTGGCCGACAGACTGATGGTCCGCTCTCGCCGCTCATACCAATGGATAAAACCACTCTCATGCATCTCCTCAGTTCCAGCAATATGCAAAAAATTGGCCTGTAATTCGTCAGCTCGAGCTGCAAACAGATTCCAGACTTCACCCTGTACTGCCAGCTCCTGACAGCGCTGGGAGAGCTGTCCCAGACCCGTGCCAAGATTTGCGACCTCCTCTTGCCAGCGCTCAGTGTTTTCCTGGAGAGGGATAAGGGGATACCTGCCCCTGAGAGCAGGAAAGAGGGCGGCAAAACCATCAAGTCGCTGTTTCAGGCCGCGACCGTATCCAACAATGGCGGCAAAGGCCGAAGAGGCCAAAGCTGATTCTGCCTGACGTTCAATATCGCCCAGGAGGTCTAGCAGTTGATACTGACTGAAATGCTTGCCAAAAAAATTCGAGGCCACATTTTCGAGATGGTGCGCCTCATCAAAGATCACGGCCTGGTAGCGCGGCAGGATCTCACCAAACCCAGCCTGACGCAGGGAGAGGTCAGAAAAGAAGAGATGATGATTGACAACGAGAAGCCGGACAGAACCTGCAAGTTTACGCAGACGATTGACGTAACAGAGAGCAAATTCAGGACAGTCACTGCCGAGGCATTGATTCGACTGGGCAGAAATCTTGGGCCAGAGCGGTGAACGATCGGCAAGCCATGAAAGCTCTGCTCTATCACCAGTTACAGTGGTTTCCAGCCAGCGCTCAATCTTATCTCCCTCCCTGTCATCCAGCAAAGAGGTCTGAGGAGTACTGCGATACTGAAACCAGCGGTAGTGACAAAGATAATTCTGTCTTCCCTTTATGCACAAGACCGGAATGTCTACTCCCAAAACCTTTTCGAGAAGAGGGATCTCTTTTTTAATGATTTGATCCTGAAGGGTAATGGTTGCGGTCGATATCACGACCCGCTGCCCCGAAAGCAGCGCCGGCGCCAGGTAAGCCAGGGTTTTTCCGATTCCAGTTTCCGCCTCCACCAGCAGTACAGCCGCCTTCCCATCCGTCCTCCTCCCTCCCTCTTCAAGGACGGCAGCAATGGCCTCGGCCATCTGCAGCTGCCCCTCCCGAGGTTCAAACCCAGACAGTCCTGCCGCGAGCTTTCCCCCGGCGGCGAAAATTTCCTTCACTCAAAATCCTCCAACACATCCATTGCTATTTCGACCACCTGCGGAGAAACATCGTCAAGTGCCCTGCGCACGCCCTCAAGAGCTTCTGCGGTCCCTATGATTCCCAAGACACTGGCAGCTTCACCACGAACATACGGGGGACCACTGACCAGCACCTGGAGAAGAGAGGGAATGGCCAGAGAAAGATCCTGAGGATGATGAGATTTCAATTCCTCAAAAAGAACTGAGATTCCCAGACGGACATTAAAGCGTTCATCATCCAGGATTTCTCCGACCCAACCATAGTAAAGCGGCTGACGTTTAAACATTTCGAAAATATTGGCCACATGCCCCATCTCCAAAAAATCGGCGATAACCGCTTTCAACTCCTGATCACTCACTTCAGCTGTCAAGGTCCTTCTCCTCTTGATTGTTTTTCTCCGCATATCATGCCGATTGAGATGGAGAGGAAAATTCGATTGCCATACTCTCCCTGCAGACTTGCAGCCTACATCTGCAACCCATTATCTCCTATGAAATTTATCACCAGCTTATACGATTTTTGCTTTCCTTTTTCAACCAGCCCTGTACAATCCAGTTGTGATTCTATGCTGCTGTACTACCAATAGACACCCTCATTTTCCCTCAACAGGGTTCCGGAATGGTTGAACTTTCATCCTTATCTCAGACCACCCAGGCGCGCTCATCATGCGAATACCTTGATCCTGGGGAAGCAATCGTTATTGTTGACGATTCACTAGAGATTATCCTGATTTTTGAAAGTCTCCTTACCACTGAAGGTTTCACCGTCTACACGGCAACAAATGCCACCGAACTCTACCAATATCTGGAAAATAAAAATATCGCCTTAATCCTTCTCGATATTGGTCTTCCTGACAGAGACGGGACAGAGATACTTGCAGATATTGTCCCCCGTTTTCCCGACTTGGGAATCATCATGCTGACCGGCAGCATAGACCTGAAAATTGCTCTGGCCTGCCTTCGTCAGGGTGCCGATGACTATCTGGCAAAACCGGTAACCCTGGAAGAATTCAGTCTGGCTGTACGCAGGACTCTCCAGAAAAGGAGACTGACCATTGATAACCGCAGGTATCAGCGGCAGCTGGAACTCACCAATTACAGGACCAGGTTTCTTCATCAGCTCAATCTGAAAATGAACAGCGCCTACCTGAGCAACATTGAACTGAATTCCATTCTCCAGTCTATTCTGGTCGGCATCACAGCTGAAGAGGGGTTGAAGTTCAATCGTGCCTTTTTGCTTCTCTTTAATAAGGAGTATACTGAACTCCAGGGAAAAATGGCCATTGGCCCATCATGCCGGGCTGAAGCAGGTCGGGTCTGGGACGAAATCAAGCAAAAAGACATGCACCTCAGCGATATTCTTGATGAGGTCAGAAATTCCTGCCTGAATGGTGACCGAGAAATTAATGAAATCGTGCGAATCCTCAAAATCCCGGTCAACGACCAAAATCATATCCTTATACAGGCCTGCAGCAGGCGTACAAGCATCAACGTGCTCGAAGGCAAAGCTGATGGAGCCCCTGTATCTGCGCAGCTCATTGAAATTCTCGAAGAAGACAATTTTATTGCCACTCCTCTTTTTTCTCCCAATAAATCCCTGGGCATCCTCATTGCCGACAATTTTATCACCCGTCGTCCCATTACAGAAGATGACATCAGCGCCCTGGAAATCTTTGCAAGTCAAGCCAGTCTTGCCATAGAACATAGCCATCTCTACCAGGATATGCTCAGTAAGATTATAGAACTGGAACAGGTTACCCAGGAGCTGGAAAAAAACAAAGATCTTCTCATAGAAGCTGAACGGTATTCAGCCCTCGGCCATATGGCCGCCCAGCTGGTTCATGCCATCCGCAATCCCATCACCTCCATCGGCGGCATTGCCAGGCTCCTGGCCAAAAAAATGAATGAGGAAAAGAACCTCAAATTCCTCGACATGATGATACTGGAATCGGGAAAAATCGAATCCACTCTCGAAGATCTTTTCAACTTCGTAGGAGAGGAAAAACCCGAAAAATTCATGCAGTCTCTCTACCCCCTGATCCGCAAAAGTATCATGTTGTTCTACGGGACTATGAAAAAACAGTCGATCTCTTATCAGCTGAATCTTCCCGCCCCTGACCCCCTCCTCTTCATTGACTCAAAGATGATCCGCCAGATGCTCCTCCACCTGATCCGAAACAGCATTGAAGCCATGCCTTCCGGCGGGACACTCAGTATTTTTTGTGAAGAGGCTGAAGAAGAGGTCACCATCACCATAGGCGATACCGGAGACGGCACTTCCAAGGCCAATATAGCACGGCTCGCAGATCCCTTTTTCACCACCAAGACCTATGGTACCGGCATGGGACTCACCCTGGTTGAAAAAATCGTTTCTGAACACCAGGGGCGTTTTTCTCTCACCCACGGTGAAGCGGGTGGCATGGTGGCCAAGGTTATACTTCCCAAAACAATACCAGCAGAGAACGCAACCCAGGCCTGAGGCCAAAGGACTCGCTGTCACCCCTCCCCCTCTTCCTTCCCTTGGCCACGCAAACCAGAAAGAAGTGCTCCCAGGAGAGAAAGAGCCGCAGTCAAGCCAAGAGTGATCTGCAGTGCATACATAAAATTCGGAACCTGTTCCTGTTGGAAATGCTTCAGATCAAGCCCGCCGCTGATGTTTGAGAAAATCATGCCAAACAGCAGCCCCGCCAGAGAAACCCCTGCCAGCATCCCCAAATTTCTCGCCGTTGCCAGCATTCCAGAACTCACCCCTGTCTGATCAGACCTGACTTTTTCGAGAACAGAGGCACTGTTAGGAGAGAGAAACAGGGCCTGGCCAGCCCCGAGAAGCATTAAACGCCAGGCGACGGTAAGGGTGGAACTGTCCACGGAAAGGAAACAGAGAAGCAAGAGGGCAGAGGCAGAGAGCCCTAGTCCGGCAGTCGTCAGGAACCGTGCTCCTATCCGATCATAGAGATAGCCGGACAATGGCGAAACAATAAAAACGGACACCGGCACCGCCATCATGACAAAACCAATCCGTTCCACAGACAGCCCCAGGACATAATCGAGGTAAAACGGCATAAGAATGAGGACAACAAAGAGAACAGTAAAGGATAAGGCGGCACAGAAGATTGCAATCCCATAGGCGCGGTTACGAAAGAGGGAGAGGGGAAAGAGGGGCGCCTGCTGTTTCAACTCCACCCTGATAAAAAAGGTGAGAAAAATAAAAAAAAGTCCCCCCTCGATCAGCAGGAGCTGTTCTGAAACTCCGCTGTGATGGGTGCTGAGAAGCACAGCCAGCGTTATCATTGCGCTCCAGAGAAGCATCCCTAAGGAGTCAAAAGGAACGCCCCGTTTTTCTCCCTGATTCCTGGAGGGGAGGAGGGGAAGAAGAAAAAACCAGCCTAGAAAGAAAAAAGTGAGACTGACAGGGACGGTGACCAAAAAAATCGCTCGCCAGCTGTAGGCATGAATGAGAAAACCGGAAATTACCGGTCCACTCATCAACCCAACCGAGGTGGAAATACCGATAAGCCCCAGGGCCAACCCTAATTGACCGACCGGAAAAACCCTTTTGATGATTGCGGGACCGGTTGCCATCATCATGGCAGCCCCCAGGGCCTGGAGAAAGCGAAACAAGACGAGCTGCCAGAGCGTTACTGAGAGAAAGCAGGCCACCGAGCCCACTGTAAAAACCAGCATACCAAGAAGATAGACCACCCCCTTCCCTACCTGGTCAGCCATCTGCCCCCAGAATAAGAGGGAAACAGTGATGGTCAGCAGATACATGAGCACGACCCATTCGGCCTGGGCCAGGGTTGTGCCGAAGCTGCGCATGATACTGGGCAACGCCACATTGATCATGGAACTGTCCATGGTTGAGAGAAAGACTCCCACCGCCACCATACAAAAGACAGCCCATCTCTGAGAAAAAAAAGAAGACTTCATAAGGAGCAAAAAATAAAATTGTTACGCCGAAGGGTTAAGAACACTCTTGGCCAGCCTGGTCGCAGAGAAACCAGACAAAAAAACAGCCCTCTTCCCCTGCCCCTGAACGCACCTGGCTCTGGCCGCTGTGCTGACTGCCGGCCCTTTGGATACCAGGCAATTCCCCCACAATCTGAACATATCCAACATGTTTCCATCGCCTATCCCCTGTATAATTCAGGAGACAGCTGTGTAGTTACAATGAAAACCCAAAAACAAAAAGAAAAAACAAACCTATTTCTCCAACAAATCCTTGACTTTTATTATCCCCACCTTTATAAAGTGGTTATGTATAAAAATTTGTACCTGACAACTTTTTTGTACATCTTTTGCTGCTTATAGACACTGGACAGGGAAGAGTTTCTTTGTCCCATTAAAAATCATCTTACTTATTTAAGGAGAGAAGAGATGAAAAAAGTATTTTCTACCGTCGCAGCCCTGGGTTTGGTTGCCGGCATCGCCACCAGCGCCGCTGCTCTGGAGCTGAAAGTATCCGGCGAATACATCCTCGATGGCTTTTCTATCAGTGATGGCCTGGGCATCAATGCTGGCAACGGCGTCCAGATGTGGGATGATCCTGAAAACGAAGGCGACAGAAATGCCTGGTTTGAGCACAAATTCCAGACCGACGCTGATCTGATCGTCAACGATAACGTGACCATCAAATCCCGTATCCGCTTTATCGACTGGGGTATCTGGGGAAGCCAGGATGACACCAATGTCAGCGACGGCAATAACTTCACCGTCCGTCGTCTGTGGATGGTCTACAAATCACCCATCGGTAACTGGGAAATCGGCCGTCGTCCTGCCGGTGCCTGGGAGAACGCCTTCGTCAACAGCGGTACCCGTGCCGATCGTATCATGTGGGTCAATCAGCTTACCGATACTTTCAAAATGTACGCCTTCTACCAGAAGACCACTGAGACCGACTCTTACGGTGCCGACGATGGTCTCGACTACGACTACTACGAGGTCTACGGTGCCTTTACCGGTTACGGAAAGACCTCCCTTGCTGGCGGTTACTACGACAACCAGATGAATGACGTACCCTATGGTTCTACCACAGACAGATGGCGCATCAAGGGCTACGGTGACTACCAGTTCACCGATATGCTCGGTCTTGAGGTGGAGTTTGACTACATCAACGGACAAACCGAGTATAACAACAGTGACGCTGAAGATAGGGACATCTCCGGTTTTGCCTTCATGGCTGACCTGCAGGCTGACTTTGGTGCCGCCAAGGCCAACTTCATGTACTTCTACATCTCTGGCGATGACGATGCCACCGACAATGATTCTGAAGCCTACAGCGTAAGTGGTGGTACCGGTGCCGACTTCGAGCCTCTGTACATCCTCACCGGTGCCAAGGTTTCTCTCCTGAACAACGATATGGGTTCAGATAACGAATATGGTGTAGCTGTTCGTACTGCAGGTGCCCATGGTTTCGTTGGCGCTGCTGACTTCCAGGCCACTGAGAAAATCGGCCTCCACGGCGCCCTTGGTTATGCCATGGCTGCTGCTGAGATGGAAGGATTTGACAATGACTACGGCTGGGAAGTTGATCTCGGTGCAAGCTACAAACTGCTCGACAACCTGACCTATAACCTGCACTTCGGTTACCTGGCCAGCGGAGATTTCTTCAAGGGTAACAATGACTTGGGATACGACGCCAATGACGTCACTCTCCTCTACAACAACCTGAGCATGACCTTCTAAGAATCTTTTGATTCAAGAACCACTGCTTAGCTATCCCCTGTCGCGTTTTTGGCGACAGGGGATTTTTTATTTCAAGTAAGACCTTTCAATGTGATGTTATGGAATTTGAGAGAGCCAGCCAGAGCAAGGGCGAACTGCGGGCCGCTCTAAAAAAGATCCGCCGCAACCCCCATGCAAACGTCCACAAGGGGAAGCTGATTCTCTCACCCGAAGTGTTCACCACGGCGGGATGCGAAACCAATGTCGTCATCAGCCCCTTTTCCATCCTCGACTGTACCGGTTCCATCTATATCGGCCCCTGGTGTAATTTCGGGGCCCGCAGTCGGATCTACACCCATGATCACTGCCACCAGGGCAGGGTCCCGCTCCTGACTCTCCAAGAAAAATATGGGGTCATCTGGCAGGACAAATATATTGGCCGTGATGTCTGGATTCATGAAAATGCCAGTGTCCTCTATCAGGCCTCTTTTCTGCCCGACGGTTTTATCCTTGGTGCCGGCTCCGTACTGACCAGAAACCCAGGTCCCTACGAGATATGGGCAGGAGTCCCGGCGAAAAAGATCGCTGAGCGCCAAGATCTCTCTCCCACCGAGATCGCGGCCTGCTTCCAACAGCCCCGATTCCAATTAGAAGAATATCTGGCGCTGGAAAAACTTGAGGACAGCAAATTTTAATTTCCCTTTCTTCCTCTTTGCCAATAGATTAGAACTGATGGGGTCGTCGGAGAGAAACAAGGAGGGTGAAGACGCTGCATCTCCTTCACTGTACCCACTCTTCTCTCACCGTTACATACGCGAGGCCATAAAAGATACCATGAAATTCACAGGTCATGGCCATACCCACTGACGCTAACTAACTGTAATGACTCGCTGTCGCTCCTGTATCGGAACTGCAAGCGCTGAACATTTCAAGGAAAACAAGTTCACTGGAACAACTCATCTCTGCCATGTCTGACTCCCCCATCTATAATATTCTCATGTATTCCCATGACACCTATGGGCTCGGACATATCAGACGTTCCATGGCCATTGCCAGTCATCTATCCGGGAAAGATGTCAATATTCTCATCCTTACCGGCTCCCCCATAGCGGGTCGCTTTACCTTTCCTGAGCAGGTCGATTTTGTTCGTATCCCCGGAATGATCAAAAAAACCAACGATGAGTACCACTCTCTTTCCATTCGTATAGATCCCAACCAGGCCCTGACCATCAGAAAAAATATCATTGCCGCCACGGCCAAGGCCTTTAAGCCCGACCTCTTTATTGTCGACAAAGAACCGCTTGGTCTGAAGCGAGAAGTCCTTCCCACCTTGAAGTGGCTGCGAAGATTCTTGCCCGCCACCAGGACGATACTCGGTCTTCGGGATATCCTTGATGAGGCCCCTGTGGTGCGCAGGGACTGGCTGGAAAAAGATGTTTACCGCTATCTGGAAGAACTGTATGACGAAATCTGGGTCTACGGCAACCAGGAAATCTACGACCCGGTTTCCGAGTATCAGATCCCCTCTCAACTGGAACCAAAGATACGCTTTACCGGCTATATTCCCCGAAAACAATGGCCAGCTAACGTGCGCCGCAAGATCCGCAAAGGATACCGAGTTCTCGATGAGGATACCTTTGTCCTGGTTACCACCGGAGGTGGAGGTGACGGATGTGAACTCCTGGAGCACTACCTTGCCATGCACGATTTTTACCCCACCTCTCTCCCCTTCAAATCGGTGATAATCACTGGACCCTTCATGCCTAAATCCAGCCGGGAACAGATCAAAAAAAGGGCGAAACGGTACGGCATCAAATCGCTGCCTTTTCACCCACGCATGGAACAGGTGATCGCCGCCGCCGATCTCGTTATCTCCATGGGAGGCTACAACACTATCTGTGAAATCCTCAGTCAACAGACTCCGGCCCTCATTATTCCCCGGGAAACGCCAAGAAAAGAACAACTGATTCGAGCCGAGAAATTAACCGAACAGGGATTGATTGACTATATCCCCTGGAAGGAAATGTCGGCCCAGCTCCTTCGGGAAAAAATATTCACCATACTCGGCAACAGTACCCAATTTAAAAAGAGCATGGCTTCCTTTCAACTTTCGGGTCTGGACACCATGCGCAACAGAGTAGAACATTTCAAAGATCAGCCATGAATGCGGCCGCCTCCCCCTCAACCCTTGGCTATATCCTGAAGGGATATCCTCGTATTTCGGAAACATTTATCTCCAACGAGATACTCCTCCTGGAACAACTGGGCTATCGCTTACGCCTTTTCCCCATGCGTCATCCCCGGGAAACCTTCTGTCACGATTCTGTAAAACAGATCAAGGCCAGAGTGGATTACCTCCCCACCGAACTCCTCCTGGACTTCCCCCGCCTGCTCTCTGCCAATATATTGCTGGCAGGTAAACGTCCAGCCCAGTTCCGTGAGGGCTTGGCCCTGGCCGGCCGGCGCTACCACAGAAACGGCAAACTGGCCACTTTTAAACATCTCCTCCAGGCTGGATTCCTCACCCAGAACCACCTCCTCAAAGATCCCTCCCTGACCCACCTGCACGGACATTTTGCCCATTCACCCACTTCGGTGACCATGTTTGCCTCCCTGCTTTCCGGGTGCTCATTCAGTTTTACGGCCCATGCCAAGGATATCTACACCTCGAACCCAGAGCAGCTTCTGGAAAAAATCGAGAGAGCAAGCTTTGTGGTCACCTGTACCGACTACAACCGTCGTTATCTCAGACAATTGGCCCCAGAGACCGATACTCCTCTCTATTGTATCTATCACGGAATCGATTTGCAGCTTTTTTCCCACACCACTGATCATTGCGATTGCGCCCCCCCCTATAAGCTGCTGACCATAGCCAGAATGACTGAAAAAAAAGGCCTTCCCACCCTCTACCAGGCCCTACGGATACTCAAAGACAAGGGTGTGCAGTTCAGCCATACGCTCATTGGCGACGGCGATGAGCGCGACAAGCTGCTGCAGCTGATCACCGATCTCGGCTTGGATGAATGCTGTCACTGGCTCGGCACCAGAAGCCACACCGATGTCCTCAAACAATTTACAGAGAGCGACCTCTTTGTCCTGGCATGTGAAATTGCCGCCAACGGAGACCGGGACGGGATTCCCAATGTCCTGGTGGAAAGTCTGGCCATGGGTGTACCGGCTCTGTCGACAGCTGTGTCAGCCATTCCCGAAATCCTCATTCACCAGAAGACCGGGCTCACCGTACCGCCAGGTGAACCCCAGATCCTGGCCGCAACCATTGAGGAGATCCTTCTCGATAAAGAGTTGCGGCAACGGCTGATTGCGGCAGGGGCCGAACACACCAGGCACGCCTTCGACAACCGCTCTCTGGTCGCTGAACTGGGGAGGATCTTTGCCAAACAACTGGCAAGCTGCGAGCAGAAGGTGCTCTCGGCCTCGCCATACGACTCCTGATCCTTCTCGGCCACGGAATCATGCGCATCTGTTTTTACGCCCCTTTCAAACCCCTGGGACACCCTCACCCCTCCGGAGATCGGATCATAGCCAGCGGCCTTTATGACTTCCTGGTCGCCCGGGGTCACCAGGTGATGATCGCCAGTACCCTGCGCAGCCGCTGGATCTATTGGAAACCCTGGCTTTTCCCGGCTATTGGCAAAGAGTTCTTCACAACTTCTCACCGTATTCGTGATTTTTCACCTGATCTGTGGCTGACCTATCACAGCTATTACAAGGCCCCGGACCTCCTCGGCCCCCTGCTCTGTCACAGATTCAACCTTCCTTACTTTATTTTTCAGGGCATTTATTCCAGTAAACAACGGCGCAGTCTGCGTGGATTCCCCGGTTTCTTTCTCAATCGCTGGGCCCTGCTCAAGACCAAGCACCTCTTCACCAACAGGCTTCAGGATCGAAAAAATCTCCTCCGTATCCTTGATGCTGACCGTCTCAGTTATATCAGGCCAGGTATCTTCCCCGAACACTTTTCTGCCAACCAAGAGGCCGGATTGCTGATGCGCCGGCAGTGGCAGCTGGGAGAAGAACCGCTGCTCCTCAGTGCAGCCATGTTCCGTCCGGATGTCAAGACCCAGGGACTTCTGTGGATGATCACCGCCTTGGCCAAACTGGCCGCCCAGGGCCTGCCCTTCAAACTGGTGATCGCCGGAGACGGCAGTGAACGCGAGACCCTGATGAGACATGCCCAAAGACTTCTTCCCGACCGTGTCCTTTTTGTGGGTCGAATCGAGCGGGCCGAGATGTACCGCTTCTATTCCGCAGGAGATCTCTTTGTCTTTCCCGGGATCAGGGAATCACTGGGAATGGTTTTTCTTGAGGCCCAGTCCTGCGGTCTGCCGGTAGTCGCCTTTGATAATGGCGGCATACCTGAAGTGGTGGAACAGGGCAGAACCGCCCTGCTCGCAGAAGCCTTTAATGAAGATGCATTCAATGCTGCTGTCCAAACCCTGCTCCTTGATCCGGCGAAGCGTAAGGAGATGGGAAATGCTGCCGCCCGGCATGTCCGCCGCGACCACGATCTGGACCACAATTACCTCGAATTCGAACACATCCTGATTCACCATGCACAGACTGCTTAACCAACACTCTCCCCTGGCAGCCGGGACAACTGTCCTGGCCCTGCTACGTCATGGAAAGACCCTGTGGAACGAAGAAGGGAGGATTCAGGGCCGCCAGGATTCACCACTCTCTCCTGCAGGGATCAAGCAGGTTCAGGAATGGGCCCGCTTCCTCAGACACTACGAGGTCGACCATATCATAGCCAGCGACCTGGGGAGGGTCCGGGAAACCGTGTCTCTCCTGCAAAAGGACCTTGACAAGGTCTCCATTGAATGGAACCCTGCACTGCGAGAACAGTCCTGGGGAAGATGGGAAGGAAAGACCTTTGCTGAACTCAACACTACGGAAGGAAAAGAACTGGCAGCCCAGATCCGGGCCGGGTGGGATTTTTGTCCTCCGGCGGGGGAGAACAGAAGAGAGGTACTGGAGCGTGCTCTCCCCGTCATCCATGCGGCGATACGGCACTGGCCAGGCAAACGAGTCCTTATTGTCTGCCATGAAGGCATAATCAAATCGCTGATCTATCACCTGACCAAGCGGGCCTTTCTTCCCGAGGAAAGAAAGCTCCTGCACAAACGGGAACTCCACCTCCTGCACGGCACTGGCAACGCCCTCTGCATCGGAGCCCTCAACATCTTGCAGACCATGAAAAAAAGGAGCGAACAGCGATCATGAAAATTGCCTGCTACTGTCAGCATGTTCTCGGCATAGGACATTTTCATCGCAGCCTCGAAATCTGTCGGGCCCTGGCCGAAGATCATGACACAGTCATGATCCTTGGAGGCCCGGAAGTTCCTCTGCCGAAAACAGCAGTCCGTTTTTTGAAACTTCCCGGTCTGCAAATGGACAAGGAGTTTCGTCACCTCCTGCCCTGCCAGGCAGGAAGTGAGCTTGAAAAGATAAAGCTTGAGCGCAAACGACAGCTCTTTGCCTTTTTCACAGACTTTCAACCAGATATCTTTCTTGTGGAACTCTATCCCTTTGGCCGTAAGGCCTTTGCTTTCGAACTTGATCCTATCCTGAACGGCATTGGTGCTGGAAGTCTCCCCCCCTGCCTCCGCCTCTGCAGTCTCCGCGACATCCTTGTCGAAAAAAAGGACAAACAGAAATACGAAGAACGAGTCCTCCATATCCTCAATACCTCATTTGAGGGTTTGCTTATCCATTCCGATCCCGCCTTCATTCCTCTGGAAACCAGTTTTGAGCGCACCGACGCCATTACCGTCCCCCTCCACTACACCGGTTTTATCAGCCCACCAGCGAACAATCCAAGAAGGGGCATCGACATCCGCCAGGAACTTGAGCTGCGGGCTGACGACAAACTCATCGTCGCCAGTATCGGAGGAGGAAGCGTGGGGGCGGAACTGCTCCATGCCACTGCAGATGCGGCCGCACTTGTCGATGCCAAAGAGTCAATAAGTGTTCATCTCTTCACCGGCCCGTACAGCGACCCAGAGCTTCAGGACGAACTGGCCAAAAGAGGGAACGACCGTATTACCATCCATGACTTCTGTGCCAACTTTCCCGACTGGCTGCAAGGTGCCGACCTCTCCATCTCCATGGCCGGCTATAATACCTGTATGAATCTTTTGACAGCTGGTGTTCCCGCCCTTCTCTACCCATTTGGCCAGAACCGGGAGCAACGCCTGCGGGTCTCATCATTTTTGGCCACAGCCCCTTTTGCGCTCCTGGAACCAGTAGATCTGGCTCCAGCACGCCTGGCAAAAAAGATCGAAAAAATGCTCCATCTCCCCAAACAGAAAAGCAAGGCCAATCTGAACGGGGCCATATCAACTGCTCAGCTCATTGGTGCCCCTCACGCCTGGACCAGTAAGGACCAATCATGATTGCCTCACTTTACAAGAAACTGCCAGCGGATACGGAAAAACGTCTTCAGCTGGCTCTGGACAGGGGACTGGCCGAGGGAAAGGGAGAGGCTGAGATTTTCTTTCGTGCCGATGACATTGGCGTCCCGGGAGAGCAATTCAGTCACTTGATACAACTTTTCCTCACGGCCCGACTGCCCCTCTGTCTAGCCGTTGTTCCCAGTTGGCTCACCACCGTCCGTTGCCAACAACTCATCGGCCTCACCGGACAAAACTCTTCCCAGTGGTGCTGGCACCAGCACGGCTGGCTGCATCGGAATCATGAGTCTGAGGGCAAGAAACAGGAATTCGGGTCCAGCCGTCCTCCAAGACAACAGTGGGCTGATCTGGCCAAGGGAAAGGAGCGTCTGCTCTCCATCATGGGCAAGACCTTTTCCCCCTTTTTCACACCGCCATGGAACCGCTGCAGCCTCGACACCCTGCACGCTCTCCAAGATCTCCGATTCAGGGCGGTCTCCCGCAGCGCCGGGGCAAAACCCCTTTCCCCTCCAGGACTTCCTGATCTTCAGGTCAACACAGATCTCCACACCCGGAAAGAAGAGCATCCGGAGGAATGCCTGCACAACCTCCTGCAAGAACTTGAATCGGGGCTCAGGGGAGGGAGGAGCGGTATCATGATTCATCACCAACGCATGGATCGAACCGCCTTTGCTTTCCTGGCTGTCCTGCTGAACCTCATTGTTTCCCACCCTAGTCTCTATCCTGTTCGCTTTCAGGAAATCAGCAAGGATCAAGCCCCAAAGAGACTCTAAGAAAAAAACAGCCTCACATTGACAAAAACGGTTGAGAAACGTTATGCTTTTCTCGAGGATGAACGATTGAATGGTGGCCACAGCTCAGCGGTGCTGGCATATGTTGGGCTAGCCCCCTGAACGGGTCATTTCTGCCAGGACCCCAGATTGGCGGCGAGGATTTCTCCATGGAGACCTCTTCCACCCTTCAGCATTCAGTATTCTCGGTGCGCCATTCGATACTCAAGAACGTCAACCTGTGGCCCTGTTCAGCAGAAATATATGGCGACCGATACTCCTTTCTTCAACTGGAATCCAGCTCTCAGGAAACAATTATTCCTGCTTATCCTCGCCTGCATCGTGGTCTGCTCCGCTCTGACATTTCTTGCCGTCCATGGGCAAAATCTGTACCTCCATAACATCCATAGACAGCACGCCACCCTGACCGCCAATCACATCAACTCTCTGTTGACCAGACAGTTGACCACCGCCAGTAAAAAACTGAGCCAACAACCCGACGTCCTTCCCAGTGTCCTCCACCAGACGGCACCTGACCATCCTTCTCTCACCGCCCAACTCCTTGGCATACGAAATGTCCTTTCCGCAGCCATTGTCTATGTCATGGACAAGGACGGACTGGTTACCGCCTCCACTGCAGCCAACAGCATGGGGACAACCCTGACCGGCAACAACTATCGTTTTCGTCCCTATTTCACCAATGCCATGGCAGGAAAAAGTACCTGTTATCCAGCTATTGGCATAACAACCAACCAACGTGGACTCTACTTCAGCTCACCGATTAGAGACAACAATGAACAGCCTGTGGGGGTGGCAGTAATCAAATCCGGCCTGGAACAGATCACCACCATCCTCGACGAAGCCCCCTCAGCAATTTCTCTGCTGGTCTCAGAAGAAAATATCATTTTTGCCGTTTCCAAGGCCAAGCGACATTGGCTCTATCATGCCACTAACGCACTGACACCGACAGATAAAAAAGAGATCATCGAGAGCAGACAGTTTGGTAACAGCCCCTTAAACGACCTGCCTGTGGACCTCAATCAAGAAAAAGTTTTTCTCGATACCTTTTCCTACCGGGTAGTTTCGACCCCCATAGACCTTCCCGGATGGCATCTCAGCACCCTGGAAAAACGACACCCCCCCTATCTCCTTGCCTCCTCCATTGTTGCTTCTTCCTTTTTTCTGACCTACCTCCTGGTCATGAACCTGATCGCCACCTTGACTGAAAAACAACTCAAAACCGGGATGGCAACGGAGATTGAACAACGAAAAGACGCCCAGTCTCAGTTACAAGAGAGCGAAAAGCGCTATAGAACCCTCTTTGAAAACTCGCAGGATGCCAACCTCCTCATCGACACTCCTCATATCATAGACTGCAATGAGGCGGCTCTCCGTCTTTTTGGCTACGACAACAAGGAGGAGTTGCTGGGCAAACATCCCGGCAAACTTTCTCCTCCTCTGCAGGAAGATGGCAGCCAATCCTGGAAAAAAGCAGAAGAAATGATGAATACAGCCATCCACAAGAGGAGCCATAAATATCAGTGGCGTCACCTGCACAAAAACGGCGTCCCCTTTTGGACAGAAGTCTCTATCACCACCCTCTCGCTCCAGAACAAAACACTCCTTCATACCATCATCCGTGACATCACCGAAAAAAAATATGAAGAGGAGCAGCTGCAACTCTACTTCCGGGCTGTGTCTCAATCCATTGACGGTATATGCATCACCAATCTGGATGGGGTCATGCAATATACCAACCAGGCCTGGGACACTATGCATGGCTACAGAAGCGAGGAACAACTGGGCAAGAATCTGTCTCTCCATCACACCGACAAACAGCTGCAAGAAGACCTCACGAATATGCTCCAGGAAGTCCTTCGGGTTGGCCATATGATCAAAATCATCGGCCACCGAAAAAAAGACACCTCGGAATTCCAGACCCTGACCAGTGTCACCGCGCTTCTCGATAAGGAAGGTGCGGCCTCTGGTTTTCTCGTCATTTCCCGGGATATCACTGAACGCATCGATATTGAGCAGAAATCACGGGTTCTGAGCCAGGCCGTGGAACAGAACTTTGACGGCATAGTCCTGACAGATTTGAACGAAAGAATCCTGCGCGCCAACGCCGCATGGGCCACCATGCATGGCTTTCCTGATAAAGACAGCCTTGTTAACCAACAGTTGTCCTTCTTTCATACCCCGGGGCAAAACGAGAAAGAACTGACCCCATTTCTCAAGGAGGTGCGACGCAAAGGACACCACTTTGCGGAGATAGGCCATGTGCGTCAGGATGGCAGCCTCTTTCCAACGGCCATGAACATCTCTCAGTTCCAGGACGAACAGGAAAAGCCCATAGGCCTTCTGGTTACAGCCAGGGACATTTCCATGCAAAAGGATACAGAACAGTCTCTGATCCAGGCCAAAGAGGAAGCCGAAGCAGCCAACCAGGCCAAAGGTGAATTTCTGGCAAACATGAGCCATGAAATCCGTACCCCCATGAACGGAATCATGGGCATGACCAGGCTGCTTATGAACAGCTCCCTCTCTCCTGATCAGCTGAACCAGCTGCGGATGGTGCAGTCTTCGGCCTCCAGACTTCTTGGGATCATTAATGACATCCTTGACTTTTCGAAGATAGAGGCGGGAAAGCTGCTCCTTGAGGAAGTGCCATTCTCCCTTGAAGAAAAGCTCGAAGAACTGTTCATTCTCATGGCCCCAAAGGCCGGCGAACGTCATATTATTCTCAAAAGACAGATCCCCGCTGAGATCCCCCGGCACCTCATCGGCGATCCCTCCCGTCTGACTCAGATCCTCATCAATCTGGTCAACAATGGACTGAAGTTTACAGAAAACGGATCAGTTTCGATCAATATTACTCTCGAACAATCAACGGTTAGCGACTGTCTCCTCCGTTTTGCCATCCAGGACACCGGAATCGGGATTCCGAAAGAGAAACAGGCAATTATTTTCCAATCTTTTTCTCAGGCCGACACCTCTCATACCAGAAAATATGGAGGCACGGGACTCGGCCTCACAATCTCCTCCCAGCTCTGCCACCTGATGGGCGGCGAAATCGGCCTGGAAAGTGAAGAGGGCAAAGGGGCAACATTCTGGTTTACCAGTCGTTTCAAACGTCCCCTGAGGACCCAGACACAAAAGAACAGTAACCTGGGAACCCTTGTTCAGAGTGGTCTCAGCCGCCAGGAGATCCTCCAGGGAATGTCCATTCTCCTGGCAGAAGATGAATTCATCAACATGACCCTGGCCATTGCTGTCCTTGGTGAGGAAGGACTTCAGGTCACCACTGCTTTCAATGGCCGTGAGGCTGTGGAGCTCTTCCAGAAAGGATCTTTTGATGCTATACTGATGGATATACAGATGCCGGAAATGGATGGTTACCAGGCCACGGCTGCCATCCGAGCCCACGAAAAACTCCATTCCGGACATGTCCCCATCATTGCCATGACGGCCCATGCCATGCAGGGCGATCGGGAAAAATGTCTGGCCGCAGGCATGGATGACTATCTCAGCAAGCCCCTGGATCCGGAAACCATGTTCCAGGTCATTGAGCGACAGCTGATCAACTCTGTACTGGTGGCTGAGGATGAGCCGGCAAGTCGGGTCATTGCCGGGAAAATCTTTATGGATATGGGCTGGCAGGTCACCCTGGCCGAAAATGGAAAACAGGCCCTTTACGAATGTACCCGCTCCCAGTTCAATCTCATTATCCTTGATCTTCAGATGCCTGATATAGATGGCTTGGAGACGATACGGGAGATCAGGAAACGGGAACAAGAGACCGGAAAACATGCCTGTATCATCGCCCTCACCACCCGTTCTCCAGAAGAAGGAGTGGAGCAATGTCTGGATGCCGGCATGGATGCCTTTCTTGAAAAACCTATTACCGCCGCAAAGATCCAGGAAAAACTTGAAAAACTGTCAATAAAACAGTATAAATAGACGACATTGAGAATCTTTCTCTTATGAATGCCAATAGGAATACATTGTTCGCATTTTCTTGCAGAAAAGGATCAGGCTCATGAGACGTCTCATCGTGTTGCCATGGAAAAAGTCTATTGAGATTGCCTACAAATCGATTCGGGCCCGTTTCTTTCGTTCCCTGATCACCACCTTGACTCTGGTCCTGGCCGTCTCTTTCCTCGCCTTCAGCCAGGTAAGCATTGATATTGCTGACACCATGCTGGCAACCGGTGACCCCTCACTGTGTCAGATGCTGTTGCGCTGCGGCTACGACATTCTTCCAGGCGATACAAGCCTTGCCGCATCTCCAAAACAACGCTGGATCATCACCCTTTCTCTTCTGGTCTGTGTTGTGGGCATTATCAATGCCCAGCTCATGTCGGTTACCGAACGATTTCGGGAAATCGGGACCATGAAATGCCTGGGTGCCCTCGATCGATTCATTGTACGAATCTTTGTCATGGAGGCAACCATGCAGGGGTTCGCCGGTGCTTCTGTCGGAGCAATACTGGGGACGACATCTGCCTTTCTTGCCGCCCTCTTCCGTTTCGGCCCTGGCACCATTGACCTTCTTCCCTGGCCGGCTATCTTTGTTTCAACCGTTACAGCCCTTGCTACCGGTATCGGCTTGAGCCTGCTCGGTGTCCTCTATCCGGCAATCATGGCTGCCCGGATGCAGCCGGTGGAAGCCATGCGAGTCGAACAATGAGGGTGAAGAGCGGTGTGCGGTATGAGCTTATTTATCCTAATTTATCAGGGGAAGGCCAATGTCTGAAAAACTGATCGTCCGGGTCACAGGGCTCACCAAGGACTTTGACCTGGGAAAGATAGTGGTCAAGGTTTTAAAAGGGATCGATCTGGAAATTGAAAGCGGAAAATATATCTCCATCATGGGCCCTTCCGGTTCAGGAAAATCCACTCTCTTCAATATGATTGGCGGACTGGATAAACCCACCCAGGGCAAGGTCTTTATTGACGAAGTGGACATTGCCCAACTCGATGCCTATGAACTGGCCTGGTTACGCTGCCGAAAAATCGGTTACATCTTCCAGACCTTCAATCTTATCCCGGTGATGACCGCCCTTGAAAATGTTACCCTTCCCATGACCTTTGCCGGAACGCCAGGCGAGGAGGCAGTGAGCCGGGGCATGAAACTCCTGAGCCAGGTCGGACTTGTTGGACGGCATGAACATAAACCAGCGGAACTCTCTGGCGGCCAGCAGCAACGTGTAGCCGTGGCCAGGGCACTGGCCAACAATCCAGCCATCATCCTCGCCGATGAGCCCACTGGTAACCTCGACCTCTCCACAGGTGAAGAAATTATCTCCCTGTTGAAACAGCTCAGTCAGGAGGAGGGAACGACTGTCATCTCCGCCACCCATGATTTCAAGATGCTCAATGTCTCAGACCAGGTCATCTGGATACGTGATGGACGAGTGGACAAAATACAGGAACGTGCTGATCTGGAAATCCACACTGGAGGAATGAGCAGCTGATCATCTGCATACGCTGTTTGCTGACACCATGCCCCTCTTTCCCCTCTCCCTGCTCAGGATCATCGCCTTCCTTCTTCTGACCCTGTCTCTCCTCTCCTCCTGGGCTGCCGCCACCCCTCTGCTTTCTCTACAAGAACAGATAAAGAGGCTGAGCAGCCATCCACAGCGGACAACAGGCAGTGAAGGCTGCAAGATGGGTGCCGCCTTTATCAAGGAAGAACTCCAGGCCATGGGCCTGACTCCTGAGAGTTATCAGTTTCCTCTTTCGGTGCGCCAGGTGACAGGTGCCAGCCTGCAGATAGGAGAAAAGAGCGTTGCCCTCAACAATCTCCTCTATAACGCCATTACCCCAGAGGCCAGCAATGGCAACCTGAGTGGTCCACTCACCTATGTCGGTTCCGGACAATGGCAGGAAATGCAAGGGGCAAAGATCGAAAAGTCGATTGTTGTCCTCGATTTCGATTCCGGCCAAAACTGGCAACAGCTCGCCTCTCTGGGCGCCCAGGCCATTATTTATCTCAACCGCAAGGGCCGGCAATCGAAATACCTTTTCCAGGAAAAGGAAGAACTGACCCCCATTCAGCTCCCCTGCTTCTGGATGGAAGAAGAAGAACTCCTCCGCCTCTTTCCTGCGCTTGCTGCCAGCAAACCTGGACTGCTCTCGAAGCAGGTAACCATCAACTCCTCGATTCACTGGCAGGAGATCACGGCCGAAAACATCTATGCCCTGATCCCTGGCACCGATCCGGAACTCAAAAAAGAGCTCTTGCTTGTGGATGCCTTCTATGACAGTTCCGGATTTGTCTCAGGCCGTGCCCCCGGGGCAGACGAGGCAGCCTCCATTGCTACCCTGCTCCAGACTGCTCGTGCTCTGCAGCAGCATCCGCCAGCACGATCAGTGCTCCTGATAGCATCCAGCGGCCACAGCCAATCCCTGGCCGGCATGCGGGATCTCATCTGGAGTATCCGCAGCAAGTCAAAAGCCCTAAGAGAGCAACAGAAACAGCTCAAGACCTCAAGGGAAAAGACCCTCCAACACTTGGAAGTCCTGGAAAATATCAGCTGGCCCCTGGAGGAAGACGAGCTCCGAGACAAGATCCTGAGCCAGGCCATGGCTGATCACCTCAAGCTCTCGGTTGATTCCGTATCCCGTGAGCTGATCAGCCTTCGCTTGCAACAGGACAGCACTCCTGCCAGCAAAGAGGCAATCAAAAAGCTCTCCAAAACCCGTCTCCTCTATCGACGCATCGGCTGGCGCAGCTCCTTCCACGATATGGGGACAGAGGAAGCCAAACTCTTTCAAGAGGCCATCCCCCAGGCCATCAAGCACCTCAAAAACAGGGAGAAGGAACTTGAGACCCATCTGAAGACCTTGAAAAGTGCCAAAGTTTTCAGAGGATTAGTCAATGAGTACGATGTGGCCGCCATGGTTTCCCTCCACCTTTCCAGCCATGGCAACGGTCTCGGCGCTTTTGACCAGGGTTTTCTTTACAATCTGAAGGCCGGAGTCAACCGCACCGGGATCTATTCGGTGATGGCCGACCTCCTTGATAAGGCTGCAACCAGCAGTTCCAGCAGCACGCCCTACATCAACACCCTCCGCCCCAGCCGTCTGCGCTCCTGGGACTCCTGGTTTCTCGATCAACCGCCCCTGGGTGGAGAGGTCGCCTCCCTGGCTGGCTTTCTCGGCATCAGTTTAGTCAGCGTAGGCGATGCACGCTCTTCCTGGGGAACACCGTGGGACACCCCAGAAGACATCGACTGGAACAGCCTTGCCAACCAGGCACGTCTGGTCAGCGATATGATCCTGACCATGGCGACAACGGCCGAACTGCATTCCGGCAAATTTCCCCGAGAAGGATTTTCAACCGTCAGCGGACGGGCCAATCTCCTGCTTCAGGGAGAGCTCTTTGCCGACTATCCGGCGGCAAAGACTACCCTGCTTGCCTATCAGGGGATGCAAAAATATTACACCACGGTGGATTCAGCGGGGACCTTTCAGATCAAAGGCGTCGCTGATAAAAAACATGTCCTGGACAAGGTCATCATAGAAGGCTATCGCTTTGACGAGGAAACAGGACAGGTCCTGTGGGCCATTGATAAGAAAGAGACCGGGAAAAACAATTACCGTCTCAAAATCCGCAAACAAGATGTCAAGACCGACCTCATCCTCTTCAGCTGCAAAGAGACCACCATCTTTGGCCTCCTGGAACCTCGTAACTTTCAGTACCTGACTAAAGTTGAACTCCTGGACGGCCGCCGCGACGCCCCACCTCAGCATTACTGGTACAGCCGCATCGACACCCGCAGTTCAACCATGGCCTCGATCTATACAGAACCGGGAACCTGGCTCAAGGCCACCCTCTCTGATAATGTTCTTACCCGCAAGATGATCCTCACCAATGGCACTCCGGCAAACAGCATGGGGTTTGGCTATTCGGTGGACCAGTACAGGGCCATCCCCAACACGGTCTATCAGACTGCCCGAGATATCTGGACACTTCTTGAACCACGGATTGAAAATCTGGAAAGTCATGGCATCTTTGACAGTAAAATCAACGCGCTGCAGGAACGTGGGTTGCAGGCCTTGCAGAGGGCCAAGTCCAGCCTGGCAGAGTATGACTATGAGACCTTCAGCAGTGCGGCCTCAGAATCTCTCGCCCTGGCTGACCGGGTCTATGTGCAGGTGGAAAAGACGCAGAAGGATGTCCTCTTCGGGGTCCTCTTCTACATTGCTCTCTTTGTCCCCTTTGCCTTCTGTATGGAGCGCTTCCTCTTTAATTTTGCCAATATCTATAAACAGATCGTAGCCTTCAATGGAATCCTCCTCCTCCTCATTGCTGTTATCCGCCAGGTCCATCCCGCCTTTCAGCTGGCATACAGCCCCACTGTGGTCATTCTGGCCTTCTTTATCATTGGCTTATCATTGCTGGTCAGCCTCATCATCTTTTTCCGCTTTGAGGAAGAGATGATCCTCCTCCAGCGCCGGGCCAGCCATAAACGTCCTGCCGAAATCAGTCACTGGAAGGCCTTCACCGCTGCCTTTTTTCTCGGGGTTTCCAACCTCCGACGCAGACGAATCCGTACGGTGCTCACCTGTCTGACTCTCATCATTCTCACCTTTACCATCATGAGTTTCACCACCGTCAAATCAGGTAAACGCCAGAGCAGGCTCTTTTTCCAGGAAAGCGCCCCCTATCAGGGACTGCTCCTGAAAAGGGTGGACTGGCGGAGTCTGCCGGTGGAGGCGGTAACTCATCTTGCCGACAGCTTTCAGGATGCGGCTGGTATAGCTCCCCGTATCTGGCTCGAAGCAAAGAACGCCACTCAGGCCGTCCACGTTCCCCTCCAGTACGGCAATAACAGGGCAGAGCTCCAGGGACTCATTGGCCTCTCAGCCTCTGAAGCCAAGGTCACCGCCCTTGACAAGCTTCTCACCTCAGGACGCTGGTTCAGCAATGAGGACCGCTTGACCATCATCCTGGAGCAGAACATGGCCAAGGCACTGGGAGTGCGGAGCGACGGCAGCGAACAAATCAAACTCTGGGGCCAGGACTTTACCGTAATCGGCAGTTTTGATGGCCCATCCTTTGACCAGACCCTGGACCTTGACGGTGAACCCCTGACCCCGGTAACCTTCTCGGAGGAAGCAGGGGCCGAGATCACCGAGGTGGAACAGGAAGCAATGGAGTCAGGAGAGGAAATCCGTTCTTTTCAAAGTCGCTATCACCACATTCCTGCCTCTCAGGTGGCCATTATTCCGGCCCCCACGCTCCTGACCATGGGTGGCAAGTTAAAGAATCTGGCAGTCCTTCCCCAGGCAGAAGAGTCCATCAGCGACACTGCTGAACGGCTGGTGGACCGCTTCAGCATAGCTATCTTTACCGGAGAAAAAAGTGGGGTATGGCTCTACAACCAGAGTGACGCCATAACATACAGCGGCTTACCCAACATCTTGATTCCCCTCCTCATCTCCATCTTTATTGTCCTCAACACCATGATCAGTTCCGTATACGAGCGCAAAAAGGAGATCGGGATCTATACCTCGATAGGGCTTGCCCCCTCCCACGTCTCCTTTCTCTTTGTGGCCGAGGCCCTCGCCCTCGCCGTCATATCCGTGGTCCTTGGCTATCTCCTCGCTCAGATATCAGCCTCACTCTTTGCCGACACCAGACTCTGGGCAGGGCTGACGGTGAACTACTCCTCCATGGCCGGTGTGGCTGCCATGGTTCTGGTTATAGGCGTGGTCCTGATATCGGTCATTTATCCGTCCCGGGTGGCAGCTCAGATCGCCATCCCTGATGTCAACAGTACCTTTACCCTCCCCAAAGCCGTTAACAACCGAATCACCATCACCCTGCCTTTTTTCATGAAATACGACGAACATGACTCCATTGGCGGGTTCATCTACAGCTATTTCAGCTCTCACCAGGATGTCTCCCACGGAATTTTTTCCACCGGCCCGGTGGAGCTGATCTTCGCCTGCCGAAGCATTGATCAGATGAAAAAAAGACGACAAGATGCTGAAAATCCACGCGAAATATACTACACCTACATCCGCTCAAAAGTATGGCTTGCCCCCTTCGACTTTGGTATCATGCAATGGGTGGATATCCAGTTTTGTCCAGTCACAGGAGATGAAGCCTACCTGGAAATCAAGGTCACCATGGAACGTCGATCCGGAGAAGAACAGGTCTGGCAGCGGATCAACACCTCATTTCTCCATAACCTGCGGAAACAATTACTGGTCTGGCGCTCCATTGACGATGCAAGCCATCAACACTTTGCTGAACAGTTCAACAAAATCGCAGCAGAGAGTCAGGTAAGAGGGGAAAAGAACAATGCCTGAGCACCAGCAAACCGGATCACTCATTCGCCCCAGGGCTATTGTCAGCGGCATATTTCTCGCCATTGCCATCTGCCTGCTCACCCCCTTTAACAACATCTACCAGCAGGCAACCCCTCTCGGTGGTGGACATTTTCCCCTGGCTCCCTTTTTCATTTTTCTCCTCCTCACCATCCTTACGGCCATAAGCGCTCGCCTCTTTCGCTCTGCCTCCCCCCTCCTCTCGGGAGGCGAGCTCCTGATTATCTGGGTAGAAATGGTCATCGGCTCAGGAATCGCCTATACCGGACTTGCTCGGACCTTGCTCCTCAACCTCACCGCTCCCATCTATTACGCCTCAGTCGGGAACCAATGGCAAGAGAGTCTGCACCGCATCATCCCCTCCGGGATTACACCAGGCGACAGCGGAGCCATCGAGATGCTGTATACCGGCCTCCCCGGGGGACGCGATATGAGCTGGCTGCAGGTGGTCTCTGCCATCCCCTGGCAGCATTGGCTGACACCGCTCGTGCTCTGGGGTTCTTTTATTCTCCTGGTCTACGGCTTCATGCTCTTTGTCATCAACCTCCTCTCCCGTCAGTGGATCCACAATGAACGTATAAACTTCCCCCTGCTTCGTGTTCCGGAGATGCTGAGCAGATCCCTTGACGAAGGAAAGCTAAGCACCTTTTTCAGTAACCGCTTCCTCCTGGCCGGTCTCCTCTTTCCTGTTAGCCTTCACCTCCTGAACGGTTTTCACTTTTATTATCCCTCCGTTCCCCAGTTGCCGACCTTGATCCTGGCCGGCCCCTACTTCCCGGACCATGGTTTCTTCTCCGGTTTTCAAAAGCTCAAAATATATATTTATCCGGCATTTATCGGCTTTGCCTTTCTCGCTTCGCGACAGATCTCCTTCAGCTTCTGGTTTTTCTTTATCCTCGGAGGACTGCTTTTCGGAGTCCTTGGCCTGCTGGGCTATACCATACCCGCCTCAGAGCTTGGCATCACCTTTGGCCCGACCCTGGCCAGGCCTGAAGAGACCCAGATGATCGGGGCCTACGGCGTCTTCTTTTTCTTTCTCATCTGGCTGGCACGGGCCCACCTCCTGGAGGTGACCAAGGAATCCTTTTTCCTTATCAAACCGAGTAAATCACGAACTGAATGGTTCGATGTCCGCATCTCTTTCTGGGGCTGTATCTTCTGTTTCGGAGCGCTGCTCTGCTGGGCCACCTGGCTGGGTCTGACTCTCTCCACAGCCTTCCTTTTCCTCTGTGCTGCCTTTATGATCATGCTGGTGGCAACCCGGATTATCTGTCAGGGTGGCCTGGCCTACTTCACCCTCCCCATAGCCCCCATGGACGTTTTAATGATCACAGGCGGGAGCAAACTCTTCAGCGGCGTCAACGGCCTGATCTGCGCAATGTGTCAAAAAGCACTCTTTGTCGACCTCCGTGAATCCCTGATGCCCTCACTCCTACACGCCCGCAAGCTGAGTCATAGTAATAGCCGCGGACTCCTTATCTTTTCAGGACTCTTCTGCACCATTCTTGCCAGTCTGGTGGCCTCAATTCTTGCGATGATGACCCTCTACTATCGCTACGGGATCCGCGAACTGCAGATGGAATGGGCAAACCAGACCACGGTGACGGTCTTTGAGAATGTGCATCGTCTGCTCACGGCTCCGGTGGAAGCAGGGAGCTGGATCACCTTTTTTGCCATTGCCGGGGCACTGGTCATGCTGTTCCTGGTGGTCTGCTACCACCGTTTTTACTGGTGGCCCATCCACCCCTTGGGCTATCTGACCGCCTACAGTTCTGCCATGCGCATCCTCTGGGTCAGTTTTTTTATCGGCTGGGCCTGTAATGCACTCTGCATGCGTTACGGCGGCGTCTCTCTTTTTAAAAAGGTTCAGTTTTTCTTTATCGGACTCATCATTGGCGACTTTCTCATGGGAGGAGGCTGGGCCATAGTTGGATTTTTCACGGATTCTGCTTATCAGGTACTCCCTGACTAAAGAGGCTGCAGAGGAGAGGAAAGAAAATCCTTTTTTGCTTCAGTCTTTCACCCCAATGCCCTGCTGATTTGATATTATGTATGATGATAAAGAACTAAAAGAATATCGCGATCTCCTAAAGACTCCCGACCATTTTGAAGAGGGATTTGACTGGAAGACCATTGTCGGTGCCATCTTCATCGGTTTTCTGATGATGCCGGGCTCTATGTACCTGCAGCTGGTGATTGGCCAGGGAATTGGACCGGCAGCACGCTGGGTGACGATCATCCTTTTTGCCGAGGTCGCCAAGAGGGCTCATTCCGAGCTGAAACAACAGGAGATCTTTCTCCTCTACTACATGGCTGGTGCTGCCTTGGCCTCTCCCTTTTCCGGCCTCCTCTGGAATCAGTATCTGGTCCAGTCCGATGCAGCAAGGATGCTGGGTCTGGCCGAGTTCATCCCTTCCTGGGTAGCCCCTGGCCCGGATTCCCAATCCATGGTGGAAAGGACCTTTTTCCACCGGGACTGGCTGATCCCCATCCTCCTCCTGGTCGGGGCCCAGATCATACAACGTATTGACCATTTCGGTCTCGGCTATGCCCTGTATCGCATCACCTCAGATGTGGAAAAGCTCCCCTTTCCAATGGCCCCGGTGGCTGCACTCGGCACCATGGCCCTGGCTGAATCCACAGAAGAGAAGAAAAAAAGCTGGAAATGGCGGGTCTTCTCCATCGGCGGCGTCATCGGCCTGATCTTTGGCGCCTTCTATATCCTCCTCCCCATTGCTTCCGGCCTGATTTTCACCGAGCCCATCCGTCTCATCCCCATTCCCTGGATTGAACTGACCGAACACACAGAAGACCTCCTGCCGGCAGTGGCAACAGGTATCCAGCTGGATCTGGGCCTGGTTTTTATCGGTATGGTACTGCCGTTTTGGGCCGTTATCGGCGGACTCATCGGCCTGATCATCACAATTGTCCTCAATCCCATCCTTTACAGCCAGGGCATTCTCCATCGGTGGCATCCCGGTATGGCCACTGTGGATACCGTCTTTGCCAATAACTTCGACTTTTACATGAGCTTTGGTATTGGCCTGGGCCTGGCCATTGGCGTCATCGGCATCTGGTCCGTATTCAGATCCTTCCGCAGTACGAAGGAACATATGGGCACCCTGAAAGATCTCTTTCAGCCGCCAGCCGGGCGAGGTGATTTTAACTTCTGGATTTCAATTGCCATCTACTTCTTTTCCACCCTCGCCTATGTAGGACTCTGCGTCCTGCTGGTCCCTTCCTTCCCCTGGATCTTTTTCCTGGCCTACGGCTTTATTTACACCCCCATTATCTCCTATATCACCGCCAGGATGGAGGGCATTGCCGGACAATTTGTCAGCCTCCCCCTGGTTCGAGAGGCCAGTTTCATCGCTGGAGCACGCTTTTTTGGTTACCAGGGCTTGGAAATCTGGTATGCCCCTATCCCTATCCACAACTACGGCGAGGCCACCGTCCAGTTCAGACAGATAGAACTTACCGGAACCTCCATCCGAGGGATTATTAAAGCGGAGATTGTGGTCTTTCCCATTGTCATGGTGGCCAGCCTCCTCTTTTCTCAATTTATCTGGCGCCTGGCCCCCATCCCCTCCAGCAGCTATCCTTATGCCCAGGAGCTGTGGCACCTGCAGGCCCTCAACACCTTATTGCTGCAGACCTCCACCCTGGAAGGAAACTCCATGTTCTACCAGGCCCTGAATGCCGGCACGGTATGCTCCGGTCTCGGTTTTGGCCTGATCATGTATTTCATCCTCAACCTTTTTGGCCTTCCCATCCTCCTTATCTATGGAGTAGTCAGGGGACTGGGCCAATCCACCCCCCACGGCCTGATTCTAGAGGTGTTGGGTGCCTTTCTTGGCCGCTACTTTTTCCTCAAACGCTATGGTCCCATGTGGCGACAATATGCCCCGGTACTCCTGGCCGGATTCTCCTGTGGTATGGGTCTCACCGGCATGTTAGCCATGGGGCTGGCCCTGATCATGAAATCCCTGGGACACATGGCCTATTGAGGGCCTGCTGAGAGCAGACAACGGCGAAGCCCTGAAACCCTCTTCCTTCGGTGTTCATTACACATTTTCACTCACGACAACGGTCCTCTCCCTCTCTCCTCGCCAGTTACACTTGCAGGCCTCACAGATGAAGAGGGTAATGGACTGAGTTGCGACTCTATCTTTTCACAAATTTCCCATGTTTTTTTCAATCATGACAACATGTTCAAGACAAGACCCTGTTCAGCAGACGATCCTGAAAAAATATTTGAATACGCTTTGGCGGATGATTATGGTATTCTAGACATGATGAGGAGCTTACAATCTTTCCTCCTTAGAGCTTGCAAAGGCCCGAAGCATCAGCCAAGGGGTAGGCATCGCAAATAAAAAACACCCTATCCCTCTTCTTTCCCTGGAAATCTTCCAGAAACTCTTCGGCTTTTGTCGCTGATAAAAAATTATTTTTCCTTTTCGGATAACCTCTGCAGAGGATTTTCAGCTTCTGCTCAACAAGGAGCAGAAGTGGGACCATAACCAGTTATGAGCATTGCAATTCCACATATCCCCGCCAAGAAGGGGTTGTTATCCATCTTTTCCTCCAAAATCCGTTCTCTGCCCATTACCATTAAACTGGCACTTGTTATCACCACCGTCATCATCGTCGGCATGGGACTGCTCAGCCTCTTCATCCTCGGCAATCAAAGCACCGTTTTTGATCAGCAGACAGATGCCTATGCATCAGCCCTCGGTGACCAACTGTCCAATGCAGCCATCGAACCGCTCCTGGCCGGGGATCTCCAGGCCATAGAGCAACTTACCACTAACCTGGCAGACAATGAAGGGATAGAGGGGGTTGCCATTTTCTCCGATCAATCAACGATGCTCTCCGCAATCGGTATCAACCCGCAACAGAACCCTGCCCTTATTCTTCCAACGGAGCCACTGTACTGGTATATCGGTGAGAGCAAACAGATCGGTCTCACCTCCTACGTCAGTAAGATCAACTTCCGGGATCTGACCCTTGGCTACTGTCTGATCACCTTTGACCGTTCGTTCATGAATACCGCCTATGGCAAGACCATTCGCACCATTTCCGCCATTACAGCCCTGATGGTCTTGCTGGGCATCATTGTCGCAGCCTTTCTCAGCAAACAATTATCCCGGCCGATCAAAGATCTTGTGGAAGGGAGCCAGGAAATTTCGCGTGGAAATTACCGCTATCGCTTTCAAGAACGTCGTCAAGATGAATTGGGTCAGCTCATGGGATCTCTGAATACCATGACTGAAGGCCTGCTGCGTAAAGAACAGGTGGAAAAAACATTTTCCCGTTATGTCTCTCCCAATGTGGCTTGTGCCCTGATGAACAATCTGGAACAGATTCATCTCGGCGGCAGTCATGTCGAAGCCACCGTACTCTTTGCCGATATATCGGGTTTCACCACCCTCAGTGAAGGACTGGAGCCTACGGCAATCAACAACCTCCTCAACGAATATTTCACCCTGATTGATCAGATTGCCGGAAAACATGGCGGCCATATCGATAAGTACATCGGAGATTGTGCCATGATCCTCTTCGGTGTCCCTCTCCTCGATAAAGAGCATGGACTCAATGGAGTCAGCTGTGCGGTCGAGATTCAAGAGGTGATCAAGGAGTACAATCTCACCCGCCTCCACCAGGGAAAGATTACAGTTGAGTTCAGCATAGGCATCAACAGTGGTACCATGCTGGCCGGAAATATGGGTTCGGAAAGACGAATGGAATATACAGTGGTCGGCAATGCCGTCAATCTCGCCTCCCGCCTCTCTTCCATCGCCTCTGCCGGCCAGATAATCGTCACCAGAGAATTGCATGATTCCCTGGACCTTGCCACATTGTTCGAGACCTATCAGGCCGGAACCATTAAACTGCGAGGAAAAGGGACCCCTGTAGAAGTGTGGCAAATTGGTCGCCAGATGAGGATACTCTCCGCTCCCGAACTCTTTTCAGCCCATACCCCGGGTCTTATTCACTGATCCCGTTATGAAATCCTCTCTTCTTCTCCTTGCTCTTTTGCTCCTGCACGGCTGCGCTCCTCTCACTCATTTGGATTCCAAAGTAGACAACGTACTCCTGGTCGATCAATATCTTGCCGAACAGGAGTACGGTAAGGCGCTCACCCTCATTAGCAGCATCTCCAAGGAAGACCCCCAGGCCCTGGAACTGGAAAAGAAGCGAAAAACGATACTCGACCAGGTGCAAACATTTGAACAACAGAGCATAGCCCTTGCCCTCAACCAGGAACGGCTGAGTAACTGGCCGGAGGCCAAACGCATCTACGTAGAGGCACTGAAAAAGCTCAACACCTCCAGGACCCTGGAGGAGGCACGGGAGGGCATGCTCACACGTTTTCAGAACAGAATGGACGCCTTGCAATATGAAGAACTCATTGTTACCGGAGAATGGCTGAGAAAAAAACTGCCGCTGTTACGCAGCCTGCAGGCAAGTAATCCAGGAGACCTGATCATTCAATGGAGATATTCCCGTACCGAAAATGAGGCCAGGGAAACGGCCAAAGAGTTACTGAGGATTGGTGAGCAAATGCTGGCTGAGAACAATGCCGCCATGGCCCAGCGCATCCTGCCCCTGGCTGCAGAGCTGGACCCTCAACTGGATATGGAAGCTGCTATCAGTTCCCTGGACAGTATGCTTCAAAGCAGAAAAGACAAAAAACTTGAGGACCGCCGCAGAATCGCTCAGAAAAAAGACGAAAAAGTGATTGAGGAATTCAACAGGGCTATGGCCCACAACAATCTTTCCGAGGCCCGCAGCCATCTCACTCGCCTCAGTCCAGCAACCAGGACATCTGTTGCCGCGGAACTGATGCAAGAGCGTTTGGACAAGGCCATGGCCGAGTATATCCAGGAAGAGCTATCCATTGGCAACTCTTTTTATCGGGCAAGAGGATACAAACAGGCAATCAAGGCCTGGAAAAACATCCTCGCAATCGACCCTGACAACGAGGCCGTCCAAACTAAACTGGAAAGGGCAGAAAAGGTGGTCGAAAAACTCAACGCCTTGGAGGAACAGCAGAAAAAACAGTGACTAAGCGGCAGGAAGAAATCTTTTCAATTCTCCTCCTCTTTCAGCTGGTACTTCTCAGACCTGCCCATATCACTGCGGCGGATCTTCCAGCCAGGCCTCCGGGGAGATATGGGAAAGAAAGTAACTGCCCTGGTCAGCAAAACGGTTGATATGAAGCTTGATGATCTTCTGTACCACGACCGGATAGGACTCGGGGAAACGCTCCATGACCTTGGTAAAGGCCTCACGACTGATGGTCATCAGGACCACATCTGTCCAGGCCCTGGCTGAGAAGAACCAGTCAAATTCTGCCAGCATGGCCAATTCACCAAAGTAGTTGATGGAGTCTGGACCCAGGAGCTGGACATGAAAACGACGTCCTTTGTGGCGGTGAAAAATATCCACTTTACCCGACATAATGAGAAAGAGACGATCGCAACGGGTATCTTCGCTTATAATAATCTCCCCTTGAGCATATTCTTCTCTTTTGGCAAGATAGGCAAACATCTTGGTTACCCCGGCCGGTGCCCCGGAAAACATGGGCAGCCTGTTTAAAAACTCCTGTCTGCCGGTGATGTTACCCAACCCATTTGCATTAAAATTCTGCTCTGGCAAGGTCATAAAACGCTCCTTTTCGCTCCATGAGTTCATCGTATGTTCCCTGTTCAACAATTCGCCCGGCCTTCATGACAACGATTCGATCATACGATGGGGTCAAGTCCAATCGGTGGATGACCGCTATCACCGTCTTTCTCCCCCTGTAATCAGTTTCAAGCAGCCCTTGAATACGGGCCTGGGAAGTATTATCGAGACTGGCTGTTGCCTCATCCATGATCACGATTGGGGCATCTTTAAGAAATGCCCTGGCAATGGCAAGCTTCTGCTTCTGGCCGCCTGACAGCCGGTCACCCTTGCTGCCCACCTCGAAATTGAGCCCGATATCCATCACCTCATCGAGAAGATGCTCACCTTGAAAGGCCTGTCCGGCAAGATTACGCAGTGGTTCATCAAGCATCTGTTCCGACTTCAGGGCCCCAAAGAGGATATTATCAAGCAGGGTGTGGGTGTACATATACTCACCGGGACAAAACGGTATAAAATCAACAGATTCTCCTGTCTTAGGGCCCGTAATACAAGGCGACCACACCTCAAGTAGTGTGGCAGGGTCTCTGTCGATATGGAAGACAATTTCCTGAAATCGGCGTCTGGCGGCCAGAATTTTTGCCTCCATGGCAGAAGGCAGAGAGACAATCGAATGTTTTTGGGGGATAAAGCGCAGGGCCAGGATGAGGAGGAGGCGACGAGCCTCTTTATCCTTCGATTGTGGACCGTCCAGCTTTTCAACGAGCTGGCTATAGGTTGTAAACTCGTCGGCTCGCATGGGGTTATCACGGAAGAAAAACTCATCATCCTGGAAATTGGCCAGCAGGGCAACCGACTGGGTGGCTATGGCATAGCCCAGGGTCAACAAAGGTTTTTCCAGGTTTGTTTTCTGCAGCAGTTCCATGAACCGGGGATGATCAGGTAACCCTTCTATGATGAATTCACCGGTTAAACTATCACCAAAAACAATATTGTCACGGATATTAGAATAATAGAGATAGGCTGCGGCATCATAAAATTCGACAACCTTTTCAAAATCACTCCTCAAACTGGTATGAATAATCTGGCGCATACGGAGAAATTTATCCCTGAACGGTTTGCATTGTTCCGGCGTCAGCACCGCCTGGAGACCAAAACGAATGATGTCATCCTGGAGACCAACCTGACGAAGCACAGAAAGGATATGCGATCGATCAGGAAGTGGACCGTCACCGGCTACCGCCTGGACGCCATAGAGCAAATTTTCACGGATGGTACCGGTAAAGATGAAGGGCTGTTGGGCGATCATCGCCACATTGCTGCTCATATCAAGTTTGCTTAATTCAGCCAACTGATGATCGTCAATACTAATAGTCCCCTGGCTGGCGTCATAGAGCTGAGCAATGAGGAGAGCGAGTGTTGATTTTCCTGAACCGGAATAGCCGACAAGGGCTATCTGCTCGTTGGCCATGACTTCCAGATTGATATCTTCAAGCAACTTCACCCCACTGGGGACCGTGAAGGTAATATTTTTCATGCTGATATTACCCTGCAGGGTGAAAGGATCACGGCTGAAAGGCAGCAAGGCGTGGACAGGATCCAGATCAAAGATTTTCATAATCTGCTTATATCTCACCTTGGCATCTTGATAGTCCTGATAATATTCAATAAGCTCCTTCCACGGGTCATAGACCTTTTCATAAGCGGAGAGAAACGCCACCAGTGCCCCGAGGGTAAACTGACCGTTGATTGCCATGTACCCCCCCACAAGGAAGAGGATAAAAGGCCCCATGGACTGAAAGACATTGTTGGCAAACTTGATACCATATTTAACAATGAACAGTCTCTTCACTAAGTCATAGAGCTTGTGAATATAGGTAGAAAGTTTCTTCTCTTCCAGACCGTAACTGGCGTTGCCGTGGATCTCGTGAATTCCGGAGATGGCTTCATTCACCACATTGGCCATGGATCGTGTTGTCTTCACCCGTTTTTTATTGAGCCTGTTATACTTGTTTTGGAGAAAGGGGATAACAATGATCTCGAGAGGGTATACCCCCATACTCAACAGGGCCAGCAGCGGATTGAGATTGAACATAAAGCCTATGAATACGACGAAAGTCAAGATGCTGGTGATGGGGATGGCCAGTGCCCCTCCCAGAAAAAAACCAATGGCATTCAGTTCCGCAGTCATGGCCGAAATAACGGTACCCGCCTGCATTTTGCGATAGAACTGGAGAGGCAGCTGGAGGACATGGTGGTAGAGTTCTGTCCGCATCTCCACCAGGATTTTCTGGCCGATATAGACCTGACAGAGGTTGATAGCGTATTTCAGCAGGCCGGCAATGGTAACCGCGCCAATATAGAGTCCGCAGTAGAGAAAGAGAAGATGGGTATCTTTGAGATAAATGGCTTCATTGATGATGCGCTTCTGCATCTCCAGGGGAAAGACCTTGAAAAAGAGACTGACGACAATAACCAGGAGCAGGAAGAACTGCATGGGCCGGTGGCGTCTGAGAATCCAGTAAAAGAGTGACCGTTCGGTGATACGGACCCTGTTATCTGCTCCAGTTATTTTCATACCGGGTAGTAAAGCTGAAGGGGAAACCTTGAGTGGTTACAAGAAATGAGGCACGATTCTTTAAAGATTGTCACTGGATTCACAAATAATTGCAAGCTCTATTCTTACATGTTCCAGGGGAAGAGCAGGCATGTTCAGGAACCCTTCTGTTCTATGAGTGCGTGCCGGTGGCGGAAAGCGCCTGCTGTGTGTTTACACTGGAATGAAGCCTGATTCCATGATACATCATAAGAAAGGATCCTTTTTTTCCTTTTTATCTTGGATGAGACGAACGCTTGCTCAAACTGAGCTGCTGTCCCTCCCATAATCGTTTTTTTGTACCCTAGGAGTCCCCTTTGTGAAAACTTTGGCCGTGTTTGATATTCTGTTTCTTTCCCTGTTTCTCCTCCTTCTTCCCAAGGCGATCGCGGCACAGGAAGTGCCCCACGAGGTAGGAGGATTTGTCCTGGGCAGCAATGTCACCGACTACCCGGACATAGAGTACTCAAACTTTCTCAAAGAAGTGGTCATTTACGACTGGCACGGTTTTGACAAAGGAATTATCTCTTACGGCATCTGCGAATTTCCTGGGGAGATTGTCAAAATCAAATTAAAATACCAAGATTCCAGCAAATCGTTTTTCAAAACCCTGCTCGAGAGATACACAACCAAATATGGGAAACCGACCGAGTGGAAGGGAGATTCCTTCGGCATTCTCCATATCTGGAAATGGAAATTTACCGACAAAGCGAATAACCGAGTCCACATGATCCTTCAGCATAATACCCGAAACTCAAATGAGAATATAGGCAACATGGTCAAGCTCTATTATCCGGATCGAATTGAATTAGAACAACTCTGTTTCACCAAGAAATGCAATGATGCCCCAGACAAGGACAAAATGATGCAACAGGTGAAACCAGAAAAGAACGAATGGGATTATTTAATTCCGAAATGATTATGCAGTGACACCTTTCATCAACAGATGGCGGAGCATTGGCTGGAACGGTCTTACCCTCTCTTGTCCTGAGAAATGGGAAGCCATTGTCTCCGGGAAGAGGCATCTCCTCTTTGAGGAGGATTTCAGCCCCATTTTCGAATTACGATGGCAGACTGACGGTAGCAGCAAAAGCTCTGCCGATTCCCTTCTCCGGAGACTGGAGAAGAAAGCCGGTCTCTGCAGGCAAGGAGCAATATGCCCCGCTTGGCTACCATTAGAAAAGGTCTATGAAGTTATTCCGCTGGCAGCAGAAGAGAACGGAGAGCAAAAGGGGGCCCTCCTCACCTGTCGGCACTGTGAGACCAGCCTCCTTCTCTATTTCTTTCATACCCACGCCGTGCAAGATCTTGATCTACAAGAGGTCCTTTCTTCCCTGAATTGCCATAACCGGAAAGGACAAGACACCCTGTGGGCAATCCAGGATTTTCGAATCCTGCTCCCCCCCAGCTATCAGTTCAGCAGTTACAGCTTTGCGGCCGGTCTGACCCGACTCACATTCCACCATTCCGGACTGACCATGCATCTCTGTCGCCTGGCCCAGGCATCTCTGCGCCTGCAAACGACACCGCTCGCCGACCTCATGGTCCTCCTCAGCGGAATTTCTGTGCCGAAAGAAGAAATCGCCCACCACCTTCAGTTCGTGTACCACAGCAATCATCCCTCCATTTTCCAGCAGATTCTGACCCGACTCAGGCGTAACCCGCCTTTTCACCGGATGATCCTCCGCCACCACCCTGAACATGATCGCCTCAGCGGCTTATTTTTTGAGGACAAGAAACCCATTCCTGAAAACCAGGTCAACTCCATCCTGAACAGCTATGAAATTTTCTCCCTCTGATCACTCCTCACTCAATCGAACCCAGGCCCTGGAGTGCATCCCCACCCAAAACAACGGCATCCACTGGCAACAGCTCGATAGTGGTGAGATCCTCTTCACCTATCCCCTCCCCCTCAATTCCTTTTTTAAGGCACTGCATCGGAAATTCGGAAAGTATCAAGGAGAGCTCCCGGAAAAAAAACTGCAGTTGGATGCGATGGGAAGTTTTGTCTGGCTGGAAATTGATGGCAAAAAAACAGTACGGGAAATCATCCGCAACTTTGCCGGAAAATATAAGGTAACTGTCCAGGAAGCAGAACACGCAGTAACGGCATTCCTGAAAACATTAGGGCAAAGGGGTCTTATCGCGCTCTGTTGAAGTACCTCAAACAAGCACTCCACTGCAGACAGTGGAGTTTGCTGAGAGCAGACTGAAAATCAAGCCCTAGCCATACACTCCGCTTTCTGAGCGATAAGCAAAATCTGCACCATGGGCGCTGACCAATATGGCTTCCACCCTCTGTGAAGAAGCGACTTGAACAACGAACAAGCCCCACAGTTCAAAGCGAGCAGCGAAGAGGACAACCAGTCCCGGTCCCGGATACCTCTGCAGCGACAACGCACTACTTTTCCCCCTCTTCCCTGCAAGTCACCCTCCACTTCCTTGCTGCTGCCGGCAACAGACTCTTCGCCTAACAGACCAATAGCGGGGCCTGATTCAGAAACAAGAGAGAAGCCATCCTGCTTACCGAGCTGAACTCTTGGAAATAATCTGGCACAGGTTACCTGGAATAGGGATATCTACCATACGGTTTGTGATAAGTCGGTAGACTCTGTCTGTAATAGGGGTATCTCCTGAATGGATGACCATAGGTTGGCAAACGATATCTCTCATACGGGTATCTATAATAAAAGTAAGAATCATATGGATAGCCCCGATAAAAATAATAGGGATCGTCCTTCCAGTAAACCGATTCGTCATATTCCGGCCAAAGATAGATTTCCCGGCTTTCCAGTTTGAGGCACCCATAAGGGCATTGTCCGATATTTTCAATCTGTAGGCCGACAATGATGCCGGCAACAGTGATTCGCCTATCCTTTTTATAAATTTCCGGATCAAGAAGGCCGTTAGTGACCACAAGAAAGCGTCCAGCTGACCGATCTTTCGAGGCAGGATAATCCCTGAATGTCAAGGGAGCCTGAATAATCTGGAGCACTGTGTTATCAGCTTTGTTTGTGGTGGCAAAAATATAACCGCCGAGGATAACGGTGTCGCCGATATAGGCATTGGGAGTATTCATCAGTGCCTGAAACGATACAGACTGCAGAGATTGCTCTCGCACCTGACGGGACATAACTGAACAGGAAACAGAAAAAAAAAGGAGGAAAATCATGGAGACCATAATTTTTATACGTTGCACAGTAATCTTCTCCTTTCCAAGTGATCAGAACAATCACCCCACAGGCTTGTCAGGAGGCCGAGCATTTGCCGCTCCTCAAGAAAACTCACAACCCGATTCGCCTTCTCATGCGCCCACACCAGAAGAGAAGACTTCCCCCTGTTGTGGCCCAGTACTCCTGGCAATTGGTGTCTTTCCCCTCCCGACACCTTCATCCCAGCGGTTCTCTGACATACAATAAGACCGGGTTACTCATCAAGCAAGTGCTAGTCCCTTATCCTCCTCAAACCAGGGAGACATCTTCCCGGAAAGACAGAATAAAAGTCAGAAGGAACCCATTGGCATACCCTGCCAGCACGAATACGGGCGAATTCTTCTTTGAAAATGCACCACTTCTTTGCTCTCATTTTGAATAAATTCGTTTTTCCAGGGTCTGGAGATCCTGCCAGGTGGCCTTTTTCATTTCAGGATTCTGGAGAAGATAACTGGGATGAAAAGTGGGGAGTAAAGGAATTTCCCGCCCATTGGAGCCTTGATAGATATGAAAACGTCCGCGCAGCCTGGAAAGTGGTTGAGAAAATCGAAGCAGAGCCCTGGTGGCAACCATGCCCATGGTGCAGATCAATTCAGGTGCAGCAGCCATGATCTGGCGCTGCAGATACGAGGAGCAGGCATCAATATGTTCTGCCTGCGGCTGAATTTCCGGCCCGACTCCGCATTTGATGATATTGGTGACAAAAACTTCTTCTGATGCCAGGTGAATGGCGGCCAACATCCGTCCCAGCATTTGATCTTCCTGGGGGCCAAAGACCGTTTTCTCAATGCCCGCCGTGGAATGTTCTGGAACAGCCAGCCAGTGTCCAACAAGCAAAAGACGAACACGCCCTCCACCCCATTTTCCAGGGCTGACACATCTTCTTTGGCCGGCAAGACCACAGCTCGTACACAGTTCCACCTCTGCGGCGATCTCGGCCAGAGAACCCTGATCGTTCTTCTCCCTGACGGATGATACTGTCGCTGCCTTCTCTTTCTCCTGGAGGGGTATCCCCTCTTTCCGAGGGGGAGACTCTTCCTCCTCCCTGCTTGCCAGAAAAGCAGACAACTCTGGTGCTGCAGGATAGTCCACAATTGAACCGACCTGGTGACAACGAAGAACGTTACGGACATCTTGCAAAAACTGAAGGACGTCTTCTTCCATACCCCTAACCTTTTTTCTCGCATTCCCCCTCTTCTCTTTTTTCCATCATCAGGAAAAAGGAAAAAGCGTCTTGACAAAACCAACAGAAGATAAAATAGTGCACTTTAGGAGCCTGTCGGACTTAGACATAAATCTGCTGCAAATTTGACAAATCGGCCCATATTTCCATGGCTTTTCGTTAAATAGACCTGCTATTCGCCTCAAATCCATGAAAATCTGGTCTCGATTTCTCTAATTTCCGCTATTATTCTCTAAATCCGACAGACTCCTAGCTTGAATCATTATCAGATCTGCGCCTCTCTCCTTTGAAAGAGCTGGGGACATTTTCATCCGGAGCACAATCTGATAGACCGCCTGGCTCCGACCTTCTGAGCAAACACCAGGCCCATTTTTTAGCCACAGGAGTATGGAAACATGCCTATTTACGAATTTCACTGTGAGGACTGCGGCAAGGATTTTGAAAGCCTGATCTTGATAGCCTCTGCAGTTGATCATCTGACATGTAAACACTGCAACAGTGCAAACATCAAAAAAATGATCTCCGCAACCAGCTGTCCACCCGCCAAGGAAAGTCACATCCCGGCAGGCGCACTCTCCGGATGCTCATCACGTTCCGGATTTTCCTGAGCATAAAGACAGCAGGCCCGTGCGGCCTTCTCAGACCAGTGGGGATATGTCTCGCAGCAACAAGACAATCCCCCTGGTGATCTTGTAACAACTTCCCCAGCCCACCCACCAAGGGGGAACAAACCCTCCTCCTGGAAAAGTCCATCTGCACCTGATCAGCTACAGATAGGGTGCGATACCCTCTACTCTTGTTTTTTTTTCTTCCCTTTGCCAAAGTCAAAGACCATCTCATTTTCTTTCAACATGCCATGCTCCTCTCGGGCAACCCGTTCGAGATACCCCTCATCACTTTGCAACCGTTCGACATCCTTTTCCAATTCTTTATTTTTGATGATTAATTCCTTCTGTTCCGCCATCAGCACTGCCAGATGTTTCTTCTGCTGGTGCAAAAAAAACATTCCCCTGCCAGGAGCAAAAACAATCCACAACAGGACAGCCACCACAATGCAGAGAGAAATACGCAACAACCGTTTTTGCTGCAAAGGGGAAAGGGGTGTTTTTCGTTTTTGTTTCATGGTAATAATAAGTAATAGATAGAAGTCAGTTAGTTAAAATCGAGAGTCAAGCTGCACCGCATTCGCCTTCCAGGTGCACAGGCCGGAGAAACTTCTTACCCATTGCCACCTCCTACCAGCAGTAGCCCTGCTGTTGCCAGGCGAGACTCGATCCAACTGGCTGCTGTGCGCTTCAGCCTTCAGTCCCTTGACCTGAAGAGCTCCCTTTCACCTGCGTTTTTCCTAAACAGGCTTATGAACAACTCGACATCTCGATCTCTTTTTCTTGTCAGTGCCTGTCTGGTCGGTCTCTGCACCCGCTATGACGACAAAAAGAAACCAAACCCGGACTGTTTAAAATTTCTTGAAGGCAGCACCTGGATACCTGTCTGCCCGGAACAACTGGGCGGCCTGCCCACCCCACGCCCGGCAGCAGACATCATCGGCGGTGATGGTCGAGATGTCCTCCAGGGTCGGGCCCGTGTCTGCACCAAAGAGGGTGAAGATGTCACTGCCTCGTTCAGCAAAGGGGCCAGGCAGGTCCTGGAAATCGCCCTCCTCCAGGAAATCAGCGGAGTCTGCCTCAAGGCCCGCAGTCCTTCCTGTGCCGTTTCTGGAACATTGGGGGTCACCGCTGCTCTCCTGGCTGATCACGGCTATCCTCTCCACGAATTTTGATTACCGCTTCTTCTCAGTGCGTTGTCCACTCAAATTCCAGCAGAGGTGACAATCGCCCCTGCATCAATCCAAGGCCTTTCTCCGTGAACAGTCAACTCAGGGTAACTCGCAGCTAGGAGCCTGTCGGACTTAGACATAAATCTGCTGCAAATTTGACAAATCGGCCCATATTTCCATAGATTTTCGTTAAATAGGCCTGCTATTCGCCTCAAATCCATGAAAATCTGGTCTCGATTTTTCTAATTTTCGCTAC
>JAHIUA010000076.1 GCA_018817385.1 Pseudomonadota bacterium
TCGAGCAAACCTGACCGCCTTAAAGCGCTTTATCGGTCATTCCATAAGCATTCCAGGCTCTTGAGAAAATATCAGTCAAAATCCTGTCAAGCTTTTTTTGCAATCCCCTCACTTTTTTTTGTGGGGGGGGTGAGTAGTTACCATATTTTTATTCTTTTTTACAATCGATTACCAGGTCCGCCTGCAAGAGAAAGAATTCACCTGCTGTTTTTTGTTTTTTTCAAGGCCTGAAAAATTTTTTTAGCATCTATCACCCCATTACGGACAATACGAACCTCATCATCAATAATTTCGACCATGGTTGATCCCTTACCACCGGCTACAGGACCTCCATCAAGCACATAGCCAACTCGATCACCCCATAAGGTCTTGAGCTGGGTAACGCTTTCAAGAGGTGGCTGGCCGCTTTCGTTGGCACTGGTTGCAGTGATTGCCCCTCCCCATAAGGTACAGAGTTTTTGGGCAACAGGATGCGATGAAATTCGTATTGCCAAAGTATCTCCCCCCCCACGCAACAACAAGGAAGTTTCTTTTTGAGCAGGAAAGATAAGAGTAAGCGGTCCTGGCCAGAAACTTCTTATTAAGGAGTGATAAAGTGGATGAAAAGAACGTACATAAGAGCAAAGAACGGTCTCATCCGCTACAAGAAGCGAAAGCGGTTTCCACCGTTCTCTTTTTTTGAGGTCGTAGAGGGCAGAAAGAGCCTGGTCGTTCCAAGGATCAACGGCCAAGCCATAAAATGTTTCTGTCGGATAGGCGACAATCCCGCCTTTTTCCAGCGTTTCGAGAGCTGCCTTGTACTGCCCTAGGGAAGGCTGCATAAATCTCTCATGCCTAGCCACCTATTTTTTTGGCCTTTGCATTAACTTCTTCGACCATTGCAGCTCTGAAATCCACTAACTGCTGGGCAAGCTTCCTGTTTTCCAAGGCCAGAATCCGGACGGCAAGGACCGCCGCATTTTTGGCGCCAGATTTACCGATCCCCATAGTAGCGACAGGGACTCCAGGAGGCATCTGAACTGTAGCCAACAGGGCATCCATCCCATGAAGAGGTGATGCATCAAGGGGAACACCGATAACAGGAAGATCTGTATGGGCAGAAAGTACCCCTGCCAGATGAGCTGCCATCCCAGCTCCAGCAATAATCATCTTCAGACCTCGTTTTTTGGCGGTAACCGCATACTGGGCAGCACGATCAGGAGTTCGGTGCGCAGAAGCAACCGTCATTTCATAGGCAACCCCCATGGATTGGAAAAAATCTGCTGCAGCCTGCATCACCGGTAGATCAGAATCGCTCCCCATGACAATACCAACAACAGCGGTTGTATCAGGCCCCTGTTTTCTTTTCAGAGCCTTTGAACCGATATCTATACGATGAAAAGATCCTGTCCAGGAAATCAAATCAACAGCCTTATATGCCTGAGCTATGGCAGTTTCAAGATCTTTACCGACAGCAGTCACTCCTAATACTCTGCCTCCGGCAGTACATACCCTGCCGTTTTTGACCTGGGTCCCGGCATGGAACACCACAACTCCATCAACTTGGGCAGCCTTGCTTAACCCATAGATAATCTTACCACTTTCATAGTTTCCAGGATAGCCTCCGGATGCCATGACCACGCAAACAGTTGGCCGGGGATCGATTTTCATATCTATCTGATCCAACTTGCCATCAATAACCGCCTCAAAAATATCGACAATATCACTTTTCAAACGCATCAGCAGTGGCTGAGCTTCCGGATCACCAAAACGACAATTAAATTCCAGAACGTTTATCGAATCGCCATCGATCATCAGACCAGCATAGAGCATACCTTTGTATGGACGTCCTTCTGCTGCCATTCCCTGTATCGTAGGCAACATGATTTCCTCCATAACATAATCGGCTATTTCTCCTGTCACCACAGGTGCGGGAGAATAAGCCCCCATTCCCCCGGTATTAGGCCCATTGTCACCATTGTAGGCGGCCTTATGGTCTTGTGAGGTAGGAAGAGGAAGGATAGTTTTTCCATCGGTAAAGGCGATAAAAGAGGCCTCCTCTCCTTTCAGGCATTCTTCAATAATAATCTTACTTCCAGCATCACCAAATGCCTTCTCCTGCATAATCAGATCGACTGCATCTTTTGCCTCTTTTACCGAAGTAGCGACAATGACCCCTTTACCTGCAGCCAGTCCATCAGCTTTGACAACGAGGGGGGCACCGCATTTGTCAATATACTTTTTGGCCTTTTTCCTCTCCTTGAATACTTTAAAACGGGCAGTGGGAATATTATATTTTTCTAAAAACTCTTTCGTAAAAACCTTACTCCCTTCGAGGATGGCCCCCTCTTGTGACGGACCAAAAATCCGCAACCCTTCGCTCTCAAACCGATTGACGATACCTGCAGTGAGTGCTATCTCAGGACCGACAACGGTCAAATCAATACCTTCTTTTTTTGCAAAAAGGAGGAGAGCATCAATATCGGTGACATTGATATCTATACATTCAGCAATCTTTTTTATCCCTGCGTTTCCAGGTGCACAATAAATCTTTTCTACTCGAGAACTTTGCTGGATTTTCCAGACAAGTGCATGCTCACGACCACCTGAACCAATAACCAGAACTTTCATAATTCTTCTCCTGACAATAATTAAAGGATTTCCCCAAACAACGCAAAAAGACACGAAGGTTCACGAGAGTAACAAATATTTTCGAAGGCTTTGCACATGGTTTCAAGAAGTTGCCCGACAACCTGAACAAAATAAATTACAGGTTAGCAAGACTAAACGTTGACAATTCAGACAAGATGAATAAAATGAATGAACAACCATTCATATTTTATTTTTCTCATCTGATCATTGTCAATGACAGTGGCACAACTACTTCTAATGAAAGCTTCGAACAAACATTCCAAAATAATCCATGCGGCGACAAAAGTCTTTGCCAAAAAAGGCTTTTTCAATGCCAGGATATCCGATATCGCCAAAGAAGCCAAGGTGGCAGACGGTACAATCTACCTCTACTTCAACAATAAATTTGATATCCTCATTTCAGTCTTTGAGGAAGAGATCGGCAACCTGATCGAACAGGTCAAAAAACTGCTGGCTGATGAAAAAGATCCTCGCAAGATGCTCGAGATCTTTGCAACTAAGCATTTGACCGTAATGAAAAAAAACAGAAACCTGGCGGAAGTCATCCAAATTGAACTGAGACAAAGCGCCAAACTCATCAAAGAGTATCGAAACAATAAATTCAGTGAATATGTTGATATGATTTCAACAATCATCAAAATCGGTCAGGAGCAGAATATCTATCGATCAACCATTCGCCCAGGCATTGCCAAGCGAGCCTTTTTTGGGGCACTCGATGAAATCTCCAGAGTCTGGGCACTCTCTCTGGAAACAGAATACAGTGTAGAGGAGACTATTGATCAGGTACTTGAAATATTCCTCTCAGGTATGCTGGAGCCGAACGCTTCTGCCTCTGGTAAGAACTGACCACCCCCTTGCCACACTTCCTGCCTGATCTATCCCGTAACGAAAAAGGAGAGGACTGAAAGGTCATTCTCCTTTTTCAGTTACAGGCTCAGCTGAACGGGGACGGGGAAATTGCTACGACCTCAAACTCTCGTGTTCCTCCAGGGGTCTTCGCCAAGACATCGTCCCCGACCACCTTTCCCAGCATACTCCTCCCCAAGGGAGAAAGTACTGAAATCGAACCATTTTTCACTTCAGACTCCTCAGGCCCAAGCAACTGATAGCTCACTTCTTCATCGCTATCCATATCGAGAAGGATAACCACTGTACCAAATACCACCCTTTGACAATCCACTTGAGTACAGTCAATCACCTCTGCCCTCCCCAGCTTATCTTTCAACTCCCGAATACGTCCTTCAATATGCCCTTGCCGTTCTTTGGCCGCATGGTATTCGGCGTTTTCTTTTAAATCACCATGTTCTCGAGCTATTTCAATAGACTTGATTACTATATGTCTATCCACATGTTCAAGTTGATTCAACTCTTCTTTAAGCTTCTTGAATCCTTTTTTTGACATTGGTATACGCTCTACCATTCGTTTCCTCCATAAAAAAACAAAATCCTGTGGGGTGACTCTTTAGCTGCGCCCCCACAGGAATAAATTTTACCAGCGATAGATCAAAGATAACCAAAGATTCTGTTCTCTCTGTTGATCTCCTTGAATTATAGCGAGAGTACTATCTAATAAAAAATGGCGACTTATTTCAAGGAAAATCTTGGCTTTTATCTGATGGTTATCATAACCACCAAATTCATAGCCAAATGAATACTCCAGAGAATAATAACTGGGCGCACTGCGGCCAAGTATATTTTCTGCAAGTTGGTGTTCAAAAGAGATAGTAAAAAGATGCTGCCAGTATTCTTTTGGACTCCAGTAAGGATGGTCGCCAGGAACAAACCCATTTTCATAAGAATAATCCCTGCCAAGATTTCCATCTGAATTATGAGAGAATTCGTAACCGTATCTAAACTGGAGGAGGGTTGGTTCGCTATGCAGGATATAGGAAGTCCAGAGATCATATTTGTTCTGGTGGTTTCCATCTGAATATTCTGTAAACAGATACCCTCCCCCCCCGAACAGACGTGGCAGAAAATCCAGTGTCAATCCGGCCTCATATTCTTTTTTGTTGATCTGTTGCTGAAGGGATTCGACTGTATCATCGACAACATCCTGGGCTACGCCAAGATACCCTTGGACCATATCTCCAACCCGTCCCTTCACCTCCATACTATACAGAGCAGTGGTCCCGAATTGATCATCTGCCCTGTCAGCGCCTAAACCAAGAAGAAAATCAAGGTCATATACAGGACTCCATTTCATGTTGGCTTGGAGACGATTTCGCCAGAGTGTCTGTTCGCTATCATCAGAATTATTATATATACGCTGCCAGTCAAACAGGACTTCATGACGAAGTGAAGGCATAAACCAACCTTGCCAACCTCCGCTTAGCTGTCTGTTGTCGTAATAGCCTTCTCGGCCACTTTTCTCCATAAAGCTGGACAAAAGAGTAGCTCTGGGCTTTCTTTTCATGGCATTGCGCTGAAGGGCCTCATCGAGATCAGGATATCCAGGGCTTTGCTTTTTCATGATCTCGTAGAGGGCAGCCTCTTTACCAAGAAATCCCAGTCGACTGTATATGCCTGCCAAATCAAAAAGGCTTTCTGTTGAGAACTCATTTTGGAGAAGATTCTGATATTCTTTCATCGCCTGGTAATAGTTTCCATCACGCATCGCCTTACGTACTGATAACTCTTTGCTCACCGCTTGTTGCCAGCGATATGAAGGGTAAAAATCTGCAGCAATGGCCACCACCGTTTTTTCCAGATTCTCTCTGATAAACCCAGGGCTCATGACTACTGTAAGCCTGTCAGGCTCTGCCGGACTAGTAAAAGTGACTACATTCCAAAATGTTCGCTGCTGTGGCGGAAGTGTCAACTGAACATCTTCCCGGATGATCCTGTCTGTAAATTGCTGATCAACAGGAGGCTGCAAAAGAGATTCGTAAACCAGGAGAGAATCGTCCCACCTTCTGACGGCCCAGAATGTCCGGGCCAGGAGTAACTGCTTCCATATCGGCATGGATGCAATAGCAGGAGGAACGAAATACTCACCAAGAAGAACGTCTTCTTTTTTGAAAGGCTTCCATTCTGGAGCGAGTTCTTGAATCAATTCATTAAATTTTGCCAGTTGAAATTGAATCTCCAGGATATTCTTTTGAAAGAGTTTTTCATCGGGAAATTCTTGGCCTATCTCTCTATAAAAAGCCAGGGCGGCAAAATCGTCACCAGTCTCAACCAATAGCTGTGCCTTGAGCAAACGCCCTCGAAGAGAATTCGGTACCTCTTCCAGATATTGTAGCACCAGGAAAAGAGCGGCCTCATAATCACCATATTTTTTCAGAAGGAGTGCCGTATCCAGTAAGAGAGTATTCGTCCCCCCACCTACATTCAACACATATTCAAGAAGATGATCGTAAGCATTTCCTTTTTCTGTTTTACAGAGAATGGCCTGTTCCAAAACTTGAATGTTAAATTTATCAGAAGATACCTGGGCTAAGGTCTCAAGGGTGATTTTACTCTTCTGATATTCATCATTTTTGTAGTAGAGTTCAGCCAGTGTTGTTGTCAATTCCGACCATTTTGTCTTTTCCTCTCTACACAGTGATTCAGAGCTCTCAAGAAAATCCTCTGTCATCTCTATAGCCACTTCAATTTGACCTGATTTCTGAAGAATATTAATCTTCTCATTGAAGAGGAGAAAAGTATCCCCATCGCATTTATCTTGCGATGAATCACTCTTGAAGACAAGGAATTCGTACCATTTCCAGGCTCTATCCCAGTCACTATCCAGCAGAGCAGTTTCTATTAATTGAGTAATCAGAAACTGTTCCCCCCCATCACGGACGAGAGAAAGCATCAACTCCTGTTCTGCCTCAAAGATCTTTTCTTCAAGCTGCAGGGTCTTCACAATGTTCGCTTCAACCTGTTGCAATAAAACTGGATCTAGCTCTCCCTGTTCAAGGAGCTCTTGATAAAACAATCGTGCCGTTGATGGTAAGCCATTCAGAATAAGGGCCTCGCCATACTGAAGACGTCCTTTGTCTTCCTCCCTCTTGTTTGCAGAGTGTTCGGGAAGTAAGTGAAAAAAGTAGTCGAGTTCGCTGATCAAACCAAGATCCCCTGAAATTTTGAGACATCTTACAAGGGCAGAGTAATCCTTGGTGTTTTCTTGAAAATACAATTTATAGTATGTTAAGGCCTGGAGTCGGTTTCCCCTCTCCTCCTCGATTCGTGAACGGAGAAAAAAGTAATCTTTCCCTGAACGTTCTTCTTCTTTCAAAGAATCAAGGACCCCTTCACAGGCAGTTAGATTTCCGTTGCCAAAATAGAGTTGTGCCAGCTTGAAAGAAACCTTTTGGTTGTCAGGATCATGCGTATGAATGATTTCCAAAACTTCGAGCAGTTCTTTTTCTTTCCCCATTTCCTCCAGTTGTTCAGCCATGGACGAGTAAATAGCCAGGCGATTAGGGGCTATTTTGGCAAGATCCCGCCAGAGTGGCCAGGCACCTTCATTTTCAACAATAACAAGCAGGTCATTGGCAAGGACTGCTTGAATTCGTTCTATCTCAGCAACAACTTCTCGGTTACCAGGGTTCTTGCTTCGGTACTCTTCATAATAATACAATGCCTTATCAGGCCGACTTTCCTGATAAAGATAGATATGACCAATTTGAAGAAGAAGATCAGGCGTACTTTCTTTGTGGGCTAGGCGGACCAGGAGATGGGGCAGAGCAGAACGTTCCTGATTATGAGTGAGATAGTATTGAGAGAGTTTTTGGTGAAAGAGAAGGTAATAAGGAAAAGTTTCCAGATAGCTGTGCCAACAACGAACAGCCATTCCCAGATCATCTGCTTGTTCAAATAAAGGCGCTGCAGCAAGAAAATCCTGGTCGTTCCCTCCAAATTCATCGAAGAGAATACGATAGAACTGCATCGCTTTATTGATATATCCAAGAACCATACTGTACTGTGCTAATTGACGAACAATTACCTCTTCATGAGGGACACGCAGATAGAGTTGCTCCATCAATGGATAGGCCAACTCCTTATGGTCAAGTTTCTGCATGGCCAAGACTACCCCCTTCAGGGCCTCGATGGAATAAGGCCCTGAAGGAGACAAGGTATATACCTGACCAAAATAGGTCGAAGCCTGTTCGTAGCGTTTTTGCCGTAATGCTATCCGTCCGGCATACAGCTGATATTGAGAAGATTCCGCATCAATCTCCAACAATTTATGCACAACAATAGTGGCCTCCTCCCATTGATCCAACGTCATCAGGACTAAGACGTACTCTCGAAGGGCCTCTTCAATCTTTGGTTTTTTCTGAAGAAGTGCCCGATAGCTTGCTGCAGCTTCTTCGAATGCGCCCACCCGAGCAGATTCCCGCCCACTCTCCCAGAGTTGCATCCACGTGGGTTGCCCTTGATCGTCTTTTAAAACAAGGTCATGACCAGGAGCAATATCTAAGGGGTCAGCAAGGCTGTTACCTGCAAAGAGGATGAGAGGAACCAGAAGCAGGAGCAAGAGAATAAGGCGAGTTGACTTCCACAAGACAACATTCCCATTATCTTTACTCCTGAAATCTGAAACATGGCGGTGCATACCCTGCAGCATCAGAAAGTAACAATACCTGGAAGCGGGTTATCAACGCTCATAGAATGCGACTATTTTTTCAACAACGTATTCCTGCATAGCTGGAGTAAGTTCCGGATAAATAGGCAAAGCGATAGTGGACTGTGCCGCCAATTCTGCATTCGGGAACCTCCCCGTATTCAATAGCCCTCGCAGACACTCCTGTTCATGGAGAGCAACAGGGTAATAAATCTCACAGCCAATATCATGAGAGCGTAACCATTCTATCAACGCATCCCGATCTTGAACACGGATAATATACTGATTATATATATGATAATTCCTGTGCCCTCCTGCCTCTATTGCCTGCTTCGAATAGACTGCCGTTGGTACAACAATACGCTTGTCCTCTACCAGAGGGGTTTGACCGAACAACTTGTTATAATATGATGCATTTTTTCTTCTCTTCTCATGCCACTGTTCAAGGTGTTTGAGTTTGATGCGGAGAACTGTCGCCTGAATGGGATCAAGACGAAAATTCCCTCCAATCCTGGAATGATAATATTTAGGTTCTGCACCATGATTGCGAAGCATACGCAGCAAGTCGGCAAAGGCTGCATCATTAGTGGTCACCATTCCTCCGTCGCCGATACCGCCAAGATTTTTGCTTGGGAAAAAAGAAAAGCAGCCGGCCAACCCCATTGCCCCACTCTTTAGCCATTTTCCACTGGCCGCATCAGGATATTCAGCGCCAATGGCCTGGGCAGCATCTTCGATCACAGGAATAGCATATTCTTCAGCCAAGGTCAGAATAGCTCCCATATCTGCGCACTGCCCATAAAGATGAACAGGAAGAATTGCTTTTATGGTTTTTTCCTTATCCTGAGCAAGAATTTCTCGCATTGCCTCGGGATTGATATTGTACGAAAGGGGATCAATATCGGCAAAAACAGGAAGAGCGCCGCATCGTAAAACAACTCCCATGGTAGCAAAAAAGCTATAGGGGGTTGTGAGAACTCTGTCACCGGGTCCTATCCCTAAAGCCATCAAGGATACGAGAAGGGCATCGGTACCACTGGAAACCCCAACACCATATTTGGCACCACAGTAAGATGCCACTTCCTCCTCCAGAGAAACGACCTCTGGACCTTGAATATAGGTAGTTGAATCAACAACCTTTGTCACAGCAGTGACAATTTCCTCTCTCATAGATTGCAGTTGAATCCCTAGATCTAACAACGGTACTCTCATAATATATTTTACTCATTCATTGAAATTCATGGTTTAGGAAAAACAGACAAAAAATATACTCTGCAGTCCTACTTTGTCAGCCACCCTTACGAATCATACGGGTTCCGTCAAAGAAATCTATAATATCAGGCATCTCTGCCTCAAGGTACTTTTTCATTTTCTTCAAAAGATTAACTTCTATCTGCCGAACACGTTCTCTGGAAATACCAAAACGATCAGCGATGGTCTGTAACGTAAGCGGTTCATCAGTGAGCAATCTTTTCTCAAGGATCATGGTTTCCTTATCATTCAGTTTCTCTTTCAGTATGACAAGCAGCTCAGCAAGACGACTCTTCATTTCATCTCCAGCCACGAGATCTTCAATGGCAGGACCGTTGGTAGGAATGAAATTTTTTTGTTCATCATCGGTATCCGATCGTACAGGACTTTCTAAGGAAACATCCCAGCTGTCCATCCGTTGACTCATCTCAATGACTTCGGTTTCTTTAACATTGAGCCGTTCTGCAAGAAGCTTCACTTCGGGCTTGAACCCCTGGGATTCAAGTAATCTTTTTTCTTTGTTCAGAGAAAAAAACAACTTCCGTTGGGCCTGGGTCGTTCCAATCTTAACCATACGCCAATTATCCATTATGAATTTGAGAATATAGGCTCGAATCCAATAGGCAGCATAGTAAGAAAACTTCACACCTCGATAAGGATCAAATTTTTTGGTCGCCTGCACTAACCCGACATTACCTTCCTGAATCAGATCCATAAAATTCTGCATCCAGTACTTTTGGAAATCCATGGCCACCTTAACCACAAGACGAAGATTGGCGGAGACCAATCTATAGGCAGCATCCTGATCACCATTTTCACGGAATTTGATAGAGAGCTCATCAGTTTCTTCACGACTGAGGAGTTCATACTGACTGATTTCCTGAAGATAACGATGCAATGCAGGATTACTCAGTGTGGGCAGATTATCATCTTCCGGCAAAGCGATCAGAGGATGCAACTGAGGCTCTGTCGGCTTGCCAAGATCTTTCTTTTTATGGGAGCTCATATCCTCCATCTCTTAATTAGCACAACACACGGTCAAGGGTCATCGAACTTCACTGAAACACAGGGGAAATAAAAGACCTACTCTTGTCAGAATCTATAACGAGTCTATTCCGTCAGACACTCTACAGAATAGTTTCAGCAGATAGTAATATTATTCCAGGACGGAACTTTGTATTATTACCCCTGTTTCTGGAAAAGGCAATCAGAATATCCAAAAAAGCCAGAATAACCCAGAATACGATTTGTTTTTTTTATTAAATCCCACCAATATGTTACCATAGCTTGAAGTATGAACAAAATTCTATTTTATTGTTTTATTTTTTATGCTAGAAGGCGTAACTTTTTTTATTTTACTTTGTTGCCACACTACTCTCTCAGTCCCTGCCCACAACAAACGATTCACTATGAAAACTATACGTAACTTTTCAATTATCGCGCATATCGATCACGGCAAATCCACCCTTGCAGATCGAATGATTCAGTTATGTCAGCAGGTAAGTGCTCGCGATTTTCATGACCAGCTATTGGACAGCATGGACATCGAACGCGAACGCGGGATCACTATTAAAAGCCAGACTATCTGTCTCCCCTATGTTGCTGAAGATGGACAAAAATACACCCTCAATCTGGTTGACACCCCTGGCCATGTTGATTTTAGCTATGAAGTTTCCAGAGCCCTCAGTTCCTGTGAGGGTGCCCTGATTCTGGTAGATGCCGCCCAGGGAGTTCAGGCCCAGACCCTGGCCAATCTCTACCTCGCCATGGAAAATGACCTTGCAATCATCCCTGTTATTAATAAAATTGACCTCCCTTCCGCAGAACCAGAGAAAGTGGCAAACCAGATAGAGGAAGACCTTGGCCTGGACGGTGACTTGATCCAACTCTGCTCAGCCAAAACCGGAGAAGGGGTGAAAGATATCCTGGAGGCCATCGTCAAACATGTCCCTCCTCCACAAGGAGACCCGGACGCTCCCCTCCAGGCCCTTATCTTTGACGCCAATTATGACCCCTTCCGCGGAACCATCATCTCCTGCAGAATCATCAACGGCACCGTCAAGTCCAATGACATCATTTACTTCATGTCCAATAAGGCATCATATCGGGTGGAGGAAGTAGGTATATTCAGAGTAATCAAAGAACCGGCCAAGTCCTTAAGTGCTGGCCAGGTTGGGTATATTATTGCTGGAGTGAAAACCATCACTGACACCCGTCCGGGAGACACTATCACCCTGAAAGAAAATCCATGTGCCAAGGCCCTGAAAGGCTTCAAGGAAGTGCAGCAGGTTGTGTTTTCATCTATCTACCCAATATCCACCGATGAATACGAGGATCTGGGAACAGCCCTGGAAAAGCTGCAACTCAATGATGCCGCACTCACCTTTCAAAAGGATTCCTCTGCAGCCCTGGGTTTTGGCTTCCGTTGTGGATTTTTAGGACTGCTCCATCTCGAGGTGGTTCAGGAGAGGCTTGAACGGGAGTTCGACATTTCACTGATATTAACGGTTCCTTCTGTTAAATACATTTTTTACTTAAAGAATCAAAGCATACTGGAAGTTGACAATCCTGCCCACTTTCCAGATCCTATGCAGATCGATCGCGTTGAAGAACCCTTTATTAAGGCCACTATCCTCCTCCCCGAACGGTACATGGGGGTGGTTATGACACTTTGCATGGAACGACGCGGTGAGAATACCAGTTACCATTACCCAACGCCAGGCAGGATAGAATTCAGCTGTGAACTGCCTCTAGCTGAAGTAATCTATGACTTTTACGACAAGCTCAAATCTGTGACCCAGGGCTATGGTTCTTTTGATTACGAGCTTTACGACTATCGCAAAAGTGATCTGGTCAAACTGGATGTCCTTGTCAATGGTGAGATTGTCGATGCCCTCTCCCAACTCGTCCATGAATCCAAGGCAAGGGCCCGAGGTCTTCACTCCTGTGAAAGGCTGAAAGAAGAAATTCCACGGCAGATGTTTAAGATCGCTATTCAAGCTGCCATTGGCGGTTCCGTTGTGGCACGAACAAACATCTCAGCATTGCGTAAAGATGTAACCGCAAAATGTTATGGTGGTGATATCAGTCGAAAACGAAAACTTCTGGAAAAGCAAAAGGCAGGAAAAAAACGAATGAAGACTGTCGGCAATGTCGATATCCCACAGCAGGCCTTTTTGGCCGTTCTAAAATCCGAACAATAAAAAAAAAGGGAGTTACAATCGAAACGATCGTAACTCCCTGCCAATAACTTTTTCTCTGTCGCAGCTTATTTTTCACAACAGCCTGAGAGGGTAGGACATTGCCTGCCATCTAGGACATTCACACCCTTCTGAGCCATAATACTCAAAAGTTCTTCTTTGCTGAACTGAGAATTTTTCTGCTTACTGATATAAACAAGACAATCACTACATATATTAAAGGAATATCGATCAACTTCCTTAATAATCTCCCAGCAAAGCTTTGAAGAACTTTCCTTTGCTGGACACCCCTGGGAATTATTGCACTTCATAATTTCCCAGCATGGCCAATCGGAGCGAAGTGTCATACAGAGTCTCCCTTTCATGGATCCGTTGTAACAGATGACTGCCCTCACCTAAAGGTGAACGACAGCCACCACATACAAGTGTAATTACCTATGAAAGAGGAAGCTAATCTATTTTGGCAAAAGACGCAAGAGCTCTCTCTAACTCTTCTTTTCCCTGACCACTTTTAGCAGAAAAAAGTATCCTCTGGCTGGAGTCAATGGTGTGTCCGGCATCAAGTGCTGCTGCATTTTTTTGCCTTTCATTGCCAGATAACTTATCCACTTTTGTATACACCGGAAGACAGGGAATTTGCTTTTCTCTTAACCAGGAAATCAGTTGCGTATCGCGAGATTTAGCTTCGTGGCGTATATCCATAATCACCACCACACAACAGAGGGTGGAACGTGTTTCCAGATAACTGGTAATAAGGGATTGCCAGCTGTCCTGCATCCCCTTTGAAACCCTGGCAAATCCATACCCCGGAAGATCCACCAGATAGGCAGACTTGTCAATTTCGAAAAAATTGAGTCCCTGAGTTTTCCCGGGCCGTCCACTTACTTTCACCAAAGCCTTTCTGCCAACCAGAACATTAATCAGAGAAGATTTGCCGACATTGGATCTCCCGGCAAAGGCTATCTCGGGCAGCGAGGGCGGCGGCAATTGGGACAGCTTATGAACACTGAGTAAAAAATTAACATCAATGAATTTCATATAACTTTACTGAGTTGATATTCAATGATTCCTTCAGCTCCGCCTTTTTTCAGGGCTGGAATCAAGTCCCTTACCACATCCTCGGAGACCACGGTCTCCACGGAAAACCAATCGGTATGATAGAGATTGGCAACGGTAGGGGCATTGAGACTGGGCAACAGTTCAATAATCTGATCAAGTTTAGCCTGGGAAACATTCATCTTCAAGCCAACAATCCTGTCTGCATTGAGAGAAGCTTGAAGGAGCATGGCAATATTTTCAATTTTTTCCCTTTTCCATGGGTCATTCCATGCATCCTTATTGGCGATAAACTGGGTATTGGACTCCATCAGTTCATATATTACCCGGAGACCGTGTGCCCTTATGGTACTCTCTGTCTCTGTAACCTCAACAATAGCATCTGCAAGACCTGAAACAACCTTTGCCTCAGTTGCTCCCCAGGAAAATTCAATGTCCACATTAATGTTTTTTTCGGCAAAAAAACGTTTGCTCACATTTATAAGTTCAGTGGCGATTTTTTTTCCTTCCAGGTCTTCAATACATTTGATATCCGAGTCACCACTTACAGCAATCACCCACCGGGTCGGTTTCCGGCTCACCTTGGAATATATGAGATCACTGACGATCACTGCATCCGACTGATTCTCCATTGTCCAATCTTTTCCGGTAATCCCAGCATCTAGCATACCGCTTTCAACATAGCGAGACATCTCCTGAGGACGACAGATTGAACAGGCAAGTTCAGGATCGTCAATCTCGGGGAAATAGTTACGTGACTTTGGTTTAATGAGCCACCCAGCTTTTTCAAAAAGTTCAATGGTGGCTTTTTCAAGACTTCCTTTTGGGAGGCCAAGTTTCAGCTGCTTCATATTGTTCTCCATATCTATTATCCTTTGAGGATAATCAGTCTATTATTTAGTTCCATATACAACGGCCGGATCAAAAACTCTCTCTCCAACTGTCTGCAAGGTATCATTAGCAACCCGTCTGAAGAAACAAGAACGATATCCCTTATGGCAGGCAGCTCCTCCTAACTGTTCAACCTTGAAAACCACTGTGTCCTGATCGCAATCAACAAAGATATCACGAATAAGCTGAACATGCCCTGAAGACTCACCCTTAAGCCATAGCTTTTGTCTCGATCTACTCCAGAAATGGGCTTTACCGGTTTCCAAAGTTTTCAGCCAGGATTCCTGATTGATATAAGCAAGCATAAGAACTTCTCCGCTTGCGGCCTCCTGAACAATGGCTGGCAGGAGTCCATCCTTACTTTTTGCAAAATCTAACTCTATCATAACTGTCTTACCCGTTAAGTCTTTCTTGTCCTCTTTTTCCGTATTCCTACGTGCCCTTTCCCGTTTTTGTTCCTTTTCCAGAAAATTAATGATACAGGATGTCCTGCTTGTACAATAATCATCAGGATGTCGGCATACCGCTGCCTCTGCCTCCATCGACTCCTGATATTTTTCACAAGTAATTTTCATAACCGATCTCCTTTTGGATTACCTGGAAAAGAGATTCAAGCTGAGTTGTTCAACAAAGCGTTTTTTTCTTGGCATTTGAGCCGAAACTCAAGCTACAAAACGATCCTTATAATTCATGATGGAACTGGCCAATGTATGCCTGTATCAATCATTTGTCAAGAAACAGCTTTTCCTCTGCCTCAAGAAAAGGCAGTGACAAACTTCCTTCTCCCTGCCATCAAAATATTGCCAAAGGTATCCCAATAGGATAAATAGTATGTTTTCGTGTTTGTTATGTTACAGTTTTTATATTCATTCTATTAGCAGGGAGCATTGTCCTTTTTATGAAACAAGTAGAAAAACAAGATACTGTTAGCGTGTCATTAACCGGGACGCTTGATAATGGTACGGTCTTCGAAACTGCAACCGAAGCTGATCCCAGAATCATAAAAGTTGGTGAAGAAGACACTCCAAAAGCGATCCAGCGTACTGTTCTTGGTATGCAGATTGGAGAAATGCGTAGAGTTCGACTGGAACCAATCGAAGGATTTGGTATCCGGCGTAAAGATCTCCTGCATACGATCCCAAAGAAACAGTTCGCTGACAAAATTGAACCAAAGGTCGGTATGCTTCTCTCCATGAAAGTGGAAAGAGGTGGTGTTACCCATCAGGTGCCGGCGACCATAGTGGAAATCAAAGACGATTCAATTAGCATTGACTACAATCATCCCCTTGCCGGGCATCCACTCAACTATGAACTGACCGTCATCGATATCACAAAAGGATGACCCCCCACGCCCTGTTGGGACAGCAATCATCATCGTGCCGTAATAGTGTGTTGTAATTATATGCTATTGCATATTCTTTCAAGATGTTATGGCAGATGATGTTTGCACCACCCGGCAATCTAAATTCCATTCCAATCGTGCTCCTATCCTGTAAGCACTTTGCCGCTCTGTTCTCTCGCAACCTTACTTTTTATCACGCATCTCTTTTTTAAAAAATTCACTGTACATTCAAGATATAGACATATACAATAATAACACTTACAGACGGAACATATTGTATTCGTTTGGAATTTTAGAAGTTCCCCATAACCATTCCAACAACTTCCTAATTTATTTCTTACGGAAGGAGCTTTCTTATGCAAATTGAAGACGACGAAATACTCCAGGGTTTTATAGAAGAATCACTCGAGCATCTCGCTGATATAGAATCCGACCTTCTTCAAATAGAGGAAGCAGGGAGTGATATCGATGAAGATCTGGTCAACAAAGTTTTCCGAGCCGCTCATTCCATTAAAGGTGGCGCTGGATTCATGGGGTTGACAGTTATTCAGGACCTGTCGCATGTCATGGAAAATGTACTGGGACAGATCCGCAGCAGAAAGCTTATTCCCAACCCCGAAATTATCAATGTCCTGCTTCAGGCTTCAGATAAACTGCAGACCATGATCGAGGATATTCATAACAGCAACGACTATGATATCCAAGAACATTTAGGCCCCTTAAATGATATTGCTGAAGGGAATATCAGCCAGACAGTTGTGGAGACACCACCCACTGAAGCTACTTCCGCAGTCCCCCAGCAACAAACTGAAGAGACACCTGCTCCTCCTGAAGCAATATTATCCCCTGATCCTGAACCGCAACCACCAGTGATAACCGCCCCTCCTCAACCTGTAGCAACTACAGATGTCACAGATTCACCTGCAGTTGCGGTACCAGCAACCGCAGCGCCACGTTCAGTAACACCTTCCCCTGCATCAAGTGCTCAAAAACAGGATCCGGTCAAAGTAGAAACAAGCATCCGGGTTCACGTCAGTCTCCTTGACTCGTTGATGACCCTAGCCGGAGAACTTGTACTCAGCCGTAACCAGTTATTACAGACGATATCCTCCAACGATGTTCGCAACGCCGAAGTCGTAGGCCAACGTATTGACTTGATCACTTCTGAATTGCAAGAAGCAATCATGCTCACCCGTATGCAGCCCATTGGCAATGTCTTCAATAAATTCAACAGGGTAGTAAGAGATCTCTCCACAAAACTTTCTAAAAATATAGACCTTACCATCGTCGGTAAGGATGTTGAGCTGGATAAAACTATCATTGAATTAATCAACGATCCTCTGACCCATCTTGTACGAAATTCCGTTGATCACGGTATCGAGATGCCTGATGAACGCGCCCGGTTAGGAAAATCTCCTAAAGGTATGGTCATCCTCAAGGCCTATCACGAAGCCGGGCAGGTGGTTATCGAAATCAGCGATGACGGCAAAGGACTCGATGGAAATGTTCTTGGTGCATCAGCTATTAATAAAGGCCTGATTACTGCTGAACAGCTCCAGTTGATGTCCGATCAGGATAAAGTTAATCTTATCTTCCTGCCTGGTTTTTCCATGGCCAAAGAAGTGACCGATGTTTCAGGTCGTGGCGTCGGCATGGATGTGGTAAAAACAAATCTCGACAAACTGGGCGGCCAGGTCGATATCATCTCCGAACCAGGGCATGGAACAACCATTTCCATTAAACTTCCACTGACACTCGCTATCATCCCCTGCCAGATAATCATGACGGGGGGAGAACGCTATGCCATTCCCCAGGTAAATCTTGAAGAACTGCTTCGCATTCCTGCCAAGCATGTCAAAGAGCGTGTTGAAAAAGTAGGCAATGCAGAAGTTGTCCGACTCCGCGGCAATCTTCTTCCCCTCATCCGCCTCTCCGATGTTCTGGGTATTGAAAGAACCTATTTTGACACCAACACTAACGATTTCAAACAAGACAGAAGAGAACGGATCTCTGATCGCCGCGGGAAAGAATCCCCAGCCTTTTACGACAAGAAAAACAACAGTCAAGGAACTCAAAAAAACAGTGATGCAAGCGATAGTGAACGAGACCATTCCGACAGGCGTTTTGCGGCCTCAAGCGCCCTGAACATTGTGGTGGTATCCAACGGGGCGTTAAAGTATGGTCTGATTGTTGACCGCCTCCAGGACTCTGAAGAAATCGTCATCAAACCACTCGGCAGGCATTTGCAGCAGTGCAAGGGATATGCTGGTGCCACAATTATGGGAGACGGACGTATAGCCCTTATCCTCGATGTGACGAACCTCGCCCGTATGGCGCATCTCACCTCAATAGATGGTACAGACCGAGCAACCGAGGTTGCCATGGCCGCCGAAAACATGGTCAAGGCCCAGAAAGACAAACAGGCTCTCCTTACCTTTAGAAGTTCCGAACAAGAACAGTTCGCTGTCCCCCTCAACCAGGTAGAGCGTATAGAAAAGATAAAACGGAGGGACATAGAAGTACTCGGTGGGAAAAAGGTTATGAAGTATCGAGGCGGCAGTCTGTCACTGTTTGCCGTGGATGATGTAGCCATGGTTCAACCACTTGCAGATAGCGATAATCTTCTGGTTATTGTCTTCAATATCGCTTCACAGATCGTCGGTCTTCTTGCCATCGGTCCCATTGATGCCGTGGAAATTTCAGTAGCCATTGATGGTGTCACCTTAAAACAACCCGGAATCATGGGTTCCACTATTATCGATGGGCAAACCACCATGCTCGTTGATATCTATGAAGTAGTTGGTACTCTGCACCCTGAATGGTTTGCTAATCAGCAAATCTATGAAGTAGATAAGGAAGGAGGATCTGTGCCCACTATTCTTATTGCAGAAGACTCTAATTTTTTCAGAAATCAAGTGAAATCATATATGACCGAATCAGGATATGAGGTCATTGAAGGAGAAGATGGCGCGATTGCCTGGGAACTCCTCCAGAAACACGGTAACGAGATCTCCATCGTGGTTACAGATATTGAAATGCCCAATATGAATGGCTTTGAACTAACAGAAACCATAAGAAAAGATGCACGTTTTTCTTCTATTCCGATTATTGCCTTAACCACTCTTGCCGGAGAAGAAGATGTAGCTAAAGGGAAAGCTGTGGGGGTTAATGAGTATCATATCAAACTCGACAAAGAAAAACTCATGGCCTCAGTACACCACTACATCAAACAACTCCATTAACAACCAACGAGAGGTTGGGCACAGTCAACTATTTTCATAAAAGGGAAGATCTTTTAACGTAACTACTCACCCCCCCCACAAAAAAAAGTGAGGGGATTGCAAAAAAAGCTTGACAGGATTTTGACTGATATTTTCTCAAGAGCCTGGAATGCTTATGGAATGACCGATAAAGCGCTTTAAGGCGGTCAGGTTTGCTCGA
>JAHIUA010000013.1 GCA_018817385.1 Pseudomonadota bacterium
GTATAGCTTAAATTCAGTGGATTTTTGTCTTGACTCAGGGGGCCATGTTACATTGTATGGGGCGGTTAGCGTGGACCGATTCCAAGTTGCCCCTTTTTGCTGCAGCCTTTTCACCTTAGTGCCTCATTAGACGTTCGACAAATCTGTCTTGACTTGTCAAGCCGTTGCTCCAGTTGCACCCATATTTTGCCATGTTGATTTTTTTGCTTGGATGCTAAGATTATCTGACCCACCCATGCCAAGATAAACTGACCCATCTCATGCGCAACAATCAGTAAACTACCCGGAATAAAAAGCATATAGAGAGGCAATGTTCTTAAGAATGGAAGAGCAGGGAGTTGCAGTGAAGATAAAAGAGAGTAAGAAGTGTTAGTCAGATGAGCCGCCACGTAATGATTGTCCATCAATCTTTATGACAATACAGCGGTGATAAAGACGGTCGAGCAGTGCATCAACCATATCTTTCGGTTTCAGGAGTTGATACCACTCTTCCGGTTCAAGGTTAGTGGTAATGATGGTGGATTTACCTGCCTCATATCGCTCCTTCATGAGTTTGAAGAACTCATTCATCTGCTCCTTGTTGAGGGTCAGGTACCCCAATTCGTCTTATGTAAAGTGAAATATTATGTAAAGTGAAGCAGGTAACTGTTCGTTTCCCTAATATTTTTATCCGCCGAACTTCACATAACATATAACTGATATAACAGTTGTGATCATCCAAACACAAGGAGGTAACACATGGATCACAACACTATTTCATTAACAGAGTTGGTTGGTAATGCAAAAATGCAGTTGGATTTGCTTGGCTATGCCGAGGGTACAAAAAAACATTATGCCCTTAAATGGAATCATTTTTTGATTTATGCTGAGCAGCATGGTCATACCCTTTTTTCAAAAGAAGTGGGTGATGCATTCCTGGCGGATTATTATGGCATTAAGACGGGCAAGAAGCTTTCAGCTTCTCAGGTTTTTACCGTCAGGACAGTTACTGTTTTAGGGGAACTGTTGGAACATAACTGTTTTCGTAAGTGCCATCAAAAAATAGGTAAGCAACCCCCTCCACAATTTTGCGATATTCTGGATAACTACGAGAAACAACAACAAGAAAAAAAAACTATCCACGCGAACAATTTGCGGGAAGAGAAATATTCTGGTCCGCTTCCTAAACTTCCTTGATAAGCAAGGAATCACTGATATCACAAGCCTTACATCACACGAAGTTTTGTCTTATCTCCCCACGTTAGAAAAATACAGGAACAATACTAGATCAGGGATTTAATTTTCTTTAAGAAATTTCTTGTTATTTCTGTATTCAGAAGGATATCTGACAGAACCTTTGAATGATTTGTTTCCGGTCATCTTTAGTTATAAATTCGAAAATCTACCATCATACTACTCAACAGATGAAGTCCGTGCGATCCTTTGCCAGGTTGATAGGAATACTAAAATTGGGCGAAGAGATTATCTTATTTTACTTTTAGCAGTCCAATTTGGTATGCGTGCCGGCGATATTCGTCAACTGAAGTTTGAGCATATAAAATGGAGCCGAAACACGGTTGAATTCGTCCAACAAAAAACGAAGAACTCCCTTCAGCTACCAGTGACAGAAGAATTAAAGTATGCCGTGGCAGACTACATGAAGAACAGCCGACCTGAAGAGGATGATCCACATATTTTTGTAAGGCATAGGGCACCGTTTCAACCATTCGTAGAATCCCATACATTTTACCATGTTATTAATAAATATATGGCACAGGCTGGAATTGAATTGCATGGCAGAAAGCATGGCCTGCATTCAATGAGACATAGTACCGCAAGTAATCTTTTACAAAACCATACACCCCTTTTACAAAACCATACACCCTATCCAGTGATAACCGGAATTTTGGGACATCTAAATACAGGAACCACAAAGCTTTATCTTCGAATCGACATTCAGCAACTCCGTACGGTTGCATTGGAGGTGTCGGATGAAAAATAAAGAAAAGCACTTTGTATTTACAGGCCCATTCAAAGATTACTGTTTCAACTATGTGAATTATAAAAAAGAACTTGGGTTCAACTTCGGCGAATCTTCTTTGTATTTGTTGAGATATATGGATGATTATTTTAAACAATATAATCTTTGCTCTCCCGTATTGACAAAAAAAATGGTCGAAGATTTTGTTTCTTACCGTAGCGGGGAGTCTGAGAAAACACAGCGTTTGCGGATGTCCATCATTCGGCAATTTGCCTTATTTATGAACCGAACAGGTTTCGATTTTTATGTATACCCCTATGAATTAAGGCCCATAGCGAAGACCTTCACGCCTTACATTTTTACACATGATGAAATAGAACGTATAACAACTGTCGTTGACCACTTCACATATATACCGCAAAGTAAGCATTATCATTTGATTTATCCGATGCTTTTCCGCATGTTGTATGGATGTGGTTTGAGAATTAACGAAGCATTATCGTTAAAAAAAACAGAAGTCGATTTGTCGAATGGAATTCTGACAATTACCAAAGCAAAGAACGGCACGAGTCGACTCGTCCCAATGTCACGGTCATTGACTGATTATTGCAAGCAGTTTGCTGAAAATATGAGTTTTGATATGGTCAGTGAAGGTTATTTTTATCCATCCAGGGATGCCGGCAAATACCACAGAACACCTGTTTATGTAAAGTTCAAACAATTCATGAGGATTGCAGGCATATTCCCAGAAGGAGCAGTAGGCCCACGAGTCCACGACATTCGGCATACCTATGCTGTGCATGCTCTTGAAAAAATGATTAATGACGGACAAGATGTCTATTGCACACTTCCCATATTAAGCACATACCTGGGACACCGTGGGATTGAAAGCACAGAGAAATATTTGAGATTGACAGAAGAAGCATATGGTAACGTCATTGACACCATGGTCCCATTTTACACGGGTGTTTTCCCTGAGGTGGTGCGCCATGAATAACAATGGTTTTGCAACGCTTTTATCCGCCTACTTTTTAAAATATATGCCTACAAGGACAGGGTACAGCAGCAACACGATTAAATCATACCGAGATACATTCATTATTTTCTTAAGATATTACAAAGAGGTGCTGCAAACAAAACCAGAAAAAATAGATTTTGATTTTATAAACAGGAATATAATCGAAGATTTTCTGTCATGGTTGGAATGTCAAAAAAAGTATTCTATATCCAGCCGTAACCTACGATTAGCTGCACTTCATGGTTTTTTCAGGTATGTCCAATTGGAGGCACCGGAGTATATGGAATTGTGCAGTTCAATTTTGGAATTGAAATCAAAAAAAAACCGGTTACTGAAATTAATTATCTCTCGATCGATGGTATCAAAGCCCTTCTTTCCATGCCGAACATACACCTTCATGCCGGGCGCAGAGATCTGTCAATTATTGCATTGATGTATGATACTGGTGCCAGAATTCAAGAAATAGCAGACCTGCAAGTTGCTGATATACGAGCAAAGGCACCGTCAACAATTCGCTTGACAGGTAAAGGGGACAAAACAAGGATCATCCCCTTAATGCCGCAACCAATGAGTATCATAAAACAATACATGATTGATTATGGATTGTTTCATGGAGCAAAAGCAATGAACCCATTGTTTTTTAACAAAAGGAACAAAAAACTGACAAGAGCTGGCTTATCCTACATACTAAACAAATATGTAGATCAGGCAAAGGCTGTCAATCAGGGATTATTCCCTGCAAAAATGTCAGCACATGTACTCAGGCACAGCAAAGCCATGCATTTACTACAAAGTGGGGTCAATTTGATTTATATACGTGATTTTTTAGGCCATTCATCTGTCACGACAACTGAAATTTACGCAAGGTCAAACCCGGAAATCAAAAGAAAAGCGATTGAAGAAGCAAGTCCTAAAGTGCTTCCAAAAGAGAAATTTTCGGTGAAGGAAAAAGAGGACTTGTGCGAGTGGCTAAAAACGATAATCTAATTTTATTATGTGAAGTTGGATTACCTGAAAAGTCCGAATTTAGAGGAATTCAGCATTCAACTTTACATAATATTTCACTTTACATAAGATGATCCAGGTCAGGGACTGGTAAGGAATTGTAACACCATGCCGGGAGAGCAATTCTTCCTGGATTCGAACAGCATTTCCCCGGCATTCACGGAATAACTCTTTTATGAGCGGCAGATGTTGCAGGTATTTTGATTCTTTGGCCGGTGCAGGTTCTTCACCTTTTTTGATGACATTTCTGACTGTATTTCTCGATATCTTTAAGATACGGCCGATCTCACGTATGCTCACATCTTTGTTCGCCATCTCCAGGATGATCTGTCGGTATGCCGGGGGTATCATGGCCTTTCCTCTCTGCTTCTTTTTTGAGTTCAAGAATTGTTTTTTCCGCCTGGGTAAGCCATATCTGACACCTGCGCCTATGGTGAGTGTCCAGTGTCGGGTAAAATATTGAGCTTGAGGTATTTTTGAGACGTTTCAGAATATGACAGACAATACTTATGTCCTTAAACCACTTCCCTTCCGGACCCTCGTTTATCTATTTGCCGCGTTTTTGCTCTTCTTGTTGTTTCACTGTTTTTGCAAATAATGGAGGGTCCGCGATGATACGGTCACGGATAGTTCTATTGGATTTCTTGTAATGTTTGTAAAGACAGACGAGTTCTCTAGTGGACAGGGGATCTGCAATAATCTTCTTTGTCAGGTTGATGCAATCCTGTTCGTTGACGCGCGACAACGGCACCAGTACACGACTTGCTGACCAGCTGGATACCTTCCCCGTCATAAAACTGCTTGTTGGATTTCATTTGGTAATGAAGCCACCAGATCAAGACGTCGTTTTACCCAACTTTTATTTCTACCCAATCGGTTGCCTATCTCTGCAAATGAATAGGTGAAACGACTGTGAAGTTCCTGGATTAAAGAAGCTTGCTCAATTACTTCCCATTGGCGGTCATTGTTCTTTGCCAGAACGGTGAACAATGCCCCGGCTTCATTTTCTTCGACTACTTGGAGCTTGATACAGTCATGGCCACAGGCCTTCATTGCACGATGCCGTAGATATCCATCAATCAGGATAAACGTATTTCTTTCAGCAACTGCAAGAGCCGGAACTATTTGACCGTACCTGCTTATCGAATTCTGCATCCTGGCCAATAGGTTAGCATTTTGGATTCGAGTATGGCTGTAGCGTAGGTCCAAAAGATGGAAGTCAATTTCTATAATATTTTTCTTCGTATCCATGCTGGAAAGATACTCTATGGACCGTGTCGTGAGCCAACTCCTCTTGAAATACCCTCGATGGGTAGTCGTTTTGATTCTTTATTTATTCCGAGTAGTTGTCTTCGCAACGCCTCTTGAAATGAGTTGCAGAGTAGTAGTGCTACATACTCAATGATTACAAGTGATTGAGTGCCAATCACTTCTTGAATGAGATTGCGGGGTAGTTTGCTGGATTTTACGGATGATATAGCAGAAAAAGCAGTTACTCTGCTCTTGGATGGTAACGGTTGCTTGTCAGGTTCGGTGGTTGCGCTCACTGCAGCCAGTTTCTTGGCCAAATATATTTCACGGAAATACACTGGATCCTGATGGTTCCACTCAGCACATTTTTTAGCGTGCCATTCAGCTTGGCAATCTTTGTGGCCACATGTCTTCTGGCGATCACCAACACGAGGATCTGGACAAAACCATTTGCGACAGATACGGCATGGTCGTTTTCTACTTTTCCGTCTCATCGTTGCTTGCTCCTTATTGAAAAGTGAAGAACGATGACAGAATATTTAAAAAAAGTTTCCTAAAGAATAGTTTCTTACAGAAAATCTATCGCATTGGTGAAATTAGAATGACAATAAAGAGGAGGAAGGAAAAAAAGAGGTGGGTCAATTTAGGTTAGCACAGGTGGGTCAATTCTGATTAGCGTTGAAGGAGAATTCACCAAGGATTAAAAACCGCAACTCCAACAAAAAAATGAACCAAACTATTGGATATAAGTATCATAACTGTAAGCAATTACCTGAAAAAGATATAGAAATTGTCTATGCTGATTTTCAAGATAATGCTGGAATAAAACAATGGTGGCTCCATTTGTACAGAGAAGCCACAGAAAAAGATTTGATGGATGATGAGGCTGACATAATAGGAGAAATATTGTTTAGCAATATTATCGTAATTTCATTTTGTCCTTTTTGTGGAAAACTGCTCAACGAACTGCATTTTACAAAGAGAACTATTCCAAGGCTAAGGACTACTTGAATACAGCAGAAAGCCTAGGTTTTGTTGTTGACCTAAGCTATAATAAAGCTCTAAATGAAAAACTATAAAGATGCTAACAAAACGTTCCAGCGAGAGCCGAAACAGTCCGGCTCTCGCTGAACTCCACGTTAGCATCGCAACAAAGAAATTAACGAGGTATGTATGAAGATAATTTTTATTGGTATTTTGTTCTTTCTGGCTTGGGGAAATGCTATGGGAAAAGATGATACGGATACCACTCAACCCATTTTCCCTCAACAGCTAACAGCCCATGATTTGATGACATATTGTGCATCGAGTTCACTGACTGATCTTGGCAGAATGCGACAAGGATATTGTTGGGGCTTCATTAGTGGCGTTGAAGAAACTATCCGTCTTCCCTTGCATTCACCCGGGCAGCCTGTAGATCTGAAGATCTGTGTACCCAAAGATGTATCATCTCGAAATCTTGCGAAAGCTTTTATTCAATATGCCGGACGCCGGGGCGCTAACCTTGCCCAGCCGGCAGCGCAAATCGTAACCGAAGCACTTTCACACTCCTACCCTTGTGTAAATTGAACGATTAGAGCGGGAGCCAGGCTCTAAACAATAAATATATTTTGGGAACAATTGCTCTTTACCGATGCTAACGAGTGCATGCGGTCGGATCAAATGTTACGCTGACGCTTCGCATTTGGCCGCTGATGCGCAGCGTTCGGCAGATATCATCACTAAAAGGCAATACAAATGACACAACCAATTGAATCGACTGAAAATCGGCAAATGAGTAGTCTGTTTGAGCGATACCTTACATTGTGGGTTGGTATATGCATCGTTGGTGGTATCCTCTTGGGTAAGATAGCGCCTAATTTAGCAAAAACACTCGACAGTATGTCTATCTCCGTCAATGGAGCGCCTGTAGTTTCCATCCCAATCGCTATTTGCCTATTCTTCATGATGTATCCAATCATGGTAAAAATTGATTTTGGGGCGGTTATTAAGGCAGGGAAAAGCGGTAAACCTGTTTTTTTAACCCTGTTTATTAATTGGGCTGTCAAGCCATTTACGATGTACGGTATTGCTCTTTTGTTTCTCGGATTTTTATTAAATAGATTTATCGGGCCAGAGGCCATTGATTTGGTAAAAATGCCCTTTGGAATGGACTTAACGGTAGGCACTCAATATGGGGCAGGAACAGTAGTTTTATCTGAAGGGGTCAAAATGTTGCAAATACCGTTATGGCGTAGTTACCTGGCTGGCTGCATTCTTCTGGGAATTGCACCTTGTACGGCAATGGTTTTGGTCTGGGGATATCTGGCTAGAGGGAACGATGGATTGACATTGGTTATGGTTGCCATCAATTCTCTCACTATGCTTGTACTGTATGGTATTTTGGGAGGTTTTTTGCTTGGGGTTGGTAGGCTTCCTGTTCCTTGGCAGGCCTTGGCGCTCTCTATCTCTATTTATGTAGCATTACCACTTGTAGCTGGATACATTTCAAGAATCTGGATTATCAAGACAAAGGGTATAACGTGGTTTCAGGGAAAGTTTTTACATGTTCTCACACCACTGACCATTATCGCTCTGCTTACAACCCTTGTACTCCTGTTCAGTTTTAAGGGGGACGTTATTCTGCACAATCCATTTACAATTGTCTGGATTGCTATACCGCTTTTTATCCAAACGATTCTTATTTTCGGACTTGGTTATGGTGCCGCAAAGATATTGAAACTCCCATACCAAGATGCTGCGCCAGCTGCAATGATCGGGGCATCAAATCATTTTGAAGTTGCAATAGCCACTTCAACAATGTTGTTTGGTCTCTCATCTGGTGCAGCTTTAGCAACGGTTGTAGGGGTGCTCATTGAAGTGCCAGTCATGTTGATGTTGGTAAAATTTTGTCTGAAAACACAAAATTATTTCCCAAAGAGCATGAATCAATCCTGAAATCAAAATGCCGAACCAGGCGCTTAACTTGACGCCGAGAACGTCTGCGGCGCTACTCGCTGCAAACCTCTTGGTGGCGTAAGTTAGCTTGAACGGTTGGGCATAGAAAATAATGGAGAAGCAAGATGCACGGTCATTATAAAAAATTTGACCTCACCAACAAGGTTGCCGTTATCACAGGTGCAAGTGAAGGGATCGGTCGTGATATAGCAATTTGTCTAGCAGAAGCTGGTGTCGATATCATTCTTTGTAGCCGCCGTGAAGAAAAATTACTGGAAGTAAAAGAAAAAGTAGAAAAAACAGGTCGCAAAGCAGAAATATTTGCCCTTGATATTCAAAACGTCTCTGAAATTGAAGGATTAAAAGCATTTTTAAAAACAAAAAAAAGCAAAGTTGACATTCTAATCAACAATGCAGGCTATGCTGTCACAAAACCAGCATGGGACGTTTCCGAAAATGATTGGGATTCAATGATTGATACAGGTTTTAAGGGCTTGTTTTTTTGTTGCCAGGCTGTCGGTTCAATCATGCGTGAGCAGGGTTATGGAAAAATCATTAATCTCAGTTCTACGTTTAGTAAAACCATAATGCCTGGCCGATCTGTTTACGCAGGGATTAAAGCTGGAATTGATCACCTTACTGAAGCTCTCGCATTGGAATGGGCGCCTCATGGAATAAGAGTAAATGCCCTTGCTCCAACTGCGGTAAACACCCCCAGTCGTGAGGCAACATTGCAAGGTCCAATATTAGAGAAAGTGCTTAGTCGTATCCCACTGGGGAGACTTGCCACACCTGAGGATTTGCTAGGTGCTGTAATATATCTTTCCAGTGAGGCTTCAGATTTCGTTACAGGTCAGACCTTATTTGTTGATGGCGGCTGGACAGCAGGAAGTTGACAACATAACAACAATAACGGATTCGTCGAATAATCGTATCCAGCTGACGCCAAGCAGCTCTGTTTTCCATATAATATTTGCTGCTTATCCAGGTTTACGGCTACTTATTACCTTGGTTGGTAATATAGCTTGGGTCAGCTGATTTCTGCCGATCGGCGGCGAAGCAATATTTTTATCGTGGGTATAACTATCCATTGTTTTTAATTCAACATATCAAGGGGTTTACTTTTGACCTTTGAGGGTAAGCATTAGCCAAAAGCGAACTTGCCCCCTCTTGTTTCACAGAGTTCGCGCATGTTAGAGAGGTTGCAGGTTACTAATGTCCCTGCACGGAACCCAATTTCTTACCGGCGTCCAAGTTCCGCCTGAGTTGTCCGTTAAGGTAAAAACGAGGAACGTGGCACTTCCCCAAGTCCTTCGCTCGGAATACTGAGCAGGCTAACCGTAAGGCAAGCTGTTGGAGGTCTTGATCGAGAGGTTATGAAAAAGCAAAGGTCTCACTGTAATGGTGAGGATATCAGACATCCTGATCTCGGGAGATTTTGCTACGATACCGCATTGTTATATCAGACCTCCGGATTTTGGGAAATATTGTTACGATACCATTTCATAGACCAGGCGTAAATTTGTTCCGGGAAATTTCGTGGCTGTCGTATTTAATTCCCTGCACAAATTGTCGACGGTGACAGCGTTGCAGCGATTTGCCGGCTGATGCAACCGAACAGTAAGCTTGTTGTGTTCATAATCAGGCAAGATATCCGCTGAAGTCTCATATAGGCTGCGGAGTAAACGCCGGGCCTCATTCTGATGCTGCATTGTTTTGCGGACGATATTCACCATAGCCGTCTCGGTCTGATAAGCAATGAGCTTAATCGTATCAATGAAATATTTGCTTTTCATGCCAAGTTTTTGAAACTGATCCTCCGGCGGCAGCTCCGAGAGCATGACATGCTTTGGGCTGTCGCGGCGACAAGCCTTCAGATCGTCCAGTACGGGTACCTGCTCCATCTCTTTGATTTCCTCCAGCAGAGACTGTTTTTTGTCCTCATATGCTGCAACCTTGGCCGGTTCGATGTCATCACAAAGGACAACGCTGTTGCATTCGCATCGTTTTCTTGCAAGCAGGGCAGCCTGTTTTTTTACATCGCTGTCAGCTGCTCTGTATAAGGGACAAACGACCGTGGTGGTGTCAGGAATGTCCTCGATCGAGTAGTCAACAAGACGGTCAAGGCTATAGTTCTCACGCATATATTTAAAGAAATTTTCTTGAGACCATCTGGCGAACATGGCTGCGGCAGCGGTGGTCAGCTCCCTTGGGTAGTCAGTGGAGATAATTGCTGTCTGATGCCCCCCCTTATTCAGCTTGCGAATTTCTCGAACCCATATTTTGTTGCCTAAAAATGTACCTCGCTCTGCAAGGTTCATGTCCACCACATGGCCGGAAACAAGCGATACCTTCTGTTCGTGAAATTCCGATTCCGACCAATCCTCGTCTGGATATTTAAGATAGGTCTGGCAGGCGATCCGCTTTTCCCACATCCTGCACTGTGACATAAAACCAGGGCTGTATCCCTCTCGGTCAAAGACCAGGGTGAAGCGGGGAACATGCCGCTCTTTTTTTAAATCAAACAGGTTGGGTTGAAAGGGGACCTCCTGCTCCAAGCGGGGAACGATTTCTTTTTCCAGTACAATGAGCAGGCCCGGATCAACTGGTTTGTTGACCATGAAAAACGGCTGTCCGTCCATAGCATTCACCCAATAGTCCGTGGTGGCCCGCAGACAGAGTCTTTGACGGGCAACATGATGACGGGGCAATTCAGTCTGACTGCCATTATATACACGAACATGACCATCAATATAGAGTGTGCCGGTACTTTCCGGGAACATTCCCATCCAGTCACGACTCAGCTCACATCCCCATTGAGGAGCCTGGTCATCCTGTGTTAAAAGTCGTACTTTCCGACGTAAGGTTCTTGCCTCGGGGACTCGATCAAGGCCGAGTAATTTTCCCCATTCTCCTGGGGAACAGTATCGCAACGATTCGATCGTCTTGAACCGGGCAAGCGCCATAAAGGCGAGGAGCAGGAAAATGCCCTCAAGACCATAGTATCCCTGGGGAAGCTGAAAATATTTACCCGTGTGACGCAACAGTCCCATGCATAGCAGGCCTGGCAGCCCTAGCAGTACCCCACCGTTTGGAACATCCTTGCAGTGACAAAAAAGAGGAGCAACCGGACCGTTCCGAAAGATACTGGCAAGGAGTCTTTCTTCTGTATTGGTTGCCCCCATCCCTATGGGAGCTGCAGCATCCTCTTTGCTTCTGTCACTTTTACAGGTTCCCTCAATATACTGATTCAGCGGGGAGTAATTTTTTTTTGAGACTTATGTAGCTTTCCTGCTTGCACGGCTTTGCGAAGAGTGTCTGCCTTTAATCCCAACTCATCGGCAATGGCAGGAATTGATTGTTCCGCATCAAGCAATTTTTGGATTTTGTCAAGAACTGGAGCTGTTAATACTGCGACTCCCCGGTGTTTCGGTTCAGCATAAAAACCGGCCATGCCTTTTTCCCGATATAACTTGACGCTCCGTTTGACACTGATCCTGCTAACTCCAAATGCTCGGCAAATTTCAGCCTGTCTGGCGCTACCATTGATATACAACTGGCTGGTAAACATACGAAACGTTTTAAGGTCATCAGCGGCATGGGAGAAAATCGGCAGGCTCCCGTAAATGTATGTGACAGTGTTGTCCTGGGTTACAAATCCAAGATTTGCATTAATCAAGGTTACTCCTTTCGGGAACATCGGTAGCTGTAATTGTGGCATGGTGATAGCTCGACAAAATAGATTTCATGTGCTTTACCGGAGGAAATGGTATCTTATCTGAATCCTGCACCGTCGGCAACTGCTCTGAGGATTATTCGCAATAAATCCTGCAAATAATTGCCATTTCAGCATGTTACGCGAAATACAGCGCGACCGATTAAACTCTCGAGATCAGGAGGTCTGAA